>NZ_JONZ01000011.1 GCF_000712165.1 Ureaplasma canigenitalium ATCC 51252 | reverse complement strand
GAAGCGATTGATCGTTATAAAGCACGTCTAAAGAAAGAAAAACAAGCTCGTGAGGAAGAAGAAAGACGACGAGAAGAAAGGGAAAAACTAGAAAAACAAGTTGAAGAGAAAGCCAAAGTACTTATAAATGAAAAGCAGGCCTTCTACCTATTTCCAATCGGTGTCAATGCTTCGACAAAGGAATATGAAGAAATTAATTATAAAAAACTTGAGCCTAATGCTAATTCTTTACCGCGACCTAGTGATAATAAACAATTATATCGATTAACTGTTCTTGTACCGCATGCTGAAGGTACTTACACAATTAAGTTCGATAAACCAGTTGAAGGTGATAAAAGCGAAATTACCATCTATGGTAACTTTGGGGATAAGATTTCAATTCCGCAAACTCATGCTAAGGATTTAGGTGTAACCGTTAAAAGTGTTGATATTTGACTTTCACCACAAACTACTTATCAAATTGTTGAAGTTGGTCAAAAGAATGGTGCCAAGTTTGAACTAGCCGGTGACTTAACAATTACAACATCGGCAACTATAAATTCTCCTAAAAAACCTGAAATTTCTACCGATGAAGGTAAAAACGATTCGAATAACGGTAATGAACAAAAACAAGATAGTGGAAATACCGGTTCAAGTGATGTAACAACAGAAATTGAAGAAGGCTCTCAATTCTTTAATTTGCAAGGGAAGAAGGACTCTAAGGTTGAATTTTTCTTCCAACCTAAAGTTTCAACTTTAAAAGAAATTCCGGGTGCTAAATTTTTCCTTACTATACAAGCAAATGAAAAAGAAGGACTTGATGAATCTCTTGATGATCTTAAAGAAATTACATATGATTCGCAAGATATTGAGTTAAATAAAGATGTTGTACTTGTATCTAATGATACTGTAACAGCTGGTTACCATGCTGCTCACTTCGTAGCTAACTTTAAGAATACACCAGATTGAAATAAACTTCATTTTACAGTGAAAAAAATATCTTATGGTGTCGACAAAGAAAGTGCAAAGGAATACCCTCTTTCTGCTCTAGATATATCTTTTTCAGAAGAAAAAGTTTCAATCGCAAAATCCTAACTAACTTATAAATTAACACCCATAAACAATCATATTAATAAATAGGATAAACATTAAAAATGACAAAGAAAAATAAGAAGATA
>NZ_JONZ01000010.1 GCF_000712165.1 Ureaplasma canigenitalium ATCC 51252 | reverse complement strand
TATCTTCTTATTTTTCTTTGTCATTTTTAATGTTTATCCTATTTATTAATATGATTGTTTATGGGTGTTAATTTATAAGTTAGTTAGGATTTTGCAATTTCAACCTGTTCTTCAACACTGCTTAAATCAAGTGAAGTAAGTGGGATTTCCGTAGCTGATGATTGTTCTACACCATACGAAAGTTTCTTTAATTTAAAGTGAAGTTTTCCTCATTTAGGAGTATCTTTGAAATTCATAGTAAAGTGAGCGGTGTATCTTCCTGAAACAGCATTGGTTTCATCACTTAGAACAACTTCTTTTTTAAGTTCAGTTTGTTGTCCTTCATCATCGATTTTACTTATTTCATCTATTGAATGATCTTCATCAACTTCATCAGCTTCTAAAGTAAGGAAGAACTTACCACCATCTTGCTTTTTAATATATTTACTTTCTACTTGTAATATCAATTGAAGTTTATTATCTTTTCTTCCACCGATATCAAAATAGAACTGATTTTCAGGGAATGTTAGGTCTTGCTTGTCAGCACCACCAGACGTTGAACCACCATTATTTCCGTCTTGTTGGCTTCCACCAGCATTTTCGTCTTTTTGTTTATTATCTTCCTTTTTTTCTGGTGCTTTTGGTTGGTTAATAATACTAGATGTGTGGAATATTAAAGTAGTATCGGATAATTGAAACTTTTCACCATTGAAGATTGAAGCTTCAGTAATTGTATAAGTTGTATTAGGAGTTAATCATAAATCGATATCCTTAACAGTTACACCAAGATCTGGTCCACTACTTTGTGGAATTCCGATTTTATCCCCAAAGTTACCATAGAATTTATAGTTACCATCACTTTCGCTATTATCAACTACTGGATTAATCTTTAATGTATAAGTTCCTTCAGCATGTGGTACAAGGACAGTAATCCGGTAACGTTGTTTACCATCACTTTTTGGTAGAGAACCTTCGTTTGGTTTTAAATTCGTGTAATCTCGTTCTACAAATTCAGAAGTTGCTGAGTCAACACCAATTGGGAACAGTCAAACCGCTTTCTTTTGATTAATTAGTTCTTTAGCTTTAACTTCTTTATCCTTTTCTAGTTTTTCCCTTTCTTCTCGTCGTCTTTCTTCTTCCTCACGAGCTTGTTTTTCTTTCTTTAGACGTGCTTTATAACGATCAATCGCTTC
>NZ_JONZ01000009.1 GCF_000712165.1 Ureaplasma canigenitalium ATCC 51252 | reverse complement strand
TTTTCTAGTTTTTCCCTTTCTTCTCGTCGTCTTTCTTCTTCCTCACGAGCTTGTTTTTCTTTCTTTAGACGTGCTTTATAACGATCAATCGCTTCTTGTGAAATACCTTCAAGCGGTCCAAGAATAGTTGGAGCAAGAGCACCACCGTCTTCACGGTCAGCTAGGTAGAAATTGTCATTAGTTTCAATATTTCCTTGTTCTCGACCAGAAAGACGGATATGTTGATCTTCTAGATTAACCTCTTGTAATTTTTCAAAATCAGAATTATCTTTTTTCGCTTTATAGATGACAAAACCTACAACATCATAGTCCCGGTCTTTCGCGATATAACTAGAATACTTAGATGATCAATAGAACTTAACAAGAGCACCACCGTCAGCATGTAGGTAACCACTAATTTGTGAATCAGCATAAATTTTTCGGTCAATTTGACTTTCACGTGTATATCTTCTTGTGTCATTTCCTACTGGAATTTGTCTTAACTTTAAAGTAACACGGTAACCTTTGTTCAGGTTTTGGATAGGTTTTCCATCCTTATATAAGAAGAATTGAGTATTAAGGAATGCAGGACGACCACTATTATTAGCACTTTGGAATGCCATTTTTCGAATTGAATTAGGTGCGAATGAAATAGTTAATTTATCGTTCTCAGTCAATTCTGTCGCTGTTTTTTTAGGGTCGAATACATCGAATTGTGTTCTCGTTTCAGAAGGAGTACTGAAACTATTTGCTCCTTCATACAATTTATAGACTGATGAGAATTTAGTTTTTAAATCCTCAGGACCATCAACTACTTTAACCTCAATATGGTCGTATTCAGAAAGAAGTTGGATTCCCTCTCCAGGATTTGCTCGATTTCTTACAAAACGGAAGTCAACTGATCCATCATCGTGAACAAAGGCTTCTTCAGAAATAATTTCAATTTTTCTTTGAATAGCATCCTGAGTTGAGTTATTAAAATGCTGCAATGCTTTCATTCGCAATTTAAGTCCCTTGACATTATCAGGATTACTAAATTTCATTCTTAGGTGATAGATAATATCTTCCCCTTCTTTCTTAAGAAGGAAGATTTTATTTTCCTTTCGGAAGTATAGAGTTGAGTGAGTAGTGTCTGATTTTATATCTTCTGGTTCTTCTCTATCAGGTTCATCATTGTTACTCTTATCTTCAAGGTCAACTCCACCTTTTTTTATTTCACCTTCATCCCCCTTAAATTGATCATTTGGGTCAGGAAGCAATTTATCATCATCAGATTGGTTTTCTTTTCCAGCTTCTGGTGTCTTTTCATCTTTACCTTTTTCAGGAGTCTTCTTACCTTCTTCAGGTTTTTTCTTAGGTGGAGTTTCAGGTTCAGGTTTTGGTTTTCCTGCATCAGGTTTACTATGGTCGTGACCAGAATGGTCATGTCCACTGTGGTCATGATCATCCTTCTTTTCTCCG
>NZ_JONZ01000008.1 GCF_000712165.1 Ureaplasma canigenitalium ATCC 51252 | reverse complement strand
CCTACTTACCATCCTTGTTATTTAAACCGGAATCCATTAACCGGCTCCTAATAACCTACTCCGTCACTCCATCACTCAATTCACAGGTACACGAATATTAACGCGTTTACCATCGACTACGCTTTTCAGCCTCGCCTTAGGATCCGACTTACCCTGGGTGGACGACCCTTCCCCAGGAACCCTTAGTCAATCGGTTTGAAAGATTCTCACTTTCATTCGTTACTCACGCCAGCATTCTTACTTGTATAAAATCCACTAATCCTCACGGTTTAGCTTCGGCTCATATACAACACTCGTCTACCGCTACCAAAATGGTAACCCATAACTTCGGTTATATGCTTAGCCCCGTTACATCTTCCGCGCAGAGTCTCTAAACAAGTGAGCTGTTACGCACTCTTTAAACGATGGCTGCTTCTAAGCCAACATCCTTGCTGTTTATGAAACTCAACATCGTTTTCCACTTAGCATATATTTGGGACCTTAGTTAATGATCTGGGCTGTTTCCCTCGCGACCATGAAGCTTATCCCCCACGGTCTGACTGCTGGAGTAGGTCAAATGGTATTCAGAGTTTAATTCTATTCAGTACACCGAGGTGGCGCCATCATAGATTCAGCGCTTTACCCCCACTTGACCAATAATCCAACGCTATTCCTAAAAATATTTCGACGAGAACGAGCTATCACGGAGTTCGATTGGAATTTCACCGCTATCCACAGGTCATCCCCCGTCGTTTCAACGAAGGTGGGTTCGGTCCTCCAGTGAATGTTACTTCACTTTCAACCTGCCCATGGATAGATCACCCCGTTTCGCGTCTATTGCAACATACTCAATGCCCTATTAAGACTTGGTTTCCCTCCGGCTCCATCTCTACGATTTAACCTTGCATGCTACAATAACTCGCTGGCTCATACTTCAAAAGGCACGCTATCACACATTAATGTGCTCTAACACCTTGTAAGCTTATGGTTTCAGGTTCTATTTCACTCCCATCTCTGGGTTCTTTTCACCGTTCCCTCACGGTACTATGCGCTATCGGTGACAAACTAGTATTTAGGCTTACCCAATGGTCTGGGTGGATTCAGACAGGATTTCACGTGTCCCGCCCTACTCAGGATACTACTAGGTAAAGAAAAGATTTCGCGTACAGGACTTTCACCTTCTATGGTATGGCTTCCCAACCAATTCTGCTATCTTTTCTTAGTCCATCTTGTAGTCCTACAACCCTGAATCGAAATTCAGTTTGGCCTACTCCCCTTTCGCTCGCCGCTACACAGGGAATCACATTCGTTTTCTTTTCCTCTGGCTACTGAGATGTTTCACTTCACCAGGTATCGCTTTATTAAGCTATGTATTTACTTAATAATAATATATCGAGATATATTGAGTTTCCTCATTCGGAGATCGACGGGTAAATGCTTTTTATCAGCTAACCGTCGCTTATCGCAGATTAACACGTCCTTCATCGCCTGTTTGTCCCAAGGCATTCACCATAAGCTCTTAGTAACTTATTATAAATCCTATTGGTTGTTTGAATTATATGATTGTTCACACT
>NZ_JONZ01000007.1 GCF_000712165.1 Ureaplasma canigenitalium ATCC 51252 | reverse complement strand
TCTTGTGATCCTGTTGTCGCGCCAGCGGCACTGCAGGGTAGCAACGTGTGGAATAGAGAAACGCTGAAAGCATCTAAGTGTGAAACTAACTTCAAGATTAATCTTCCCTGCCTTAAATGGCGTAAGAATCGTTATAGACCATAACGTTGATAGGTCGGATGTGTACGCACGGTGACGTGTTTAGCTAACCGATACTAATTATTCGAGGACTTATGTAAATCCTTGTTTAAATTTAGATGAATGATAATATTCAGTTTTCAGAGAATGATCATAGTGTGGTAATCATATCAGAGTGGAAATACCTGTTTACATCCCGAACACAGAAGTCAAGCACTCTAGAGCCGACGATAGTCAAAAACAAAATAGGTCATTGCCACGCAATAACTAGTCAAACCGACTAGTTTTTTTATGACTATGACAACAAGAAATAATATAAATATTCCTTGTTTTGTTATAATCATAATATGCAGATATAGTTCAGTGGTAGAACGCAACCTTGCCAAGGTCGAGATGCGAGTTCGATTCTCGTTATCTGCTCCATTAATATTTAAAACTAAAAAAACAGGTGCTATACCTGTTTTTCTTTTCCTCTTTAGTTTATTTTCTATTTAGTACCAAATATTCTATCACCAGCATCTCCAAGACCAGGAACAATATAACCATCTTCATTTAATTTTTCATCAATTGAAGCAAGATAAATTTTCACGTCTGGATGGTTTTTTGTAACATTATTAATTCCTTCCATCACTCCAACAATGCAGACAGCTGTAATTGATTTAGGTTGATGTTGTTTTACAATGTTAATAGCTTCAACCATTGAACCACCAGTTGCTAACATTGGGTCGAGAATGATAACATCACATTCGCTAATGTTTTTAGGGAATTTTTTAAAGTATTCAACAGGTTTAAGTGTTTTTTCGTCACGGTATAAACCTATGTGACCTACACTTGCTGTTGGAATTAAATTTTTAACTCCATCGACCATTCCAATACCAGCTCTTAAGATTGGTACAAGACACATTTTATTTTTTAGTTTATATCCGGTCGCATGATTTACTACCGGTGTCATAATATCAATCTCGTTTAATTCTAGATTTTTAGTAGCCTCGTAAACCATTAATTGTGTTAATTCCTCAAGGTTACTTGTAAAGACGGTTGAAACTGTTGATGTCTTTCTCATTCGTGTTAATTTATCTTTAATTAAGGGGTGATTAATTTCGATATACATGTTGATTTCCTTTGTTTTTACTAAGTAAATGATATTAAAAACATGAACAAAACGACCAAAAAGCAATATTTTTTTAATAACAGTCTTTTCTTTTGCCATTTTAAATAATTCAATTTTGAAAAGAAATAAAATTAATTTATAATATGTATTTCGTAACCATTATTAAGAAACGATAAACCATTTTCATAGGTATTTATGACTAAAAAACACAAAATAATTTTCAGTTTATTAACTGCATCGCTTGTTGTCACTCCAATAATTATCGCAAGTTGTAAAAAAACGGCGGACAACGATGATGTTGATTTTAATAAACTTAATGAGAAAACAAAAGTGAGTTATTTAAATGCTGAAAATACACTTTTTGTTGATGCTAAAGAAGACAAAGAGTTTTATGTTCTTTCTAACCCCGATGCTCGTGTTGACTTCATTAGAGCGATGAAAGACACAGGTGGTATTTTTGTTTACTATTCCTTAAATAAAAATGGTAGGGATTCAAAACAGTATCAAAAATTTATTTCCAACGATTTTTTTAAGAAGGAAGAAAAGAAGGAAAAAGTAGCTCCTAACTTCGATAGTCTCGCATCTCTTGTTGTCATTAAATACAAAAATAGTGACAAAATATTCTTTAACAATTTGCGTAATGAAGATATTAAGGATACTAAAAACTTTCTTCCTTTTATCAATGAACCTAAAACAAAAATTACAATTATTGGTGCAACCCTAGAGAATGATGGAATTCATATTTCTTATGTGTTAGAAAAAGATAAATCAACTTCTAAACCTTATTCCTACATTATTAAGAAAAATGAATTTAGTAATATCGATCCTAATCAAAAGATGACTGAAGCAAATTGAGAGCAATTAGCTAATGTTACCGTTTTTAATTATCAGAATAGCCAAAATATTTTTTATGAAAATGTCCCTGAAACAATTGATTTTGACAAGATTACCTTTAATCTTCCCGAAGATGACATCCATGTTGTTTTAGTTAAAGTTAAGAAAACTGATAAAGGGATTTTAGTTGAGTATAAACTCCAAAAAAACAACCAGGAATCTGATTTATTTGATGATTTAATCCCTTTAACCAAGTTTAAACAAAATAACAACCAACCAAACTGAGCACTACAAAGTAGCAAATTACAATTTACTTATATCGATGCTAAAAATATCCTTTTTAAAGATGCTACTAACAGTCTAAGTAACTTTAATATTTCAGGACTTGATGTCGATTTCAAAATCAATGTTAAATCAATATATAAAGCATCTAATCGATTCGTAATTACTTATGAACTGGAAAGCAAAGGGATTAAATCAGGAGGTTTTACCTATTCAATTAGTAGCGATGTATTTAAGACTCCATATAATTTTGATGCGATTGATTTAAAGAAACTTTCAATTACTTACAACGACAGTCAAAACATCTATCTTAAGGATGCAAAATTTGATTCATCTCACTATCAATTCCACTATGACGGACTTCTTAAGGATGTTTCATTTAGGTTTGTAAGAGCATCATTAGTAAAGAATACACCGGCTTATATTAATGTTGAATATCAAATTGTTCACCATAATGAAATATCTAATATTAAAACCTATCAAATTAACCAATCTTCATTTAAAAAAGATCCTGTAATTGATTTTAATAGTTTAAACAAGAACATCCAATTTTCCTTTAAGAATAGTAACAAACGAACTTTTAGTTCCGTAACAAATAATGAAATTAATCAACTAAGTAGTTATGAAATCAAAAACAAGGATAGTAAGGTCAATATTGAACTTCTAGGTGCAGTTAAAACCAGTGATATGTTAACCCTTACTTATACTCTTGTTAAGGATGGTTTTTTCTCTCCCCAATTTAATTATCAAATTTCAAGTAGTACATTCCTCCCTGAACTTCCTGATAATTATGGTACAGGTCTTACCATTTCTTTACCAGTTGGGATTAAAAAGAATGAGATATCTAGTAAGACTGAGCTTTATTTTGGTGTAATGGTTAATCCGAATCAAAATAAAAATCATTCAACCGACATTACTGACTTTAATTTTTCCATTAGTTTAACCTCTCATGGTTTTGAAACCATTACTCTAAAACAATCAAAATTCCTTGACCATGTTGCTTATTTTGATGTTTCAAATTTAGATATCAACCGAGAATACACAATTAGTAAAATTACTGCTCATTCAATTAAAAATAACAATGATTATAATGTCGAAGTAGCACCTGACACTAAATTTATTATTAGTCATCTTTTAAAAGATGCTAAACAACCAACACCACCAGGTAATAAACCTCATTTACCTAATCAAAACAATCCAAAAGAAAAACCTGAAACTGAACCAAAACACAATCCGGGACAATTCATCTTAAAGAATTTTTATCAACCCGACACTACCCTTAACTCCCACTTAAGTAATGATGCATTTGCTCACTCTTTAAGCAAAAACGACTTATATAATAGTGAAGGGAAAATGCTTAGTGCTTTTGAATTAATTCAAAAGACTAATCAATATCGTAGCAACTTCCTTAATTTGCAAACCTATTTAAAGAGTAAACCAGACATTCTCACAGGTTCAACAGACCGAAGAAGAATTGAAAAAGAGTTTTTATCTCATATTAAAAATATTGGTATTCTTGGTGAGTTCGGTGAAACCGAAACTGAAAAAGCACAATTCTATACCAGATATCTTGAGAAACAATATTTACCTTCACAAACATACTTGATGAATTTTGATGCTAACACATCTTATTATTCATTGACCATTGATTTTTCATTAATCAATAATTTAATAAAACAAAATCCTTTTGGTTTTTTACCAAGCAATCTGTCACAATTTTTAACTTTAATCAATATGGAAGCGATAAAGGATTTTTTAAACCTTAATCATACTCCTTCATCCATTAAGGCTAATTTTAATGATGACGATGGAACAATTAGTCTTCTAATTGATAATCAAGTAGTTAATTTAGACAAGTCTAATGTTAGTAACCTAAAGAGTAACAAAGATTTTGCTCAATATATTTATGATCGTTCATTCTCGTTAAGTTGAAACTATTGGAAAACAAGAAAAAAGAACGATTACGATTCGAGCACTCAAATCACTTTAGTTAACGGTGGTGGTACATTTTGACTTGTTGACCGGGTAGTCGGTACTAAGACGAAAAACAATCAAAAGGTTTACACCTTCCTTGCTGCAACAAATGCTCATGTCCCTAATTTTAGTAAAATTTTTGACCGATCTCAGGTTTTTAAAAGTTATGACAATAATAAAAGAAAAGATGCTTGATATAGTGGGTTTTCACAATTTGGTCTACAAAGCTTTACTGCTGACGAAGGTCAAACTTTCACAAATAAAGTTGATCAATATGGTAAAAGTTATGAGGAAGTTTCGTTTAGTGATAAATGAAAGAAACAGAGTCCTTTCCTTTTTGGTAAATCCTTTGGAGATACAAATTTAAGTAGTCCAACCAATAAAACTTACGATGCTCTTAGTTCTGTTGATAAGACTGTGACTGAACGGAAAGCTGGTAATGCTTGAGATCAATATCTTGACTTTATTTATTACACTCCACGATTCCGAAGTGGTGGAATTAAAGCTGATTCATTAGTTTCACAAATTTATCTTGATCAATCAAAAGAAGAATATAGTGAAGCCGTTCGTATCGGTGAAACACCGAATGGTGGAATGGATTTTGCCCTAGTCAAAATTGATATTGATGAAACAACTATTAAATACCTTTTCCCGACCCTTTTTCCTTTGCTTAACACTGATAAAGAAGCTGATTGATACCCAGGACTTGGTAATGAAGAGAGCGAATATAAAGACTATATTTCACCTTTTAACACCATCTTTGTCGCTGGTTATCCACAAACATTTGGTTTTAATCAATCTTTTGCTTACTCAAAAGGTAAGGGTGGGTTAATTGCTTCGAAATATCGTTATTTTGATAAAAAAGATGTTAACCATCTTTGATATCGATATAATGAGCAAGAGAATAAAGATTGAAATAAACTAAACAATTGATGAAAGGAATATCAAAATCCTTTTCATCCTAAACACGAACACGGAATGGATAAATGGACTCTTAATCAAGGTAGTATTATTTATTTAAATGCCGACACAGGTTTAAAAACAGGTTCTTCTGGTTCAATGGCTATCGATTCGCGATTTAATGTTATTGGAATTAATTTTAGTAATGTTGCAGAAGTTAATGATCCAAATAAAACTACTAATGCTGTTACCTTGTTTAAAGGTTATAGTCAATATAATGAAAATGAATTCTCTGGTGATGTGAAACACGAAGTGATTAAGAAGTTAAGAAAAGATCAATTAAAAACATTAAAAATGAACCCATAATTTGACAATTTTAAACGGTTTTTGTTCCATAAAATTCCCAAATATTTTATAATTTAATATTAATGTTTTTCACTTAAAAGGAGGGATTTGTTATGGCAAATATGTTAGATGAAATGTCGACGCCAGCAATGGATGAGGGAAGAGATACAGCTGTTTTAAATAAACAAATTCCAGTTAAGGTTGGAGGGGGTTCTGTTTTCTTCGAATTCATTTTATGAATTCTTGGAATACTCCCTGGTTTAATCTTCTTATTTTTAAAAATTAAAGCAAAAAACTATTTTCAACAATTAGAACAAAGAATTCAAGGTGCCGCTAGTACTATTGATAACTATATGGAACAAAGAATTCAAGTTCTTCAAAATACTGTTTCACTTGTTAATAAAGCAGTTAACCTTGATGATAAAATTCTCACTGAAGTTGCTAAATTTCGGAGCGGAATGCATGTTGATGGTAGTAATCGTGAATTAGTACAAAATCAACTTTCGTCAATTAATCGAATGATTAATGTTCAACTTGAAAACTATCCGGACATTAAAGCACATGGTGCGATTGCTCAGGCTATGAAGCAAAATTCAATTCTTCAAAAAGAAATTACCGCATCAAGAGATTTATATAATGATTTAGTTGCTCAATGAAACACAAATGTCTTTAGATGACCAACAAAACAAATAGTCGCAGCGAGAGCTCAATATACAACAAGAATACCATTTGCGATTTCTAAAGCTGATAAAGAGCATGCTAGAAGTAATTTCTTCCAAGAATAGTTTAGAAAAATACTAAAGAACTTTGCTGAAAGCAAAGGCTTCCCAAAATTAAAAACCAGGTCTATCACATTAAAATTATGAAAAAAATTAAGTGTGTGACTTGGTTTTTTGTTTAAAAATGAGCTTAACTTACGAGTAAGAATCAAATGGGTTCTAACAAAAAACTATTTAAGCCTAAGGTGAAAAATGGTTTGAAAATTTAAAACTATCGCGAAAATGTAATTTTACTTCAAATTCCTTTTAATTAAAGAAACAAAAAAGTTTGGTTTTCTATAATAAAAAAACAAATGTGTACACCTGAGTTTTCATTCGAGAACACACGGTGTTTTTTTATTAATAAATTAATTTGCTTATCTTATTAAGGATTAATTCATAACATATAATAAGATTAATTAAGAAGGTCATATTTTCTTTAATCTACCTATGTTAAAAAGATTTAACATATTCATTAATAATATTAGTAAGGTTTAAAAGGAGTTTGGGATGTTTTGTGATAAAAAAATTAATAGTTTACTTCAAAGAATCAAAGAAAGAAAAGATACCAAGCTTTATAAAATAGGTGAACTTTGCGATATCGCACGAGGAAAAGTTTACTCAAAACCTTACATCAGTGATAATCCAGGTATTTACCCGGTCTACTCATCACAAACATTAAATGATGGTATTCTTGGAAAGATTAGCACTTATGATCTTGATGGTGAATATGTTACTTGAACAACAAATGGACAGTATGCTGGAACAGTCTTCTATAGGAATGGTAAGTTTTCAGTAACTAATGTTTGTGGAAAACTTAAAATCAAAGATAGTTCAGTGATTAGTGCTAAATATCTTTCATATATATAAGTAGTATCGTTTTTCCTAGATTTGTTAATAGAGCATCTAATAATTTCATCTTAATGAGCAATGTAGTTGAAAACATTGAAATCCCTGTTCCTCCTCTTTCCTTCCAGAATGAAATAGTAGAAATTTTGGATAAATTTACGGAACTGGAAAAGGAACTGGAAAAGGAACTGGAATTACGTGATAAACAGTATAGTTACTACTTAAACAAAATCCTTGATTTTGATAATAATACTGATCTTTTAGACCGGATTTTAAAGTATTTGCCGGAAGAGGGAAATGTAAAAGAAACTGACAATAAAATTAATTTTAAACCTCTCCGTGAGTTATTTCATATTTACGGTGGCTATACTCCTCCAAAGGGTGACACTGATAATTGGACTAACGGGACAATTCCATGATTTAGACTCGATGACATCAGATTAAACGGGCGAATTTTAGCAAATTCTTTACAGAAGGTTAAAAGTTGTAGAAAAATTTTTCCGAGAAACTCTCTTATAATATCGACTACAGCAACAATTGGTGAACATGCCTTAATTACTACTGATTTTATATGCAATCAACAATTTACTGTTTTTACTCTTAACAGCAATTTTAAGGAAAGACTTAATATTAAATTCTTGTATTATTGATTTTTTATATTTGGGAATTTATTGAAAGACAAAACTAAAGGTGTTTCTTTAGCTTTACTTAGAATTAAGGATTTTGAAAACATTCAAGTCCCAATTCCTTCCCTTTCCATCCAAAACAAAATTGTTAATATTCTCGACCAACTTGAAACTTATTCAAAAGATATCACTACTGGTCTTCCGCTTGAAATCAACCTAAGAAATAAACAATACGAATATTATCGGAATCTATTGTTAGACTTTGATAAGAATTCAAGCGGGGGGGGGGGGAATTAAATAATGCCTATCTAGAACTCCTTAATAAATTAACTATCCAACTTTCGTTATCTAATAGAGAAGTTAGACTTTATAAAATTGGTGAACTTTGCGATATCACACGAGGAAAAGTTTACTCAAAACCTTACATCAGTGATAATCCAGGTATTTACCCAGTCTACTCATCACAAACATTAAATGATGGTGTTTTTGGAATGATTAAC
>NZ_JONZ01000006.1 GCF_000712165.1 Ureaplasma canigenitalium ATCC 51252 | reverse complement strand
GCAAAATCCTAACTAACTTATAAATTAACACCCATAAACAATCATATTAATAAATAGGATAAACATTAAAAATGACAAAGAAAAATAAGAAGATATTATTCAGTTTTCTAGGAACACTATCTATCTCAGCATCGATTGCTGCAGTCGCGGTCGCTTGTCGACCTGATACGGGAAAGAATGGTGGAAAGACCGGGGGAACTGATACTGGTAATAATCCTGAAAAACCTAAGGTTCCTAATAATCCAGAGACACCTGAAAAACCTAAGGTTCCTGAAACTCCAAAGACTCCTGAAACTCCAAAAAAACCAGAAGATGGTCAAAAAACACCTGATACAAAACCAGAAGACGGAAAGAAGACTCCTGAAGGTCCTGAAAGTCCAGACAAGGATAAAAACCCTGGAGGGGATGCTAAGACACCTGAAACTCCTGAAAGTCCAGACAAGGATAAAAAACCAGGAGGGGATGCTAAACCAACCCCACCACCTGCGGATAAACCTGGAGAAAAGGTTGAAAATAAAGTCACTACCATTACATATACTCCAGAGACAACGACAGCGAAGGTTGAATTTGAATTTGAAAATATAGTAACTGCTGAACAAACAGTTTCTGTTAAGTTTAACGGTCAAGCTTATACAATGAAGGGGAATGGAACAAAAGAAGTTGCTTTTGATTTAACTGGTTTAACTCAAAATAAGGAATACATTCTAAGCGAAGTTACAATCGATGGTCATAATATCGAGTGAGAAGCACTTGTAGTTTGGAAATTCAAAACAAAAGATGTATCAGGTAATAAGGCTACAGATATTAAGTTTGAAGGAATTACAAACAATGCCGTTCAAATTGTGGTAACCCTAGAACAAGAAGCAAAAGAAGATGATTATGTTGAACTTTATCTAAAAGGGAAAAGTACTTCTAGTTACAAAACCCTAGGTCAAAATTCTAAAACAATTACTTTTAAATTTAATGATCTAGAACAAGGACATAAGTACGAAATTGACCGAATCCTTGTTGCTAATAAAAAAATTGATTTTAGTTCATTACCTGAAGATAAGAAGTCATTTACCACAACAGGTCAAGGTGTTACCCCTCCAGTTGTAAATCACAAGTTAAAAACAGTGGAATTCAAAGACATTACAAAAAATTCAGCAAAAATTAAATTAACTTTTGATCAAGATGTCTTAGCATCAAGCACTGTCGAAGTGGAATTGAATGGTGGTAAGAAGTTTTCTAAAGAAGGTAATTCATCCGATGTTCTTGAAATAGACTTAACAAATCTAGATAAGAAGACAACTTATACCTTAAATAAGATTACTGTTGACGGAAAAACTTTAGATATTAGCAAAATCACAAAAAAAGATTTTGAAACTTTAGATGAAACTCCATCTACACCAATTCCTAGCGATTTTAAAGTAAAAAGTCTTCAATGAGAACAAACAAACTCAACTACATCAACCGTTACAGTATTTTTTACAAAGCAATTTTCAAGCGCCGCTGAAGTTACGGTCAAAGTTAATGATGTGGTTTATAAGGGACAACTTGATGGCAATTTATTAAACCAAACAAAAATAGCAATTAATAACCAATTTCCAGGGACTAATTTAACATTAACCGAAGTTTCTATTGGAGGTCAAAAGGTAGAATTTGCATCTTCTACTACCGAAGATTCTAAAAAATCATCAATTAAGGATATTGAAGATGGTTCTCTTGAATTACAAGCATTACCTGGACAACAAAAAGTTCAAGTTTCGCTTACTTATCCTACGACAGTTTTACCTATTATTACTGGCAATAAATATTACATTACTTTCCAAGTTGATGAAGATAAAACTATTGATGAAGAACTTGAAAGTTTTGATGATAGTGACTTTGAAGATGTTGATTCAATTAATGCATCTCTAAAGACGGATATTGAAGTAGAGGCGACACCTATATCAGAAGATAAAAAAGTTGTCACCGTTAAATTTGTGCTTGACTTTAAGATGATGCTAGATCGTACTAAATTACACTTCGTATTTAAAGGACTAAAATATGGTAAAGATAAAGCAACTGCAAAATCTATTCCGCTAGCTAAACTTAACTTTGACGATTTAACAAAAAAACACTACGAAGTTCAAGAAACTAGCAAGGCTGGACAAGATCCTAAAAACGGTGGTCAACAACAAGATTCCAGAAATGCCTAATAAAGGTGGGGCTACTGACAAGAAAAGAGATGAAACCCAAACCGATAAAAAATATGTTATTGAACCTTCTACATTAGAGGAAAAAGAAATCGGTGTTACCATTCTTAATAAAGATGGTCAGTTAATGAAGAAGGTCGGTTGTGGTACTAAAAAAGACCCTACCGTTCTAGTTCTGCAACTTGTGGGAACTGAAAAATTAAAATATTTCAAGGATAAGGGTTTTACTCTTCAAGTCGACCTTGTAAAGGAACCCGATAAATTAGGTAAACGTTATTCATCCAATGATGTTCAGATTACAGATGACGGTAAACTTGTATTAACATTTGACACCATAGGAGTTGGTGCTGGTCAAGGTGCTGATACAATTGAAAAATACAAAATCAAAAGCATAGATTTAGTCGCTCCTGAAGATTTATATGAGGATGATGAACTACCAGAAGAAATATCTAATAAAATTGCCGAATACAGTTTTAAGTGACCAGATGTAGTTCTTATGTTTGATCCTTCAAAAAAATTAACCTACCAACCAAAATAATAAAAACTTTGTCATTTTAAAATACCACCAAAGGTGGTGTTCCAAAATAAAAAACCAAGTGCACCCTTTAAATTAATTTAAAAAGGTGTGTGACTTGGTTTTTTTAATTATAGTCTTGATTTCCTTAAAAAAAGATTACCCCAAAAAATCTTCATTTTTTGGGGTAATCCTGTGTTTGTATTGTATTAAAGCTAAGTCCTGTATCTTTTGACAGTTTTTTGACATATCGCTCTTTGCTTAGCTTTATTCATAAACGAGCTCCAAAATTTCTTTTACTTTTTCATATATCTTCATTTTTTTAGAATACTCATATAGTTTATTCAAATCCTTATTTTTATAACGGACATACTTGTTAATCGTTTTGGAAAACAGTTCAGTTTCTATTTCACTTCTATTTTTAATAAAATCGCAAATTGTTCTTTCCAAATCATAAACTTTTACTGTATTCCCAAATATTGTTTGGCATTCTGTCATACCCAAATCATAAATTTCTTTTGTAGCATAGTGAATACTTACACTTCCGCTTATACGATGTGGATTGTACCCTTTATATACAGTAACTTCCATTTCATTCGGGATTATGTCTGTAAACCCATGAAGATAAAGAGCGGATACATAAGAAAAAACAGCAACCTTACATCTATTATGAAAAAAATAATACTCGTCATTATCTCCGTTTGAATCTATATAGATTCCTCTATCCACACGAATCAGTTCACCTTTTTCTGCCATTCGTGTGAGATATATTGTAGGAATATTAAAGTTTTTAAGTTCCTTACTTGTAATAATCCCACCCGTTTTACTTAATTTTTCTTTTATCTTTTTTATATAATTCATGGTATCCCCTCCTGTTGCTATTGTGCTTACATTATATCAAATAGTAAGCACATTTACAACATTAGGATTTACATTTCTCTTTTTACAACTTTATTCCTCGTCTTCTTCATCATCATAAGAGTCTATTACCATATCATCTATATTTTGTTGTTCTTTTTCTTCTAGAATCTCCGTTAGAATATAGACTTAATTGAAAAAGGAGAAATGTTCACTAAGTTGGGTAACTCTAGGTTTCAAAATCGGTTTCAAGAGATAAGTTAATTTATTTTATTTTTTTGTTCTAATGTAAATTGTTTTCTATACATAAAAACACACTCTTTCTTATTTAATGAGTGTGTCTACAATTTTTTCTCATAATTAGATTAAAATTTTTTTAGAAAATTTTGAAGGATGAAATATGATAGATAAAAAAGCTAAAAGATTGTTTTTAAAATATATGGAAAATGAGCCAAGTTTAAATATTGAAGAAGTAGAATATATAAAAGAAAAAGCTTTACTTAGAGAAAATATAGTTATTACAGAAAAGGAATTTATTGATAGTCTTGAAAAAATATTTTTAAAAGTTTCTTTAGAAGAGGTAGCTAATGCCTTTTTATATAGCCTATCAACTAGAGATTTAGATTATAGATATATTTTACCTTCATATATTTATGCAAGAAGTTGGCTAAAACATGATAAAGGGAAAGAATATAAAGTTCCAAAAGAAATTACTGCTACATTTTTTAATTGGGTAAAATATTATAGTGGTGGAATTTGGGGTGAGATTGCTAAACCTTATTATTATTTATCTGAATTTTTAAATATGGAGAAAAAAACTCCAAAAGAAGAAGATTATGAAATTTTAAAGAAAATTTTATTCTTTGTAGATAATTTTGAAGAAATGAAAACAGCAACTATGTTAAGAAATGAATTAGCTAAAGAAAAACTATTTCCATCAAATAAAGATGAAGTTACTGGCTTATTAGAAACTTTAGGAATATGTGGAATTTTAGAAACAAAAGAACATAAAGGCTTCTGGGATAACTTTACTCCAAAATTTGAGAGAGATTCAGGGGATTTAAGGCAATATTTTTCATATCCATTTCATTGGTGGAAAGGGAAAGATAGGGTAAACTATGAAAATGTAAAAAAAATTTTTAAAATAACAGTTTAGAAAATTAGGATGATTAATGAAACGATATAATTGAAATAAAATTAGACTAAATTTATTTACCCTTCCAGCTTTAACTTGTTATGTTTTTCTCTCTGCCCAGCAGTTTCGTGTGCAAAAGAAGAACTAAATGTTACAAAGCTTAATCATCCAGAATTAAATTTGAAAAGGAGTATGAATTTAAAAATTTATCACCAGAATTTAAAATTAATAATGTTAAATTAAATTCTTTTCGTGATCTAAACTTTCGGTAAAAAAATAACTTTACAGGCATCCTATATAGACTTTATTTACCGGTAGAGAAGTTTTTAACTCTTTAATTAGAAGAAAACATGTAACCAAAACAAATAGACCTAAATTAATCATAAGGCTTATAAAATGAGTTTTAATTGACTTAAAATAAATTTACATTTTTTAAACTTTTTCATTTACATTTTTTAAAGTATTTCATTAACAAATCATAAACTTTTTGATTAACATTTCATAAAGTTTTCGATTAACATTTCATAAAGTTTTTGATTAACATTTCATAAAGTTTTTGATTAACAAATAATAAAATTTTTCATTGATAATTCATAAAGTAATCCTTTTAAATTATTAAATATGCTTATAATTTAAATAAGGAACCAATTAACATAGTATGTATCGAAAAAGAATTCTTGATAAAGTAATAGAGAATGAGTTAAGAGCATCCAGAGCCATCTTGATTATTGGACCAAAATTCTCTGGAAAAACTTCTTCTGTCATGCAGTTTGCTAAATCAATATTTAAGTTGGATGATTTTTCTAATGGTTGAAATAATATTGAGCTAGCAAAAATTAATCCTGGTTTGGC
The DNA here is from genome assembly GCF_000712165.1 of Ureaplasma canigenitalium ATCC 51252. Lineage (GTDB taxonomy): Bacteria > Bacillota_I > Bacilli_A > Mycoplasmatales > Mycoplasmoidaceae > Ureaplasma > Ureaplasma canigenitalium. Next base: position 16,079 of record NZ_JONZ01000006.1, on the reverse strand, counting down.
ATTAGAAGGAGAAACACCTAGGTTAATCGACGAGTGACAACTTGTCCCTAAAATATTTGATGCAGTAAGAGTTGAAACTGATAAACGGAACCTACCAGGACAATTTATATTAACAGGTTCTAATGCAATACCTTACTATCAAAAAAAGCATTCAGGAACCGGAAGAATAACAATCATTGAAATGAGAATGCTATCTCTTTTTGAATCAGAAGATTCAACAGGTGAGATTAGTTTGGAGGATCTATTATTAAATAAACAATTTTATGTTAATTCTAATATGTCAATAAGTCGTTTAGCACAATTAATTGTTCGTGGTGGTTATCCGAGTATTTTTTCAATTAAGGAAGAAAAAGATCACCTTAAAATTCATCGTAATTACTTTAAAAGTTTAATCGAAAGTGACATTAGTATGGTTGACGAAAAGAAGAGAAATCCTAGATTGTGTCACTGAATATTAAAAAGTATTGCAAGGAATCTACAAACAAGGGTTAAATACACAACAATAAAATATGACATCTTGAATTTGCAAAATGAAACTATCTCTATTCCTACATTAACAGATTATATTAATACCTTAACTAATTTAAGAATAGTTGATTTTACAGAAAATTGAAGTCCTTCCTTTAGAAGTAAAACAATGGTGATGAAAACTCCAGTCATCGGTTTTGTAGATCCTTCAATTGCAGTTGCGGCTCTTTCCATTACCGAAAAGTCTTTATTAACTGACATAAGAACTTTTGGTTTTCTATTTGAGTCGCTTGTCATTAGGGATCTTAAGATATATGCTTCATATTATGGTGGAGAAGTTTATAGCTATCGTGATCGATCAAATATTGAAATAGATGCTGTTATTACTTTTCCCGATGGAAGATATGGATTAATTGAAATAAAGCTTGGTAGGGATTATATTGAAGATGCTATTAAAAACCTAAAGTTAGTTGAAAATAAACTTAATATTGAAGTAATGGGTAAACCAAGCTTTAAGGCGGTAATTACAGGTACCGGTTTCGGTTACCAGCGAGACGACGGAATTTACATCATTCCAATAGGTACATTAAAACATTAAAAAAACACTTCTCGGTTTTTTGAGAAGTGTTTTTGTTGCAGAATGTTTTTTTACTTATTACCAAATCAGTCGTTAATGAAGTTATAGAATGTTTTTAACATTACCCCGGTACCTTTATGACCAACATCAGCAGTAATTGCTACATCGAAGTGAGCATATGTCACTCCTTCGGTAAATTCTCTTAGGAAGACAGCTGCACGTGAAGAACCACCACGTGGGTCAGATACACTATTCGCGATATCAGCAACGTGTGAATCTAGCATCTTTAAGAAGTCATTGTGGAATGGTAATCTTCATACCAGTTCACCGGCTTCATCAGCGCTCTTTTCAATCATCTTTCACATACAATCACAAGTAGACCAAACACCGCTATAAGTGTCTCCAAGAGCATAAATCATAGCACCTGTTAGAGTTGCGATATCAAAGATTTTATTAACTTTTAAATCACGAACCGCATATGTAAGGGCGTCAGCAAGAATTAGACGTCCTTCAGCATCGGTGTTGTCAATTTCAACTGTCTTTCCATTGTACGACTTAAGAACATCATCCGGTCTTTGTGCTTCAGCTCCAAGTAGGTTAAAGACAAGTGGAAGCACAGCATAAGCATTAACTTTTTCCTTGTTCTTTGCAAGTGAGATTAATGTTGAAGCAGAAATGGCAGCCCCTGACATATCAAACTTCATATGACGCATATGTGGTCCTGTTTTAACATTATAACCACCAGTGTCAAAGCATACCCCTTTACCAACGAAAGCCATTTTGTTTTCGTTTGAAGGATTGTTCATATATTCAAGAACGATTAAACGTGGTTGGTATTTTTCAGAAACCGCTGCACCACCAACACCTACGTGGAGATTCATTCCTTTTTTTACAAGATCCATACGGTTTAAAACTGTCATCTTGATATCAAGTCCTTGAATCCGGTTACGAATTTGTTCTTCGAAATCACCTGGAGTCATTAGATTACTTGGAGCATCTTGCATCCCACGAGTAATTGTGATTTCTTTTGCAATTGTTTCGTGCTTCTTTACTAATTCTTCGTATTTAGTGTCAACCACTAAATTGTGCACATTCTTTTCAACTGGATTAGATTTTAAAGTAAATGGAGTTGCTTCGGCATATTCAAGTGCAGAAACAACAATTGAAATTAAACTATTTAATTTATCTTCTTTAACAAGTTTAACCATCGAATTTAAATCAACAGAAACCGGTTTAGAACTACTTGATAGAAATTTAACAAGACTACGATAAAGTTCGTTTGAATTGAACTCATCATCAATAATGATGTATTGTTGTTTTTGGTGTGCACCCCCAAAAACACTATATGGTTTAGTTTCTTTTTCAAAGTCCTTGATGCCGTGGTCTTTATTCACAGCAGTTAAGGTATAAATATATTCTTGCTTGTTGTTCAAAGTCATATTTAAAGTCCTTCTATATGTATTGTTTATATTATAAATATTTATTTAAAATTAATAACAAATCCTTAAAAATGTTAAAAAATCTTCTTCGTTTTTATGTTATCGCGGTCAAGGTTTCTTAGGTCTTTTAAATCGTAATCACATCCTGCGATGTGAGAGACAATTACATCGAATAATTCATTAGGGATTTTTCCGGTCTGTGCCCTTAAGTAGTTATTAGAACTGCGCTTATAAATATACATATCACCAAGACCAGCTAGATTGCATAACCAAGGTTGGTTCATTAATAATGAACCTTCTTGTGGTGTGTTTAATTTAAGACTAATGATGTAATTAAAAGCATCCTTTAAGGAAACTGTACTCTCATTGGTGTAGTCCGTTGAAAGTATCATCGTCATTCCAATAGTAGAAGCATTACGAGCAAGGTACTGGATTAAGGTGCTAAATGAATGCTGGTATTTACTATCAAGAATACTCATGTACTCGGACATCACAAAAAGAATTTTCGGAAGTCTTACATCTTGTCTTTTTTTGTGATATTCATCGATTGTTGAAACTTGCTCACTTTTAAAAAGTTTTAATCTTTGCTCTGTAATCATTTTCAGTTTACGAAGCGATTCAATAATGTTAGCGAAATCGTTAAATTCAACTACTAGTTTGGTGTGGTGTAGGTTATTGATAAGACGATATGATTTCGTTCCGTTGTTAATTAAATATAAATCAAGTTCGACTGGCGATTTCTTATAAAGTGCTGAGAGAAGAATGTTTGAAATTAACATTGCTTTACCACTTCTTTTAATTGCTCCGTGGATAAGGAATGTCGAATCTTCGTCATCGAACCAGATAACCTCACGTTTGGTATTTTTTCCAACACCAATACATAACTTATCATTATAAGGAATGTCTTCAATAATTTCCTTGATATCAATTGTTGATCGGTATTCATCACTAATTGAAGTAATAACAACAGAGTGACCACGAACAAAAATGTAGTTCGTTAGTTTAAAATATTTATTCAACTCTTCAATTAAGGTTTTACCTTCATTATTAATTAAATTACTAACAGATGAGCCATTATAAGAAAAAATAATTTCAAAATTCGAATAATAAATAACTACATTCTGAAGTGTTAATAAAAGGTTGTTAACCTTAATGAAGTTAAGAACATACTCCTTGACTTCATTAGCAAGTTTCTTTAGTTCATCATAATAGTCCCGTGTTTCGGTGTTAATAATTTTCGTTGACGGATAATAATCATACTTATTCGCACTGTTGTTTGTATGTCACATCTGAAGAGGTTGAATCTCTTCATCATCATTAAACGAAAAGTATTTCGTTTTGGTTCAAGTTGACCGGTCATTAACTTTAGTGTATACCGGTTCTTCGGTGAAAAATTCCTGTTTTTCCGGGTTTTCAATGATGATGTTTTTATCATCCTGGATAGGATAGTTTAAAGTTTCAATCGGTTTGATTGATTGCTTTGCTAAATCATTAAAAGCTTGACCAGAAGCGGTGTTTGTGGAAATCATTAATGATTGTTCTGTGTCTATTAATGGTTGACTAGATAATTGATTAGCATCAGGTTTTTCTTGTTCATTATCCTTAATAGGATCTAATGCTATTTCATCACCATTCTTAACTCCATCTTCACTTGTTTTAAAATGCTCTTTTAAATTAACAAGGGCGTAAGAAGTTCCGTGGTGTTGATTAATGTTCTCTATTCATTTCTTTATCGTTCTAATCTTTCACTTTGTAACAGGAGAATCCTTCGCATTACTTAAACCAACTAGGGTTATGAAGAAAATGAAAGCAAGAAGACCATAAATAATGATGTAAACATAAGCATAAGCTTTCGTAATCTCAAGATTAATATAACCAATGATTCCCCCAAAAGCAATTGGATGAATAAAGTAATAATTCATATGACCAATACTAATTAAATAATAGTCACGGAAAATTTTCGACCAAAGAGTTGCAAAATTTTCCTTAATAATTTCGTTTTTATAAACACCAATGATTCCCTTGATGTCAGTCGGAAGGGTTACTTTTATGGAAAGTTGTTTTATTCCTTGATCAAAAAGGATTGGATATGAAACCCCACCTAGGATGAAGGAAATAAGAAAGGCGAGTAAAACATAAAACAATCACATTTTTCAGTTAAAAAGGAAAGTTCTTGCTTTTTTAATATAAAAGCAAATAAGGAACATCAAAATAATGGTATAAACAAAAAACTTACCAAATCCAAAAAAGTAATTAATTAAGGAATCGAGAATAGCTCCAGTATACGGAACTTTTGTGACGGAAAATAAACAAAGAAAAAAACCGAGAGCAATCATACACCGCTCAAATATAATGTATTTTTTGTTTGTTTTATCCCTAAGGAAAGATGGTGTTTTCTTCTTATCTCTTTTTTGTTCGATGTTACTCATATTTTTTTACCTATTTATTAATTATAGCCTAAGCAACATAATCAATAAAGGTAGGAAGAACAAGTGGTCGACGATTAAATTTCTTTTCAAAAAGTTTAGAAAGTAATCTTTTTAGGTTAAACTTTGTTTCTTTGATGTTTAACTTCTTGTTTTCATAAACAAGACATTCACCCATTCGTTTCTTAAAAGTTGCTTCAATTTCTTCAACTTTACTTGATGATAGGTCTTTATGGTTAACAACACCAAAGTATTCTAATTTGACATAATTAAAGAGTTTTTGGTGTGCTTTATCAAAGACCAGACTCATTGCAATAACTCCGTTTGAACCCATTTGGTTTCGTTCGTAAATGATACTTTCACCAACATCGAGAGCATGGTTAGTTGAGACATAGTTATCGTTTAATTCAATTTTTTGATGACTTTTTATTAAATTTCCATCGACAATATTTAATACATCACCATTATCAATGGTCAAGATTGATTCTTGTTTAATCCAAGTGCTTTGAAGAGCATCGTTTAACTTCACTTCATACTTATAAATCCCATTATGGGGAATAACATATTTAGGTTGGAGTAAATTAATCAATAGTTTATGGTCTTCGTCGCATGCTTTCATTTCAATGATATTTTTCGGAAGACTTTTATAATTAATGTCAAGACGAGAAAGTTCATCGCAAATGACAGCATGATTCATTTCCTGTCCTGGAAGGACAGTAACTCCAAGAATCAAGCGATCGTTTTCATTAATCGGAATATTCTTTCTCTGATTATGAATGAATTTAGTCATTGTCTCGTAATAGGTATTAGGATTGTCAGCAATAATGATGATCGCATTCTTGCTTTCAACCGCTTTTTGCTTTGTAATCATTATTAGCTTACGCGAACTAAAAAGACCTTTTTCAATTGTTGTTTTAAGCACATTAAGGAAGGTGTTTCCGATGATGCAGATAGGCCGGTTTGTTTGTTTTGCAATGCTAAGTAAAGTAAAAATAGTATAAGCATCGTTACTATGAGTTCCGACAATAACCTTCCCTTCGGTATGGTTGATGATTGATTCATAAAAACTCTTGTTTTTATGTTGGGGAGTCGCAAATCCAGGAATCCCCGCTTGATTTATTCCGACAATCAGAGCAAGGGTATTGTTTTTGGTGTAATTCTGAAGGTTATTCAGTTGACTTTGAAAAGTTTTGTTCCGGTCGTTCGTTACAATAAAGTCATCGACAAAAACAATACATCCGTCCTCGGTTTTAAGAATTCAGCCGTAACTATTTGGCATACTATTCGCAATCCGGAACGGAAGAACTTTGTTGTCACCAACATCAATATCTTGACCTGGTTGAAGGACGACGATATTAGGATTGATTGATTTCTTAATATGTTTACTTTCGAAAAGTTTTTTAACGACGACCTCACCAACTTCGTTAGTATAAATCGGAATACTTGGTTTTAATTTTGAAAGAAGAAGAAAAAGTCCAGTGGTGTTATAAAAACTAGGAGTACCAATGAAGATTCCCCTAATTTTTTCCATCCGGTTTTTTAAATAATCGGAGTCGATGGTAATTAAACTAATTCCGTTAACGGTATTAACAGGTAGTTTGACACCAACATTAAAAACATAAATTTCATCATTTATTTCAACGATCAAACAACTTTTGTTACGTTCATCTTGTCCACCAAGAGCAAGTAATTTAATTTTAGCCATTTAAATTCCTATCAGTGTATTTTCAATGCAGTAGTTAATGAATAACTAATTAGATTAATTATAAGGAAAATTTCTAAAAATTTCATTTTAAAGCGAATATAAAAATAGGAGAGTAATATGAAGATTGTAAATCAGAACTTAGCAAATGAGTGTGGGGTATGTGTATGTCTTATGATGATCAACCATCACCAGAATGTCAATTTATCAAAAAATCTCATTTTAAGTGACTTAAAGATGAAAACCGAAGGGCTTTCTATTTATGAACTTGAATCGACTTTAAACAAATATGGTTTACAGGCCACCAGTTACCAGGTTGACTCCGATGAACTTATCGAGAATCTTGTGAACGATTATTATATTGCACTAATTAAAAACGATGAATTAAAGCACTATGTAGTTATCAAACTTTTAAACACAAAAACGATTCAAGTGTATTGCCCGGAAAAAGGTAAGTATCTTCTAAATGTTGAACAATTTAAGGAGGTTTTTCTTAATGTCATCGTAAAAATTGAAAAAACCAATGAATTAAAGAATTTAACACTCTTCAAAAATGATTTCAGGAGAAATGTTTCCTTGATTGCTCAATTCATCATTTTCACTCTCGAGTTAATCGGACTTTTCTCCGGGATCGTTTTAGGAAAATTTTTAAACTATCTTTTTGATCTTGTCATTCCGTATAAGAGTCTCGCTAATTTAATCAATCTTTCTCTAATTTTTCTTTTTTTTAAGATTTTCACTTATTTTTCAAATATGTTACTTTCATTTTATGTTAGTCACATAACAAAAAAGGTTTTTGCTTCATCTTTTGGACTATTAATTGAGCGTCTAAAGAAAAAGAAACAAATGTTCTTTAATAAAACAAACAACGGGGAAATGAACCAATTGAAAGTCTTCATAAATCAGATAATTAGTTATCAACTTATCGATCAACCTAAACTGCTTACTAGTATTATTTCATTTGTTATTATTTTTAGCATCCTTCTTAGCATTCATCCAATTTTAATAGTTATTAGTCTTTTCTCTGTGTTGATTAATATTGGGATTAATCTTATAAGTTATCTTTTCTACAAAAAGTATAGTGAAAGTATTTTAAGTAAGGAGCAAAGCTCGTTTTTAACCTATCAAACTTTACTAACGATTATCAAAAATGAGAAAAACACGAACAAGGTTAACCAAATAGGAAGGGAAGCAATCGAACAACACATTAATTTAATTAATGAGTCGTTTAAATATCAGTCAATCAACACAAGAATTACCTTTTTTAGTGAAGTACTAAATGGAATTTCTTTTATCATTTTAATCGGCGTCGCTACTTATCTTTATATCTTACATTCCACTATTAGCATCGGTCTTCTTACCTTCCTAATTTTTATCCATAGCAATTTTAGTGAATCGTCTTCTGGAATAGTTGCTTTTTTTATGAAAAGAGTGACATTTAAAAATGCATCAAATGCTCTACAAAAATGTTTACTAATTGATAATCTTGAAAAGAAAGAAGGAATCATTCTAGAACAAATTGAGGATATTAAATTTAAACAATATCACTTTAAGGTAAATACCCTTTTAACTGGTAATAGTGGAGTTGGGAAAACATCCTTGTTAAAAGAGCTTGCTTTTAATAATGAAGAGAGTAGCTACTTCATTAATGGTGTACCTGTTAAAAGTCTCGATTCAGTTTTTTTCCAAGATCAAATCATCTATCTCCCTTCAAATAGTATGTCTAGTGATTTTGATTTAACAAAAATTTTTAGTCGACTTGATGAAGAAAATAGGGTTAAGTTTCAAGAACTTGTAAGAAGAACAAGGATCGACTTTTTAAATATTAACCACGGCGATACTTTAAGGAAGTTAAGTTCTGGTCAAAAGCAGATTGCTAATTTTCTTAATCTAATGACAGTAAATAATAAGATGTTATTGCTTGACGAACCACTTAGTCATGTTGACCAAGACACTAAACACTTTCTCCTGAAACACTTTCTTGTTTTTCTGGAGAAGGATAACTTCATTATCTATGTTAGTCACGATAAAACACTAGGACGGTATTTTAAGGAAGAGGTTCATTTAAATGCATAAAAAATGAATCCACCTTTCCCTTTTCGGAACTCTTTCTTTTTTCACTCTCACATCTGGAATAGCATTCGGTATTAAAAATAAAACCTATACGGTTTCCATTTTAAATACCTATACTAAAACTCTTGAGATTAATAAAAAGGATTTTGAAAAAATCAAGCATAGAAAAACAATCAAAATCAAACTTGATAGTCTATCATACTATGCTAAGTTTAAGTTAGTTAAACACACAAAAAAGGGGGTCATTTTACTACTTGACTACCGGTATAAGAACATGAGTGAATTAGTTAATGTCGTTATTGAACTAAACGAACAACCAATCATTTATCAACTAATTAAGTACTTTAGACTACAGCAATAGGCATGAACGGGAAGTAGTTAGCGACATTGGTAGAAAGACTAACTATCATTGATGAAATTGTAAACAAAGAGAAAACAAAGCAGTGTGAATCAATTCGGTCGAGAAGTCCTCCATGACCTTTAATTAAATTACTAAAATCCTTAATTTGATACATTCTCTTAATATAACTAAAGAACAAATCTCCAGCAGCTGAAAGAAGAATGAGACTAAAGAGCACGATCATCATTGAAACAAAATAAACGCCGCTCCGGTTTAGACTGTAAAGTGGAAGACCACCTGGACGATAGTATGTACCAAAAAGACTATTTGTTAAATTAAAGAGGCATCCACGAGTTAAGTTATATGGAGAATATGAAACTCCGATTAAAATGGCGAGAATTAAAAAGAAAGTAAGAAATACACCAAAAAGAAAACCTTCAATTGTTTTCTTTGGAGAGAGTTTTGGTGCTAACTTTCTTTTTCCGAATTTTTTACCACCGAAATAAGCTAGTGAATCCGAGAAAAAGGAAATAAAAAGAAGAATAATAACTGTGACAAAACTCCGGTTAAACGAAGAGTAAAGAATCCCAATAAAAAAGAACAAGATAAAGAGATAAGTAACGAAACTAAAAAATAAATTCTTAATCTTGAGACGATTTTGGTATACATAGATAAAAATTGTCGTAAAAAAGGTAAAAGTAATGTTGAATAAAAGAACAATGGTAAACGTCTTTATTCCATACATTACATCATACAAAAAATACCCACTATTTAGTGAGACATAAACCAGAGTTGGAGAAAGAACATTAATGAGAAGAAGAAAAATAATCAGCGGTGTAATTCTCTGATGATTATAAAAAAAAGTATTTCCGTATTCTTTACCAGCTAGTGCGATAATCGGTATGAGCGATGTAATAGCAATTATCTCAAAAACAAGTTTAACAACTCGGTTTGCTTCTTCTCCGTTAAAAATAGATCAAGTAAATGATCGATCACTAATGATTAAAAAGGACAAGAAAAATAAAAGAAAAATCCCAATGAAGACACCACTAATTAACCGATTATTAAGGTCTCGCGCTCTTGTGAAATACTCTTCATTTCTCTTTTCTTCTAGTCGTTTCTGTTCTTCCTCAGTTTTTATTTCTTCCATTTTAAATTGTCATTATTTCTTTTTCTTTATGTAAGACTAATTCATCAACTTTATTATTAATTTCCTTAGTTAATTTATCAAGTTCATTTTGAAAATGTTTTTTGTCATCCTCGATTGAACTTTGTTCTTTTTTAAAAGCATCTTGGATTTCTTGACGAATATGACGAATTCGAATTTTCGCTTCTTCCCCAATTTGCTTTGCTTTTTTGGCAAGTTGCTTACGCATATCTTCGGTTGGTGCTTGAAAAGTAAGTCGAATGGCATCTGCATCAACTTGTGGATTGATATTTAAATTTGAACCATTAAGGGCTGTGACAATATCCTTTATAATTGACTTATCATAAGGTTTAATCATCAAAATACGTGGTTCTGGGACACTAATGTTCGCTGTTTGATTAATTGGTGTTGGAGAACCATAATAATCAACAAGGATACCATCAAGGATACTAGGGCTTGCTCTTCCTGTTCTTAGTTTAATAAATTCATTGTGCATAAAAGTATAAACATGTTCAGCTTGTTCCTTGAACATTTTGTCGTAAACTTTAAAATCCATATCTTTTTATTTAAACTCTTTCTTTACTATTGTGTGTCTTATTTTGTTATTAAGGACATCAACTATTGCATTTTCCTTGTCAATGTTAAAAACTATTAATTCAAGATCGTTTTCTTCACAAAGAGCAAGAGCTGTTTGATCCATTATCTTTATTTTATTATTTATAAAAGCTTCATGGTAAGTTATTTGTGGGATAAATTCCGCATCCTTATTTTTAAGTGGGTCTTTTGTATAAATACCATCAACCCCGTTTTTTCCCATTAGGATAATTTTAGTTTCGGTTTCTAGAGCTTTAAGAGCAGCGTTAGTGTCAGTTGTAAAATAGGGAAAACCTGTCCCTCCGACAAAGATTAAAACATGATCGTCTTTTATTGCTTGTTCGATAGAAAGAAGACTTGTATGGGTTGTCAGTTGATCACACCTAAGAGCACTTAACACGGTTGATTCGATATTAAATCCATCAAGCATAGTTTTAAAAGCGAGACCATTAATAAGTGTGGCTAGCATTCCCATATTATCAGCATATGAACGATTCATATTTAATTCCTTGGCATTACCACCCCGGAAGATATTTCCACCACCAAATACAATGGAAATTAAATAATCATTTTTAAGTTGTTTAATTTGGTTAGCAAGTTGTTTTAATTTAGTCGCGTTAATGCTATCTTTTTCACTCTTTAGTGATGCACCAGAAATTTTGATTAATATTCGCTTCTTCATCTTTCATTACCTTAATTAAATATTGATAAAAATAGCAACCACACCCGGTTGCTATATGGTTTATTTCTTCATTTGGTTAGCGACTTCTTCAGCAAAACTTAGTTCGGGTTTCTTTTCAATTCCCTCTCCTACTTCAAAGGCAGCAAAATCAACTGCTTTACCACCGTTTTGCAAAAGATATGAACTGATTGTCATACTTGGAATTTTAAAGAATGCTTGGTTAACAAGACAATTTTCAGCAAGTGCTTTATTTAATCTTCCTTGGATAATCTTGTCGGCAAATTTCATATCCTTACCTTCGTTCTTTAACGATTCGGTAATGATTGCTTTTTCTTTACTCAACCATTCCTGGTCAACATTATTTTCATCAAGGAATGAAGGACGCATTGCCGCTGCATGCATTGCGACATCCTTAGCTACCTGCATTTCGACTTGATTATCGATAAGAACAATTGCTCCAACACGCTTGTTGTTATGAGTATACGAACCAAGTGTTTGGTTTTCATTTGCTTTTAAAACTTTTCCACGACGAAAAACAATTTTCTCACCAATCGTAGCTGTAAGATCAAGACCAGAATCTTCAATTTTCTTTCCGTTAATGATTAACTTACCAAAGTCTTCATCATTATTAACTTCCTTGATTGAGATATCAAGTATGTTATTCGCATAAGCTAAAAACTCATCGGTCTTTGCTACAAAATCAGTTTGACAGTTAACTTCAATCATCACCGCTTTGTTTCCTTCTTGTTTTGTAAGGACAACTCCGTCTGTTGCGACATTCATTTGCTTGTTTGCTGCTTTAATTGCACCATTCTCACGAAGGTAAACAATTGCTCCTTCAATATCGTTATTCGAATGATCAAGTGCCTTCATACAGTCCATCATTCCAGCTTGCGTACGCTTTCTTAATTCCTTAACTAAATCTGCCCTAGTCATTGTTACCTACTATCTATGTTAATAATTATAAAATTTGAATATTAAATTACTTTTATTAATTATAAAGAAAAATGTAATAAAAGGAAGACGAAATAAAAAAAACACCCCGAAGGATGTTTAACTAAATATTAATGGTGCGCTCGAAGAGACTTGAACTCTTACACCGTGAAGTACTAGATCCTAAGTCTAGCGCGTCTGCCATTCCGCCACGAGCGCATCTGGTGCTCTGTAAAGGGTTCGAACCTTTGACCCACTGATTAAGAGTCAGTTGCTCTACCGGCTGAGCTAACAGAGCAAATAACATTACTTAGTAATGTTATTCTACAATTATTTTAATGGTGCCGACTATAGGAATCGAACCCACAACCTACTGATTACAAGTCAGTTGCTCTACCTATTGAGCTAAGTCGGCATGGTGGAGTGTAAGGGACTTGAACCCCTGACCCTCTGCTTGTAAGGCAGATGCTCTCCCAACTGAGCTAACACTCCGTAAGACGCATTGCGTCTGTTATTTGTTTAAATGGTGACCCGTACGGGATTCAAACCCGTGAATGCACGCGTGAAAGGCGTGTGTGTTCAGTCACTTCACCAACGGGCCATGGCGGCTACAGTAGGGATTGAACCTACGACCAACCGGTTAACAGCCGGTTGCTCTACCGCTGAGCTATGTAGCCAAATAGTATTATTAAAATACTTAAAAATTATAAACACATTATTTGTTTAAGTCAATAGCAAAATATTAAATTTAATACGAGAATTTTTCAATATTGAATCCACAATTATTAATGCTAGCGACTATGGTTTATTATTATATTGATAAGATATTTATATTATATCTATTGATTTACTAAAATAACTATACTAATTATTAAAATTTAATATAGTTATTAATACGTTTTAAATATCTAATGATAAATAAAAAATACCACCAAAAGGCGGTATTTTCATAATGACAAATAATATAGTAAGTTATTTAGTTTTTGATTGTATAGTTATTTTGGTTGGTAAATAGATGATTTTTGAGGGTCGAATGTAAGTACCTCTTTTGGATACTTAAATTTAAATTCATCTGCTTTATCAGAAAGATCTTGATTGTTTAAGTTATCAGGAGCTATCAGTTCAATATCCTTGATTTTATATTTTTCTATACTATTAGGACCAACACCAGCACCGATACCAATAGTGTCAAAAAGTAAAACTAATGTACCATCAGAATTAATGGTTGCTTGTTTCGAAACCTTAGGAGTGCTTAATAATTTCTTAGGTTCATTTTCTAGAGTGAGTAGAACCGTGAATCCTTTATCCTTAAATTCATTAAGTTTCTCGAAACCAACAAGTTTTGCAAGTAGTACTGCACCTTTACCACTTGATTGCTTCATAAGGTATCCATCCTTATTAAGAATGGTTAAACCTACATCCTTATCAGTTAGAGAATCTGGTTTAATAATAAATTTTTCGTTTGTTTGTGTTAGATTATCTTACGATTTAGTGTCCCCACCATTAGGCTTGCCTGGGAGCTTGTTGTTGACCACCATTTCCGTGAGTTGAAGGTACTTTAGCATCGGGAGTTTCATTAATTTCGTAATGTGCTTTTGTATATTCATCAAATGCTAATTTAGTTAACGGAATAGATTTAGCATGTTCTTTATCTACACCATATTTAAGTTTCTTAAATGTAAAGTGTAACTTACCTTTGTCAAGCATTCGATGGAAGTTTAGAACAAATTTAACACTAACTTGGCCACTAGAAGATGAAGTAGGTGTAACCTCAACCTCTACGTCCTTCGTTAATTCAGCATTTTTTTCATTAGCAACTAATTCAGTGTCTTTTTCATCATCTAAATCTCCTTCTCTAGCTTCAGCTTCGTCAGCAGATAGGGTGAAGAAGTACTTGTAACCGTTAATAATAGGTAAGGTAGAAGTCGGATATTCTAAATTTATTTGAACTTTTTCACTTCCAGAAATTACAGTTAAATTAAGTGATTTATCATCAATGTCCTTCACTTTGGTGTGTTTTGCATCTTCTGTTGTTGTTTTATCAAAATCAACATGCGAACCACCTACAAGAACTTCAGTGAGATTTAAATCAGTACCAGGTAATTGACCATCAACAGGAACCTTAGCTTGCTTCTTAGTTGTATCTAGATTTGCCTTGTAGTCTTTTCCGTTAACCTTGACGGTTACTTCAGCAGAATCTGTTGGAAATTGTGTTGTAAATATTACAGTTACTGTTGATGTGGTAGAGTTAGTTTCGGTTCATTGAAGATTACTTACCTTAAAGTTATCCGGAATTTTAGTCTTAGGCATTTCATCTAATGTAGTAAATGATTTATCCATCAATTTAGCAATATCTACATTTGCTCCGTCAATAGTAATCTTGTTTATAGTGTAAGTAGTTTTCTTTTCAAGATTATCCAAATTAAATGTGACTTCACCAGCATTTTTTCCTTTTGCTGTAAATTTCTTATCATGATCAAAGGTAACTTCAACAGTATTAGCTTCTAACACATCCTGATCAAAAGTAAGTGTTAATTTAGCTTTATCTTTACCTATCTCAGTGAAATCAGCTTTAGTTACATTGCGTGTTATTTTTGGTGGAGTAACAGATCCTCCGCTTCCAATTCCAGTAGTGGTAAATGACTTATTGTTTGCGACAGCAGTTAAATCAATAGCTTTAAAGTTAACTTTAATATGTTCTATTTCATACTTTGTACCAGCACTTAAACTACTAAAAGTGAATTTAATTTCTGTTTTATCTTCACCTAAAACCTTATGACTTGGACTATCAATACCTTTTAATTTAACCTCAACATCGCTATTATCTTTAACTGCGTGTTCAAAAGTAACAACAATCGAAACTGACTTATCAGTTATATCTTCAGATTTAATACTTGTTACCTTATTCGCAACGACATCATCCTTTGTAGAGAAGAAACCAACAGCAAAAGGATCTTTTTCAATTTCGTGTCCATTAATACTAATCACTGAAAGAAGATACTTTGTTTTCTTTGTTAGATTTGAAAGGTTGAAAGTAACTTTCTTTGTTCCATTCCCCTTCATTGTATAAGTATTAGCATTAAACTTAACAGAAACTGTTTGTTCAGCAGTTACTATATTTTCAAATTCAAATTCAACCTTCGCTGTCGTTGTCTCTGGAGTATATGTAATGGTAGTGACTTTATTTTCAACCTTTTCTCCAGGTTTATCCGCAGGTGGTGGGGTTGGTTTAGCATCCCCTCCTGGTTTTTTATCCTTGTCTGGACTTTCAGGAGTTTCAGGTGTCTTAGCATCCCCTCCAGGGTTTTTATCCTTGTCTGGACTTTCAGGACCTTCAGGAGTCTTCTTTCCGTCTTCTGGTTTTGTATCAGGTGTTTTTTGACCATCTTCTGGTTTTTTTGGAGTTTCAGGAGTCTTTGGAGTTTCAGGAACCTTAGGTTTTTCAGGTGTCTCTGGATTATTAGGAACCTTAGGTTTTTCAGGATTATTACCAGTATCAGTTCCCCCGGTCTTTCCACCATTCTTTCCCGTATCAGGTCGACAAGCGACCGCGACTGCAGCAATCGATGCTGAGATAGATAGTGTTCCTAGAAAACTGAATAATATCTTCTTATTTTTCTTTGTCATTTTTAATGTTTATCCTATTTATTAATATGATTGTTTATGGGTGTTAATTTATAAGTTAGTTAGGATTTTGC
>NZ_JONZ01000005.1 GCF_000712165.1 Ureaplasma canigenitalium ATCC 51252 | reverse complement strand
ATTAAATTCTTGTATTATTGATTTTTTATATTTGGGAATTTATTGAAAGACAAAACTAAAGGTGTTTCTTTAGCTTTACTTAGAATTAAGGATTTTGAAAACATTCAAGTCCCAATTCCTTCCCTTTCCATCCAAAACAAAATTGTTAATATTCTCGACCAACTTGAAACTTATTCAAAAGATATCACTACTGGTCTTCCGCTTGAAATCAACCTAAGAAATAAACAATACGAATATTATCGGAATCTATTGTTAGACTTTGATAAGAATTCAAGCGGGGGGGGGGAATTAAATAATGCCTATCTAGAACTCCTTAATAAATTAACTATCCAACTTTCGTTATCTAATAGAGAAGTTAGACTTTATAAAATTGGTGAACTTTGCGATATCACACGAGGAAAAGTTTACTCAAAACCTTACATCAGTGATAATCCAGGTATTTACCCAGTCTACTCATCACAAACATTAAATGATGGTGTTTTTGGAATGATTAACACTTATGACTTTGATGGTGAATATGTTACCTGAACAACCGATGGTCAGTATGCTGGAACAGTCTTTTATAGGAATGGTAAGTTTTCAGTTACAAATGTTTGTGGAATTCTAAAGAATAAGGACAATTCGAATTTAAATACCAAGTATTTGTCTTATATTGCCAAAATTGTTTTTCCTAAACATGTTAATAGAGCGAATAACAATTTTAAATTAATGAAAAATGTAGTTGAAAACATTGAAATCCCTGTCCCGTCTCTTTCCATCCAGAACAAAATTGTTACTATTCTCGACCAACTAGAAACTTATTCAAAAGATATCAGCACTGGTCTCCCACTTGAAATCAACCTAAGAAAGAAACAATACGAATATTATCGGAATCTATTGTTAGACTTTGATAAGGATTAAAGTTGATGATGTTATTAACAATAAAGAATTTAATGAATCGATTTATTTACTGGCTTATAACTTCTATATGAAACAAGGAATTAAGACACCTAAAATTTAAAGAATACACAGTTTCCTAAAATAAAAAACCAAGTTACACAATAAAACTTTATATAAATTTAAAGTGTAGAGCTTGGTTTTCATTCTGGAAAAATTTTTGCCAAAAGCAAAGATTTTTTGTTTCTTATTTTACAGATATTCAGGAATCGGTAACTTCTTCTCTTTCGTCTTCATAAACGATTGGTTTGGTGTAAGCATTACTTTTGAAAGTGTAGGCCTCCTTTTGTCCGTTCATATATTCTGCAGCTAATTTTTCGTATTCATCACTACTGTCGTTAGCTTCGTAAAGATTAAAATTATGAATACCGAATTTAGATGTTCTTGTAAGTAAAAATGGTTGCTTGTAGTTAACTGGTACGTTGTGTCAATTACCGTTAGAGTCACTAACACCAACATAAATAACACGATCCTCAAAATCATAACTAGATGTGACTACACCGATATTATCGAAACCGTTGCTATTATTAATAAATGCTGTTTTATAAATTGCCTCAGTTTTAGCATCAGGATGGACTAATTCTCTTGCATTAGAATTGTACGCACTTATTTCGTGTTGTACTTCACTTCCGTATCTATCCCCATCCACATATTCTCCTTCGTCGTAGTCGATATATTCCGTCATAGCAAATGCATTAACAGAAAGATATGGAGCAAGCAAAAAATAAAATTGTTTAAAAATCGTAGTGTGATATCTAAGAAATAAGTTCTTACACTCTTTAAGGTCGATATTCATATAATAATCAGCTTCATCATTAGTTGTGAAGATATCACTTTGGATATGATCAAAGTGTAACTTATTAACTGTTTGGTTTTTAACTCATGTGAAATTATCCCCGTAACCTATACTTCTGTCGGTTAGAATATCTACTAAGTTAGTTTGAGCAAGAGGACTCATTAGATATCTAAATTGTTGTTCATCATTTCGATTAAAAGCATTGAATAGAACTTCGAATTTGTGATTATTTAGTAGGGTAATTCTTTTTTCCATTTGTTTTACCCCTTTATTAACAAACTTCTCAATCCCCTTTTCGCTAAAGTCTTTTAGACCAGAAGGGGAACGACTGAAGGATAATTTATTAGCTGCTTCGTTGAAGAAAGTAATATTTACATCATCTTTGAAATAAGGGTATGGTGCTGTATGAGAAGCTCTAAGTTGTTCGTTTACATAATATGTATAACTTTTACCATCTCGGTAGCCAGTTTTTTTAACAGAAACTGTTAAAGAACCATAATATGTTTTAGTACCAATATAGCTACTACAGATAAAACTTAAAATAAAAGGGTTATTTAAAATAAAACCAGAATAAGCATATTTATGAAAGTAATTTTCACTTACTAAATCATAATCGAATTTCTTAAAAACATAATCAGCGAAACTTTGTTTAATTGTTTTTTGCAAACTAAGAAAAGGCATCGTTTCCTTTAGAAGTAATTCACGCAAACCATTTTTAAACAGATGGTACAAAGGTAATGTTTGTTCGATTAGAACATTATTTAAAGCATCAACTACTTCTTCCAGATACTTTTTTTTATCCTCAAGCTTAAATAAACGCTTATTGTAAACATTAATACCCCAGCTTAGTAGACCAGTAAAAATAATGTATAAAATAATCGTTAAAGCAATCATCCCAGCGGGTAATGCGATACTTGTGTTTTTAAGATTGGCTGTTTCAATTATTTTTGATGGCATTGCTATACCAACAATAAAGGGGATAATTATCAATATCAATAGTGCGATAAAAAACCCACTAATCCCACGATACTTTTTAATTTGAGCATTGGTGTGATTTAAATCTCCTTGCTCATTCATTAGTTGACCGTTTAACTGCTGGTTTTCTTCGTAGTCAATACCACTCCTAGCGAGCAATTCGTCAAATTTTTTGGAAACTACATGGTAGTTTTCGTTTTTGTAATGCAAGAACTCTTTTAAGGGTTCTTCAACCACATCCTGTGTTTGGTATTCTGTAGACATAGTGACTCATTTCTATCACATAATTTATCTAATATTAATATTAGTAATTTTTTACTTTTTGTAAAAGAAAAAGATAAAAAAAGTCACTACACATAAGAAGAAGTACTAGAGCCGCTCCATCTCTGGCCTAACTCGGTTTGACCCTTAATATTGTAATGACATTTTATTATAACATTTTAGAAAATGACTAGGAAATAATTTCTCTTTCCTTTTCTTATGAGAAAGTATTTGTTCATATAGGCATTTTCTTTTACAACTAGATGATTTTCGTCATTTATAACCATTTCATTAAGCATAAAAGAATTTTGTTTTAATAAATCGCGAGCTATTCTTTTTGAATCAACGATCTTAGCTTCAATTAAAAGATCAATAAACTTTATTGATGTTGATGAAGAATGATATGTTGGTAACGATTTAATAGCAATTAAAAATTCTTCATCGACAAGTTCACTTAATTTTGAATCAAAAAGAGCCTTTGAAATTCTTAATGCTTGTTCATATTTTTCTTGTCCATGAATATACGAAACAATGTTCATAGCAAGCATTTTTTGAGCATAACGATCTTTTTTATTCTCGTTATGTTTACTAATAATTTGTTCAATCTCTTCTAGCGAAAAATTTGTTAATGAGTAGAGTAATTTTTCAACCTCATCATCCGTTTGATTAAACAAGAATTGATACATTTCGTAAGCTGTTGTATATTTATCATCAAGGTAAATAGCACCTTTCTCGCTTTTCCCAAACTTCTTACCTTCTTTGTTAGTAAGAAGGTTTAAAGTTAGTCCAGTAGCAGTGTTTGCATCACCATTCTTTTTTCTAATCATTTCAATTCCGGTTGTAATATTACCCCATTGATCACTACCACCGATTTGAATGGAAACATTAAATTGATTATAAAGACAAAGGAAGTCGTAACCCTGAATTAAGTTATAACTAAATTCGGTATAACTAATTCCTGTTTCAAGACGTGTATTAATAATCTCTTTTTCAAGCATATAATTAATGTTAACTAATTTACCAACATCACGGAGAAAACTAAGGAATGACATTTCTTTATAGAAATCGAAATTATTAACAATAATTGGTTCATCGCAAAGCTTATTAAGTTGTGTTTTAATCGCTTCTGCATTAGTTTTTACAACTTCATCATTGAGAAGATTTCTCTCTTCACTTTTACCAGAGGGATCGCCGATCATCCCTGTTGCTCCACCGATAACAATGACACCTTTTAGACCATATTTTTTTAAGAGATTAAAGGTGTTAATCATTAAGTAATTACCAAGGTGAAGACTATCAAAGCTAGGGTCAAAACCGATATAGAACAAACGATTTTGTTCAATTGCTTTTTTTAGTTTTTCATCGTTTGTGACATCCTTAATTAAATGACGCTTATGCAGTTCTGTCAGTATTTGATTAATCTTTTCCATAATTTCTCCAATATATCTAATTATAAGTATACTTATTTAACTTATAATATTAATTAAAGTTTTTTGGAGTGGATTATGAGTTTTTTAAAGAAGAAAACAGTTGAAGATACGAATAAAGTAGATGCTAATGCTGCTTTAAAAAATTTAACAAAAGATGAGTTCAAAGAACTAAAAAAACGAGTTAAAGAAGTTGAAAAACTGAACAAGAACCATAATGGCCCAATCGATGTTGAAATGGAAGATAGTCGCAACATCATCGAACTTCGAAATGTTCGAAAATCGTTCACAAACGGTTATTTAATTAACGAAACATTGAAAGGGATTAACCTTGATGTACGAAAAGGTGATTTTTGTATTATTTTGGGTCCATCGGGTTCCGGAAAGACAACGATTATGAACATTATGTCTGGACTCGACCGGGCAACCGAAGGCGAAACGAGGGTAGTCGGAAAACAACTAATAAATATGAACCATGCTCAACTAACTACTTTTCGTCGTGATTATATCGGTTTCGTTTTTCAACAATATGGACTTTTACCAACACTTAATGTTGAAGAGAATGTTGAAATTGGTTATGACCTTCAGCGTGACCACAGTCGTAAGCTTGACTATCGCGAAATTTTAAAAGCTGTGAATATGCTTGAATATGCTAAAAAATATCCGCACGAACTTTCAGGTGGTCAGCAGCAGCGTGTAAGTATCGCAAGAGCACTTGCGAAGAATCCGATAATCCTTTTCGGTGATGAACCAACAGGGGCTGTTGATGAAGAGATGTCAAAGATTATCCTTAAAGAATTTGTTAAGGTTAATAAAGAAATGGGAACAACCGTGATAATTGTTACCCATAACCCGATTTTTAGTGAACTAGGTTCTCTAGTAATCAAAGTAAAGGACGGTCATATTCAGGAAGTAATTAGAAACGATAATCCAAAAAAAGTTGATGAACTGAAATGAGACCAACAATAATAAAGGACTTTTATGAATATATTTAAGCGTATTTCCCCAAAAAACAGGATATTAGCTCAAGCCGAAGGCATTGCTGATGAAGTGATGAGATTAGATACTAAATATTCGGGTTATTCAGATCAAGATTTAAAAAACGAATCTGATCAAATTCTTGAATACATTGCAAATGACAACCCAGTTGATGATAAGTTAGTTGAAGCACTTGCTATTATTCGTGAAGTTGTTTATCGAGTTCATAATAAGAAAGCTTTTAGGGTGCAACTAATTGGGGCCATAATTGTTTATTTCGGTGATTTTGCGGAAATGATGACGGGTGAAGGAAAAACTCTTACCCTTGTTCTTGTTGCTTACTTAAATGCTCTTTATAAAAAAGGTGTTCATATGGTTACCGTTAACGAATACCTTGTTTCAGTTGGTGCTGAATTTGCCACTCCGGTAATGAATTTTCTTAATATGTCAGTAGGAACTATTACCGCGAACATGAATGAATATGAGAAGCGAGTTAATTATGGTTGTGATGTCACTTATACAACAAACTCTGAATTAGGTTTTGATTACCTTCGCGATAATATGGTAACTAACTACGATAATAAGGTACAACGTGGTCTTTGGTTTGCGATTGTCGATGAAGGTGATAGTGTTCTAATCGACGAAGCAAGAACTCCATTGATTATTTCTGGAGAACCACAGGAAGAAGTTGGGAACTATGTTAAGGCTGATCGTTTTGTTAAAACACTTACCTCAGAAGACTACACTCTTGACCCTGAATCACAAGCAATTGCTCTTACTGAAAAAGGAGTTAAAAAAGCAGAAGAGTATTTTAAGTTAGAACCATATTATAGTTTTGAAAATTCCGATTTAATTCATAAAACTAACAATGCTCTTCGAGCTAACTTTACATTTTTTAATGGTCGCGAATATATTGTTAAGAAAGATGAAGATGGTGAAGATGTCATTGCACTTGTTGACCAATCTACTGGACGGATAATGGAAGGTCGTAGTTATTCCGCAGGTCTTCAACAAGCTATTCAAGCGAAAGAATACATCAAGATTGAACCTGAGAACCTAACTGTTGCGACCATTACTTATCAATCGCTATTCCGACTTTATAAAAAACTTGCAGCTGTTTCTGGAACCGCTATCACTGAAGCTGAAGAATTTTTAAATATTTACAACATGGTTGTTGTTACCATTCCAACGAACAAACCAATTGCTCGAATCGATCATCCAGACTATATTTTTGATAACAAGAGAACAAAGTGAAAATATGTCGTTGCTGACATCATTCGTCGTTACGAAAAAGGTCAACCGGTTCTAGTTGGAACTTCTAGTGTTGAAGATAGTGAAATCCTTCATCGTTTACTTGACAAAGTAAATATTCCACATGAAGTTTTAAATGCTAAGAATCATGCTCGTGAAGCGGAAATTGTAGCACTTGCTGGACAGTATAAAGCTGTGACGATTGCAACAAATATGGCTGGTCGTGGTACAGACATTAAAGTAGCTCCTGAATGTCTTGCTCTTGGTGGACTTTATGTAATTGGTACAGAACGTGCTGATTCGAGAAGAATTGACAATCAACTACGGGGACGTGCTGGTCGTCAAGGTGATGTAGGTGAATCTCGCTTTTTTATTTCGATGGAAGATACCTTGTTTAGTCGTTTTGCTACCGACAATCTTGAGACAGCGGATGACAAGCTTTCAGAAGATGTAATTTCAACTAAATTCTTTACTAGACTGCTTAATAATACTCAAAAGAAGGTTGAGTCTGTTAACTACGACACGAGAAAGAATTTGATTGATTATGACTATGTTCTTAGTAATCAACGGGAATTGATTTACAAACAAAGAGATAGTATTTTAACTTCGAAGAATAACAAAGATGTTTTGTTTAAGATGCTTGATATAGTGATTGATGAAATTCTTTATCGGTCTCACAACAAACCAAACACCGATATTATTGATACAAGATTACTTTATGATAATGCGGTTACCTTTATTTTTCAAGACCCTGAACTTTTTGACATAACTCCTTATAACAACATCGGTAACGATTTAATCAAATATCGTTTGAAGGATGATGTGGTTAAATTTTTAAATCATAAAGAAGAATTGATGACTGAACCTATTTTTAATCAACTAATTTCGGAAATGATGATTAGTAATATCGATCACGAATGAACGAAACACCTTGATATTACTCAGAAAGTACGTGAAGGAGTTTCGCTTCGTGCTTATGAGCAAAAAGCACCACTAAATATATATGTTCAAGACTCAGACGAACTATTTAGCGAACTCAAATTTAATGTTGCTTGAAACACAGTTATTGGAGTATGTAAGATTAATTATATTCATCCAAAACAAGAAGAAACTTTCGATTTATCTGAAGATTCAATTGTTCTAAATGAAGACTTTAATGAACTCTTCGATGAAGCTATTATTGATGAAAAACAAGGGGAAGAAAATATATCTTCTGATGTCGCTGAAAATCCTGACGAATCCGTTATCGATACCGATAATCGAATCGCAGAAAGCACTTTGGAACAGGTTCAAAATCTTTTCCCTGATGACGAATTTATTAAGGAAATTTATCAAACTCAGGAAAATTTTGATGTTAAGCAATATGAATCTGAACCGGAATTAATCAATGAAAATGTTTCCTCATTAGTCGAAGAAAACAATCCTATTTTTCCTTTAACCCCTGAAATTATCGACGAAGGAGATTTAGAATTTACTGATCACAATATTATCTTCTACGATGAAGATAAACAAAATGTTGATGACTTTATTTTGTCTTATACACCAGATGAACCGAAAAACGACATCTTTATCCCTTTGCAAAAAGATAATGATGAACCAGAGATGTATGAAAACCTACCTGCTTCTTATGATGAACCAACTTATTTTACGGAATTAAAACCAGAAGAACTAGCTGAAAAGAAAAACACTATTTTTAACACTGCCTGAAGATTTAATCCTTTATCAGTTATTAATCAAAATGAAGAAACTAATACTTTAATTAATGTCCATAAAGATAAAAAAAGTGCTATTGATAAATAACATTGGTTTAGCTTATGGAAAACAAAAACGAATTTAAGATTGCTAGTTCATATCAACCTTCTGGTGACCAAGTAACTGCTATTCCAAAACTAGTTAATAATATTAAGAATAAGCAAAAACACCAAGTTTTACTTGGTGCTACTGGTACTGGTAAAACTTTTACAATTGCTAATGTGATTGAACAAACGAAGATGAAAACTCTGGTGCTTGCTCACAATAAAACATTAGCAGCACAACTTTATTCTGAACTTAAGGAATTTTTTCCTAATAACAAAGTTGAGTACTTTGTCTCTTATTTTGATTATTATCAACCAGAAGCCTATCTTCCTACAAGTGATACATATATTGAGCAAGATGCTCTTACAAATAAGGAAATAATGTTGATGCGTCTTAGCACCATCAACTCACTTGCCACTCGCGACGATGTTATTGTTGTCGCTAGTGTGGCCTGCATTTATGCTTCTATTTCACCGAAGGAATTTATTAACAATAGCATAATTTTAACTGTAAATGAAGACATTGATTTAAAAGGTATAAAACATAAGTTAGTGCTTCTTGGTTATACTTTTGAACCTAATAATTTAAATCCCGGGACCTTTAGGATAAAAGGTGATGTTTTTGAAATTATGATGGGGTATAGTGACGAATTTAAGATTCGTTTTTCCCTTTTTGGAAATACAATCGAAAGCATTGACCGTCTCCATCCTTTAACTAATAAATTAATTGAATCACTAAAAACTTTTACCATTCGAAGTGCGAATGAATATTTCTTTAATGGTGAGCATATGGCGGAAGCACTTAAAGGAATTAGGGATGAACTTGTTCTTGTTGAAAAAGACTTTATTAAGCAAAATAAATTACTTGAAGCAAACCGGATTGTCGCACGAACAAATAGCGATTTAGAGGCGATTGAAGAATTTGGTTACTGCAAAGGACTTGAAAATTACTACCGTTATCTTGAACGAAGAGAACCCAACGAAACCCCTTGAACGATTTTTGATTTTTTTAATTTTAAAAATGATGATTGACTTCTTGTTGTTGATGAGTCTCACATGTCTTTACCCCAAGTAAAAGGAATGCACAACACCAATCAATCGCGTAAATCTACTTTAATTGAGTATGGTTTTAGATTACCGTCAGCGATGGATAACCGACCTTTAAATTACGATGAATTTTATAAAAGTATGTCATATGTAATTTATGTTTCAGCTACTCCTAATGATGAGGAAATTAATAATAGTAACAATACGATTGTCGACCAAATAGTAAGACCAACTGGGTTGCTAGATCCTATTATTGAAATCCGTGATGAAGAACATCAAGTTGATGACCTAATTAATGAAATTCTTAAAATAAAAGATAGAAATGAGCGAGCTTTCGTCGTTGTTCTTACCATTGATATGGCTGTTCGTTTAACAGAATTATTAAACCAAACCATAATTAAAGCAGCATATCTTCACAATGAATTAAAAACCCTTGAACGAACATCCGTTCTTAATAAATTGCGTCGTGGTATTTATGATGTCGTTGTTGGGATAAACCTATTACGGGAAGGACTTGATTTACCCGAAATTAGTACCGTTTTTATTTTTGATGCTAACAAACCTTCATTTTTTCGTTCTGATAAATCATTAATTCAAATAATTGGGAGAGCCGCTAGAAATAAGAATGGTAAAGTTATTATGTATGCATCGACTATTACTCCTGCTATGCAGATTGCTATTAAGGAAACCAAACGTCGACGTGAAATTCAAGAGCAGTATAATGCCCTGCATAATATTACACCTAAGACCATTATTAAACCAATCCCACCTGATCTTGTTGATGAAATAAAAGATTCGCAAAAAATCAAATATAGTTTAAAAACAGATGTTGCAATTCTTAAGGAAAAGGTTAAGGAACTAAGAAAAAAGATGCTTGAGGCGGCAAAACAAGAAGAATATTTATTAGCAAAAGAATTAAGAGATCAAGCAATCGAAATTGAAGCATTAATTGAACTGAAGAATCAAAAGAAACGATAAAGGATGAATATGAGTCAAATGGATATTAAAACTAAAATCGATGAACTAAGAAAAAAAATCCACCAATGGAATTATGAATACTATGCCCTTGACAATCCAAGTGTTAGTGATCATATTTATGACGAAGCAATGCGGGAATTAATTAAGCTAGAAAACGATTATCCTGAATTTAAAAGTCTTGATTCTCCTTCGAGTTCAGTTGGTGGTTTTGTCCTTGCCCGTTTTAATAAAATTAAGCACGAAACAAGAATGATGAGTTTATCTAATGCTTTTAATTTAGATGAAATTAACAAATTTGTGAATGATGTCAAAGATTTCGAGACAAAAGGTTTTGTGTTTGAACCTAAAATTGACGGCCTTAGTATTTCTTGTAAGTATGTAAATGGAAGGTTGACTCAAGCGGTGACCCGTGGAGATGGTGTGGTTGGTGAGGTCGTCACAAGCAATGCTCTTGTCATCAAGGACATTCCTAAATATTTAAAAGATAAATATAAGGATATAAGTATCGAAGTTAGAGGCGAAGTTTATATGAGTAATGCTGATTTCGATAATTTAAATAATCAAATTTTTGATTTAGATAAAAAATTTAAAAATCCGAGAAATGCTGCAAGTGGAACCCTTCGAAACCTTGATAATAAA
Source organism: Ureaplasma canigenitalium ATCC 51252 (assembly GCF_000712165.1). Lineage (GTDB taxonomy): Bacteria > Bacillota_I > Bacilli_A > Mycoplasmatales > Mycoplasmoidaceae > Ureaplasma > Ureaplasma canigenitalium. The sequence continues at coordinate 143,369 of NZ_JONZ01000005.1, read as the reverse complement.
ATTACCAAGGAACGAAATCTTAAATGTTTTATGTATTATGTTGTTAATAATGATCAACTAACTTTTAATACCCATCTTGAAGCTCTTCAATTTTTACAAGAAAACAACTTTAAAGTAGCTAGTGAAATTACTTATGTGTCCGATGTTAACGATTTTAAGAACACCATAGATTTTTTCACAAATAGACGGAAAACTCTACCATATCAAATTGATGGAATTGTGATTAAAGTTAATAATTATCAAGTTTATGATGCAATTGGTTATACAAGCAAATTTCCCAAATGAGCAATCGCCTATAAGTTTGAACCAGAAATGGCTATTACTAAAATAATCGATATCGTTCTTGATATTGGAAGAACAGGGAAGGTTTCCTATACAGCTAAACTTAAACCCGTTTTACTTGACGGTAGCACCATTTCTTTCGCTACACTTCACAACTATGATTTCATTATGGAAAAAGACATCAGAATTAATGACTATGTCAAAATTTATAAAGCCGGAGATGTCATCCCTTATGTTGATGCTGTCATTAGAGAAAAAAGAAATGGTGATGAAAAGATTTTTCCGCTGCCAACTAATTGTCCGTATTGTCATAGTTTACTTGTGAGAAAAGATGATGAGGTTGACCAGCGGTGTGTTAATGATAATTGTGAGCGAATTAAGATTAACAAAATCATTTACTTTACCAGCCGAGAAGCGATGAACATTAGCGGAATTTCCTCTCAAATCATTATTAAATTATTTGAGAATAAAATAATTGAAGATGCTTTTGACCTTTATTTTATAAAGGATAAGAAAAATGAAATTCTTAATCTTGATATTCTTATTAAAACAAAAACATTTAATAATATGGTAAAGGCAATTGAAGAGTCAAAAAACAATTCACTTGAATCTTTAATCACAGCTTTTGGTATTAAACATACTGGAAGTGTTCTTGCTAAGAAATTAGCACGACACTTTAAGACACTTATTGAACTAATGAATGCTTCTGTTGAAGATTTAATCAAGATTTATGATGTTGGAGAAAAGGTTGCTCTTGAAATTGTAAATTTTTTCCAAAGCGATTGATATAAAAATATTTATCAAAAGATAATAAAGATTAACTTGAACACGGTTTATCGTGCTGAAGAGTTCGATGAAAATGATTATCAAGTCATTGAGCAATATGTTGGAAAAACCTTTGTTATTACTGGTACTTTTAGTATTCCGAGAAACAAGATTAAATCAATTCTTGAACACCTTTACCAAGCAAAAGTTGTTGATTCAATCTCAAAGAAAGTAGATTATTTACTTGTTGGAAATAACGGAGGAAGTAAACTAGAAAAAGCAAGGATATTAGGTATTAACATTATTGATAACCTATTTTTTAATAAAGATGAAGAATAAAAAACGAACCAAAAAAGGAAGCATTTTTGAGTTCGTTTTAACCGCCTTACTCTTAAGTCTTTCTATCTTATTAAATTATATTAGCAAATACCTTAAATACTATTATCTTGCTTTTGATTTTTCGATTGCCATCCTAGGTATTCTTGCCTTTAAGGTAAGACCATACTACTGAATAATGGGGACGGTCATCCTTTCTTTGTTTAACTTCGCACATAACGGTTCTTATATTGGAATTGTTGTTGTTACCATCAACAATCTTTTTTATATGTTTTTTTGTTTTTTAATTTTCCGTTTGATTAAAAAACAAAAAAGAGATCAACCGCTTACTATTTTTGATTACTTCATTATCATCTCAATAACAGGTATTTTATTAATTTTTATTAATTGTCTATTAAATGGTTTTTGGTATACTCCGTGGTATTGAAAAACATACAACCTTTTTCACTCAATGGATTATTTTTTAGTGAAAAGATGATATGAGAACCGACCAAGTCCACTACTCCTAAATCATCCTAGTTATTGGGGCGGTATTTTCCTTCTTTATGGTATTTTTAACTTGATTAAAAATGGGATTAATTTAGTTATCCAATTAACCCTTGCTCGTTTATTGCAATATACTGGCCAATATAGTAATAAAGGATGAAATTAAGGTTGTTATAATAAATAGACAAAAGGTATTAATATGAAAATTTTTGACTCTTACACAAACGATTTTAAACAGCTTAAAAATAAGAAGATTACTATTTATAATTGTGGGCCTACGGTATACAATCACACTCACATTGGGAATGCTCGTCCCTTAATTACAATGGATGTTCTTTACCGTTATTTGTTATCCAAGAATAATGAAGTTCACTATGTTAGTAACATCACAGATATTGATGACAAAATCATTAATTATGCTCTTGAAACAAATCAAAGTGAAGAAGCTGTTTCGACACTTTTTTTAAATCATTATAATGATGTTAAAAGAGCTCTTAATGCTCTTCCTAATATGAATCCTCGTGTTTCTGATTATATTGATCAAATGATTAATTATATTGATCAATTGATTAAAAAAGGTTATGCATATGAGATTAACGGGGATTATTATTTCGATACTAGTAAGGTTAAAAATTATGGTCAACTAAGTAAACGTAATTTAGCTAGTGATATCGCAGGGAAGCGCATTTTAAACAATGAAAATAAAAGAAATGACCAAGATTTTGTCCTTTGAAAAAAGACAAATAAAGGGATAGTTTTTAATGCTCCATTTGGTGTTGGTCGTCCTGGTTGACATACCGAATGTGTTTGTTTAATTAATCATTTAATAGGTGATTCTGTTGATATCCACGGTGGTGGTAATGATTTAAAATTTCCCCACCATGAAAATGAAAATGCCCAGAATGTAGCAATGCACGACAAGAATTTAGCTTCAGTTTGGATGCACTTCGGTCTTGTCGAAATCAATGATGAAAAGATGTCAAAATCATTGAATAATTTCATTCTTACTAAAGATATTCTTACGAAGTATGATTTTCGCGTTCTTCGTTGGTTCTTTATGCAGACGAGCTATCGTTCTCCTATTAAATATAGTGAACAAATTATGGAGGATCTTGCCCGGGAAGTTAAAAAGATGGAGAACACCATTAACCTTGGTAAGAATGCTCTTTTATTTAACAATCAACTTTCATCAATTCCTTTAATAAAGAAACATCATGATTTTGATCAAGCGATGGAAAACGACCTTGATCTTGTCCAAGGTGTTGATATTTTGCGTCACCACCTAAAAGATGTTAATAAGTATATTAAGGATGAAAATTATGATGAGTTAGCGATTACTATTGGTAAGATTATTTACATCCTTGAGCTTTTTGGTATTAATTTCATTGATAAACACTCATCAGATGTTAATCGTCTTCTTTTTTCTTGAAAGGAAAAAGTTGATAATAAAGAATACGAAGAAGCTGATAAGATACGTGCTGATTTAATGGCTGAAAACATTTTATAGTATGAAAAAATATAATTTTGGTTGAAAAGCATTAAACGATGCATTAAGTAATAATGGGGTTATTAATGAAGTTCATGTACTTGAATCTAATGTTAAAGCAATACGGTTACTAAATCTTCATAATATTTCCTACACTATTGAAAAACCACACTTTTTTAATCATTTTAACGGAGTTAACCACCAAGGTGTTTGTTTTGTAATGAAAGAAAATATGGTGGTTGAAAAAAGCATTGATGAATTAATAAACCAATTAAAAAATGAACAGAATGCATTAATTTTAATGTTAGATCATATTCAAGATCCAGGTAATTTTGGTGCTATTTTAAGAACTGCAAATGCCTTTGGTGTAAATGCAGTTATTTATTCAAAAAACAACCAAGCAGCGATTAATGATCATGTCATTAAAACCAGTATGGGAGCAGTTAACTATCTCAATTTAATTAAGGTAAGCAACTTAAATATTGCAATTGAAAAATTAAAGCAAATTAATTTTTTTATTTATGCATCAACCCTGAACAATGAAGCACTTTCATACTCTAAGGTTGATTATGCAAGTAAAACCTGTATTGTTGTCGGTAACGAAGATATAGGAGTTAGGATGCAGGTTGTCAAGAACTCTGATTTAGCAATTTACATTCCTATGATTGGTAATGTTCAATCGCTCAATGTTTCTGTAGCCACTGGAATTTTATTAGCTAATTTCCGAATGAAAAATAAATAATATAAAAAAAGTAACCAATTCGGTTACTATTCTACATTAATATTTCATCAGTTTCTTCGATATCGCTAAAAGCTAGAGTTAAACGGTTCAAACGTCCGAAGAATTCAAACTCAATTGTAGCTTGTTGTTTTGCATCATCAAGTTCAACAATTTTAGCGATTTCACCATAGAATGAATCACCAGTAATTTTAATGGTTTGACCTTTGACAAAATGGTAATTAGTTGGTTCTTCATAGGTGATTATTTTTTCATCCGGTGATTCATTTGAAGAAGTCGTAGACAAGCTTAAATCAATTTCAGTTTCATTCAGGTTAGGTTCAAACGAAGAAACTTTTTCGTCTTTCTTTTGTACTTCATCACCAATTTTTTCAAAATCCTTGATTCAAGTTTCTGCTGCAATTTTCTTTTGCTTTTCGTTTTGCTCAATTAATTTTAAAATCTCTTCTTCACTAACCGGAATTGGTTTAACATTTTTACCACTTGAACCAACTAGACCAGTTACCATTTGAGTATTTCTAATTAAGAATCAAACTTGATCAGTCATTTCAGCTTTAATGAACAGATAGCCGTTAAATTTGTTACCTTCTTTAATTTTTGAACAACGATATTTTGTTTCTCCGTCAACAATGATTGTTTCTCATTTTGTGATTTTCGTGTTTCGCATTGTCTTAGGAGCTTCGAATTTACTGTAAATTTTAACATCACGATATTTTTCTTTGATGACCTTGATTTCACTTAGTTTATCAGCCATTCCGTAACCAGTAATTTTATCTTTTAAGTTTTTAATTACTTGGTCTTCGTAACCTGATACTACAGTGATGATATATCACTGATGCGGAATCACATTTGTAATCTTAAGAGCGTCTAAAAGTGATTTATCCAAATCCTTTAATTTATAACTTTTTGCCATAACAATCCTTTATTTTGTAGTTAATTTTAAGAAGGCTGAATCAATACCGAAGAAGATTGCAGCTAGTAATATTACAATTACAATAACAATAATGAAACTAGTAAGAATTGACTTTGATCTAGCTCATTGAACTCGTTTAATTTCCTTAATAAGTCCATATCATCATCTTTTGATTTTGTAGTTTTTTGTTTCAAAAGTATTGATAAATTTGATTTTTTCCTCAATGATTTCGTTTTTAGTTTCATTTAAAAGATGCTTCGCTTGAATTATGTAATTTGTTTTTTCAGCTTTAGGAAGCATCTTAAATGAATGACTCTTAATCTTATTTTGATATTGGATTTTAAGATTATTGTAGACATTAGTTTTACCCTTAATATAGCGGTCGGCAATTAACATTTGAGCTTCTTTTAATTCTTGTTGCTCTCGTTCATACTCATCGATTCGTTCGAATTCTCGGTCTTGGTAGGTTTTATGTTTTTTTTCTTTTTTAGCCATCTAACGTTGCTCCTTGTGTAACGTTTGTTGATTACAATGTTTACAAAACTTGTTTAGTTCAAGACGTTTAAGAGCATATTTGCTTCGCTCTGTCTGGTAGTTCCGACTACTGCATAGATTACAAACTAAAATAACTTTCATACAATACTTTTCTTTTTTTACTCAATTTCCTTGAATAAATAATTTTAAACCAAAATAATATAAATGTTTTTTTCTAAGAAGAAAGTAATCATCTTTAATATCATTTAATTATTAGTTTTTAAAATACTCTAAATCATCATTATCGTTTCTTACGTAAAGTTTAAAAAAAGGGGCGAACCCCTCTTAATTTCAATTATATATAAAAACAAATTAAATTTTAAAAAAATATTAGAAAGATATTTATATAAAAAAATATTTTCGGTTATAATTTTACTAACGTTACATTACATCTATTTTCCGCAACAAATATCTTTTATTGGATATTTGTTTTGTCATTAACAATTTTAAGGAGTAAATATGCAAAAGACAACAATGCTTAAAAAAGAACAAGCTGATAGTCGTAAGCAATGATTCTTAATCAATGCTGATGGTTTAGTACTTGGTCGATTAGCTGTTTTAGTTGCGAATATTCTTCGTGGTAAGAACAAAGTAGATTACACACCAAATGTTGATGGTGGAGACTTTGTAGTTATTACAAATGCGAGCAAAATCGTTTTAACTGGTAACAAACTTGAAGGTGAAAATTGATATAATCACAGTCACTATATTGGTGGTCTTAGAACTCGTAGTGGTAAAGAAATGGTTTCAAAGTATTCACCAGAATTAATCTATCGTGCAGTTAAAGGTATGCTACCTAAAAACAAACTAGCTAGAAAAATGATAACAAAGTTGTTTATATATGCTGACGAAGAACACAAACACCAAGCACAAATGCCTATAACACTTGATTTATCTAATAAGAAAGGAAAATAATAAAGTATGGCGAATGTTGAATATAAAGGTCTTGGAAGACGAAAATCTTCAATAGCTCGTGTTAAATTAACACCAGGTGTTGGAAAGATTACAATTAATAACCGTTCACCAGAACAATATTTTCCAAATAAGCTAGTAATTCAAGATATGCTTCAACCATTAACACTAACTAAAACAAAAGATACTTTTGATGCTAGTGTAGTTGTTTATGGTGGGGGTTTTAAAGGTCAAGCAGGTGCTGTTCGTCTTGGACTTACAAGAGCACTTATCGAAGCTAACTTTGAACTTAAAAAAGATTTAAGATTAGCTGGACTTGTAACACGTGATGCGCGTGTGAAAGAACGTAAGAAATTCGGTCTTTATGGTGCACGTCGAGCTCCACAATTTACAAAGCGTTAAAATGAATTACAATCCACCTTTATGGTGGATTTTTTGATAATTATGATTACAAAACTAACTAACTTAAACTTCCGTAAAGTTAATGAATACAAGAAGGAAATTGGAAGTCATTGTCCTATTTCTGGTCTTACTCTTTGTCTCTGGACATACTATGGTTACGATATTTTTTTTGAATACTTCAAGGAAGAAAGGATTGTTCTTTTTTATGGTATCGCTAATGATGATTTAAAACAAATTGAGACAGATGAATTTGTAAATCGTTTTAATGGTAAATATTTTGTTATTTACAGTTTTAGTCACAAGGATGTTAGTTTAGATTTCTTAGTTTCTTTTGGAATGAAGAAACTTAGGACAAGTTTTCAAAATATTATTCCTATTTTTAATGGTTTATCAAGGGATTTTCTCCAAGGTGAAACATTAACACTTAAACATAAAGAATTGTATAGTTGAAGTGCTAATTTTATTTATGAAACTGAGAAATTAAAAACTTTGGGTGGCAAATCTTTACAGAAAAAAAGAAACAATCTTAACTACTTTATCAAGAATCACGGTACTGAATATACAGTAAGAAATTATGATGAAAAAACCGATAAAAAGGACGTCATTAATTTTCTTTCTACCTGAGATATTAAAACAAATCGTGATGCTTATAACTTAATGGTACAAGCAAATATTGACATCATAGAAAAGTTCTATAATGTAAATGACTTTAAAGGTAGTGTTATGGTAGAGGATAAAACTAGCAATATTGTTGGTTTTACCTTGGTTTATTTAAATGAAGAAATTAGTGAAATTATCATTGAACAAACAATGCGTCACATCCGGGGAGCTTATCAGTTTCTTTTAACTAGGAATCTAATTAATAACGATATTACTAGTCCTTATATTGATCGACAGGATGATGCTTCTTCTAAAAACATAAACGATAGTAAAAAAAGCTACCATCCTATTAAAGAAGTTACCAGGGTTTGTATTGAAATCGAGGATTAATTATGATTACAGACGAAAATATCAAAAAGTTAGATTCTATAACTCAGTTATACTACCTTTCTGACCGTAAAAAGTTTAAGGATGAGTTTACTAAAATTTTCATTGAAGAAATGGGTTATACACCGGACTTTGATCAACCGAGAACCTATAATGAAAAGTTAGTCCATATGTATTTTAATACTAACCAATGCGGCATATTGCCTTTTGTTGACAAGGTTGAGTTTAAGAAAATGATGGCTAAATTAATGCTTGATATTTTCCTTGTTGACACTTATAAAATCTATGATGCTGAAAATTTATTAAGTCTTGATGAATTAAAGAAAATTAAACGACCTTTTATCATAAAAACTTCAAATAGTACCGAGAACGAGGAAGTATTGATTATTCACGAAGACACTCCTGAGAAGGAGTTAATTAAGGCAATTAATTTTTTCAACCAATTATTAAAAGAACCTTTTGTCGCTGAACCTAAAAACTTCTATCAAACTTGGTGTTATCGTTTTATTAAAACAAGGGTCATCATCGAACCTTTAATTTCAAAAAATACTCTTGCCACCGACTATAAATTTTTTTGTTTCAAAGATAAGATGTTCTTAATGATTATGGATAAGTCAGAAGTTGAGAAAAATAATTATGACTGGTCAAAATTAAAAAGTAATATCTATGATTTGTCAACTCATCAATCAATTTTTAATGATGAGACATTAACGATTGATTGCTCAATTCCAATAATGGTTTCGCAGAAACTCTTTGAATGGTTCAAAAAAGAACTTTTAATTAACCATATAAGAGCGGATTGATACTTTGAAAATCACCGTTGATATATTGGTGAAATTACCCTTAATACAGCGAGCGGTTTTTTCACTTTTTGAGATAAAGAAGGTTGAAAAAAGATGGATGAAGAATGGGGAAATTTCTGAATTTAACCAAATTTATTTAAATTTTTCCCTTATGGAACTTATAAAAATAATAAAAAAGAAATATTTGTTATAGTTATTATGTTATATTTTAATTGTTCCGTTTATTCTACAAGGAGGCTTGTTATGACATACCTTTTATTAACCACAGATAATATAAGTTGCGGTAGTTGTGCTGGGAACATCACAGATAGCCTTAAATTGTTAAAACTTAACTCACTGAACATAAATATTCTTTCAAAAGAAATTGAAGTTGAATTTGATGAAAATCTTTATACGAAAGAGGATGTGCTTCAAGCTATGAAAAATGGTGGATTTGATTCAACGGTGCTTGAAGAATATAAATATTAAGTTATGATAGAAAAAGAACTAGTACTTAAGCAACCTTCAATTGCGATTGAGAATAAATCAAAATTATCACTTCGTGATAGATGAAAAAAACTACCAACAACGAGAAAAAATTACATAAAGTCGCTTTCTATCACTTCGATTGCAATGATTATTTCATTACCTTTAATGGTTTTTGAAATGTGATTTATGTTCGATACACCATCTTGATTGACTATTGATCAAAGAATTATTTATGGTTGAATTGTTTGTGCTTTTTCAATTGTTGTTATTTTTGGTCTAGGTTACAGTTATTTTAAAAATGCTTTTTTTGAAATTTTTAAATGGAAGAAACCAGGGATGAACATTCTCATTGTCCTAAGTACCCTTTCTGCTTTCATTTATAGTACATATTTATTAATTAAAATAACTATTGATAAACAAACAACTGGTCATGGTTTTTATGAAACGGCATGTATGATTATTGCGACAATGTCAGTTGGTTTTCTTGTCAATGACAAAATTAAATTAAAAGCTAATCAGGATGTTAAGTCCTTAAATGACCTTCAGATTAAGGAATACCACTTTTATGATCCAGTAACTAAAGAAGTTTCAACTAAAAAAGTGTTTATCGCTCAAATTGGTGATTACTGTTTAGTAAAAAAAGGTGAAGGAATTCCGCTAGATGGAAAATTAGTTTCAGATAGTTGTGAAGTTGATGAATCTTCATTAACTGGTGAAGCTCGTCCAATTTTAAAACAGGTTAACGATGAGTTAATTGCTGGAGCAATTAACATTGGAAATCCGTTTATTATGCAAATCACAAAACGGTTTGCTGATTCAACAATTAAAAAGATCATTAATGGTGTTAACAAAATTGCTAACGATAAACCAAAGTTAATGCAGATTGCGGATAAAATTGCAATGATTTTTACTCCGATTATTTTGCTTTTTGCGATTCTTGGTCTTCTTCTTCAACTTTATGTTCCTTCTCTTCACAATGTTAACTTCTTGAATTTAAGTCATAATAACCACATTAATGGGAACATTGATAGTTATGCCGCTACTGTTGATAAAGCCGTTTATGTTTTCATTGCTGTGCTTGTTATTTCGTGTCCTTGTGCATTCGGTATTGCTATTCCGCTTTCGGTCTTAATTGGTGCTGCTCGTGCGGCCAAAAATGGAATTGTTTATAACAATTCACAAATCTTTGAAAAGATAAAAAAAATTAATGCTGTTTGTTTTGATAAGACAGGAACACTAACACACGGTAAACTTGTCCTAGATAAAGTGGTTGGTGATTATGATTATCTAAGTGTAATGAATAGTATGGAACAAGTTTCAATTCATCCACTTGCAAAAGCATTTGTAAACTATGCACAACGGAATGATATTAAACCCGATGAAAGTGTTACTAATATCGAGGAAATTGCCGGAGTTGGAATTGTAGCGAAGAAAGATAACGACACCTTCCATATGATTTCATACAAATATGCTCGGGAAAATGGTTTCATTTTTGATGTTGATTTAACAGATGAAATTAAAAATCAAGATGCACTTTACTCTTATGTTTGTCTTGCGAAAAACAAGATTGTTAAAACTATCCTTATTTTTGTTGACCAAATCCGGGAAGATGCATATGAAACAATTAAATGGTTAAATAGCAACGGAATTAAAACTTATATGATTACCGGCGACCAATATGGTGCTGCTAAGTATATTGCAAATAAGTTAAACATTAAGGAGTTTTTTTACGAAGTAAAACCAGACGAAAAGCAACACATTATTAAAAAAATTCAAGACGAAGGTAATGTTGTTATGTATGTTGGTGACGGTATAAACGACCTTCTTGCTCTTAAGCAAAGTGACCTTTCGGTTTCCATCGGCGTTCACAATAAAGCGGTTAATGCCGTTAGTGACATTAACTTATTAAATCCTGATATTGTTAACATCATTAAAATTATCCAAACGACTAAATACACTCGACGTTTTATGATTTCGAGCTTGCTGTGAGCTTTTGGTTATAATATTATCTTTATCCCACTTGCTATTGTCGGGATTATTCCAGCTTTTATTGCTGTCTTTATTATGGCAACAAGCGATATCGCCGTTGTTCTAAATAGTCTAATATTTAAATTAATGAGAATTCGTCTTCTTACCCGAAAGGAAAGAAATAATAAAGAGTACAAAGTAATTTCAAAAATGGAAGTATAAGAAAAAACCAGGTTGCCCTGGTTTTTTTACTCTAGATTTTTTGGATTAAATAGACTTTTGATGAGTGATCAACAAAAGTAGAAACGATGTAATCGTGTCGTAGACAATCTAGGTAATTCTCAACTCCTTGTTCATCAGAGACAAGAATATTTTTTAAGATTTCAATGGCCTTTCGTACCAAACAATGGTGGTCTTTATTGTTATCCTTTAACACAAAATCAAGGAAACCAAAACCGTTTAAATAGTGAACATAAATTCCTTTGTACTTTTCACTATACTCAATCCGGAATGCTTCCTTGTATCAGTTCAAATCAAATAAATATTCATAACGGTAAATATAATTAGCAAAATATTTATAGTTATCAGTCTGCATATGAACACTAAAAAGGTCAACACAAGTAATAAATCGATCAAATGTTTGAATTACATAGTTTGTTAACTCAACTAGCAAAGAAATTTTGTTTTTTTCATAAAGGGAATTGCAAATGTCAATCCGTTCAAGGTGCAAGTCGCTAAATTCCTTCACTTGATGAATAAAACCAGTACATGAATGTTGACAGTGAACCTTATTTAAAGTCGGATAATAAATTACAAAGGTAACACCGTCAATTTTGATGTAGATTTTATCATCAATCATTTCTAACTTTTCGTGTTTTTTAAAAGACTCTAGTTTTCGGAAAACCCCTGGAATAATGTTTTCCTTTACACGAAGGACAACCGGCATTGTCGCCTTTGCCATTTCTTCATTTTTATCTAAAATTTGTATAAAAATTTGATTCATACCTTACCTCATTTATATATCTTAATAATTTTCAATCAGTTTTTGTGTTTATTATTTTCTTTATTCCACTCTTATCTCTTTTTTATCGTCACCTTATCTCACTCTTAACTCTTACTCATTGTTAAAGATCGATCATCTTGGCTCTTTTATTGATATATTCTTTAGAATATCGGTCTTTAATTCTATATAATAGAACTAAGCCGATTAAGCCCAAAGTAAACAACAACTCAATGAAAATTCAAAAATCTTTCAATTATTATTTGATGCTATTTTTGCCAATTACTATGATTTCATTAATCGTAGTCATTTTTTTAGCTATTGTAGCACCGAATTGAGAAAGATTTTTTTATTCTTTCTTAATTAGTACCACACTTAATTTTTTATTGATGTGTTTAAGAAACGTCGTTGTTAATAAGCTACTTTCGATGCGAATTAATAAATTAATTAATGCACCTACAAATAAACAATATCGATTACTGCGGCAAGGAAATACTTTTATTTTCGCTGCTATCCATATTTTTTTTAATTTATTAATGGCCAGTCCAGTATTAATTGGAACAGCTGTTAATAGCATACTTGGTGTGGAAATTTTTGAAATTTATTCGTTGTTTATCTTTTCTGGTTTGCTTATGCTTGGCCAAATTGTAAGTATGTTGTTACAAGGATTACTTTACAATAAAAAAATAAAAACAATTTAAAGTACATTTAAAGGAAGGTGAAGAGATGGAAAATTATGAACCATTGAATCCCAATTTTGCAATTCCGCATATTGGTGCAATTATTATGGTAACTTTAATTATCTTAGTAATTGGTTCAGTTTACTATGCAATGGTGCGAAAAATGAAGGTACATGATATACCTAACAGATTCGTCATCATCATTGGCATGATTGTGAACTTCATTCGTGGTCTTGTTGTTGATACAATGGGAAAGAAATATGTTAAATTAGCTCCCGCTATTTTATTTGTTTTCTCATTCATATTCACAGCGAATATGGTTTCCCTTTTTGGTTTTAAAGAAGGGACAACCGCTTCAGCGGTACCGCTTGCGATGGCTGTCTTTAGCATTATTGGTGGTCAATTCGTTGCTCTACGTTACCAAAAAGCTAGTTACTTTGCGAAGTTCGCTTTTAAGATTAAGAAAATCCCAATTATGATAAATCCACTTGAAATAATGAGTAAATTATCTCCAATTATTTCTCTTACATTCCGTCTTTGAGGTAACATTACAGCCGCTGCTGTATTGTTAAACATTACATTCTGAGCTTTTGCTGGATTTACTAATGTTGTTCCTTGAGTTGGAATTTCACTGATTGGTTCAATGACGATTTTACCAATTCTAATCGGGTACTTCACAATGTTTGCCGGTTCAATTCAAGCTTATGTGTTTACATTACTTTCAAGTATTACATGAGGTCTTGAAATCCGTGAGGCTGAAGAACATTGAGAACATGTGGCACATATGAAAGCTGAAAAACTTCGTAAGCGAGAAGAAGCAAGAAGAATTGCGAACGGAGAAGAAGTTAATCTAGAAGCGAATGCAGTTTCTGCCACTCATTAATAAAATATTTAATTAATTAAAACAGGAGTTTTATTATGTCATCATTTATTGATATTACAGGAGTTATTGCGTCTCACCTTGAAACTGGTGCATTACCTAACATTGAGCCTAATCAAGTAGGTACTCTGCAAAATGGTGCATCAATTGCTTATCTAGGTAAGTATGTTGGTGCTGCCATGACTATGTGAGCTGCTGGTTTCGTTGGGGTTATGCAAGGTTTCTCAACTTCACAAGCGGTAAATGCTGTAGCTCGTAACCCAGAAGCACAACCTAAGATTCTTTCTACAATGATTGTAGGTCTTGCCCTTGCCGAAGCGGTGGCGATTTATGCCTTGATTATTGCGATTCTAATTGTTTTCGTTGCTTAATTATTACCTTTATTAATTTATTAACAAGAAATAATAAGAACGAGAATGAGGAGGTCGAAACTAATGAAACAACAAACAAAAAATAAACTGTTAGCTAGTTTTGGTGTAGCTGGACTTGCTGCAATCGGGATTCCGTTTTTAGCAAGTTGTACAGCTGACATTCCTGAACTTAATGCTGCTGAAATTATTAACACAATGTTCCCTAACGTTTGAGTATTTATTGCTCAAGTGATTGCGATGTGTTTTGTTTTCTCAATTATTCTTTGAATGATTTGAAAACCAACAAATAAGATGTTAGATCGAAGACGTGAATATATTGCTAAAGAAATTACTGATGCAGAAAAAGCAAAAGAAGAGGCAATGTTATATATGGAAGAAGCTAAGAAAGAACAACTTGAAGCAACAAACAAAGCTAATGAAATTATTGCTTCAGCTAAAACAGAAGCTTCGAACTATATGATCGAACAAGAACGTCTTGCGAAGGAAAATGCTGATCATATGATTAAATCAGCAACAACTGACATCGAAAACCAATATAAATCAAATCTTGACCGTCTAACAAGAGAAGCTAAGGAAGCCGCTTTTGTGGCAGCTGAAGCTTTAATTAAGAAAAACATTACCAGAGCTGACAACGATAAATTAGTAGATGAATTCATCAAGGATTTTGATTCATCATCTCCTAAAAAAGCTGTTAATCATTAATTAACTTATGAAAAAAACTAAAATAGTTGAAAAATACTCTTATGCACTATTTGAATTAGCTCGTGACCAAGGCAAGGTTGAAAAATACCTTATCCACCTTGAAACAATTAAGGAAGCTTTTAAAGAAGCTCCAGGATTTTACGAATACATTCAAGAAGTTGATCTTGATAAGGAAGTAAGAAAAAAAGAAATTAAAGCGATTTTTGAAAATGAAATCGAAGAGTACTTGCTTAACTTTCTTCTTCTTCTTATCGACCGTGATTTATTTCGTCTAGTTAAGGACATCCTTACTAAATCAATAAAACTTTTAAACAATGAACTTAAATTAGTTGAAATTGAAATCACAACTGCCTTTGAATTAACAAAAGATCAAGAAACTAGACTCCTTGAATCGCTTGAAAAAAAATATAGTGTGAAATTTAAACCAACATTTATCGTCGATAAAAACATCATCGGTGGAATTGTCGTTACCTTTAACTCAAATACCATTGATAACTCTGTAATCGGTAAATTAAAAGCCGTTTTTCAACAGGAAGGAATTAATCATTAATGGGTACAAGTAAATTAGACAAGTATTCAAAAATCATCTATAACAAGCTAAAAAACTATTCTGTCAAATACCATAATGCGGAAGCCAGAACTCCTTTTAGTCTTTCAAAAGAACAAAAGATGAAATTAATTGATATCCTTAAAAAACGTTATCAAGCAGATATCGTTCTTACTGAAATTATTGATGAGTCACTGATTGGTGGAATCGTTGTGAAAGTTAATTCTGAGATTAATGATTTTTCATTAAAAAGTAAATTAGACAGTTTAAGTCAAAATATAAAGAAAGAGGGTGGAGCATATGACAAATAAGAATCAAGCCAACTCACTAGTTGATTTGATTAAGCACCAAATCAAGAACCTTAATGACCATCCTGAATCAAAAGAAACCGGATCTGTAATCTCAATTGGGGACGGGATTGCTCTTGCAGATGCTCTTGATAATGTACAGTTAAACGAAATTGTTCGTTTTCAAAACGGGGTTGAAGGGATTGCTTTTAACCTTGAAGAAGATGTTGTCGGTATTGTTTTACTTGGAGATTATTCTGGGATTAAAGAAGGGGATAAGGTTTATCGAACTAACCGGATTGTTTCAGTTCCGGTTGGGGATGCCCTTTTAGGACGAGTTGTTGATGCTCTTGGTAAAGCAATTGATAATAAAGGTGAAATTAAAACTGAACACACCGATGTGATTGAAAAAATTGCACACGGGGTAATGGATCGTAAATCAGTTCACCAACCACTTGAAACTGGTATTCTATCAATCGATAGTATGTTCCCGATTGGTAAGGGACAAAGAGAGTTAATAATTGGTGACCGTCAAACAGGAAAAACAACTATTGCTCTTGATACCATTATTAACCAAAGAGGGAAAAATGTATACTGTGTATATGTTGCAATTGGTCAAAAGAACTCAACTGTTGCTAATGTTGTAAGAACACTTGAGCGAAACCAAGCAATGGAATATACAACCGTTGTTTCAGCAACGAGTTCAGAATTACCTGCCCTTCAATATATTGCCCCTTATACCGGGGTAACCATCGCGGAATACTGAATGCACCAAGGTAAGGACGTCTTAATTATTTACGACGACCTATCAAAACATGCCATTGCATATCGGACAATTTCGTTACTACTTCGTCGACCACCTGGTCGTGAAGCCTATCCCGGGGATGTGTTCTATCTTCATAGTCGTTTGCTTGAACGGGCATGTAAATTAAACGACAGTCTAGGTGCTGGTAGCATTACCGCACTTCCAATTGTTGAAACACAAGCTGGGGATATTTCAGCATATATTCCAACAAATGTTATTTCGATTACTGATGGTCAATTATTTATGCAGACTTCATTATTCAATGCTGGTCAACGACCTGCGATTGATGCTGGTCAATCTGTATCACGGGTTGGGTCTGCTGCTCAGATTAAATCAGTTAAACAAACAGGTGCTTCGCTAAAACTTGAACTAGCAAACTACCGAGAACTTGAAGCGTTTAGTCAATTCGGTTCTGACCTTGATGATGAAACAAAACGAATCCTTAAACTTGGTCAAAGTGTGATGGCTGTTATTAAACAAGCACCAAACAAACCATATCAACAAACGGATGAAGCAATCATTCTTTTCACAGTTAAAGAAAAAATGATTTCCCAAGTCCCTGTTGAAAAGATTCAAGACTTTAAAGAGTATCTAATCGATTACTTCAAAGGTACAAATCTACGTAAAGATCTTGATGAGAATAAAGCATTTACTAAGGAAAATACTCCTGCTTTCAAATATGCTATTCAAAGAGCAATCAATCTTTTCCTTTACAATGATGAGAATCATACAATGCTTAGCGAAGAAGACAAAGTCTATTTCGATAAGATTGAAAAAGGTAGTCAAATGATGAATGCGACTGTTAATGAGACTCCGATGGATGAAGAAATGGTTGAGATGTGTCAAGAACATGATTATGAAATCATCGAAGACCAAAGTTATGACGAAACTCTAACTGTTTCACAAGACCCTTCTGATGAAATTCACGAAATGGTTGTTGAAGATATTATGATGCACGATGACGATATGGTGAGTGATTCAGCATCTAACGAAGAAACATCAATTACGAGTGAAGATGAAGAAGAAAAGAGACGTCGTGAAAGTCAAAAACTGACTCAATCTAATGAAGCAATTGAAGGTATTCAAAAGCAGACTATTATGATTAGTCTAAGTAAGAATGAAGCAATCGAATTGTTTGAAAACAAGAAAACAACTTTATTCTACAAAGTAATCCCAAGTGAAGAGGTTGAACGTGTTGTTGTTTATGTTACCTCTCCGATTAAAAAAGTCCTTGGGGAATTTGACCTTGAAGAAAAACTTCACACTAGTCTTTCAAAAGGTTGAAGTACTTATAAAACAACTTCTGTTAAGACTTCTAAAAAAGATTATGAATCATACTTCGAAGGAAGTAAGAAAGCTGGTGTCCTTCTTGCGAAGAAGGTATTCCAATATAATAATCCAAAAGATCTTAGTGATTACGATATGAAGAAAGGGCCAAGTGGTTTCACTTATTTAAAATAGTATGCAAATAAAGATGAACAAAACATATACCGAATTTCTTGCCCAATCAAAAGCAAAACAAATCTTTACGCCTTGATTTATTTCCGCTCTTGTACTCTTCGTTGCGCTAAGTAGCGTTGCTATCGCAATGGTAGTTCTTTTAGCTCCATCATTTGAAATTGGACGTCGTCTTTTTGAAGACGGTCTATTTAAGGATGTTATTGCTGATATTAAAACACAAGACTCATTAATGAAATTTGTAGAATATGATCCGCATGCGGACTATCAAAAATACTACAAAATATTGCTTGATTTAAGAGAGAATGGATTACTTAATGACTGAGCTTCAAATATCGCCTCACACAAACCAATTCTTCCGACTGAGGAATACAACGAGGCCTATATTAAGAAGGCTACAGAGGCCATTGAAGCATTCCTTCATGCTCATGCTCAAGGGCTAATTAACCACAACAACACATGGGGTTTTGCGGTCAAAGTACTTGGCAACTTCAATTCATCAACTGGTGTCGAAATTACAACCAAAAACGGTCAAACTTTCTACAACGACTCTTGATTTGCTAAATTCATAAATGAATTTAGAGATGTGACAGCAACATATCACCATAATGGACACGATGTAACTTTATCAAGTGCTAGTCAAATTAGACTTCAAACTTTAGCTAGAGCTTATATCTATCTTGACCAACCAGAAATCGTTGCTTATTATTGAGTATTCATTACTACAATGATGCCTCAAATGATTACATCAGTTATCCTTATTGTTAAACTTGTTACTGTTCTTAAACCGAAGAAAACAGCTGAGGAAAAAGCTGCTTACAAACTAGCTAAGCTTGAAAAGAAGAACATGAAGAAAAATCAATCATTAATGACTAATCATGTAGGTGCTTAAAGATGTCATTAGATACGATTAAACGTAAAATAACATCGATCAAGACCACAGCTAAAACTACGAATGCAATGAAACTTGTAGCGACGGCTAAATTAAAACGTCAACGGGATCATCTTGCACAAATAAAGGAATATAGTGCTGACTTCTACGAAGTAATAGGTCTTCTTCTTTCGACAGTTAAGGACATTGGTTTTCTTAATGTTGAAAACGCAAAAGACAGAACTCTTTATATTACTATTAACTCAACAATGGGTCTTGCTGGAAGTTACAACTATAATGTCAACAAAGTTGTCAAAGAAATATTAACTGACAACGACATTACCTTTACCATCGGTAAGAAAGGTAATGACTTTATGCGATTTGAAGGTCGATCAAATCAAGTCGCAAAGTTCTTTAATTTGAACGATAATGATTTAAATTTTGATATGACTCACGCTTTTGCTAAGGAAGTCCTTGATCTTTATCTTAGCGGTGAAGTTAACCGTGTTGTCATCGTTTACACGAAGTTTATTAATGCTATTACCTTTGAGGTTGAAACACTTCAGGTTTTACCTTTTGATACTTCAACGATTGAACATATGAAGAGTCATCTATCTGTTAAAAACGATATCATTATCTTCCATCCAAATAAGGAAGCGATTGTAAGAAAAATTTTGCCAAATTACATTAGCACAATCCTACTTGGGTGTTTAATGAATTCAAAAATCTCCGAAAACGCTTCTCGACGAAACGCAATGGATGCTGCAACAAATAATGCGAAAGCACTTGCAGAAAATTACAAACTAGTCTACAACACATTACGACAAGGCAAAATTACATCAGAAATTACTGAAATTGTCGGTGGTAGTAACGATGATGACTAATCTATTTTTAGGAGAGATATATGTATAGCAAAAACAAAGGAAAAATTATTCAAATTCTAGGTCCTGTTGTCGATGTTAGCTTTCCATCTGATGCACTACCACAAGTAAACAATGCATTGATTGTTGATAACGAAAATAATCTTGTGCTAGAAGTCTCTCAATTAATTGGGGATAATATCGCACGATGCATTGCGATGGACACAACAGATGGTCTTGTTCGTGGGATGGGAGTTACTAACACGGGACGACCAATACAAATGCCAGTTGGTCTTGAAGTTCTTGGTCGTATGTTTAATGTCGTTGGGGAACCAATTGACGGAAAACCAAAACCAAAATCAAAGACAATGCCAATCCACCGTCCAGCTCCTTCATTTAGTGAGCAAGCGGAAAACATTGAAATTCTTGAAACGGGAATTAAAGTTGTTGACCTTCTTGTCCCTTTTGCTAAAGGGGGGAAGATTGGTTTATTTGGTGGTGCAGGGGTTGGAAAAACTGTCTTAATGCAAGAGTTAATCCACAACGTCGCTAAGAACCACGGGGGATTATCTGTCTTCGCCGGGGTAGGTGAACGAACTCGGGAAGGTAACGACCTTTATTACGAAATGGAAGAGAGTGGTGTGCTTGATAAAACAGCACTTGTCTTTGGTCAAATGAACGAACCCCCTGGAGCGAGAATGAGAGTTGCTCTTTCTGGTCTTACTATGGCCGAAGAATTCCGTGATAGTTTCGGTCAAGACGTGTTACTTTTCATTGACAACATCTTCCGGTTTACACAAGCCGGTTCCGAAGTATCTGCCCTGCTTGGTCGTATGCCTAGCGCTGTTGGTTACCAACCAACTCTTGCTTTTGAAATGGGTCAACTGCAAGAACGAATTACATCAACAAAAAAAGGATCAATTACATCAGTACAAGCGGTTTATGTACCAGCTGACGACTTAACCGACCCAGCTCCAGCAACAACTTTCAGTCACCTTGATGCGAAGGTTGTGCTTGACCGAGCTATCGCTAGTTTAGGTCTTTATCCAGCTATTTCACCACTTCAAAGTACTTCAAGACTACTTGACCCGCTTATTGTTGGTTTAAAACACTATACAGTAGCACGTCGAGTGGTTCAAATTCTTCAACGTTTCCTTGAATTACAAGATATTATTGCTATTCTAGGGATTGACGAATTAAGTGAAGAAGACCGACAAGTTGTAATTCGTGCTCGAAAGATTAGAAACTTCCTAAGTCAACCAAGTCACGTTGCTGAAAAGTTTAGTGGTCAACCAGGACTTTCTGTGAAACTTGAAGACACAATCGAAGGATTTAGAATGATACTTGATGGTGAGTTAGACGACATTCACGAACAACACTTTTTATATGTCGGGACAATTGCTGATGTCTTAGCTAAAGCTGGAAAACAAAATGGCTAATACCACACTTCTTAAAATTGTTACTCCAAGAGCTCAAACCTACACTGAAGCAATTTATAGTTTGCAGATTAAATCAAGTGAAGGAAGAATCACCATTCTTCCAGAACACAACCCACTGATGTCTCCAATCGAAGGATGTGTTTGCTACATTCGCTCAAGCCCTACATCAACACCAAAAAAAATGGTTATCCTTGAAGGGATTATCTATGCCGAAAAGAAGCAAATCAGATTGTTTAGTGATTATTTTGTGTGGTTTGATGATGTTGATACCGATCAACTACAAAAAGAAATTGATCAACTTAGTGTACAACTTGAAAAAGAAACCGATGATAAAAAAAGGTTGCAGTTGAAAGCGAAAATTAGCGATAATAAAGCAATTTTAATAGCTTATAAAGATCGCTAGGCCAAAAAAACATCAAGTTTACGAAAATAGCTCTTAACGGGCTATTTTTTTGTCAAGTAAAAATGCTTACAAACATAATAAATCTTTATAATTTAAAGGATTACATTATTTTAATTAATAAAGAAAAAGATTAATATGCCCTTTTTAAAGAAAATGGTCATCCAAGGTTTTAAATCTTTTGGTAATGAAGTTACCATCCCTTTTGATGACCAAATGGTAGGAATTATTGGCCCTAATGGAGCTGGTAAATCAAACATTGTTGATGCTCTTAAATGACTAATCGGGGAGCATAGTGCGAAGCAACTTCGTGGTAAAAAAGATGATCTCCTTTTTAATGGAAATGCTCAACTAAAAAAAGCGACAAAGATGAAAGTGTCATGTGTTTTTAACAATATTGACAATATCTTTAATAATCTTGATCCTGAATTAAAAGTTACTCGTGAGTATGACCAAAAAACCGACACAAATAAATATTTTATCAATGACGAAGAAGCGAAACTATCTACCATAACTGAGCTTTTTCTCAATAGTGGTCTATTAAAAGGTTCGCTTGGTATTTTAAGTCAAGGTACAGTAAGTTGGTTTAATGATGCTAAACCGATTGATCGGCGAAAGGTTTTTGAAGAAGCTAGCGGGATTAGTAAATACACCCGAAAAAAAGAAGAATCAATACGCGATCTTGATCGTGCAAACGAAAATCTAAATCGAATTAATGATATTGTTCTTGAACTAAAGAAGGATTTACAGAAACTTGAAGATCAAAAAGCTAAATTTGACCAATATCAAAAACTCAAAAATCAGTTAACCGATATTGAGTTAGTTATTACTAGTCGTGAGTTAAAACACCACACAATCAATCTAGGTGAAAATGAAGAATTTCTTCGTAATACACGAAATAAAATTAGTTTAATAACACCAGATATTGATATCCGTGATGAAGAGATTAAAAAACTTGTTAACGACAAAGATTTTTCTCTCGCTAAATACAATCAAATTAATGATGAAATTGCGAAAATTAAACGTGAGATTGATCAATACAAAGACGAAAAAAATCGCACTGAAATTCTCCTTACTAACCAAGTCACTAATGCTTCTTCTGTTGAGACAAAATTAGCCGCTTTAAAGACTTTAATTTCAAATGATCAGTCAACCTTTGAAACATCTAAAAAAGACCTTGATTTCTTTAACAAGGAACTTGAAGATAAAGAAAAACAATACCAAGCGATAAGAGACTTATTAACTAAATTTGAGGACGAACGAAACCAGAGTGCGACATCTCTTCGAGTAGAGCAAACCACACTTGAAAAGATGGAAAATGAATACGAAAATATGTCAAGTCTGGAAAAAGGAGCGAAGACCATCCTTTCAAATAAAGATCATATTTACGGAGTCATTGACACAATCGGTCGTTTAATCTCAACTAAGGAAATGTATGAAGTTGCAGTACAGACAGCCCTTGGTAAAGCTATTTCAAATGTCGTTGTTAAAGATAATGAGAGTGCTAAGAAATGTGTTAATTTTCTTAAATTAAACAACGGTGGTTATGCGACTTTTCTACCTTTAAAAGATATTAAAGCGAAAGAAATTAAAAAGGAATTTATTGATATTCTAAACACCAAAAAAGGTTTTATTGATACAGCAAATAATCTTGTTAAAATTAAGCCCGAATACAAAATTGCTATTGATAATTTAATTGGTAATATAATCATCGTTGACAACCTTGATAATGCTGAAATTTTAAGCCAATTTACATATAAAAATTATAAGGTAATTACTCTTGATGGTTCTGTCATTCACAGTATGGGAGCGGTATCGGGTGGGTCAGGTCGTCACCTTGTTTCAACTCTTAACCTTGAACAAAAAATTGAAGACCAAAAGAAGAAAGTTGAAGAACTTGTTTCATCGTACCGTAGTGTTAATCAAAAATACGATAATGCCCGACAGGGAGTCGAAGACTTAACTAGTGAAGTCAACACCATTAAACACAACATTCAGCGACTTAATTATGCAATCGAAAAACTTGATGAAGATATTTCAAAATGAACAAGCGAATACAATGTACTGTCAAAGAGTAGTTTAACAAAGGAAGACTTAAAAAATTCAATAAGTTTAAATCAACAGAAATTAGATGAACTTTCTTCTTCCGTTTTAAAAAAAGAAATGGAGGCTACTAATTTTTTTAATCAATATAACAGTATTCAAAAAACAATTGATGAAAAAAGATCAAAATATATTAAAGATAAAGATACACTTAATGCTTTAAAACTTGAAGAAAACAAAGCGATCAATAATATTGAAATCAATAGACGAGAAATTGAAATGAATAAATCAATTATTATTGAAGACTATCAATTAACTCCTGAAAGAGCAATTGAAGAATATAGTAATCGTGCTCTTGGTTATAGCGATGCTCAAGCAAAACAACAAATAAAGGACCTTAAATTCCACTTACAAGGATTTAAGAATATCAATCTAAATGTGCTTGAGGATTATTCTCTTAAAGAAAAAGAATTTAATGAGAAGAATAAAGAGCTAGAAGAGTGTACAGGAGCGGTTCAAGATCTGCTTGCTATCATTAACGACCTTGATAAAAAAGCTAAACAGGATTTTCTTAAGATCATTAATGAGACTAATGAAAAGTTACCAGAAATCTTTAATTATTTATTTAATGGTGGTTCTTGTTTTATCCGTCTTGAAGACGAAAAAAATGTCCTTGAATCCGGAATTGAGATTATTGCTAATCCACCTGGTAAAAAAGGGGTTCCACTTGCTCTTCTTTCTGGTGGAGAGAGAACACTTGTTGTGCTTACGGTTTTATTTACCTTATTAACGATTGCGAAGTTTCCACTTGTCATTCTTGATGAAGCAGAAGCCGCACTTGATATTCATAATGTAGATAAGTTCGGTAAACTAATTAATAAACAATCAAAAGACACTCAGTTTCTTGTTATTTCCCATCGTCAAGGTACTTGAGAAAATTGTCATTCTCTTCTTGGTATTGAAATGTCGAACCAAGGACTTTCATCATTCATTAAAATGAAATTAAATGATTTACATGATAAATATAAGGGAGCACAATAATGGGTTTTTTTCGTAACTTATGAAACAAAATAACTAGTCGATTCAAGAAAAAAGATGCGGAGCAAAAAAGCGAGGAAATTGCTTCTAAACTTGATGAGCAAAGAATTCTAAAAAAAGATGATGACTCAATGGTCAAGTTTAATGAGGGATTAAGAAAATCGTCAAATGCACTTGATCAAGCAATTAATGATCTTGCTAAAAATTATGTTGAAATTAATGAAGAATGGTACGATGATCTTCTCGAAGTTCTTATTGGGTATGATGTTGGTTATGTTGCGGCAACCAAAATCATTGAAGCGGTTAAAGACGAGATTCTTTACCAAAAAGTAAATGATCCGATTCTCATTAAAACCATCATTGTTGATAAGATTTTTCTTTACTACATTCAGGATACCGACATTAATACTGACATTAATCTTCAACAAAACAAAACTAATGTTGTACTTGTTGTAGGAGTTAATGGAGTTGGAAAAACGACTAGTATTGCAAAAATAACCAAGCAATTTGTCGACCAAAAACTAAAGGTTCTTCTTGTTGCTGGTGATACCTTCAGAGCTGGTGCGATTGAACAACTTTCTGTATGAGCGAGCCGTCTTGGTGTGGAAATTATTAAACCAACTAAAGAAGGACAAGACCCTGCAAGTGTTATTTATACCGGTTTAGAGAAAGGTTATAGTGAAAAATATGATCTTGTTATCGTCGATACTTCTGGCCGTCTACAAAACAAAGTAAACTTGATGAATGAGTTGAAAAAGATTCACGATGTTATTCATAAGTTTGATCAATCAGCTCCGCACGAAACACTACTTGTTTTAGATGCTACACTTGGCCAAAGTGGAATTGCTCAAGCTAAAGCATTTAATGAAGCAACTAAAATTTCAGGGATTGTACTAACAAAAATGGATTCGACATCACGGGGTGGGATAGTTCTTGCCATCAAAGATGCTTTTAATATTCCGGTTAAATTAATTGGTCTTGGAGAAAAACTTGAAGACCTTAAGGTATTTGACCTTGAATCTTATGTTGATGGTATGGTTACCGGGATGAAATTAGATGGAAAACAAACGCTTTAATTTAATTGATCTGTTTGATCTTTATAAGTGTCTACTTACTGCTAAGCAAATTAGTTATTTTACCCTTCACTACCACCAAGATTTATCCTTACTTGAGATTGCTGAAACATTTAAAGTTAGTCGTGCTGCAGTTTTTGATAGTTTAAATAAAATAAAAAAGTACCTTTATTTTTATGAAGATTCACTCAAACTTTACGAGAAAAGAAAACTGAGAAGGGAACTTTATAAAGAAATAAAGGATGAAAAACTAAAGGATAAATTGTTTAAACTTGACGAGTAACAATATAGAAATAACATCATTTTTTTTAATTTTAAAAGAATCGCTGAATATTGTTTTTTTTATAAAAAAAACAATAAGAATGGTTGATTTAGAAGAAAAATCGATTCTTTGCGCTTCTAAAAATGGTTTAAAAACACTTATTTTTCAAAGAAAAAAAGATAAAGTCAGGTCTATCACCATCGATTTTTGTTATTTTAAGCTTCTTTTTTCTTATAATTATTATGCGGATAGCTTAATCGGTTATCCGCACACTCAATAAAAAATAATGTTATGTAATTATTAATTCAATTTGAATTTACTCCAAATTTAAATAAAAACTTAATTAATACAGTACTAATTGCCTTACTATATTCTTCCTTTTTGTTTACTCATAATTTTTTAGTACTGTATGCTGTTAAAGTAATCGTGTAATTATTAGTTTTACATATGCAATCAAACATCCTTTAAATCAAAAAAAGTCCACTGTATTGCCTAATACAATGGACTTTTTTCTACTACTACAAACGTTTACAATAAAAAATAACTAGCACATGCTAGTTATTTTTTAACTCTCTTTATTTCATTTAATGGTGGAGACGATGGGGGTCAAACCCACGACCTCCTGAGTGCAAATCAGGTGCTCTATCAATTGAGCTACGTCCCCGTGGTGGAAATAAGTGGACTCGAACCACCGACCTCACCCTTATCAGGGGTGTGCTCTAACCAGCTGAGCTATACTTCCATAACGTTAATATTATAGTGATTTTTAAAGATAAGTCAATATAAAAATTCTAATACAATTTACTAAATAAATATAATTTAACTAATATTCATTAAATTAAGTTAACAGAGTTTTTTAGCACACCAAAGTGCTAATTGATAAAAAGTGTAAAAATTGGTACAATAAATTAGGTAAATATTACACTTTTTATCAATTGATTGTTTTTTTTACTATTTCCATTGACTTATAAATCATATTGGTTTAATTTATTAAATAAACATTGAAAGGACTTATTGTAATGCATTCAGTTATTCTATTAAATAAAAACTTTAATAAGAATATTAACATTAACGGTATTGCATCATGTGACAATAATGATTTTTACTTTCAAGATGCAGTTTATTTTTGAATGTTCACTAAGTTTATTTCATTTAAGAAGAACCAATCAATTTTTAAGTTTCTGATTCGCTGCATTGACAAGAATAAATTTTATTCTTGCTGCTGTGCTAATTATTAGTTGATGTCATTACAATATATATAAAGGTAAATAATAATGAAATCAACTAAAAAGAATATGAAATTTTGTTGGTTTTTATTTACTTCATTAACTATTCCTATTTTCGCCGTTACCATTGCAAGTTGTCAAAAAACAAAAACGGATGTTCCAAGTAAACCATTAACCAACAAACAAAAAGAATCATTACAATTGTCTGATGAAATAAGCAGCGAAACACAATCGACAATTGTCATTAATGATGATATAGGTGAAAAACCTAAGTATGAAGCCATCGCACGCGGTTTTTACCAACTTGTTAATCAACGATTTAAAAACTCTTTCTATCTCTATTACATTAATAATTTTTTGTTCTTAAATCTTTTTAATTTTAAGTACCATGTTTATATTGAACACTTTAATTTTAAAGAAAATAATAATAAGAAGTTTGATATCGATTTTAGTTATAAGGTAAAAATCGATTCAACCCCATCAAAGATTGACGATGATATTTTAAATAAGATTAAACCGCTGATTATTGATCTCAAAGGGAAAAATAAAAGCGGTCAAAAGTATTTCAGTAGTATTCAAGAATTTAAAGAATACATTGAAAAAGCAACATATATGAATATTGCTTATCAAGATGTTACAATTGACGAAGTCGTTAGCAATATTCAATATACTGAAGGTTCTTACACTGCATTTAAACTTTCAGGTGGTAAATTCTACCGTTTCGTTTCACAAACAGTTAGAGTGTTTGGCAAAAAAGACGACATCGGTCAAATTAAAGATAAACAACTTGATAACGAAATTCCGTTAATCGACCTTGATTATCGCAATCTTAAAGAGCGTTCTTTCATAACCCCAGAAAACAAAGAAACCGAAATTAGTCAAATAACTTTTACTAAGGTACTTGATCGAGAAAAAGGTAAGGATGAAATAAAAAAATTAGTTATTAGTCCAACAGAAATACTCTCACCAGTTTTTCTTGTGAAAAACTATGTTGCGGCAAAAAAATTAAAAGAAACTAATAAATTATTTTTTGAACAATGACTTGACGATCACCTACTTACTATTACTAAAAACAAAAGAGATATAGTAAAGGAAAATCAATATATTTATTTTGATCCAAGGTTTTACCAAGACATCACTCTGGAACCTTCTCAAGGTCAACATTGTCATGCTGATGGAGTGTGTCATTAGTATGAAAAAAAATGGAAGTTATCCAAGGAGGTTTATGTGTTATAGAGCATGAATTAGTATGTTTACACTACTTCTTGTTCTTATCATTTCCCACATTGTTCTTGAACTTGTCCCGACTTTTAAGTTAAAAGCATTTCATGTTTTTCTTGGTTATTTAGTTCTTATTATGATTGTTTTTCTTTATGTTTTCTTTTCAAGGTACTACCAAAGACGGAAGTACATCAAAACAATAAGAAAACAAGGAGAATATCGTATATCTAATTTTGAAGCAAAAGTGATTGATCGCTTTTATGTTGATGCAAAATATGAACTAACATCACTACAATATGCTTACATCCGCTTGAATTTATTGATTCTAGTAATCATCTTACCAAGTTTTCTTTATGCTCTTGGATGTACTATTGGTTATGGAATTATGAGTAAACAAATTATAAGCTCACTTGTCAGCTTAACTATTATTTAAAGGAGTATGTATGTCTAACGAAGTAGTTGAACAACAACTTAGCACTAATCAATCTACCTCTCCCTCGAAGATGAAAAAAGAGAATTATTCTTTTTCTAATAATTATGTCATCTTTGGGACAGGAAGATCGATTAGATCTAGCAAAGAGCGAGACCGAGTCATTGATCCGATTATTGACTTTTTCTCAACCGATTCAAAGTTTGTTCAAGGAATTTGAAAAACTTTCAAATTAATACTTGAATTTTTTGTCTTATCTTGAATAGTTGTTACAGTAACATTCTTTTTAATTAACATCGTACCAGGGGAAAATGCCCTTACGATTGGAATTACATCACCAGAAGCGAAGAAAGCAATTCTAGCTCAATACGGTCTTGATCGTCCGCTCGGAATTCGATATTGAGAATACCTTGGAAATTTATTTGTTGGTAAGTTTGGAATTTCAACATCAATTCGTCCTGGTGTGGAAATCAATCAATTTATTTGGGGACGTTACCTTGTTTCGTTTGCAATAGGTATTTTCAGTGTTTTCCTTACCTTGATTGTGGGTATTCCATTAGGTGTGCTTGTTGGTCGTAAGCCAGGTGGTATACTTGATAGTATTTCAACCGTAGTCATTTCCGTAATTTCAGCCGTTCCTTCGCTTGTCTTTGGTCTTGTCCTTTTATTAATTGGTAAGGATGTTGGGTTACCTTTTGTATTTGATATTAACAATTTCCTAACATATATCCTTCCTGGACTTGCTCTTTCGCTTGGTTCAATTATTGTTTATGTACAATACATTAAGGTAGAAATGAACCGAGAACTAAATTCAACTCACGCTAAGTTTGCTTACTTAAAAGGAGCGACAGTGAACCGTTTCGTTTGAATGCATGCATTAAAACCTTCACTTTTCCCAATCGCTACCTTCTTCCCATTTGTGATTCTTGGTTCATTTACTGGAGCGTTGTTTATTGAGCAAATTTTCCAAATTCCGGGTTCTGGTTCATTATTCCTTGACTCAATTTTGTCGAAAGATTTTAATGTTATTCTATTATTAGTAATTATTTATTCTATTACTACTATTATTGGTTATACCTTACGTGATGCTCTTTATATTTTAATTGACCCACGTATTAGAAGAGGAGGTAAGTAAAATGTCAGCAATTCAACGATATAAGAAATCGAAGATGAAACAATTCGGCGAAAAAATTGCTGATGAGTTTAGAAGCGATGCTCCTAATTTATTTCTTCAACCATTTAAACATCAGCAATGAAAAATTGTCGGAAACATCATTGAATTCCGTGAAAATGTGTATATGGGTGCGAAACCAAGACCATTCCGTGAATTTGCGAACCGGTTCGCTAAATCAATCTCGGGAGTGATAGGATTTAGTATAATTATCTCCTTATTAATCCTTGCGATTGTCATTCCGTTAACATCAGGATCACCAACCGAACTAAGACCAGGACACCGGTATCTTGACTACTTCTCAAAAGGATTTATTTTTGGGACAGATAACAAAGGTCGTGACCTTTGAGCGATGCTGTGATGGGGTCTTCGTTATTCTCTGGGAATCGCTATCATTACGACAGCGATTGAACTTGTTGTAGGTGTGACGATTGGTATTTTAATGGGTTATTTTACTTGGTTTGACCGGGTGATGACCTTCTTCATTAAAATCCTTTCTAATGTTCCAACCATCATTATTCTAATGATCCTAACCGTTATTCTAAAACCCTCGTTTGGGGTTACTGTGTTTGCTATTTCATTTGCTGGTTGAATTGGAATGGCGAACCATATGCGTTCACAAGTTAGACGGGCTCGTGGTTTCCTATGAGTGTCAGCATCAAAGACTCTTGGGACAAAGAATTCAAAAATCTTATTGAATTTTATTCCAATCATCGTTCCTATTATGATTTCGCAACTTGTGTTTTCAATTCCTGGAGCAATTTTAGCTGAATCTTCACTGGCCTTTATTGGGCTATCGTTACCAAATACCCCAACCCTTGGTAACTTAATTGCGGATGGTTCTTCGATTATTACCTTATATCCTAGATATACCTTAATACCGTCGTCCATTTTAGTGTTAATAGTGGCTTCAATTCAATTAGTAGGGAGTGCAGTGCAGGACGCATTGCGTAGACAACGTTAATATGAAAAAAATCTATAATTCTAAAAGTTTTCGTAAACAATATTACAGTTATACCCTTAGCAATCGTAAATTGAACTTTGATGATTATAAACCAGATAGCCAGCATTTAACAATGATCAAAGGTGCGAAACCTTACGAGAATAACGATTTCGCTATTTTCGAACATATGACCAATAATGTAACCGACCCGATTGCTGTTTGCTCAATCAATGTCGAAGGTCATCATGACATATCTGCTTGTGAAAAACAAAAAGAAATGGAAAAAATGATGGATGACCACTCTTTACTAACAATGCACGAAGATGAATCTGGTAATAATATGATTGTTTCTGATTCACATGATGAATATCAAGTTTACGACGAACAAAACACCAGTGTGTCGCTAACTGATTTAATGTTAGTAAAACAAGAACAAGATGCAGTTGAAAAGTTGGAAGAAGAGGATACACCGCGTCCTAATTGATCAAAAAATGAAATTCCAACCGAATATGAACTTCAAAATAGTCGTGGTCGTGTTGTTTCCTTTACCGCTCCTTGTCTTAAACATGAAGATCAAAAAGCTAAAAAGATTCATAGTTTTTGAACAGATGCAGTATTTCAATATAGTACTGAAGATAAATCAGAGGAATGATGTCGTCAAGTTTATAACTCAGAATACATTCCTCCTTTACTTGACCGAACATTAATCCAATTAAATGAATTTAAATGGACTCTTAAAAAGGATAATGGTGAACAATATCAAGAAGGAATTGACACAAGATACCTTGATAATAATCCTTGAGCTTCTCCTTATCCTGAAATTCACCGCGATTCATCCTTCGATATTTATAACGAAAAAACCTCCCTTGGGATTCTTCGATCTAATTTCAACCAAAAAATAAATCAAGAATCGGATGTAGAAACTTCTTCTGATGTACTTCATGATAAAAAGGTTGAACCATTAGTTAATCTTGATATGAAGGCAATAGACGAAAAACCTATGATGGATGAATTAATGGTTAATGAGTCAATGTCAAGTGAACCAGTGAAGTCTGAAAATCCGGAAAAAAAAATCGCCCAAGAGACAAAAGCAAAAAAGAAAAATAAAAAGGAAAAAGTAACTCTTAAGTCCTACTTCGCTCCCACAAGAAAACAATTTGATTTTGAAAAATTTGAAAGTAATGTCTCATACAAAGAATTTAAGGATGGCACGAAGTTAAAAATCGCTGCAAGCATTGAAAATATCAAACTAACTTTTACTAACCCAAGCCGGCCAACCGAAAAAGCTCTTGTTTTAAGAAATACATCAATTGACTTTTACGAAGGTAAGGTGCATGCCATCATCGGGGAGTCAGGTAGTGGAAAATCGGTTATCACTTCACTATTATATGGCCTTGCTGGTTCAAATGCGAACATTGAGGAAGGTAAGATTAGTCTTTATGGGAACGAGGTACAAGACTTTACCTTTAGTGATTGACAACGATCAAAATACCTTGGAAAAGTGATTTCTGCGGTCTTCCAGAATCCAACATCAACCTTGAATCCGACAATGAAAATTGGAAAACAAATTATGGAGGGAATGTTGATTAATGGTCTTGTTAAAAACAAGAAAGAAGCGAAAGAAAGAAGCATTGAATTCCTTAAACTAACTAAAATTAACAATCCTGAAGAAGTAATGGATTTATATCCACATGAACTTTCGGGAGGGATGATTCAACGGGTTGTGATTGCAGCGATCGTCTCACTGCATCCCAAAATCCTTGTTCTTGATGAACCAACAACAGCCCTTGACCCAACAGTTCAAGCATTAGTGCTTGATATTATCCGTGATCTTCAAGAACGATTTAAGATGTGTGTCATTTTCATTACTCATGACCTTGGGGTCGTCGCAAGTATTGCTGACTATATCTCCATTATGTATGCTGGACAGGTTATTGAAGAGGGTACACGAGATGAAATTCTTTGAAATGCTCAACACCCTTATACATGAGGTTTGATTCAGTCGATGCCCGATGTTAATACAGGTGACCGTCTTGAAACAATTAAGGGATCAGTTCCTTCACGATTGAATGATATCGTTGGCGATGCCTTTGCTATTCGTAATGATTATGCGATGGTACGTGACTTCGAAATTGAACCAGATATATATTATGTATCAGAAACCCACAAAGCAAAGACAGCATTATTAGACCCTAATGCTGAAAAATACACTCCACCGAAACTAATTAGTGAACGTTGAGAGCACTTTAAATTAATGAATAACAATAAATAATAAAAAAGCGAGAACATTATGGCAGAGACAGAAAAGAAAGTTTTTTTCGATCGTAAAAAGCGATTTTTACTACCAGAAAAAATTACTGTTCGACCAGTCACAGAAGGTTTACTAGAACGATTAAATGCCAATCCTGAACGCAAAAGACTTGTAGAAGTAAGACATATGGATGTGACATATGGTTATGGTCTTAGTAAATTCAAAGCAGTTCATGATATGTCATTTAACATCTATGAAGGTGAAGTACTTGGTCTAGTTGGTGAGTCAGGTAGTGGTAAATCAACAACTGGTAATGCCTTAATTAGTCTTGTTAAACATAGTTTTGGTGATATCAAAATTAATGGAAAGTATCTTCCTAAGGAAGGAGAGAAAGTTGACAAGGACTTTAAGGAATTCATTATTAATAATGTTCAAATGATTTTCCAAGACCCAGCTAACTCTCTTAACCCTTTTGTTAATATTGAACAAGTTGTCACCGAAGGTCTTTATAATTTAAAAAATTTTAAACCATCTTACATTAAGTTCTCATTTAAAAGTTATTTAATTGATTTAATGAATGAACTTAAAAAGCGAGGACTTAATGACCAAGTCACTAGACTTGATATATTCTTTAATGATCAGTTTGATTACTTAAATGAAGATGAGCAAAAAAAGTTAATCTCTTTTGTAAATAAATTACAAATCAAAGATTTAACCAATGGTAGCATTAAATTAAACGAAATCTTAAATGAAATCAACGAAGTTAAGAACTTAAATGAAAATCAATTAATCAAAAAAGTTGCCATTGATGTCCTTAAGTCAGTTGGATTAGATGAGACAGTTCTTCATCGTTATCCGCTTGAATTCTCCGGTGGTCAACAGCAACGGATTGGAATTTCAAGAGCAGTTGCGATGAGACCAAAACTATTAATCGCAGATGAACCAATTTCAGCCCTGGATGTTTCTATCCAAGCACAAGTAATTAATATCTTTAAGGATCTTAAAGCGAAATATAACCTAACCATTCTTTTTATCGCTCACGACCTAAGAATGGTTGAATACATCAGCGACCGTATTGCTGTAATGTATAAAGGAATTTTACTTGAAATAGGTCCGACTAAGGAAGTTGTGAAAAACTTCCTACACCCATATACTAAATCATTAATGGAGGCCATTCCGAGTATTGATGCTGATAAAAAATCATTACTTGGTTATATCTACGACCCTTCGATGCACGGTTATACAAAAGATCATCAACCAAAATGAATCAACTTAGGTAATGACCACTATATCCTAGCGACTGAAGATGAAGTTGAACGTTGAAAGAATAGTGAATATTAAGAGGAGAAGATATGAAAACTAAA
This sequence comes from Ureaplasma canigenitalium ATCC 51252, assembly GCF_000712165.1. Taxonomy (GTDB): domain Bacteria; phylum Bacillota_I; class Bacilli_A; order Mycoplasmatales; family Mycoplasmoidaceae; genus Ureaplasma; species Ureaplasma canigenitalium. The sequence goes on along the minus strand of NZ_JONZ01000005.1, from coordinate 108,966 downwards.
AAAAGGTTAACTCTTGCTGCGAAAATTGGAATCGGCTTTGGTGTAACAGCAATTCTTGCTTCAGCTTCAGTTGGTTTCATGGCATTGTATTCTAAGACCAAAAATGGTCTTGGTCGAACTGAAATTGAAATTGCTTCTGCTCTTCATAACGATATCGAAGACAAATCCGTTGACCGTGCTGTTTTCATCGACGTTAACGAAAAAGAAGTTGCACTTTATCGATTTAATAAGGATGACTTTAAAGAAGACAGTACTGATACACCAGAAACTAAAGTGCTTAAACAAAAACGTCGAAAAGTAAATTATTTTGTTGAACTTCTTGTTGACTTTAAACCAAGTGATCATGGTAAATACAAAAAAGGTGACATCCTAACTTACGACGAATTTATTGATCTTTATATGAGCAATTTCAATAATAATTTACCAAGTTTTATTCTTGAAATTGGTCCAGTACGATTTGAAAATAACTATGTTGAATCGCTTCTTCCGAACGAATTTATTGAATATACTAATTGATTTTTTAAAAATGTTTCATGAGGACCTGACGTTATTACTTTAAAACGTTTTAGTCTTGGTCGTGGTGTTAAAACAAATGGTAATGCGATTACACTTGGTCAACATAGCGGGACACGTGAAAGTACTGAAATTGAATTTTACCCAGATGGTTTCTTTGGAACTCAAGCGGTATATTCTGAACTTTCAGGACCCGGTCAAGCCGCTGATGCTCTTACTCACAAACTAAATGCAGTAGGGATTACTGAAGAAGAATTCCGAGATTATGTTAAACAACTTCCTATGCTTCTGACTCTTCATAATCATGAAAAGTCTTTTGGTGGTTTTAAACTGCTTGACCTTGTTGTAGGTAAAAAATATTATGTTGTTGATCTAGGAAAGAAATTCCGTCGTGAAAACAATATTCTTCCACGATCATTTTTAAAATACAATCTTCCTGAAGTTGTTGATTTTAAAACCCAAACCAGAATTCAATTAAATGGTGAGTATAACTTTATGTTCCAAGCTTCATCGAAAGAAGAAGCGGAAAAACTAGCGAAGGAAATCTACAAAGATTTCATTCTTAAATACAATCTAATTCCAGTTGAACCCGAAACGGATAAGGTTACTTTTAGCGACACTGAACTTGTACAGATTGATGTTAAAAAAGTTAATAAATATTCAGTTCGTGAACCAAATCAAAGATCAAATAACTTAAATTGAATGGACATTCTTCAGCTAGTTGGAAAAGACGATAAAGTTAAAAACATTGTTCTTTATCAAAATGTTTACTGACAAGGAAATATTCCAAACGAACCTTTAATACCAGCTTATATGTCGAAGGTTAGTTATATGAATCTTCCTTCAAGATTACTTTCTGACATTGTCAAAAATAACTATGAAGAATATAAGAAAACTCAAAAGAATTTTCACAACTTCTATGATATTGACTATAAGTTAAAGGGAAAACGTGTTTTTGTTTACGATCACGAACAAAACAAGGAAAATCCACGTTTCTATTCAAGAAAAGAGGATGCTGTCGAAGCTGAGACTGCCGTTAAAATTAAGAACAATGATGGTACGACAAGTATTGAAGGTTTTGTTCCAGATCGCCTTATTGGGATTACCATTACCGATGTTGAGATTATCGATAAATATTCATTTAAAATTAAAGGAAAAACACTTGGCCAAAATAGCACCGATGTTGAATATACTTTAAAACAAAGTCCGGCTAAGGATAATAAACGCGGTTTTCTATATGACAGTCGGTTTGATGATGCCTTTAATACCCTAAAGGTTGCTGTGGAATATACCGACCCGTATACTCCGAAGGTAATTTCAAAAGGTTCTTCCTTTATTAACGGAAAAATTGTTCCGACTTATACTATGTTCACTGAAGTGTATAGCGGACTTATCGATAAAGTAATTAATAAGAATCTACAACTTGGAAAAACAATTGAAGGTCTTCACATTGAATCGACTCTTAATGATGACGGCTCATATTCGTTAGAAGCCGTTGATGGCAAGTATTATGGTCTATATGATTCTGATCGCATTCCGTATCTTGCGATTGTTCGTGAATCAGACCCAGGATTTGTTTCAACAGGAATTGAATATTTAAGATATGTCGGTGCTCATGAATACGGTCACCACCAGACTCTTCAATATATTCAAGATATCTCTGAAAACAAGAATAGTGCTCTTGTTGGTGGGATTGACACTCGGACTGGAACGTCATTACAACAATTTCATAACACAAAGATTCTGCAACACTATTTAGATGCGAGATCATCTGGTTTACGAATTAGAAGTACTGATAGTAATTATTTACCAAGTAACGAAGCTTCGTATTTAAACTTTAGTTATGGCCGAGTAAAGAGGGATACACCTGACAAGGATGTTCGATATGAAACAAGTGAAGACATTTTCGGTTCTTCTTCTCATGATCCATTAGGTTATTTCCTCTTCCGTAAAGATCGACGATTCCTACTTTCGTTCGAGGGACTTCTAGCTTCAGCGAAACTAAGAAATCTTAAACCTTATGACATTTATTTAATGAATGCGTTTGATACTGAGTCAGGAACTCTTAATCCAGGTATTGATCCACACATTAATAAATTAATTGCAAGTGAAATTGCAAAGAAGGAGCGTGGTGAGCCTTATGATCAAAACATTATTAATCTTAAAGCTAGTAAATATTATATTGATCAAACTAACACCAACAATTATAGCTTCATCGATGCGAATACACCGGGGACACGTGGTCTTGGCCGATATGATGGAATTATCCGCGACGGAATGGGTACCCCAATTAAATTTACAAAAAGCGGTGTTCCTATTATTTACGAACTACCAGCCGGTGTTGAATTAAGAAATGCAAGTCCAGCTGACATTAAAGTACTAATTAAAAACAAGTTTAATCAACCAGTGATTAATCCTAATATTTATGTTGACGAAAACGGTAGTTTTAATTATCGTGGTTTTCAACAAAGAAGTGAACAGATTGTTATAGCAATTAACCAACTTGTTCAACGAGAATTTAGTTTAAATGGATGAACTTCAACCGCTCTGGGAGCGGATAACGAGTATGTTAAGGGTGAAGATAATTATAAGGTTGTCCCAATAATTAAAGGTGAAAGAGCTACTCTTGATCGCCGTTATTTACACTTACTTGATGAGTCACTAAAAGATAAAAATTACTCTAGTCTCTATCCTTACCAAAGAACTGAAAATGCTTCACAAGATAATATTAATTTCTTCATTAATCACATCGATGGTGGAATCTTAAATCAAGATAAGAAAAAATGAAGTTATGCCTACGAGACAAGAAAAGAAGAACTTAACCAAGCAAAATCTCAATTCCAATTATTGAGTATCCAAGCTAACAATTCCGCGAAACATGCTAAGGAAAAAAAGGAATATGGTTACACCTTCTTTAACAAAGTAACAGCTCCTGATAAGGATGGGTATCGTTATCTTGCAATTCCTACAACTAAGAATCTTGTAAAAGAAAATAAGGATAATTTTTATCATACTCTTCGACCTTCTGGTTCTACTCTATTTTTTCCAACCCTATACGATCAAACTGGTAATAAAGATTGAACAGCAAATGAAAATCATACCATTGCTCTAGGTGATCAAAAGGTTAGTTTAAAATTAAGCGATGGTTCGACAATCCTTGCTCCTAAAAACTACTTGGTAGTTAAGAAAAATAATGTAACAAGTATTAATGATTTAACTAAGGATGACACTGAAATTATCGTTATTTTAAGTAATATCGATAACTCGATTGGTAGTGTATTAAGTAAATATTTCAAATCAAATAATGATGTTACATTAGACACAAATTACATTTGAAATCTTGATGCTTCATCAAGTTATCCAATTCCTAAAGGTACAACTTTAAGTGTTCTTAAATTTAAAAATCATGATGCTTTTATGAAGTATAAAGCAATTGATCCAGAAAGTTTTACCGTTAAGTTTAAAGGTACTGGTAATGATCGTTATCGTGCTTGAAAAAAAGAGTCTGTTTTGCAACTGTTAGATCTTGAGAAATACTTCAAGGATGTTTATCATAAACAGCACTCAAATGTTAGTTATGAAGAGTTTTTAAATGGTGAACTTTACTCATCTTTAATGGATAAATTCATCGTTGAAGAAGCACAATTAATTAAGACAAAAGACTATACAGCAAAGGAACTACACAAGATTAGTTACATTTTTGATGGACAATATGGACTTCCTGGTTTTATGAATTTTAACCAAGAAGAAGAACCGAAAATGTGTGATGAATATTCTGGTAATAAGAAAAACATTTACTCTCCACGAGTGACTAATGAACCAGTTCGAAGTACCGATGCAGTTTTAAATGCTGTTTGGTTCCACATTCAATTCAATCGAGGAGTTACTTCGCTTGATAACACCTTAAACTTAGCTCAAATAGCAATGGTTTTATATGGTAATGCTGCTTATGTTTCACAGCGAAATAAGAAAAAAACGAGCGATGAACTTCTTACTTATAAATACAATGGTGAAGAACTTAAGAAGACTGACCTTGAAGGTTTTAGTCTCAAAACAGAAATTGCTGAACAGGATGGGGAACGAAAACAAAGCAACCTTGGTCAAATCTTTAGTGACTATACATACAACATTGCTGAAGTACTAACACGTGACTATGTACAAACGAACTATATTCCTAGCAAGGTAGAGACTCCTAATATCCCTAACTTTATTTCAGGTATTAACGAATTTAATACAGGTAATGAAATTCTTTTTGCTGGGGAAAATACTCGCCAATGATTAAAACGAGCCATCCCTGTTTTCAATCTTCGTTTTGGTGCTCTTGATCACTCTGATGTTCACAATAGTATTTTCTGATCATTTGTTAATGAAAAAAATGCAATTAGTAAAATCATTGAAAATAATAATTTACTGATCAAGCATTATGAAGCATTTATTAAGCAAATTACTTCTCCTGAATATAATAGTTTATCCGATGAGCAAAAAAGTGCTATCGCTGAGAAATATCAAGCTGAACGAGATAGATATTTACCGAAGAGCGAAGAGGAATTCCTTAAAACTCTTAATACAAACCCTAACTATCGGTTCCGTGACTATGATGGTGCTGCGTTTACCTTTAATATCGGTGGATTTAATAACCGTCTTAGTCCTTCAAGAATAGGACAAACTACCCAAACTAACAACGGGTTCTTTAAAGACCGTTGACTAAGAAAAATCGTTAATTGAGAATTATATGATGATAAACGTGAACCAGTTAAAGATGAAAATTTACAAATAACTGATGTAACCAATACCAGAGTTGCTAAGAACCGTGCAGAAGCCTTTTGATTCTATACTCTTAAATCACAAGGGATTGGTGACCGCACACTAAGTGGTGTCTTCCGAAACAAGGATAAAGACAGTACCTTCTTCTGGGGATTTGTACCAAAGGAATACCAGGAAAAACTTGGTTATCTTGCGATTGAATCGCTTGATGGACGGGAAATTAGATACATTAAAGTTAATACTAAAAATACAAACAATATGTTCTATTTCAAAAAACAAAGTGATCCATCTTCGAAATGAACTCTTGATGATGAAGGTTTTACATCTTGAGCAACTGATTATGCGACTCTTGCAAACTATACAAACTCGTTAATTAACTTTGACAATACTTCAACTAAAGGTTCGTTATTTAGATTATATTTAACAGATAAAGACAAAAAAGAAATTAAGGGTCTTTTAACCCTTGGTAGTCGATCGATCATTAGTGAAAACGGAAAACCAAAATCAGTAGCACCAATTTATGCTGAAAAAAACGAAAAAAATGAAGTGATTCTTAGAATTTCTAACCAATTCTCAGTCTAGAGGTATCAAAAATGAAAAAAACAATGAACAGAAAGAAACTTGTTAGTCTTAGTCTACTAGCCTTGACAACAGCATCAATAGTAGCTGTTGCCGCGGTGAGTTGTACTTCTACAGGTTCAACTGAATCTAAAACTTCATTAAAGGTACAAGATGCCTACGATTTTGGTCTTGCTGTTGATGCGATTAATTCTCTTAATTATATAAAGTATGTCAACCTTAGAAGGGTAGCTCCAGCTCTTGTTGAAGGATTATTAAAAGAAGCACCAAGTCCTAATGGAAAGATTGGAAACCTTCTTGGTCTTGCAAAACTTGACTTTAAGTGATTCCGAAATAGTAATGCGAATACTTTTGATGCGATGGATCAAAATGACATTTTTAATAATTTTGGTGGTAGTGACAAACTTGCTGGTAACTTCTACCCCCTTGCTGATTTTGGTTTCCAAGCTGGTGCTTTAGCTCAATACATCAATGATGATCGACCACCTTTTCTTGCTTTCACAAGTAAGACCGGAAAGGTTTTTGCTGTTCGTTTCGCTCTTAATCAAGGTGCTTCAAAATGAAGTGATGGTAAGGAAGTTGAAGCGCAGGATTTCATTGATGCTGTACAGTACATCCTTGACCTAAATACCGGTTCACAACTTAGAACCCCTTTATTAAATATGAATATTCGTGGTTCAAGAGCATTTACTACTGCTCAAGAGAAATATATTCAAAAATTTGGTAAACCATACAAGAATCCGTTTGGTCGTGTTGGATATCGTTTTGACGAGCACCTAAATCAATATGTTGAAGACTACGAAAACTGAAAACCTTTTAGTAATCAAGAGTTTGACAAAGAAGGAAATCCGCTTGATACTAAAGAAGTTAATGAAATTAAAAAAGCAGCTCTTTCACTTGGTCTTTGAACTGGTCAAATGTTTATTAATATGAATAACGATGAGTTACTTGAAGCTCTTCGTTTACCAGAAAATGCAAATCTTGATTTGAAAGATCTTAAGACCATTAAAGCACTTGATAAATACACTAACAAAATTAAGGATTTTAAATTAATTCCAAACCCATACTTCTTTAAGAAACAAGTTTTCCGTGAAGACACGGTAGCTAATTTAATCAAGGGTAACCAATTATTAAAGCACTATGGTCTACCAAAAAGTCGTTATGACCTACTGGTTGAATTTGAACCTTTTAGTCCAAAGAGTCGTCCTTTTGATGCACTTACTGCTTTTATTAATAAGCAAGAATTCCTACCTGTTAACCGTAAGTTTATTGAAACAAACGGAGGGATTCATAACTTCGGTAGTACTGAAAAAAATTTCCTTACGAATGGACCCTTCCTAATCGAAAGCAGTATTCTTGGTTCCGAAGGTTACATTAACCTTGTTAAAAACAAAAACTATTATTCAAGTAATTGGACAATTTCAAACCGGATTAAGATTTTCTTTAATGGAAAAGATGAAGTTAAATCACTTTGATTTAAAGAAGGGATTATTTCAGCCACTAATGTTCCATCAAGTTATCAACTACAATTCTGAGCTCGTGAAAAATACCGAAAAATGTTAAAAAAACTACAAGGTTATGGTACAGTTGGATTTCAGTTTAACCTTGATGAACAAAGTCGTTATGAAAGTTATGATGAATATTTAAAAAATAAGGATAAAAAACACATCCCAATTCTTGATAGTGACCTTCGACGAGCAATTTCATATGCTCTGAATCGTGAATCTGTCCTTCGATTAACAGGATGGACTTCAAGTTTTGTTGTAACTTCTTGAACCGCTTTTGGTACCTTAAAAGATAGTTATGGAAGAAACATTGAATATCGATTCGACCCAGCTTCTTATGCTTCTGAATACGATTTAAACAATCCTAATAATAAAAAGGTAGAAAAGATTGATTACAAAGATGTTGACCGTCAAGCTGAACTTACGAAACAACTTCATGTTAAAAAACCGAAGGATGCTCCTAATTACAAATTCTTTCCGCTTCAAAACAACACTTTTGCTGAACACAACTCAAAAAGTTTAAACTTTGAAAACATCGAACGAACAGATAAAGCTTACGACCCTTCAGTTGCTCTATTCTACCTTGAACGTTATAAACAAAAACACCCAGAACAAAAAGAAGTTACGATTGAATTTGTTTATCCATCAAGCCCACCTGAAGCCGCGAATGCAGCTATTACCTTCAAGGATATTATGGAAAATAATTTAAATGGGTATGTGAAGGTTAACCTAAAATCACTTCCACCTAATACTTATGCTTCGTTTATAGCAAGTGGTAAGTTTGATATGACTTATGCGAACTTTGATAAGTATTCTGGAAGCGATGTCGATGCTTCAATGTTGCCTTTATTAATTACCGATGGAATTGATTTACAAAAAAATAAATCACAAGGATACGAACTAAACCCTACCGGTTCTTGAACCTTTAAAACTTTCTTTGAATTACATAAAAACGATACCAAAGAAGAACACGATCTTCTTCTCTACCGTTTACAGATTAGTGAAGAACAATATGCGATTATTAAGGAATTAGCATATACAGGTAAAATCAAAACAAGTCGTCTTTATAACCCTGATCATCTTAATATTCAAAAAGAGGGTAAGAAATTAAAGGAAGTAAACCAAGCAGTTCCTCTCTTCAATTTTAGTTTAGGTGATGCTGAAATTGAAGCATTTAACAAATTAAACACTAATGAAAAAGCAAATGCTGGTAAAAGAAGAATTTATTTACCAAACACACTTGCTAAAAAAATTAATGATGAGAATCTTTATGTGAAACTTCACGGTAAAATTCAAGATCAAGAATTTATTCTACCTTTAAAAAGTGAATTAATTAATGTTGATTCTGACCTTGTTAAAGAAGAATATGGTGATGTTGCAGATTTAATTTTAAACCGAAAAGATGGTAATACTATTTTCAGTTTTGATGCTCTTGGTCATCTACCTAATGACGAATATGAAATATTAAGTGTGTTTAATGGTCAACAAGGACCAAGTGGCCAAATTAACCCAACTAAGATATACACTAGTGAGTATATTAAACACGACGGTCAAGATACTGATGTTGTGAATACAGACCTTTACTATGAAAAAGATGAAGCTCAGGCTGACCACATTGAAAGAATTAAACGTTTCTTCTCTGGTGGTCGAGGTGGATGGAGTGATGAGACTGAAATCTTTGACATAATTGTTGCTATGGAAAAAATCATTCGGGAAGAAGTTCCGATTTTAACCATTATGGACACTGATACCAGTTGAAGTATTTCAAGTCTTGGTGGTTTAGCTAGCAATGCTAACTTTCACCTGCAGTTTGCTTATGATTATAGTAAACCACCAAGAGCTGGTTTACCAACAACTCCACCAAAAGACGGGGAGGAACAGTAATGTCGTTTGTTAATAAAAGATTTACCTTCATCTTTAAATTTAATTGGATTTTCCTTTTTAGTTGACTATTGATTATAAGTGCACTTGTTCCCTTTTTCATTTATCAGACTAGTTTGATGAATTTACTTAACCAGAAACGAACAGGGGAAATTAGTGCTAGATTCGAAGAACAAATTCGGTTATTAACCCTACAGTACCATGTGTCTGCTTCTTTTATTGGAATTAATAGTTTTGTTGCTTTGTCTTGCTATCTTTCATTGCTCATTGTGACTATTGGTTTTCACAAGAAATACTTAAAGGTATTCGAAAAAGAAAAGCAATTTAATCTCTACAAGTCTTCTGTTATTTTAACTTATCTATTTCCTTTGGTCGTTATTACAGCAATCATCGCAAGTATTGCTTATCGTCTTACTTTAATTAAAGAGCAAAAGGAATTTTTACAAGATTCAACATCGCTACACGATGCTTATATGAAACTTTAAAGAAAAAGGATAAGGTTCTATTTCCATCGTGAATGACGAAAAAAAATAAGGTATTGAGCCTTATTTTTTTTTCTTATCTAATTTTAATCTCTTTTAATTTAAACCAATTTGGAAGCGGTTTAAATTGATTAATAATATTTATCAGCACCATCTTTAATCTTTTTTCTAATGCTGTGGACAGCCTTAATTGCTTGATGTTGACTAGCTATGATGCAGTAGAAAGGTTTGTCATCATAAATACAATCACCAATGGCATAAATTCCATTGGTTTTTGTTTCATATTCACCATTGACGATAATTTTACAATCATTAGAAAAATCAATCGCTCAGTTTCTATATGGATTATTTTCTTTGTCAATCATAAACCCATAATTAACAAAAACATGATCAACACTAAATGAATGAAGTTCATTATCTAACGTGTTTAAAATGGTAATTTTATGATTGTTGACATCCTTAACATCATAACCAATATAAAGGTTAACATTTCATTTCCTTAAGGTTTCTATACTTACTGATGTACCAGCAATTTGTTTTCTAGCAACTAGCGAAACCTTGATGTTGTGATATTTTTCTTTTAAATATTTGACAGCATCAAGTGCAGAATCCCCAGCACCAAGCACAAAAATACTCTTGTTTTCGTAATCAAATGACGGATTAATTTTGTAAGCAATTAAGTCTTCGTCGATGTTTTTTAAGGGAAGTTTAATCGGAGTATAAAGTCCCTTGCCGTAGGCTAGAATTATATTTCTTGTTTCACAAACAACTTTTTCATCTTCGTCGAATAAAGTAAAGTACTCAGTTTCTTCGTTATAGGTATATGAAGTTATTTTTGTCTCATATTTAATGTCGACAAGATTATCGTAAAATTGAATTTGAGCAAGAAGGTTGTTAATGTAATCGATACCCTTAATTTCACTATAACCAGGTATATCGTGAATATTTTTATCTTTATAGTAATTAGTAACTTGACCACCGAGTATATTTGTATGTTCGATTAACAAGGTTTTTAGGTTATAAAAACCACCCATTGCTGCTCCGTACATTCCACCAGGACCACCGCCGATGATTGTTACATCATATTTTTTATTATTCATATTATTCATTTGATTCAATTAAAATAGCAAAATTATTAACACCCACATGAGCATAAATACACCCAGGGAGATAACTATAATTAAAAGGAGGATGATCTATATCAAGAAGTTCGATTACAAGTTCTTTAAGACTTTCGATTTGTTCTTTATTTTCGTAATCAGTTAGAAGAACTATTTTTTTAATCCCTTTAGTACGGAATTGATTTAATTCATTTGTCTTATCAAGTAAATTTTTTAACGAAGTTCTAATGCTTGGTGCTTTACTAATAAATTCAAGGTCACCATCTCACTTAATAAATAATTTGAAGCCAAATAGTTTAGCGAAAGCAGCCTTAATTTTTGAAATTCGACCACCTGAAACGAGTTGGTTTAAATCGCTAACAATTAAACCACCTTTAATCAGGTTTGCATTTTTTTCAACTATCATTTTGATTTCGTCATTACTTATATTTTCATTGTTTCTCAGTGCTTCATTAATTGTCTCAACGATTCAAAGAATACCAACACTAACTGATCTACTATCAAGACATAGCAAGTTTTTATTTTTAAATTCATTCTTAACAAGGTCAAGACTCTTAAAGTAGCCAGAAATACCACTAGAAAGGGTAAGAATGATTACACGATCATATTTAGTAAAAAGTTCATTAACCTTTTCAATTACTCTTCCAGGTTGCGGTAGACTTGTCTTAATTGATGCTTTTCTTAGCATTAAATTTTTTAAATCTTCCTGACTTACCGCATCAACGTCATCCTTGAAAACTTCGTTACATCCGTGTTCTTTGATGGTAAGACCGATTGGAATGTAAAAAACATTTTCATCCTTAATATCAAGGACGTTAGCACCGGTATCAATTAAAATCGCTGTTTTCATCATTCTCTCCTTTTTCGTTAAATTTTAACAAAGTTTAAGTAGTTGTTTTAATCTATCTTAAAAGTGGTTTGCTTTTTTGCTTTTTTTCACCCTTTACCTTAAAATTAGTAGACTTATAAATTATCAATATATTATTAATATATTATTATTAATATAGTTTAGGTTTAAAAATGTATTTATATTATTTAAAAAACGATGAAAAAGATGTATTGATTTTTAATCAAGGAACATCGAAAAAAGGCGAGATTAGTCAAGTTACAGAAGATTTAGTGACAATAACTTATGGTGATAATGTCATCGCTTTTAACTTATTTTACCCTACAAAATATATTCCGGATTTGCAACCGGGTTATTATTTTATTGATGAGGAATTAATTAGTCAGATTAATCAAGTTACTAATTTAAATATTAAATTTAATAAAAATGATTATGGTTACTTAACGGTTGGTTATATTAAAGAAAATGAAAAAATTGCAGGGACTCACTTGTCGAAGAATCTTGTTGATATAGGCAATGGAAAAATGCTTCAAATCGTCTGTGGAGCGAAGAATGCTCGTCAGGGTTTGACAGTCGTTATTGCTCTTCCAAATACTGTGATGCCTAATGGGGAGAGCATCCTTCCTGGCAAATTAATGAATATTGAATCAAATGGGATGTGCTGTAGTAAAAAAGAATTAAATATTGATCAATTTAATGATGATGGAATTGTTGAATTAGATGACCGTTATCAAATTGGTGATGTTTTTGACTTAGCATATATTAATAGGTAATTTATGAACTGTTGTAATGAAAAAAGTATTGTAGTTTTTGGTTTATCAGCCTCTAAAGAATTAGCTAATAAGGTAGCTATTGAACTTGGGTCTCCGCTTTCTGAAATTAAGATTGAAAAATTTGCTGATGGTGAAATCATAGTTACTCCGCTTGTTCCAGTGAGAGGCAAAAAGGTTGTTATCATCCAGTCAACAGCTAAACCGGTGAATGATAATTTAATGGAACTACTAATCGCGATTGATGCGATTAAAAGAGCTTCTGCGAAGTCAATTGCTGTTGTTATTCCATACTATGGGTATGCTAGACAGGATCGAAAGGCTAAACCACGTGAACCAATTTCATCAAGACTAGTCGCTAAAATGCTCGAAGCAGCTGGTGCGAATGCAGTCTTAACTTGAGACATCCACAGTTTACAGACACAAGGTTTTTTCGACATCTCCTTTGATAGCCTTGAAGGAGCTTGGATGCTAATGGATAATTATATTGATCTTAATCATTATCCAAATGACCTTACCATTGTAAGTCCTGATTATGGATGTGTCAAAAGAGCACGTGAAATAAGTCTTGTTCTTAAGTCTAATCTAGCGATTGTTGATAAACGTCGTAGTGGAAAAAACGAAGTTGAAATTAATAATATCCTTGGGGATGTAGAGGGACAAAATTGCATCCTTGTGGATGATATGATTGACACTGGAGGGACAATTCTAGGTGCTGCTAAAATTGTTAAAGAAAAAGGAGCTAAAACAGTTTCTATATTAGCCACTCACGGTTTGTTTAATAAGAATGCGATTGAAAACTTTAGTAATGCAATTAATTCTGGGGTGATTGACAAAGTTTATGTTACAGATACGATTGAAAGAAAAGAAACTTATCCTTGACTTCATATCGTTTCAATTGCTCCTGTAATCGCAGAATGCATTAAGATTTACGAAAAAGAAATCGGGACAATGTCACAAGTTTATGAAAAATATAGTAAGACTACTTTAATGAACAAACTTAAAAGCTGTGATATCAAAAATAAAAATTAAAGAAACAATTATCGTTGAAGGTAAAACTGATGTAGCAAAACTATCAAGTTTTATTGATGGGAATTTTATTATTACCAATGGTAATGTGATAAATAATAACACCTTAAACGAGATTAAAAAAGCTGAAGCAGCAAACGGTATTATATTATGTCTTGACCCAGATTTTACTGGCAAACAGATTAGAACAAGGATTCAGTCATTTCTTAACAAACCAGTCAAACATATCTTTTTTAAGATTAGTGACATAAATGAGAATGTAGTAAAAAAAGGCATTGCTGAAATTGAATTAGATAAACTCTATAATAAATTCAAAAGCTTTGTCTTAAATAATGATGAAATTAATTTAAACCGCTCTGGAATTAGCTGAAATGATTATGTTGATTTTAATCTCAACACTAAAAATAAGCGACTTTATCTCTGTGATATGCTTGAAATTCCTTACTATAATCACAAACAACTATTTAAACATATTAATTTTTTAAACATTAACAAAGAAGAAATTATTAAAATTCTAGAAAAATATGAACATCAATAAAACCGATTTTAATTTGAAGGTAATAGCGACACCGATTGGAAACTTAAATGAAGTTTCTCCGCGTGTCAAGGAAGCTCTTAATGATGCTTATGTTATTCTTTGTGAAGACACAAGAAACACTAAAAAACTATTAAACCTGCTTGGAATTATTGATTACAAAAAACTTATTAGTTTTCACGACTTTAATGAAAACGAAAAGATTAATCAAGCATTAGAATATATTAAAAAATATAATACCGTTCTTGTATCCGATGCTGGTTATCCAACAATATCAGATCCAGGATATCAATTAATCAAAGAATGTCACCGTCAAGCCGTCGGAGTTACTGTAATTAATGGTCCGTGTGCTGCAATCCACGGTCTTGTTGCCTCTGGTTTTTGCTCAACATCTTTTATGTTTCTTGGATTCCTTGGTAAAACTCAAAAACAAAGACTAAACCGTTTAAATGAATTTAAAGATATAAAAACAACTTTTATTATTTACGAGGCTGTTCATCGAATTAAGAAAACTCTTGATGACATAATGAGTGTTTTTGGTGATGTTTTTGTATTTGTTGGTCGTGAGTTAACTAAATTAAATGAGAGTCATTATCTTGGTCGAATATCTGACATTCCAGTAATGACCGAGCTCGGTGAATTTGTTATTGTTGTTGATCATAACCAAATCTTTCAAAACGATGAAGATGATGATGCTGGTTTGCAAGTGTTAAGTGAGCTTGAAGAACAAAAAAAACAAGGTATTAAATTAAAAGAAGCTTGTAAAATAGTAGGGGAAAAATACAATATCAAAGCTAATGAATTATATAAATTAATGTTGGAAAAAAATAAGTAGATATGGAACAAATTAAAACTCTTACTGATTTAATAAATGTTCTTAAGAAACCTACAAAAATTGATGATATTTTTGGTCAAGAACACTTGCTTGATGAAAAAGGGTTAATCAAACGAATGATTAACCAGAAAATTGTTTTTAATCTTATTTTTTATGGTCAACCTGGTGTTGGTAAGTCTTCACTTGCTCGTGTGCTTGCTAATGAACTTGGGTATCACTATGGTTTTTTCAATCCGGTTATTGATTCAAAACAGAAACTAATAGAGCTAATCACAGAAAGTAAATCTTATGATAATTTCATTTTAATAATCGATGAAATTCATCGTTTAAACCGTGATAAGCAAGACATCCTGCTCCCTGTTCTTGAAATGAATGAAATAAAGGTGTTTGTGACAACTACGGAAAATCCTTATTTTGTCATAAATCCAGCACTAAGATCACGTTGTCAAATCCTTAATGTTACAAGCACTCCTGGTGAAATTATTTGCCAAAAGTTGAAAAAGATGTTTGATTTTAATGAATTTATCGAACCGCAAGCATTGCGAATGTTGACTGATAAAACAAATGGTGATTTAAGACAAATCATCGCTACACTCGAAATAATTAATTTACTTTATACCGATACAAGAGTAGATCTCAAACTATTGAATAGCATTATGCAACAAAATTACACTCTTGGAAGTTATGATGGTGATGAAATTCACAATCTTAAGTCAGCGTTTCATAAGTCAATGCGAGGTAGTGATGTCGATGCTAGTCTTTATTACCTAATGCGTTTAATTTCAATTGGTGATTTTGATGCAATTTACCGAAGGATTCTTGTCTGTGTGTCAGAAGACATAGGTCTTGCTAATCCCGGAATGTTAAGTCGTGTTCATAGTGCGATTGAAACAGCAAAATATCTTGGTTTTCCCGAAAACCAAGTTGTGCTTTGCAATATTGTTGCTCAAATAGCATTGTCTGATAAATCAAATAGTATTTATCTTGCGATGAATGAAATTAAGAATGACTTAACTTATGGGAAAAGTTATGAAATTCCAATGCATATTAGGGATAGTCACTATAAGAGTGCTAAGAAACTAGGTGTTGAAGGTTATTTTTATCCACATGATTTTAAAAATAATTATGTTAATCAGCGTTACTTACCAGTAGGATTAAAAGATAAGAAATACTATCAATTACAAAACAATCAAAATGAACAAAAACTTTGATTTAATTTAATGAGACGAATCGAACAAAAGGATAAGTAATGGCAAAAACTTTTTATATAACAACACCGATTTACTATTCATCAGGTAAACCACATATTGGTCATGCTTATACGACCTTACTCGCCGATGTTTTTAAAAGATATAAAGAGCTTTTTGGCTACGAAACTTTTTTTGTTACAGGAATGGACGAACACGGTCAGAAGATTGCTGAAAAAGCGAAGGAAAATCACCTAAGTCCAAAGGCTTATGTTGACCAAATTAAAGAGCAATTTCTTCATCTTTGAAAAGTGATGAAAATTGATTATTCTTATTTTGTAAGAACAACAGACACGAAACACATTGAAATTGTTCAAAAGATTTTTACAAAATTGCTAAACGATAATCAAATTTATCTAGATTTTTGAAAAGGTCTTTATTGTATTTCGTGTGAAGAAAATTATAGTTTGAAAGATGTGGTTACAAAGCCCGATGGTACTAAAGTATGTACTTTCGGTCATCCGCTTGTTGCAAAAGAGGAAGAAAGTTACTTTTATCATATGCGGAAGAAAGCCGCTTGATTAAAAGAATACTTATTAACGAATAAAGATTTTATTCAACCGAAGGAAAGAGTTAATGAATTAATTAATAACTTTATCAATAATCTTGAAGACCTTAGTATTTCAAGAACAAGTTTTGATTGAGGGATTCAAATTAAAGAAAATAAAAAGCATATTATTTATGTTTGGTTAGATGCTTTAATGAATTATCTTACAAGTATCGATTATATGACCGAAAATGATCATCTTTATCAAAAATTTTGAAATGACAAAGATGCAGAAATTGTTCATTTAATGAGCAAAGAAATTATGCGTTTTCACTGTATTTATTGGCCGATTTTCCTTCATGACCTTGGTGTAAGACTACCAACTAAAATCCTTTCTCACGGGTGGATTATCACAAAAGAAGGTAAGATGTCAAAATCACTTGGTAATGTCATTGACCCCTTAAGTATTATTAATAAATTTGGTGTTGATGCTTTCCGGTATTATCTTCTTAGTGACCTTTCAATGTATCGTGATAGTGTGTTTAGCATTGATAATTTAATCGAAACTTTTAACACTCATCTTGCAAACAATTTTGGTAATATGGTTACAAGAACTATCGGGATGTTAAAAAAGTATACAAATGGGATAGTTCCTCCGTATAAGGAATCGAGTATTCCGATTCATAAGAAGATGCTTGAGATTATTCACCAAAACGCAACTGATATGAAAAACTGAATCGAAGAATATCACGTAGATAAAGCACTTCTTTGTGTCCAAAATATCTTGAATTCCGCTAACAAATACATAGAAGATTTAAAACCTTGGGATTTGTTTAAAAATAATCAAAAAGATGATTTGGATTGCTTATTGAATAACTTGGTCAAAGTCATAGAAACCGCTTCTATTCTACTTAAACCGGTTCTTGTTGAACACATCGATGAGATTATTGAGCAGATGAATTTTGATCCTAAAAATCTTAACTATGATGCTATTTTTATGACTAATAATTTAGATCATCTTCAGGTAAAAGAAGCTAAGGTTGTATACCAAAGAATTAACAATGAAGTTAAGATATAAAATCCTTGGTACATCATTTTTTGTCATTTCAGCAATAGGGATTATTGCTGCTGTTTCAGTTCCGAAAAGTACAAAAAAACTAATTTATTTAAGTGGTTCTTCCTCTCTTCAACCACTAATGAAGGAACTTGGCAAGTTTTATCCGAATGCTGACATTATTGCTGATGCTGGTGGTTCACTGACTGGCATTATCTCTGCAATTAACAATCAAGTTCACATTGGACTTGCTAGTCGAAATGTAAATATTGATGAAGAAAAAAAGACCATTGAAAAGCAACACAACCTTTATCAAACTTGACAGAAAAACAATACAAAAATTGTTACACTAGCTTATGATGGGATTGCTATTTTATATAAGATTAAAGATTTTCATGGTGATTTAGTTCTTAATAAAAATAACATCGAAAAACTTTATCGTGCTTTTCAAGGCAATGAAGAATTTTATTATGATCAATTTGACCAACAACTCCCCCATCTTAAATTAAAACCATATATTAGAAGTGGTGGTGCTCTTGCATCTGGAACAACTGAGGCGTTCCTTGTTACCAATCCCTTAATTAACTTAAAGAAAACAAATAAAGATATATATAATACGATTCATGATGGTACATACGGAATGTATGTAAGAACGACAGAAGAGAGCAATATCCAGGCATTTCAAAATATGGTGAATGATAATTTAGACGGTGCTATTACCTATATTTCCACCGGTTTTTTAATTAATAACTATAAGGAAATAAAGGATAAAGGTTATCAAGTTGCAAAAATTTTTAACGATGAAACCGGAATTGGTGAACTACCTTTCCATAATGACGATGACATTAAAATTAACATTGCTAAAACTTATCATTGATATCGTCCGTTTATACTTCTTTATTCTAAAAATCAAAAGGAAGTTAACGAAATAGAAAATTTCATAGATTGATTAAAAAAAAGCGAAGAATCTGCGAATATTATTAACAAGCAAGGTTTTATTAAAAAAGAAGATTAGGTATGAGTAACGGAAATCAGAAGATTAATTTTAATCTCATCTTAAAACAGAAGAAAAGAAATGACAAAATTTCTTTGATTTTTCTCCGTTTTGTTTTTACTTTTTTTATCCTTCTTTTCTTATCAATTATTGTTTTTATGTTTATTAAAGCCTACCCCGGTGTGAAGGCTTATGGAGTAAAAAACATTTTTTTTAGCAATCATTTTAACCTAGCAAATACGAACGATGGAACATCGGTTTGATTACCATTATCGATTACCGTTTTAACTTCAATTCTTGCTGTTTTAATAGCAGCTCCAATCGGGATTAAAACAGCAACATTTATCAAGTTCCGAATTAAAAATGAACGGTTACAAAAAATTATTAAAATTTTAATTCTATCACTATCAGGTATTCCTTCTGTAATCTTTGGTCTTTTTACCCTTCGGTCTCTCGGACCTTCGTTAAATATCGTTTTTCATCTTGGTAGCGGAACGAATCTTGTTAGTTCTATTTTTATGCTTGCATTCATTATTCTTCCGACTATTATTGCCCTTGTCCTAAATACCTACGATGGTATTGACATGAGATTAATTGAGAATGGAATTGGTCTTGGAAATAGTTATACAAAAGCTATTTATAAAATCTTTATGAAGGAAGCACGAGGGGGAATAATCATTGCGGTGATCATTGCATTTGGTCGAGCTATTGGTGAAACGATGGCTGTTAGCATGATTCTTAGTTCAGAACTCTACAATAATGTTTTTGTATCCACTTTTAACGAATTTTTCGGAAGTTCGCTAAGACCACTTGGTGCTGTGATAGCACGAAATATTTTTAGCGAAAATGGTGGAGAAGCTCTTAAAGGTGTGCTTTATATTTTCGGAATTTTTCTTCTAGTTTTCATTATGTTCTTAAACGGAATTGTTTCATATTTATCAAGTCACAAAGGCCGAATGAAAAAACAAGGATATAAGAAGTTTGAACATTTTATTAGTCGATTTTTCAGCTTCATTCCAAGAAAGTTATCCATTCTTTTTGAGCGACTTAATTACCGTCCTAAAATTAACTTACATCAGGAAAAGAACGTTAATATCCACGAGTATATTAAAGACCGTATTCATCATCAAAAATTAGGATTTGTTTTTGATTGGTACAAACTAATCCTTGAAATTTTGATGTTTAGTATCGCTTTTAGTTTCCTTTCATGAATCTCATTGGACATTATTATCAACGGAGCAATTGCTCTAAATAAACCAAGCTCAACCGCTTTTGTCTATGGTAAAGACACGACGCTGCAGGCCAGCACAAACACATTCATTATTATTATCATTTCACTTTTAATTTCTTTTCCTATTGCTTTGTTTGTTGCTATTTATATTAATGAATATCAGAAAAACAATTGATGAAAAAAAACAGTAATGTTTTTCCTTGATGCTTTTGGTTCCACTCCAACTATTATCTTTGGAATGTATGGTCTTAGTGTTTTTATCCAACTTTTTGGTTTCACATCAGCTGGTACCATAGGAAAGAGTTTGATAGCGGGTTGCTTAACGATTAGTCTAGTTATTCTCCCTACATTTACAAGATCGATTATTGAATCGTTAAATAAAGTTCCGCTGACTGTCCGTGAAAATGCTTTTGGTCTTGGTTTAAATAAATGGGGAACTATTACAAAATTAGTTTTACCAGCTGCTATGAAAGGGATTATGTCAAATACGATTTTAGCTATTGGTCGAATCATTTCAGAGACAGCTCCGATTTATTTAACAGCTGGACTTTCGAGTGCGGCGGAAACGAATCTTCTTTATCCTGGTCAGACTTTAACAACTAGAATCTATGCCCAATTAACTGAAAATAACACAGCTCTTGCTAACGATATAATGTATGAAAGTGCGATTATTTCGTTAATTCTCGTTATTACTATTATTACTATCCTTAATTATGTAATTCCATTGATTAGTTGGTTTAAGAAGATAGTATTAAAGAAAATGTCTATGAAGGAACATTACCAGAAGCAAGAAAATAGTGTGAAGGTGAATTGATTGAAATTTACTAAGCAAATTCTCGATAATAAACTTTATCTTACATATGAACAGGCCAATCTATTAGCTATTGATACTAATAAATATAAGATAACTAAAATTAAAAACAAATTTTACAAAGTAAAATATATAGAAGAAAAACAACTTGAAGAATTACTAGATTGCTATGGAAAAAGATATCAAAGTTTATGATCTCAATAAGAAAAAAAAGTTTAGTGAAATGAATCTAAATGAACTTTTTTATGCTTATAAACATAGTCATAATGGGATTAAAAGAATTCACTTTTGGTGTTCACTTCCAAAAGAAAAAAGAAACCAGTTCCGTCAATTTTTAATTAATAAAGTTGCGAAGCAAAACGAACAAAAGAAAGATTTTGATAATGACAATGTCTTTGAAGTTCGAAATTTTAATTTTTGGTATGGCAAAAACGGAAAGCACGTTTTAAAGGATATCAACATTGATATTAAAAAGAACAAAGTAACCGCATTAATTGGACCGTCAGGGTGTGGTAAATCGACTTTCTTACGGAATCTTAATCAATTAAATGATCTTATTGAAGATACAGTTTATGATGGCGAAATTTTCTTTCTTAGAACAAACACAAGAAGTGTAAAAATGAGTCAACTTGAACTAAGAACACGGGTTGGAATGGTCTTTCAGAAACCTACCCCATTCGAAATGAGTATTTATGATAATGTTGCTTTTGGACCGAAAAATAATGGAATTACAGACAAATTAATTCTTGATGAGATTGTTGAGAATGCCTTAAAACAAGCTGCATTATGAGATGAGGTAAAAGAAGACCTTGATAAGTTGGGTTCGAAACTTTCTGGTGGTCAGCAGCAGCGTTTATGTATTGCTCGGGCGATTGCTCTTCAACCAGAGGTTCTTTTAATGGATGAACCAACATCAGCACTTGACCCAATCGCAACCAGTAAAGTAGAAAAACTAATCATCGAGTTAAAAGAAAAATATTCAATCATTATTGTTACTCACTCAATGACTCAAGCACAACGAATCTCTGATTACACTGCTCTTTTCTATGAAGGTAGGATTGAAGAATATAATGATACTAAATCGCTTTTTACTAAACCACAAAGTCGGATAACAAAAGATTACATAACTGGAAAGATCGCATAACTATGGCTACTAATTATTCAATTATGAAAGAATCACAAAAAGAACTTTTAAATGACTTTAAAAAGTTTTATTTAAAGGTAATTGATAATCAAAATTTACTATTAAATCAAATAAGAAATACTGATATGACTTATGAAAGTATTTTGCAGCAAACTGTTTTTCTTGAGAACCAAATTAATTTAATTTATACTGACATACTTGATGAATGTATGTGAATCATCCAGAAAGATTCACCGCGTGCCGGGCACCTTCGTTTTATTATTGCAACAATAAATAGTATTAAAGATCTTGAAAGAATTTCAGATCACGCTGAAATGATTGCTCAATATTTATTGGAAAATAATTATAACAAAGAAGAACTTAGAAACTTTCTCGATGGTTTCTCTGATACGAACCAGCTCCTTACCACTTTATTTAATTTTTTTAATGAAAATAAATATAGTCAAGAAGTTGTTGATGAAATCTTAACAATGAGAAACAAAGTTTTGACCAAGTTAAATTACCTTTTAATTGACCAGTTGAAGACAATTAATCATCAAAATTTGAACGATAAAAAATATAGTGATTTAGTATTAATGTTTCGTCATATTGAACGTAATGTTGAACACGGTATTAATATCATTCAAAACTTTGGAAACATTCATATTTCAAGTAAGTAATTATTTTAGAATTTCTTGTTTCTCTTCTTCGCTCTTTTTCATTTGTTTTTCTCTTTTGCGTTTCAGTAGTTTTAGAATAAGGATGACGGCAACAATAGTTAATCCACCAACCACAAGCGAAACGATAAGAGCAATTCTTTTATACAGATCCACTTGATTTGAATAAAGAGTGTACTCCTGACTTAGATTAATTAGTCCAGTGTCATAATGACTTAAATCAATTTGAACATTTTTAAAACTAATTGATGTAATAGCTAGGTCCTTAATGTTTGAAATATCGTGAAGAGTAATAAGAAGAACATTGTCTTTGTTTTGAACATAACCATAGGAACCGATGAAAGTTTCATTACTAAGAAGATTCTTATATTTAATAATTAATTTATCATCTTTTGAGTTAAAAATTTGACCATTATCAAGAACGAGGCTAATAGTATAATAGTTTGATTCCTGCTTTACTGTGACATTAAGTAACTTAGGATTAACACTTTTTTTCACATTAGTTTTGTTTTCAGTATTTGTAGCAAGTAATAAAAAAGGTGTACTAATGATAGTAGCAGTTCCAAGGAACTTTAATATTTTTTTTATTTTCATATTTACTTTTATAAAAAAAGCTACCAAGTTAGGTAGCTATTAGCGGATGATTAAAGGAAATTAACCACGCAGTTTTAGGTCTTTAATTAGTGAACGATATTTTTCAATATCAACACGTTGTAGGTAAGCAAGAAGTTTCTTTCTTTGAGCTACCATCATATATAGACCACGTTTTGATGATTTATCTTTTTTGTTCTTAACCATATGTTCAGTTAAGTTAGCAATTTTTAATGAAATAATAGCGATTTGAACTTCAGTTTTTCCACTATTTTTTTCACTGCCTCCAAAACGTTTAATCATTTCCATGATTTGTTCTTTTTGTACTGCCATTTTAATCTCCTTATTTTGCATTTAACAATTTATATACCCTTTACCCTAGCAAAGAACCGAGATCTATTTCTAAACCAAGGCAAAGTCTTATAATTATACCTTATTTAATTGATTTTGTTTATTTTTCTTAATTCTAATTAAGATTAAAACAATTAATCCGATAATAGCGACCGAAGCGACTGAAGCACCGATGATAATGGTGGTTCGTGTATCATCTGATGCATCTTTAATATCAACTAGATTAACTTCTTGTAATTTATAGTCACTAAATGTTAACTGGATATTCTCAAACTGGATATTTTTAATTATGAATTTTTCAGGTAAGTCTTTTTTGTTTATATTAAAAGAATAATAATTGTTATCAAAGACGAAAACACTTTCGAGTGTTTTCAGGGATTTTTCACCTTCAGGGAGAAATGTGAAGAAGACTGAATTTTTCTCTTTGATTTGATTGCTTTGAAAATTATTAATGTTTAATTGAAAACGGATAATATCTTTGTCTTTTTTCAAAGTAATATCCTTAATTAAATTAGGAATATCATCAATTGTTGTTATACCGTTTGCATAAACTACTGCCGCTTTCTCACTAGTGTCGTTCCTTTTTGATGAGATAAGAGTAAGAGGAGTTATTAAAACAGGAAGGACGAGAGAACAGAGCAAAAGATTTTTTAATTTTTTAGTTTTTTTCATTTGTTTGATTTACTAATAATTTATTGGTTTAGGGTTGTTACCTGACCAGATTTATTTCTATTTTTCTTTCTTTTTTGCTTTTTCTTTGCTGATGAAGAAGACTGTTTTATGACATTTTGCTGTGGTTTTTTGGTTAGTTCTTGTTTATTTTTTACATCTTTTGGTTGACTATTATGCTGTTGTTTTTTTACTTTATTATTAGTCTTGGCTAATGATTTTTCTTGTTTTTTGTCTCGTTGTTTTAATTTAGCAGCAACCTTAATTTGATGTTCGTTATTTTCGTTTATTTCTTGCTTATTTTCCTTATATTGGACTATACCTTCTTTTTCATTGACCATTTGATTAAGAGAGTTTAAGTCGACTAACTTTTCATAAGCATCTTTTGCTGCCATCATTTCAGCTTCTTTGCGGTTCTTCCCGCGACCAATTCCGTACTCAAGTTTATTTCAATAAAGTTTGACAGTTTTTTGGTTACCGTCGTCTGTAAGAACATAATTAATACTTGTACTAATAGTTTGAACTAGCTCTTGAAATTGAGTTTTATAATCTTTGCTTATGTCTAACTCAGAATCCTGAATTGGTTTAATAAGCGTATCGATTACGAAACGAGAGGCATCTTCGAAGCCAGCATCTTGTGTAATAGCACCAACAAACGCTTCGTATACATCTTCATATATCTTACTACTTGACTTATCAACACCTAATTTAATTCCATTACCAACAAGGATTAATTTGTTAAGCCCTGTGTTGATTGAAATAGAGGCAAGATGACTTGAATTAACAAATTGTGAGCGGATTCTTGTCATTTGTCCTTCGGTTAATTTTTTGAAGGTGTCTGTTTTATCAAAGAACATAGTTAGTTTATATAAGTGGTCAGCAACAACTCAACTAATGAAGGCATCCCCAAGGAATTCAAGTCGTTGGTAATTACTTTTAATCCGATGCTCGTTAGCATATGATGAGTGGGTAAGAGCACGGACATATAGTGCATATGATTTAGCATTAATCTTATAACGCTCTAGAAATTTAACAACTTGGCTAAGGTGGTTATCTTCCATAGTAATCCTTTAAATCTTTTTTAATTTTATTTAACACATCATCTTTAATACTATTGTATAAAATTAGTAGAGCACTACTGAATTGTTCATAGTCAGCACTACCGTGAGTTTTAACTACCATCTTTTTTAGACCAACAACGAAAGCCCCGGCTTTGTTTTTGTAGTTTAAGGTCTTTTTTAAATTTTTAAGAACACCAACTGAGAAAAGAGCACCTAATCAGTTTTTAGGTTTCTTATAGTTTGTTTTTAAGAAATCAGCGATGAATTTCGCAGTTCCTTCCATTGATTTAAGAACAAGATTACCAGCATAACCATCAGAGACATAAATATCAGCTTCACGGTAAAGTACTTTATTTGGTTCGATAAAACCAATATAGTTTAACGTACTATTTTTCAGCAATTGGTTCGCTTTTTGATGATAATCATATCCCTTATGATCTTCAACTCCAATATTAATAATGCCAATCTTTGGGTTGTCAACACGAGTTTTTGCGATGGCATTTCCCATAATTGCTCAATTAAGTAAATCGTATTCATCAACATTTAAGTTAGCACCAACATCAACAATATTTGTTCCAATATTATCATATGTAGGAAGCAAAGGCATGAAACCTGGTTTTTTAACATGGTCAAGAAGACCGATAGTTGAATAAGAAAGATAAACAAAAACACTAGTATTTCCAGCACTAAGAAGACCATCAATCTGGTCGTTTTTGTTTAAAAATTCAAGAGCAATTTTCATACTTGAATCTGGTTTTCGTCTCGAAGTGATGATGGTATCGCTTTGGGTGATTTCCTCGGATGCATGGATGATCTTAATACGTTCATCATTACCAAAAAAATCACTGATTGCTCGCTCGTTACCAACAAGGTAAACAAGAGTATCCATATGCTTATTGATAAAATCGAGAACAGCACGGAGACACTCCTCAAGCTTATTTTCATAACCCATAGTATCAACGACGATTTGATATTTCATATGACTATTGAACTCCAATGTAGTATTGATAAACTGATTGTTTGGTATTTCTTATTTCACAGAAAAAACCATATTTTTCAGATACATATTTTTCAATCCGGTGAAGATCCGATAAATTTGCTTCAAGACCGTAGTATATGTAAAGGATTTCAGGTTTTTTAACTGTTGAAATAAGTAGTTCGATAGTCTTTAAAAGGGTTTCGTATTGCTCCTTAGTTGAAACTACGATTGTTTTGTTAATGATTCCGATATAGTCACCTGTTTTTACATTGATGTGTCCGTAATGAATGTCTCTGACTGATTTGCTAATCAAAGCACTTTTTGCTTTTTTATATGCTTTATTCATCTGCTTTAAATTAGCAATATAGTCAATTGTCGGGTCATATTTAAAAGTTGTAACTAGAGTTTCAAAAACATTTTTTGCTGGAATAATATTGACAAGGATCTTATTCTCGTGTGCGATTTTAGCTGCCTGTTCAGCGGCCATAATTATGTTTGAATCATCAGTAATGATGTAGACATATTTTGAGTTGCATTCGTTTATTTTGTTTACGAATTGCTCAATGCTTGGGTTACCGTCATTTTCACGGACGATGATGTGTTCAATTCCTAGTTCCTCGAGAAACATTTTTTTAAAGCTTTCGCTTGGAACTGTGACGATGATTTTAGGAATATTTGAAAGTTCACCGTTATTATTTGGTTTAACTTTAACACCTTTTCGTTCCATATTTTCATAGAACTGGTTAGTCATATTTTCGAACTTGATTTTGTCAAATTCACCATACTTTTGCGAAACTAGTAGGAGTTTGTGCGGTGTTGTTGTATGTAGATGCACTTTTACGATGTCTTGGTCTTGGATGACAACAAGACTATCACCAAATTTAATCAGTTCCATCTTATATTTTCCTAGGCTGAAATCACTTTTTTCTGGACCATCAGGAACGATTTTTTGCTTCAAGGTCATAACAATTTCTGAACAATACCCAAAACCGACTTCTTTATCAATTTCTGGATTAATAAATTCAATTTCAGACTTAACTGCACTTTCCTTAGGAGCAATTAATGTACTTTCATCAAATTGACCAATTAATTGTTCATACATACCTTGAAGGACACAAATTAAAGCGTAACCACCAGAATCGACAACACCAGCCTCTTTTAATGAAGGCAGGAGTTCAGGGGTTTGTTCTAAAGCATTATTCGCCTCTGCAAGAGCAAATAAAAACAATTCATCAATGCTTTCAAATTCACCGTGTTTTTTGATTTCATCGTTAGTCATTCTTACAATTGTAAGAATTGTACCTTCGACTGGATTTGATACAGAATTATAAGCACGTTGACAAGCATGGTCAAAACCGTCGATTAAGTTCTGTAGACTAACCTCTTTTGTCTCGCTCTCAAGAGCTTCAAGAAAACCACGGAATATTTGGGAAAGGATGACACCAGAGTTACCACGAGCATTCATTAAAAGACCACGGTTAAAGTGTTTTGATAAATCCTTAAAATGATCGATTGTGACACTTTTTAAACTTGATAAAGCACCGTTCATTGTTGTCTTCATATTTGTACCAGTATCACCGTCTGGAACAGGGAAGACATTTAATTCGTTAATGTAGTCACTATTAATTTCTAGAGTCTTTGCTCCTGCACGAAGCATTTTAATAAATAAATCTAAATTGATTTGTTTCATGTAACTTCTCTTCCTTTATCCAATTAAGACATTAACGACCACATCGTGATTTTTAATTTGATTAGTTAACTCGTAATAAGCGATGTTTTTAACTTCAATCGCGACACTAATGAGATTAATGATTTCATCTGATATATAAATTTCAATGAAATAAATATGGTTTTGAAAATCGCAAATTTGATCTAATATTGTAAATTTTTTAACACCTGGTACCTTTTTGATCGAAGTACTAAGGAGTTCTTTAATTAAATTATCACTAAATTTAGTTTCTTCAAAACTCATGTCAATCAACAGTCCAATTCTTAGTTAACTTAATAATAAAAAAAGGTAATTGATACTTACCCTTATTATATTTTATATTTTACTTTAAAATAGTTTTTTTAAAAAAATATATTATATATTGTTGTATAATGTTTATTATGTTATTTACAGATTTTAACCTAGGAGGTGTTTAGAGTGGCTAAGAAAGATCAAATTACAGGTAAAGGTCCATTAAGTGGTAATACTCGTTCACATGCGATGAATCACTCAAAACGTCGTTGAAACCTTAATCTACAAAGAGCAACTGTCAAGTTAGATGATGGCACAACAGCTCGGGTACGAGTAACTGCAAAAACTTTGAAAACACTTAAAAAACACAATATGTTAGGTTAATAATCAATTTAATCAGCTATTTGAGAATTTATATTTTAAAACACCATTTCCTGGTGTTTTTATTTTTCAGATAGTAAAAAAAATAACCACAAATTGTGGTTATCCTTAAGCCTTAGGTTGTTTTCTAAGTTCTTTAATTCGAGCTGATTTACCAGAACGTGATCGCATATACGAAATGTATGCACGACGTACTTTACCGTAACGAACTACTTCGATTTTTTCAACTAATGGTGAGTGGATGTTAAAACTTAATTCGACACCAATACCGTCAGATTCTTTTCTGACAATAACTGTTTCACTTACAGAAGAACCTTTTCGACGAAGTACAACACCTTCGAATTTTTGAATTCTTGTTTTTTTACCTTCAATAATTCGGTTATGTACTATAATTGTGTCACCAGAAGAAAATTGAGGAATGTCAGTTTTAAGTTGTGTCTTGTTAACACTATCCATTATCATTCCTTTGTTTAGTTTAAAAACAGGCATGTTTTGACCTTCCCTTTCTTTTATTTATTAGTTTTTTTTAGTTCTGCTTTTCTTTTTTTGTTTGCATCTTTAATAGCAATGAATTCTTTTCAGACTCCTTGATCACTTAAGATGTTTTTAATTGTAAGAGTTGGTTGAGCACCGTTTAGTAATTGCTTTAATGTTCTTTCATGATTAAGCACTACTTTACCATCAATTGGGTTATAGTGTCCTAGATTTTCAATGTAACGACCATTTGCTTTAGTCTTAGCATCCATTACAACAATTCTAAAATATGGCTTCTTATGTGTACCAACTCTAGTTAAACGAATTTTTACCAATGCATTCACCTCATTTAAGATTTAGTTAAAATATACACTATTTATTTCATAGTGTCAAGTTTTTTTACTATACAGGGTTAATTAATTTAATGTTGAGTTAAGAACTGTAGGTAAATGGAGTTTCTTCGTCATTTGATATGTGTATAATCAAGCACAAAGAAGAACTAGTGCTACAAAACCGAAGGAAGCCACGAATATTCATCATGGAATTGTAGGAATGATGACGATACTGAAAGCACTAAAGATTGCATTTTTGTAGAGCTCAATTACCCCATAAGATAACGGTGTTGCAAAAACTACTGTAAGGATTCAAACAATTGGGTAAATGAAAGCGAAACTATTGACATTTCTAAAATCGCGAACACCAAGAATCTTCATCATGGCAATTAGGTTTTTCGATTCATTCGCAAGTGTTGTCGCAATAAGGACAATGATAATGATTAAGACAGGCATTAAGGAAAGAATTACATTTAACATTAAAATTGATATGGTATGGTCAACTATATCTGAAAAAACTTCGTTTTTAATGTTCGCATCAACTCTAAGGAAAGAAGCAATATTAGCTTCTTTTCCAAAGACGGATTTGATTTTTTCTATTAATTTAATATAGTTCTCATCATTTAAGGCGGGGAACACTCCTTCTTTTACTCCACTATGGGCATTAAAGTAGTTATTAATTTCGGCTCAACGGTTTTGAAAAATTCAGTATGTTTCATTCTTCACAAGACCGTTAGTATTAAACTCGGGTCATTCAACAAGTGCCGGAGAAAGTCCTGATGGAGAGTAGAAAGAAATTAGATTATCAAAGAAAAGGGGATTTTTTTCTTTGGTAAAGAATCCGTTAAATGCCCGTTGCTTAATAATCGGGAAGCCGTTTTCTGTTTTTGTTTTTTCGATGTATTCATCGAACCCAATGAGTTTATTTGCGACTTTTTGGTTAATGAAGAATTGCTCACCAATTAGTGAATTAGTAATTCCGACAACCTTAAATTGACTGCTATAGCTGGGACTGGTGTTAGTTCACTTATGGTTAAAGCGATTAATGTGATTGGTAAGGTTAAAATCAAAAAGGTCATTTACCTTAAGGTGATATTTTTTTGCTGTTACTTTATTAATGATTACAGGATAAATTACTTTATTTAAGGAAGATTCATCACTTATTAAATTAATTAAATTAACATTATCTTCACTAATTAATTTAACTTGAGTATTATCTAAATTAGGATTAATGTTTTCATCGTAATTAATTCCAATAATTTTAACTAAACTCGCTCCAGGAGCGGTTTTTGTTTGTAAGTTACCGTCAAGGTAGGTATATGTTTGTTGGATTTTGGGACTATCGATATTAACCGCTTTTAGAGCAATCTTATATTGTAGATTCTTAGTTCGTTCGTGTGTCATCACCTGAATTATTAAACGAACAAATTCGGGTGAAAATTCACCAGCACCACCGTCAGATGCTACACCTTTCTTTGTATTTATTTTTCAAACACCATCCTTCTTAATAAAGAAGTTGTTTTCATCATCGAGACTTTTTGGCGCTTCACCTGTTTTAGTTCATAAACTGATGTTTTTTAGAATCCCATTATTATTGAAGTTCGGTACATCATAAAGTCGATCGACTTTTTTACCATTAATAATTTCATAACCAAAAACCTTAAATGCTTCTTCAAGCATTTCATTTTCGTGTAACTCAGCTTTGGCTACCGAGTTTTGAGGGAGAAAAGTTTTGCTAAATACTCACGGATTAAATTCAATTTCAGAATTTGTTGCTCTAATTTTAATATCACCATCTAGACCAGATTTAGTAACTATTTTGGAGTTAAAAAAATTAATATTATTGTGTAATTCAGGTTGTGTACTAACTGATGGGAAATAAATATTATCGTAAGAATCCCCGTAAACAGGATTGGTTGTACCTAGGTTATTAATTTTACGGAAAGCATTGCTGTAAATTTCACTAGCATATGGTAGGTGAGTGTCTACAACCTTATTAATAAGAATCTGTTCATTTTTAAAAATACTTGTGTTTACCCCAATTGTTACATCTTTCACTTCATAAACATAACCAGTTGGTAGTTTCGAGTATTTAAGAATTGCTTGGTCAAGTCGATCAAGATATCCTTCGTAGGTAGCTTCTTCTATGTTTAATGATAAACTAGGATCTTGTAGGAATGATTGCTGTCTTTGTTTTAGAGTAATCTTGATGGGTCGGTTTTTCTTTAGAACATCAAACACAATATTGTTTGTTAGTTCATCATAGTGACCGTATAAGTGATTTTCAAATATACGTACCGAAGGACTAAATTCGTGTGATGTCAAAATCAATTCATCGCCAAGAGTTAATTTATCAATGCTATAAAATTGCTTTCGACTTAGGAAGGGAAGTTGATCTAAGTTAAAAATTACTTCTCCATTATCATTAGCAAGGGCATTTATAGTTTCACTAGTTGACCCGATTTTATAAGTCAAGGTTAAATCTTTGTTACCGTATTTACTTTTATCTAGTTTGAAATAAACTTGATTAGTTTTAAAATCATTTTTGAATAGAGTTTTTCCATTTGTATAGGCATAGTATTTAAGTGGTTGCTGTTTTTCATCGTTTATTTCAATAATCCGTTTACTTCCAGCTTGCTCATCACTAAATACACCAAGAATGTTTAAGGTTTGATTTAAATGGTCGAGACTTGAAAGATTGAACTGGTAAAAACCATTTTTAATTAAACCGGCAAGATGATATTCTTTATTGTTTTCATCGACTAATTTAAGTTCTAATTGGTGTTTAGCATCTTCACTAGGAACCGCACTAGACTTGACTAAAAGCATTTGTTCTTCATTTTTTAGATCAAGCAGATAAGGTTTATTTTTATAACTAATAAGGTCGGGATTAATGTTGTTTTGGTCAAGAATTATCTGGTCTTTTAA
This sequence comes from Ureaplasma canigenitalium ATCC 51252, assembly GCF_000712165.1. Classification (GTDB taxonomy): domain Bacteria; phylum Bacillota_I; class Bacilli_A; order Mycoplasmatales; family Mycoplasmoidaceae; genus Ureaplasma; species Ureaplasma canigenitalium. The sequence goes on along the minus strand of NZ_JONZ01000005.1, from coordinate 76,755 downwards.
TGTTAAATTCTTGAAGGTTAAATTTTGATTAAGAAGTGATTGGTAAGGAATTTTTACTTCACCATTTTGGTCAATTTTTGATGCGATTGATAATTTATCACCATTTGGTTTTAAGAAGTTTACTTGCACTTCTGTATTATTTAAATTATTAAGTGGGATAGGGATATTATTTTGTTGGATATTTCGTTTTAAGGGTGATGAAATAGTTGAAAGACCTATCCGGTCGAAAGATTCTGTTAAATATAAACCACCGTACTCAGTTGGAGAATATAAATCAACGGCATACAAATAATTACGTTGTTTATTTGTGATATCTGAAGCTTGACGGAAATTATCTCGTGTTGTAACGATGATTGTAGTTAGAATGCTAAAAGTTGAAGCTATTCCTAATAGCATCGACATTTTAAGAGCATTTGCGACAACATAAGTTGCACTTAATTTTGTTGTACTATTACGACGATGGAGTGCTTTTTTAACAAAACAAACAGCTTTGGTCGGGACAAAACCAGCATCGTTCCTCATAATGTTCGGAATTGGTTTACTTAGGATTATAAAGTTAACGATAAAACAAATAATGCTTAATGTAATAATGACAAAAGAAGGAATAGCAAAGATTCACCCAACCGACACTGTGTGTTCTGGTAGGGGAATTGTATAGTAGTCCATAAATAGTTTGACAATTAGCGGAGCTAGGAAATAAGAAACTGTATAACCGACAATTAGTACGAAGATAGCTGGAATGGTAATGAACGGGATGAAGGAAAGAAACAAGTAAGTTCGGTTAATTCCCTGAGCATGCATCGCACCGAAAATCGTTTTATTTTTATTTAATAGAGTTTTGATACTTAAAGCGATAAAGTAAACCGAAAGAATAAAAACAATTAATGTTAAACTAACACTAACAGCGACAATGATGTTTTTGATTCTATTTAAAAAGTTGGTTCGTTTGTAATGAAGCGGAAACAATGAGTTAGGGTTATTAATCTTTGAAAGATAAATACTATTATCACCTTGAAACTCATCTTTTAACTCATTGTAAAGAATTGATTTTTTTAAAACATCATAACGGTTACCGTTCGTTTTAATTGTGTAAAAGTTATCTACCTTTACACTATTATTAAAAGTTTTTAATTTATTAAAACCAGCTTGGTTTAAATAAAGCACAGTTGTTTTTGATGTATCAATTAGAATATCTGTTTGACTAAAGGAAGGAAATAGAAAATCGGGACTTTCTAAACCACCAAGAATATAGAAGAATTGACCGTTAATTTCTATTTTGTATTGATCATCAACTAAGTACTTAATTCAACTTAAATAGTCTTTTGCGACCTTTTTACGGTGACCGTTAGCATCGATTATTTCTCTTACAGCAGGCTGATTATCAAAAACAATATATGGTAATTTAAGAGCTTCGTTATATTCTTTGATATCCCCAACTTTTTTTCTTTCAGATAAAGGTAATTTTTGATTATTTAAAAAACTATTTGAAACATAAGCAATATCGCCAGAACGGTTAATAATATTAAGAGTAAATGGTAGGAAGATAATCCGGTTAATATAAAAATAAGCTTCAATTAACACACCTTGTGGAGTATATTTTTGATTAGCAAAGCGGTATTGCTTGATAAAACGACTTAACTCTTTTTTAAAAGTTTTGAAATCTTCTTCGTTTTTTGCTTTTCATTGATTAAAGTCAGCAATTGTTGGTTGACTTTCAATATTTTTAATACCTTTGTCAAAATTAATGATTGAGAGAGAAGAATTTGATGTTTCAGGATCAAGTTTTGTGTCTGTTAAGTGATAACTATTACTGATTTCATCAACAATATCAACAAGTTGTATTTTTCGACTAAACGAATGGTCTTGTTCGTTAATGAATACATAAAAATTATCCCGGTAAATTTCACCTTTAATGTAATGATATTCATTGTTTTTTGTTTTATCATTATAATCAACAAAAACCCCGTATGCTGGTTTATCAGTATTGCCTTTTTTTAGTTTAAATTGATATTGTTTATCCCTAAATGGTAGTAATATCTCATATAGAAAAGGTTTAAAGGAATATGCCTGAGTTAAATATTGATTTGATAATGTTCAGTTACCATTGAAGAAAAGACTTTTGAAGAAGTAAAAAAAATCATTAATATACAAATCATTAATTTCAATATATGGTGTGTAATCACGGTCTAAAATATCAATGTTTTTATTAGATTTTGGGTCGTTCTCATATTGTTTAATAATTGAGTCACGAAAAGAAGTGTAATGATTATAAGCAAGTGAAAAACGCTTTAAATTTTCATCATTATCAGTATTGAAAAAATGTCGTTTATATTTTTTTTTGTAGTTGGAACTATTTTGAAATTCTTTATCTATAGCGACAGGGTTGTCGATTCAATTTTGTTTGTCAGCAATTTTTCCCTGGAAGGTATAGGTTGGTAAATCGCTATTAGTAACGATATAGTTAGTATTGGTTTTAGCATCGGTTAGGTTAGTTGTTTGGTGTTCTTTATAAAAAAGATCGTACTTATTTAATCGAGCGGTAAAGTGATTCTCATTTAGTTTATTTGAAAGAAATTGAATGGATGAAAGTTCATTTAATTTTGTTTGTAAACGAACCTTTTCATCACGAAGGGTCTTAGCTCTTGTTGTCCCTACAAGGGTATTTCCAAGGAGTCGTTCCTCGTCCTCAATTTTTTTAATATTAAAAATTAGTTGGTTTATTTCTGTGTTATTAATGTTTGCTTGGAAGGTAGAAACATCGTAAAACTCAGCAACCTTTGAACGCAACTTGTTGCTGATTTCTTGTTTTGCTTGACCGATGATTTGAAGAACGGCATCTATTTGTTTTGGGTCCTCGACCATTTCTTTAGAAATGTAAACTTTGTTTCTAAAAAGATCACGGTAAACAAGTGCTTTATTCTTGATATCAAGTTCTTTACTTGTCTTAATTGTTTTATCGTTTTCTTTTAGGTATTTAGCAAACAACTTATATTTAATTGGTAGTAGATCTTCATTAATGAAAAGGTCGATACCGTAAAAAGGAGCACTAACTGCTTCGGTATTTATTTTTGAAACCAGAATTTCAAATGTTTTACTAAAGTTTAACCAGACCGGATCATTAGAATGAGCCTTTTGATTATTATTACTAGACTCAACAACATTAAAGGTATTTAAGTCTAATTTAATAAGAGTATTACCTTCATAATTTTTAATAGGTTTAAAAGGAACTCCACTTTTTTGAAAATCAAAGGGTTCCCCGAATGGGTCACCTTCTTTGACAATTGCGGTATTAACATTAATGGTATTAGAATCGGTATCGACAAAGTCACTTCGGTAAATAACACGACCACCATTTAAATGCGATGCTCTTTTAAGACTAAGAACACCATTATGTTCTTGAAATACAAGATCATTGTAGTTTGTTGCTTTGTTTTGGTCACTTACCTCGTTATTATCAAATCAGAAAACTGTTTTAATTCGAAGGTCATTAATTTGGTCTCATGAGTAATTTCCGGTAAGGTTATAAATTTCATTAGGGTTATTTAAATTAATTGGAAAAAAATATTGAGATGGAGTATTTGAATTAGGATATTCAAGGTCAATATATGAAGGTTTATCTTTACTATATTTCGCTTTGTTATAAATATAGAAATTTTGGATTTTATCATCGTGTTTAACTATTTTATCGTTAATTTCAATCTCATTGAAGTGGATTGTTTGATCCTCTTTTGATGAGATAATAAAATCACTCTGCAATCCAGAGTTAATGATGTCATTTTGGGCTTTGTCAAGTCGCTGGATAACGGTAGTAGATGTAGTGATGATAATTGTTGAAACAACCATTAAAACAGCAAGTTGACCCATCAAAATTTTGTTTTTGAAGAGCAAGCGAGACATACTCTTCATTAGTAAACGTAAACCCTGCATTTTCTTACCTCTTCGTTATTTTACATTAATTTTTATAACTTGATTTATTTTTCTTTTAGAGTAAAATATAATAGTACTTTTGTACAAAGAGCATGCAGGAGAGTTAACTCGATAAACTGCGTAGCGAATACTATTATTAAAGAGAGGTGTTGCGTGTGGCTCCAAAAGCAAAGAAAAAGGAAATCACGAGAATTGCCAAATTAAACCTTATTGGTGGACAAGCTAAGCCAGGTCCGGCTCTTGCGTCCGTTGGGATTAATATGGCTGAATTTACTAAGGCTTATAATGACAAAACTAAGGGTGATAACGGAAAAGTTATTCCTGTTGTCATTACAGCTTATAAAGACAAATCTTTCGATTTTGTTATTAAAACAACCCCAGTTACTTACCTTCTTAAAGAAGCTGCGAAAATTAGTTCTGGAAGCAGTAATGCGAAGAAAACAGTAGCAACTATTTCAAAGGAAAAGGCACTTGAAATTGCTAAATATAAGTTACCTGATACAACAGCTTACGATGCTGAAAAAGCATTAAGTATGATTGCAGGTTCTGCTAAACAAATGGGGATTGTCATTGAAGGTGTTTCTCCGTATAAGAATAAGGAGGTTAAATAATAATGGCTAAATTAACAAAAAAAATGAAAGCTGTTTTAACTGACTTTGACAAGCAAAAAAATTATTCATTACTTGAAGCTATTAAAATTGCTCAAAGTAAATCTATTACAAAGTTTGATGGTTCGATAAGTATCGCAATTAAATTGAATCTTGACACAACGAAAGTAGAACAACAACTTCGTGGATCAATTTCTTTACCTCACGGAAATGGTAAGGAAGTAAGAATTTTATTATTAACAGATGACACATTTAGCGATGCCGATTTAAAAACAGCTGGTGTTGACCATGTTATGGGAAGTCAAGACCTTGTTAATATTGAAAAGATGCTAAACCAAATTGATTTAATTATTACCAACCAAAAGATGATGCCGATGCTAGCTAAATATGGTAAGTTATTAGGTCCACGTGGTCTTATGCCTAACCCTAAAATAGGAACTGTGGCAAATGATGTGCTTAAAGCTGTAGCTGACTTTAAAAAAGGTCGTATTGAATACCGAACTGATACATATGGAAACATTCATATGGCGATTGGTAAGGTAAGTTTTGATGCGAAAAAAATTGAAGAAAATGCTATTTCATTAATTAATTTAATTAAGTCAAAGAAACCAAGTACAGTCAAGGGTCAATACATTCAAAACATTTCAGTTTCGCCAACAATGGGTCCTGGTGTAAAGGTAACGATTGCTAACAACTAATCGTCTTAGTTTTAAGAGATAACACCTATGGTGTTATTTTTTATCCTTTCTTTCAAAAAATGTAAATTTTAATTTATAATTAGTAGTTAATTAAAGGGGTACTTTTCTTGCTAAAGACACAAAAAGGATATCATATTGCTTCGCTTGATAATGCGATTGAAAATTCAACTGTCGCTGTTGAATTTCAAAATGTATTTTTTGGTTATAACGAAGATAGAACCGTCTTAAAAGACGTGTCCTTTTCGATTAACAAAAATGAATATATCTGTATTATTGGACATAACGGAAGTGGTAAATCAACCATCTCAAAAGTCTTAACCGGTCTTCTTAAACCACAACAAGGGACTATTAAACTTTTTGGTATCGAAATTTCAGCTGTTAATCTAAAGTATTTAAGAAATAATATCGGAATAGTTTTTCAGAATCCAGATAATCAGTTTGTTGGAATTACCGCGGAAGATGATATTGCTTTTGGTCTTGAGAATAGAAAAGTTCCGCAAAATAAAATGTGAGATATCATTAATGAAGCCGCCGGGGCTCTTGATATTCAAGATTTATTAAAGAAGGAATCACTTGAACTTTCTGGTGGTCAAAAACAACGGGTTGCCATTGCTAGTGTTCTTGCTATTAATCCGAAGGTTATTATTTTTGACGAATCAACATCAATGCTTGATCCAAAAGGGAAAAATGAACTAAAAGATTTAATGGTTTCCCTTCGTGACGTTGCACAAAAAACTGTTATTTCAATAACTCACGATATGGAAGAAGTAGTAAGAGCGAATCGAGTAATTGTAATGAATGATGGCCAGGTACAATTCATCGGTACCCCCGAGGAGGTATTTCAGGATGAAGAGAAGTTACACCAAATGCAACTTGACATTCCTTTCACTCTTAAACTTTCAAAACTACTAAGAGAGAACGGAATGGATGTCAAGCTTACTTTAAAGAATGAGGAATTAATCAATTCAATATGTCACAAAAAATAAGAGAATTTTTTCATGATTTAAAGTACATGATTTCAAGCAAAAATAAAATTGTACGAGAAGTTCCTGATAATATCGCAATTCGGGTAAGCAACTTGTATTCTATTTATGACGAGAAAACGGAACACCAACTTGTTGCACTAAACAACATTAATTACGATTTTGAAAAAAACAAAATTTATTTCATTATTGGTAGTTCAGGTTCTGGCAAGACAACTTTAGTTACCCATTTTAATGGTCTTCTTACTTCTAAATATGGTTATGTTCAAGTTGGTGACATTGTTATAGGTGACCACTTTAATATTACTCCTCATTTAATCGGTGCAATCAATACTTTTGATAAGAAAATTATCAATGTTCTTTGAAGATATAAACTTGACCAATGAACTTTTCTTATTCTTTATTCAAAAGAAATTGATAAGCAGAAAGCTAGCATTTTGTTTGAAGCGAAATACAAACATAAACCAAAAAAGATTTCGTTCATTAATAATCTAGAGTTCACTAATAATAAAGAATTAATGGAAAAGTGCAAAATTGGTATCGTTCGGGTATCGCAAGATGTTTTACTTGAAATTAAGAACAAATTTAGTTTCGATGATTTAGAAAATATTACCCCGAATGTTCCTGAAATTAAAACTAACTACAAGTTTAATAAAAAGATTAAACGATTTAAAGATTTACGAAAAAGGGTTGGTTTTGTTTTCCAGTTTCCTGAGTATCAACTTTTCAAAGACACCATTGAAAAGGATATTATGTTTGGACCGCTTAACCTTGGAGTTAAGAAAAAAGAAGCGAAGGAACGAGCGAAATTTTATTTAAATAAATTAGGACTTGACGATTCTTACTTAGAACGAAATCCATTTGGTCTTTCAGGTGGCCAAAAACGTCGTGTTGCGATTGCCGGAATTCTTGCGATCAAAAATGATATCCTCGTTTTTGATGAACCGACCGCGGGTCTTGATCCTGTTGGTGAACAGGAGATGATGAAAATTATCCTTGAAGCTAAAGCGGAAGATAAAACTATCTTTGTCATTACTCACACAATGGATCATGTTCTTGAGATTGCTGATGAAGTTGTGGTAATGGACGATGGTGAAATTATCGCATCTGGTGATCCTTATAGTATCTTTCTTGATGAAGACTTAATGAAGTCATCTCCTTTACAATATCCAAGAGTTTTAAGCGTTGTTAAGCAATTAATTGATCGTGATAAAGAAAAATGGTCTAAACTAATCGAATATAAACCAAGAACCGTCGAAGAGCTAGCTGATAAAATAAGAATTATTAATAAAAAGGAAAGGAGTTAATAACGATGAGTGCAGGTAGTTACATAATCAGAAACAGTGTAATCCACCGTTTAAATCCAGCAATCAAATTTGTCTCTTTTATCTTTTTGATAGCGATGATTTTCCTTCCGCTAGGTTTTTTTGCTCAATTAATTATTGGTGTTTTTATTTTAATTATTTTCTTTCTTGCCAAGTTACCGAAAAGAATATTATGGAACATCTTTAAATCGGCAGTTGTCCTCTTTGTTATCCTTCTCGCCATTAACTGGATAACCTATAAGGATCCGGTGGCTATTTTTAATATTCATAATCATAGTGATGTTTTTCTTGGAAGGTTTGAATGGGTTTCTGGACCAATTAATAAAGATCTCTCTAATCTTTCTTCGGAGGGAGCCGGAGTTGAAGCAAAACACTTTAACCTTGTTAGCAATATCTGGGGTGGAGAAATTAAAGGTTACATAAGTGGAGATTTAATTAAGAATTTAATTGAAAAACCAGGTTACGGAATTAATCAATTTATGACAGAAAACCGTCTTACAGTAAGCAAGATTAATTCGTCTTTTACATCCCTAAACGAAATTTCACAAGCTAATTTTGATCGGACTTATAGTGGTCTTGAATTTGTCTTGTCAAACAAACAAACTTTACCTTATTCACATCTTGCTAGCTACCTTGCTTCAAATTCCTTTAACATTGAAGGTGTTAAATATCAAGGAATTACTTTAAGTGGTGTTAATAATGATAATGGTAATGAATATACATCGATAATTCTTACTAGATCCGCTTTTTCACTTTCTCCAATCGCGATTCAACTAGCGACTTATATTACTATCAAGATTTTCTTAATGATCACCCTTTCAAGTATTCTTACGAGTACGACAAGTTCGATTGAATTAACAAATGGTCTTGAAGATTTATTTTCACCTTTCAAAATTTTTGGTTTGCCGGTTTCGGAAGCCTCAATGATGATTGCGATTGCTCTTCGATTTATACCTAGTTTACTTGATGAATCGAAACGAATTCTTAATGCTCAAGCTTCACGTGGAGTTGACTTTAAAAATGGTGGTTTCCGTCAAAAGGTTAAATCGTTAATTGCTCTTATTGTTCCGCTGTTTAGTATTGCTTTTAGAAAGGCAGAAGACCTTGCGAATGCAATGGAGGCAAGAAGTTATAATCCCCGTTATGCGAGAACTAGATATCGTCTCTATCCGATTACTTTCATCGATTGTCTTTTAATCGCAATTCTCTGTATGATGGTAGGATTTATGATTTCACTTTCCGTGATTAAACTTTATTTTACCCCCTTCGGTATCTTTGAAGCCTCCGCACTTTTCTCTTAATTATGAACTATAAATTAATTATTCAATACGATGGTTCACACTTTTTTGGTTCAGCATCTCAAAAAAACAAACAAACAGTTGAAGATGTTCTAACTCTTTTCTTAAGAGAGCGTTTAAAAAATGACCACCTTAAAATTATTTTTAGTGGTCGTACCGATCGTGGGGTGCATGCGCTCGGTCAGGTTATTAATATACATATTGATAATAAGATTCCTGCTGATTCCTTAAAGAAGATGATTAATCGTCATTTTAGGTATATAAAGGTAATTGATTCAGTCGTTGTGGATGATGCTTTTAATGCCCGATTTGATGCGGTTAGTAAAACATACCAATTTCTGCTTGATACCGAGCAATTCTCTCTTTTTAAGAAAGATTATGTCTGACAACTAAAAGAAAAGATTAACTTAAATAAACTAATTGAAATCAAGGATGTTTTTATTGGAGAGCATGACTTTCTTTCTTTTTCGACAAGCGAGCTAGAGAATACTAAAAGAATAATTAATTGAATTACTATTGAAAAAAAAGATTTCATTGAAATCACAATTAATGGTAATGGTTTTTTACGCAGTATGGTTAGAATGATAGTTGGCATAATGGTTAAATATGCTACGAATAAAATCTCAAAAGAAGAAATTATCAGTTTTTTATCGGAACCAAGAAAAGGAAGCGGGAACATTGTAGCACCCGCTTCTGGTCTTTACTTAGTTAATGTATATTATGATTAGGTACTTTAGAATAATGTACCTTTTTTATATCAGTGATAAACTGATAACCAATTGCTCCTTTTCAAACATAAACAAGGAAAATACATGGTGCCATTCTCACTTCAATTTGGTTATCTTCTATCAAGAATCGTAGTTTAACTTCGTTTTTTAATGCTTCAATCTCATAGTCTTCAAGTCCAGCATGAAGCACACAAACTTTTTTAATATGACTTTTATCTAATAGTCCACCATATACATTAGAAACAAGATCCATAATTTTTCGAGGGGCTTTTTTTATTCCAGCCACCACTCCAGCGTTGTGATTTTTATATTCTGATTTAATAACTGGAACCAGGTGAATGATATTCATTATTCCCCCAACAAATTTTGGAATACGACCGGATGCGACAAGCCCTTTTACATTTTTAGGACACAAAAAATTACTTGTATAATAATGGTGATTCAAACATAAATTAGCAATTTCTTCGTCCGATGGATTTGTTTTTAATAATTCTTTTAAACTGTAAATTAAATCCTCGAGTGCATAACCGAAATTTTCCGTGTCGTATACAAACAGACGGTCAGGATAATCTTTTGATATATTTTTCATATGGTTATATTGAGAACTAAAACCACCGGAAATACCGATAAAAATTATTTTTTCATACTCTTGAATTTTATTCTCAATAAGGTCATGCATTAAACCGAGTGGAGTACAACTTGTAGAGTAAGTGTAACCATTATCAAGTTCGCTAAAAACCGCTCCTGGACTAGTTTCTTTCCCGTTATCCAGAAAAACCTTACCATCGCTTCTGATAATACTTAGCGGTAATATAACGATGTCATTTTCAAGTGCATATTCCCTGTTAATAGTGCATGAGGAATCAGTAATAATTAAAAAAGGTTTTTTCATTAATCTATTTAATCCCTTTCTTACTTATAATTATAAAATATAAACATTATTTAAAACTTTTAGTAATTATAAGAAGAGTACATCATTAATATTAGGTAAATATGTATAAATTTATACCAGAATTGAACCACAGTGCAGCACATGTTCTTGCTTATGCTTTAACAAAACTTTACCCCGGTGTTAAGTTATGAGTGGGTCCAGCTATTGAGGAAGGTTTTTATTATGACTTTAAACTTCCTGAAGGTCAAATCATCACCCAACTTGATTTGCAAAAAATTGAAAAACAAATGCAAAAAGTCATTAGCGGCGCTTATGAATTTATTCGTGAAGAAGTATCTTACGAAAAAGCACTTGAACTTTTCAAAATGAATGAATACAAAATCGATTTAATTAATAAATATAAAGATGAATTAATTACGGTTTACCACACTAATGATTGAATTGATCTTTGTCGTGGTGGACATGTTAACAATACCAAAGAAATTAAAGCATTTAAGTTGCTTTCATTTGGTGGTTCATACTATCAAGGTGACAAAGATAAGGATCAACTAACGAGAATTTACGGTGTCGCTTTTACTGACAAGGAACAACTTGAAGAATACTTAGTTGAATTAAACGACCGAAAAGAACGTGACCACCGAAAGATAGGGAAGGAACTTGAACTTTTTACTTTTAACAATTTAGCTGGACAAGGTTTACCTATTTGACTCCCTCACGGTACTATTATTAAAAAGCAAGTTGAAGACTTTATTAATCATCTTCAAGATCAATATGATTTTGAACGAGTTATGACTCCGATACTTGGTTCAATTGATTTATATAAAAAGTCTGGTCACTGAGAACACTATCAGGAAAATATTTTTAAACCAATTGAATTTGATAATGAGCAGTTAATTTTGCGTCCAATGACATGTCCGCACCACATCCTTGTTTACCAAAATAATTATCATTCATATAAAAGTTTACCATTAAGACTTTGCGAGCACTCTATTTTACATCGTTACGAACACTCAGGTGGGTTGACCGGTTTTGAACGAGTACGTGAGATGATTCTTGAAGATTGTCATGTCTTTTTAACAATTGATCAAATTAAACAAGAAGTTAGCAATGCTTATCAAATGATTTGTAAAGCTCATGAGGGTTTAAATATTAAGATACACGAGGTTCATCTTTCTTTAAATGACGAAGATGACACTGAGAAATTTCACAAGGATCCAGAAATGTGAAATCGTGCGCAAGACACTCTAATTAAGTTGCTTGATGAGTTAAAAATCAACTACAAAATTATGAAGGGTGAAGCCGCTTTCTATGGTCCTAAAATTGACTTCCAAGTAAAAACGGCACTTAATCGAATTATTACGATTTCAACAATTCAACTTGATTTCTTACTTCCAAAGAAGTTTGAATTAAGATATATTGACAGTAATAATGAACAAAAAACTCCTGTGATGATTCACATCGGTATTATCGGAACCTACGAACGTTTTCTTGCCATTTTTCTCGAGCAAACAAAAGGGATTCTTCCGCTTTGGTTAACTCCTAGACAAGTTGTCGTGATTCCAGTTAACAATAATCTACACTTCGATAAATCATTTGAAATTACTAAATTATTGAAAAAAAATGGAATTAGATGTTTCCTTGATGATCGTGATGAACGTCTTGGCAAAAAGATTCGTGAAGCACAAATAAGCAAGGTTGCTTACCAAATTGTCATAGGTGACGAAGAACTTCAACTAAAAGATGCGGTAACATACCGAAAATATGGTTCAATAAATCAACAAACAATGAAAACTGATGAGTTTATTAGTATGTTGAAAGAGAAGATTGATAATAAACTTGAAGGTTAAAAAAGTTTTCTCTAATATTTATTACATAATGTATAATAATAGTTATGTTTTGTTAAGGAAGGTGAGTTAGGTGGCAGTTAAGCGTGGAGTTCGTTTGCAATGTCAGGAAACTGAATGCAAATGCATTAATTACATTACACGAAAGAATGCTAAAAGTAACCCAGATCGACTATCTTTAAATAAGTTTTGTTCTACATGTCGTAAGGTTACTTCACATATCGAAATTAAGAAGAAATAAAGGTGATAGTTATGGGGAAAAGTTTTAAATTAAATCAGGTTTTGAAAGTAATTAACGAACATGCTAGTCAAGGAGTTGACGGTTTAGTTCTTCATTCAACTTATAATCGTTTTTGATTCCTTGAATTCGCAAGTTCAGATGGTTATGTTTTAATAAATAAAAACGGTGACGCAATTTACCTTGTTGATGCTCGTTACTATACAGCAGCGAAAGAAGTTGTGACTAATGCAAAAGTAGTTTTGCTAGCTCGAACAGAAGAAAAATCAGTTATCGACCTACTTGTTGATGCTGCTAATGAACTTGAAATTGAAAATGCTCTTGTAGAAGCTGATTATATTACTCTTGAAACACACGAATTAATTAAACGTTTTGTTCCTAAAACAACACCTTTTACTTCAGCACACCTTCGTGCTATTAAGACGAAAGAAGAAATTAATTTCCTTCAAAAAGCTGGTGACATTACAGCTGATGCATATATTTGACTACGTGAAAATGTCGATGTTGTTGGTTTAAAAGAAATTGAAGTTGCAAACATTTTAACTAAAAAAATGCTTGATCTTGGTGCTGCTAAGAATTCATTCGATCCTATTGTTGCCTCAGGACCAAACGGTGGTTGTCCGCACCATCATCCTGGTGATCGAGTAATTGAAGATGGTGATATGGTTACCGTAGATATGGGTTGCATTGTAAATGGTTATTGTTCTGATATGACAAGATCATTTATTGCTGGGAATAAACCAAATCCCGAAATGCAGGAAATTTACGATATAGTTCTAGCGGCACAAACAAAAGGAATTGAGTTAACATCATCAAAAGTGACAGGACAAGAGGTTGACACACTTTGTCGTTCTATGATTGATAGTACAAAATATAAAGGTTACTTCACTCATGGTACTGGTCATGGTGTTGGTATCGAAGTCCATGAATTACCAAATACAAATGGAGGCAACAAAGAACTACTTCCAGTTAATAGCGTAGTCACTGTTGAACCAGGAATTTATATTCCAAATGTTGGTGGTGTAAGAATCGAAGATACTATCGTTGTCACTGACGGTGTTGCTATTAATTTAACAGGAAGAGCACCAAAATAGGTTCTCTTTAAGGGTATAGTTCAACGGTAGAACAATGGTCTCCAAAACCATGTGTTGCGGGTTCAAATCCTGTTACCCTTGCCATAATATTTACCAAACTTTGACAAAAGTTTGGTTTTTTTTATAATTAATTAGTTTAGAGAGGATAATATGGAAAAAATTTATAACGAATTAAAAAAATTACTAAAAAATGCATACTGCCCCTATTCTAATTATCCTGTTGCTGCTATTGTCGAAACAGATCAAGGAACTTTCCCGGGGGTAAATGTTGAAAATGGTTCATATCCACTTGGATTGTGCGCAGAAAGGACAGCAGTATGTAATGCTATTACTTATGGTGCTAAAATAATAAAGAATATTTATTTAATAACAAAGAATAACGGCTATACTGGTACCCCTTGTGGTGGGTGTCGACAAGTAATTTCAGAATTTATCGATAAGAAAGATGGAAGAATATACTGTTTTAATTTTGACGGCACCTTTGCTGAGTATAAAATAGATGACCTGCTAGGTCACTATTGAACACCTGATTCTTTAGAGGTTAGTGAAAATGAGTAATGAATTATTTCTTGCTTTTCTCTCTTCGAAAAACATCGCAGAAGAAATAAAGGAAAAATATCGAAATTTAAGTATAGAAGAAATTAATGAACTATTTAATCCGGATGGTAAACTTAAATTCGGTACAGCAGGAATTCGTCGCCCTTGAAAAGAAGGAACGATTAATCTTAACAAAACAACATATACTCAACTTATTATTGGATATATTAGATACCTTGAATCGACAAATCCAACAAACAAATTAGTTGTTTTTGGTCGTGATAATCGATATCAAATGAAGGAAATGATGGAATACGGTGCTGAAATTTTCAGTTCTTTTGGTTATCGAGTACTTTATCCCAAGGATTATTCAATGTTAAGTACTCCGATTGTTTCGTTTTTGATTAAGCACCACAACGCTTGTGGGGGAATTATGTTTACCGCTAGTCATAACCCGAAAACGGATGCGGGTTATAAGGTTTATCTAAAAAACGGAGCACAACCGCTTCCGGTTGTTACTAATCAAATCGAAAGCAACTTTCCAACCTATCTAGAAGCACTTGAAATGACTTTTAAGAAGGATGCTAGTTTAATTAGATCTTTTTCTTCTAGTGAAATTAATGAATACTTTACACAAATTAAAACAAAACTAATTAAAACAAATCCGAACAAAAAGAAAATGTATCCGGTTACCTTTAGTGGTCACCATGGAACAACAACAATTGATATGATTCCTTTTCTTACTTCGCTCGGTTACAACATTGTTGATGTTAAAGAGCAAAACTTCGAAGATAAGTTTTTTGTTAATGATGATTTCGGAAGTAATCCTGAAGATCCTAAGAGTTTTAATTTATCAGTAAAATATGCTGATAAAGAAAAAGCAAATGTGATGATTTCGAGTGATCCAGATGGTGACCGTATGGCTATTGCTATTCGTCATCATGGTGAATGAGTTTATTTAAATGGTAACCAAACAGGTATTATCTCAGCATATTATTTACTACACACAAGAACATATCAAAAACCTAAATATATTATTTCTACCTACATTTCAACTACTTATTGTGATCTCTTTAAGGAAAAGTATAATGTTGATGTTTTATATACCGATGTTGGTTTTAAAAATCACGGTAATATCGCAGCTGAACTAAGCGGTAAAAAAGATTTAGTTATTGCCTTTGAAGAAGCAATAGGTGCACTTCCGAGTGACATTAACAACGATAAAGATAGCTATCAATATGCATCGATTCTACTTGAAATGATTGAATATTATCATGCTTCAAATAAAACACTTGTTGATGTTTTATATGATGATATTTTTAATCATTTTGGTTATTGAATTAGTAAAACAACAAGTTTTAAAATTGCTGGTGATGACTGACGCGTTAAAGCAAATGCTCTAATGGATAAGATGAAGAACTTTGAACACAAAAAGATTAATGACTTTGAAATAAAGAGTATTGAATATCACGATATAGGTAAATATCTTACATTTAATCTTGAAAACAAATCATCGATTAAGTTTAGATTGTCTGGAACTGAGCCGAAATTAAAAATTTACATTGAACTTTATGACTTTAAAGTGAAGGATAAAGAACATTTTACAAAAGAATACGAAAAGAAGATGGATGATTTACTAATTTATCTTAAGAGTTATATGGGGCTTAATTAAAGCCCTTTTTTATTATCAAATTCTATTATTAATCAAAAAGAAAACGACTAAAAGGTATATAATAAAAAATGTTTATATATCTTTTGATATTAACAAAAAATTTAAAAAGGAGAATAACAATGGAAGTGCCTGTTAGTTGGGGAGTAGATAAAAATATTTATGCTACAACCCATGAACTACTTTTTGTTGGATCTGGTGATTCATTAACCAATCTTCCTCAAGGTTTTTATTACAGTCCTACTAACACTTTGCTTGTGGCTCTAGCGATTGCTTTTGTGCTACTAATGACGCCCGGCCTTGCGTTATTTTATGGTGGGCTTGTACGCCGAAAATCGATGTTAACCATTATTAATCAATGTGTTGCATCAATCGGGATCACGACTTTAATTTGGATTTTCGGAGGATACTCCCTTGCTTTCGGACCTAGTGTCGGAAAAGGGATTATCGGCGATATATCAACATACTTCGCTTTCAGAAACCTAATCTTTAATGGTTGGGGTGAAAACGGAGCACAGGTTGGTATGGTTCTTGCGAACTTCGCTCCTGGAGTTCCTTTAATCCTCCACTTTGCATTCCAACTTGCATTTGCAATTATTACCCCACCATTAATGGTTGGAGCATTTGCAGATCGAATGAAATTTAAAAACTACTTAGTGTTCCTTACACTATGACAATATTTTGTATACATTCCATTTTGCCACTGAATTTGAGGTGGTGGATTCCTAGCTCAAGCGGGTGTTGTCGATTGAGCCGGTGGTATTGTTATCCACGCCACATGCGGTTTTGGTGCTCTTGGAGCTTCATTTGTGCTTGGTAAGAGAGTTGTTCTTAAGAATGAAAAGGTAAGACCAAACAATATTCCTATGACAATTCTTGGTGCCACATTACTATTCTTTGGATGATTTGGATTCAATGTAGGTGGTTCAGGGTTTAATACTTCTGATGCTGCTACTTGAACTATCGCGACACATGCTTGAATTAGCACAGTTATCGCTCTTGCGATTGGGATGGTTGGATTTGCTA
Organism: Ureaplasma canigenitalium ATCC 51252; assembly: GCF_000712165.1. Classification (GTDB taxonomy): domain Bacteria; phylum Bacillota_I; class Bacilli_A; order Mycoplasmatales; family Mycoplasmoidaceae; genus Ureaplasma; species Ureaplasma canigenitalium. The sequence continues at coordinate 59,888 of NZ_JONZ01000005.1, read as the reverse complement.
TCCTTGAATCAATCTTTAATAAAAATCACAAACCAACATCAATCGGTCTTGTAACTGGTGCGATTGCTGGTCTTGCGACAATCACACCAGCGGCTGGTTATGTTCCGCTATGAGCAAGTGTTCCTATTGCTCTAGCTGCTGTTGCTGTTTGCTTCGGATGCTGCAAGATTATGCACCACAGCAAACATATCGAAGATGCTCTTGAAGTTTGAGGTGTACACGGTATGGGTGGTGTGACCGGATCAATTTTAATTGGTGCATTTGCTGCTAAAACTGTTAATCCAAACTTAATTTACTTTGTCTTTGGTTCACCAGAAGCTGATTACGGTAAGTTACTTGGTGTTCAAATAGGAGCAACAGCTCTTGCTTGTGCATATTCATTTATTGTTACGATAATCATTACAGCAATTACTCAACCACGATTAAGTGCAGCACAACAACTTGCTCACATTGATATGCAGGAACATGGTGAGGATGCATATAATTATGATTATCATCTTCCACATCCTGAAGATGTTGAAAAAATGACTGAACAAGATCAAAAAACTTGACATGCTAAATTTGGAATTGTTTCAGCTAAGAAGATGAAAGCACTTAGCGAACAAACAACCACAATCGACGAAGGTCATAGTCATTAATAAAACGATATTCCAATAGGATGAAGGTGATACCGTGGACTCAAATAGTTTACCTAGTGTAAACATCATAAACCTTGGTACGACTGATATCTTTTTTTCAAGCCAGACCTTGAAGTTTATCGATGTTTCAAAAGATAATGCTGCATTACTTTTGAAGGAAGTTGGATTTAATCCAACTAATACCTTACTTGCTGCCCTTGCGATTGCCTTTGTGTTATTGATGACACCAGGTCTTGCTTTATTTTATGGTGGTCTTGTAAGAAGAAAATCAATTTTAACGATTATTAATCAATGTATGATTTCGCTTGGAGTTACAACCATTATCTGAGTTTTTGGTGGTTTCTCACTAGCCTTTGGACCAAGTGTTGGTCGCGGGATTATCGGAGATGTTAGTTCTTATTTTGCTTTTAGAAATATCATTTTCGACTCCGAATGGAAGAATATTGGAATGGTATTTAGTACCTTTACCGGTGGAGTTCCAATGCTTTTATTCTTCGGTTTCCAACTTTCGTTTGCGATTATTACACCTCCTTTAATGGTTGGTGCATTCGCTGACCGAATGAAGTTTAAGAATTACATCGTCTTCCTTGTCCTTTGACAATATCTTATTTACATTCCTTTTTGTCACTGAGTATGAGGACAAGGTTTCCTAAATAAATTCGGAGTGCTTGACTGAGCTGGTGGAATTGTTATTCATACCACAGCAGGTTTTGGTGCTCTTGCGACTTCATTTGTCCTTGGTCGAAGAAAAATTTTAAGAACTGAAAAGAATACTCCGAACAATATTCCGTTAGTTATCGTTGGTGCTACACTTCTCTTCTTCGGATGATTTGGATTTAATGTTGGTGGTGCTTCATTTATTAAGCATCCGTCTACTCATCAATCAATCGAACATACTTTAATTGCCACAACTTGAATTAATTCAGTTATAGCAGTTGCGGTAGGAATTATCGGTTGAGTTATTATGGAAAGTATCTTTAATAAGAATCATAAACCGACTGGAGTTGGTCTTGTTACCGGTGGAATTGCTGGTCTTGCGACAATCACACCAGCAGCTGGTTATGTTCCGCTTTGAGCAAGTGTTCCTATTGCTTTAGCTGCTGTTGCTGTTTGTTTCTTATTCTGTAAGATAATGCACCATTCAAAGATTGATGACAGTCTTGAAGTGTTTGCTGTTCACGGAATGGGAGGAGTTGTAGGGTCGCTTCTTGTTGGTGCTTTCGCACATGTTAGTGTATTCCCAGATTTATGGGTTAATGCCGCTGGTTACCAAGTTGATAGTGTTGGCCACGAACAAAGTGTTTATGGTCTTCTCTTTAGTCGTCAACTCTCTGGTGTTGCTCTCGCTGGTGCTTACTCTTTCGTTATGACAATTATTATTGCGGCAATTACCCAACCAAGGTTAAAAGCCAACGAGCAACTTCATCATATTGACTATATTAATCACGGAGAAGATGCTTACAATTTCAACTTTGTTTATGCTCGTAAAGATGAAATTAATGAAGCAATGAAAAAACAAACAACATGTTGGACCACAAGCTTTGGTGGACGAAATCAAGTTAAAAATTAATAATCAAAAAGACAGGCTTCGGCTTGTCTTTTCTTTATTTTTTTATACTAGTTAATGTAAAATATAATAAAATGGAGTTTACTATGCCAAGAGCAAATACTAGTGTTTTTGAGTTTGATGATGAGGATGAAAGAAGAACTAGACGGAGTGGTCAACCACGTCCTGTTCTCGATGAAAATAATTACAACCGCGATATAAACCCGTCACTTATTCGACGGAATGATTCTTTTCTTAATCAGAACCGGATTGACAATAATCGCGACCAAGAGTATAGTGGTTCAAATTTTTCAACTGACATTAGTGAATCCTTTAATAATCGGAGATATACACCAGTTCAGGAAGTTGATCCAATACAGGAAGTTCATTCTGAACATGTGAATGAAGTTGAAACTGTTTTTATCGATCACCGTAACTCAAACCAGTATGAAAACCGAACTTCCTATAATAATCATTCTAGTCTTGATAATCAAACCTATATCGCGGATAGTTCGGGAGCAATGTATCGTGATCCAACTCAGCATAGTATGCCAGAACGCTATTTTGATGAATTTCCAACCGAAAGACGAAAGAAGTCTTCGTTTACCGAACGGTTTGATCCACTAGGTTCACCACTTGATCCCTTTCCTAATCGGAAGTATGATTCTCCGAAGGAACGAAAAATGATGATGAAGTATTTAACGGAAGACAATGTAACTTCACTCTTTAAAAGGGAAATGACTGACTCTAAATTTAAGGTTTCTTTCTGAGTCATGATGTTTCTAGCTGGTGTTGCTGGTCTTTGCTATTTTGTCCACGAAGTTGTTGTTAAAAACTTTAATCCTTGAATTTTTTTACCATTTATTGTCTATCTTCTTTTAATGATTCTTTTTATTGGTCTTTCTGGTAGTCAGTTAGTTGGTTTTAAGCGGGAATATTACCGACAAAAATACGGTTTTGAATCAAGTTATGCCTCTACATTTATTACCAATCAATATCGAAAAATGATTGTTGCTAATATTAATCTAAATTGGGGAACAGGGATTGTTTATTTACTTTCCGCCGTCATTATTCTTGGTGCTTTCGTTATAGCTTATTTACTAAATATTTCGAACAATAGTGCTAATAGTCCATACTCGTCGTTTGGTGTTTTACAAATTCATTATTCGATATACGACAAAAACGGAAGGATTATCCAAGAGGGTATTAACCGTAATGCTGAATATGCGATTTACGGAATTTGTGGGATTTTAGGTCTTACCTTTATTATTCATATTTTATTTGGTTTATACAATTCACACCGTGTTAATCGAATCACAAGTTTTTATGAATACCCAATTTTAGATGATGAGGCTGAATTAAATGCTAAAAAAGTAGCAAATAAACGTGGTTTGATTATTTTTATCGTTATCACAGTTATATTACTAATCTTCTTTATCGTCGCATATTTCATCTTGACAGCTAAACGAAAAGGTGATGAATACAAATTTAAAATTGTTAAAGAATAATCAAAAAGGAAGTTATGATTGCTAAAAAAAATATCATTGAAGATCTAATTGAGAATAATGAATTACCAATTACTGATCTTGATTTTTATGGTAACGAAATCGCGAAAGTTAAAAGTTACCATAGCAAATCGAGGAAAGGAAAATTAATTGTAGTTACCGCAATGAATCCGAATCCAGCAGGCGAGGGGAAAACAACTTCTTCGGTTGGGCTTGTTGATGCATTAAATAAGCATGGTATAAAAACTATCGGTGCTCTTCGTGAACCAAGTCTTGGCCCTGTCTTTGGAATGAAGGGAACAGGTTCTGGTGGCGGGAAGAGTTTCCTTCGACCTTTTGATAAAATTAACCTGCATTTTACAGGTGATCTACATGCCATCGCTGCTGCAAATAATTTGATTGTTAGTGTTATTGAAAATGATTTATATTTCAAATCAACTTTAAACATTGATCCGAAAAAGATTTTAGTGAAGCGATGTCTTGATTTAAACGATCGTTCGTTACGTGAAATTTCATACTTCATTCGTGATGATGAAATTAAGACTGGTTTTAATATCACAGCAGCTAGTGATTTAATGGCTCTTTTTTGTCTTTGCTATGATCACGAAGACTTAAAACAACGTTTAAAGCGAACAGTTGTAGCCTTTAACCTTAATGGTGATCCGATTACAATTGATGATCTTGAAATTGCTGATGCGGTAATGACTATTCTTCATGATGCTCTTTATCCTAATTTAGTTCGAACAAACGAGGATAATCCGGTTTTTGTACATGGTGGACCATTTGCTAACATTGCGCATGGATGTAATTCATATATTGCGACGAAGTATGCATTAGATATGGCTGATGTAGTTGTTACAGAATGTGGTTTTGGGTCAGATCTTGGTCTTGAGAAATTTATGGACATTAAGTGTCAAGAATTTGATTTATGTCCTGATTTAATCGGAATGGTAATTTCAATCCGCTCACTATTTCATCATGCAGAGGAAATTCTAGATCCTGTCTTAAAGGTCAAAACAGGTTTTAATAATGTACTTCGTCACATCGAACACATAAAGCAATATCAAATTCCTTACTTTACCATTATTAATATGAATGATACAGTTGATACAAAGGAAACGATGGAAACCTTAATTAACTTACTTGAAGAACATAACATTCCGTATGCTAGATCATATGCATATGGATATGGTTCAGAGCGATCTGATGAAATATACCAAGTGGTGACAAAACTTCTAAATGACGACAAAAAAAAGCTTAAACCAATTTATGATCTTAAAGATACTTTACTTACAAAAATTGACAAAGTCGTTAAGAATGTTTATGGTGCTGATGGGTTTGTCATCGAAGACAATGCACTAAAAAATTTAAAAAACATAAAGAACTACGATTCAATGTATCTCGTAATGGCCAAAACTCCTTATTCACTAAGTGATGATATGAAACTACTAAATGCTCCAACAGGTTTTAAAATTCATATTCAATCCTTCGAAGTTAATTACTTCTCAAACATGATTATTGCTATTACGACAACAATTTATAAAATGCCAGGACTTAATAAAATTCCAGCGGCTAAAAATTTTGTTATGAAGTAAACAACTGTAGTAACTTTTCCATATATAATTAAATTTATATATACACAATTAATCTAGTAAAATAAAGGTTGGTGATAAAATTGATTAATAATGAATTAAAAGAGGCAAAAATAAAACGAAAACTTGCCAAAAACCAAAAAGTATCACTAATTGGTTTTGTTTTACTAACTGCAAGTGCGATAGTTGCTTTTTATACTTTTCCTAGTCTTTCGACAGCAGGATGAATTGCAATTATTTTTGCCTTCGTAACTGCTATGTGTTGATTTATTCCAATCGGTATGGCAGCAGCTGAAATGGCCACAGTTAAAGGATGAACCGAAGGTGGTATATTTACCTGGGTTCGAAATCTTATTGGTCCACGGGCTGGTTTTATCGTTACTTGGTTGCAATTCCAAGTAACCTTTGGTGCCGTCGCAATGGTACTATTTGTTCTTTCCTCCTTCGGATTTGGGATAGCTTCGACCCCTGGTTATAACTACTTTAATACTCTTAAATTAGGAACTACTTTTAACCAATCGAGCTCAGTAAACTTCTCAAGTACCTTTAATCAAGGAGCAACATACGGGATTTCCGTCGCTGTTATTGCATTCCTTGTTCTTTTGAGTTTACTTGGTCAAAAAACGACTCACCAATTCGGTCAATATGCCCTTATTTTTGGTATTCTTGCACCATTCTTTATTGTTATCGGATTCTCAATTTACACAGTAGCAAATCTTGATAATCCACTTTATTTCATCGGTCGCACTTTCCTTAAAGATGCTCACCTTGATCCATCAGCAACTGGAACAAGTTATGAACTAAACAAAGCATTTATGTCATCAACTGTAATGGCCTCATTTATGGCTTTCAGTTTTAGTCTTCATGGTGTAGAAGTTTCAGCGATTGCTGCTAACCGTATGAATAATCCTAGCAAGCAATATCCAAGAGCGATGATGATTGTTGTTTCAATTGCTCTAACTTGTATTGTGATTGGTTCAATTACCATATCAATGACCGTTCCAACTTCAACATTATCATTTAACGGTGGTCTTGTTCAAACCTTCTTATTCAATTTAAGTGTTGGTGGTGTTGATGTACAACTACCAAATGCTCCTGAGGTTGCCCACTTTAAGACTTTAGCTCATGCTTATGAAGTGATTGAAAAAACTTATGGATCACAAGCTGCTAATGAAGTGATGTACCAATTTGTTTATGGAGAACCAGCTACAGCGAGTCAACTTGCTGTTGGTGATTTGATTGCTCCGGTAGACCCTCTTGGAAATTTAGTGAAACCAAGCGTTGCTAACCTAATTCGTGTAACAAATACCGAAGCAAACAGTATCGCTGTTAAGGGAATGCAAGTTGTTTCATTCTTTACCGGAATTGGAGTATTCGTTGAAGTTAGCGTTTGAATGTCAAATCTTTCAACTGGTCTAAACTATGCGATGAGAAAAGCTCACTTCCCGCATTGACTGACATATCGTTTAAAAAACGGTAGTCCATTAACGATTGCTTTGCTTTGAATTTTATTCTTAATGGGTATCTTCGCAATTTACTTATATGGTTATAATTCTCTTCTTAATTATCAAGGACAGACAATCACTGATATCCTTGCTAATGAAGTAAATAAGAATAATGAACCAATTAAATTAACTGGTACTCAACTTGAACAAATAAGGGCTTATGCTAGATCAATTTATCATAGTGAAAGCATTGATTACAGTCATCTAAATGAAATCATTAAAGCAGCATATCGTAATGATCGCAACATTTACACACCGTTTATTAAATATGATTTCCACTATCAAGATCAAAGTAATGAAGCGGTACAAAAATTATTTGACTTTACCGAACAAGTTTCAGGTATCACCCCAGTTGCATCAGGTACTCCTGCTTCCATTACGAATGTCGGATTTATCTCTAATGTAGTTTCTCAAATTTCAATGTACTATATTGGATACAATATCTTCCTAATTGGTTACTTAAGATTTGTCTTTAAACACAACTACTTAAGACGTGAATTTAGAATTAAACATAAATTTGGCCAAGCAATCCTACCTTTAATGGCGATTGGTGTTAACTGCTTCGCTGTCGTTGCAACTTATTTACCAGCGGCTCCAGAACTCTATCCAGGTAAAGAAGTATACTATGTGTTTGTAAGTATCTCACTACCATTATTTATTGCCTTTATTTTTGTTGGGTTAATGATTTATGGCATTAATTACTTATGAAATAAATATCGTGGAATTAACTTGCACGAAACTCCAAACTATACTAATGTACCTATCAATGTTTTAGATGTTGTTAATAATTGACATTTATATGCTAATAAAAAAGAATTTATGAAGTTCGAACGGCACATTGATTTACTAGGTGATAAAATCTATACCGCTAATAACGGAAAGACTTATGAAGAACGTAGTTTAGCAAGTAAAGAAGCTGAATACCTAGCTGCGGAGATTGCAACTCGCTTTGCCCCTGAACTTGATGACCACTAGATTAAAGAGCGAGTGAGCTCTTTTTTCTTTCAACAAAATTTTAAATAAAAAAAATATTTCTAGTATAATAGAAACTGTATAAAGAAAGTAGTTTTTAATAACTCACCTGATTACCAAACGGTTTTAGGTTAACAGCTCAAAGATTGAAATTAATATTAGTATTAATTAATCATTCCAGGATGGATGTATTTTCTTTATACAAACCATTTACAGGAGTGTTGAATGAACCAAAATTTTAAAAGTCCAAATATAAGTAATCAAACAACGAATAATAACAATAATCAAGACCAGAAACGGCCAAATAGAGAAATTCCGATGATTAATGAAAACATTCGTGCTCGAACTGTTTTTGTTATTGATGACGAAGGTAATAACCTAGGGGAAATGAACAGGAACGATGCTTTATTGCTTGCTCAATCTAAAGGTCTTGACTTGGTTCTGATTGCGAAAAAAGGCAATTCTCTTGTAACAAAGATTTTAGACTACGGAAAGTTTAAATACGACCAAAAACGACGACAAAAGGAATCGAAGAAAAAACAAACCATCATCAAGGTTAAGGAAATTAAAATTAAACCTATGATTGGTGATCACGACCTTTCTGTTCGGGTAGAGAATGCAAAAAAATGATTAACTGACAAAAATGTTGTTAAGTTTATTATTGAAGCACGTGGGCGTATGTCGACAAAGGATGAATTTATCCAACAAAGCTATGAAAAGTTCATTAATAATATAAGTGATTATGGAACTGTTACACAGGCGAATAAAAGGGTAAGTAACTTCCGATATGAGACAATTATCGAACCGTTAAAATCGAATAACAAAGAAGGTAAGAAAAATGGCTAAGATTAGACAAAAGACAAAAAGAGCTGCAGCTAAGCGATTCCGTATTACAAAGAGTGGTAAATTAAAAAGAAAACACGCTTATCGATCTCACCTTGCTCTTGGAAGATCAACAAAAGCAAAACGTCAGTTACGTAAAGATGCTATAATGCACCCATCTGATCGTCAACGTTATGCACAATGTCTTTAATACCTATATAGAAAGGATCTGTGATAGAAGATGAGAATTAAAGGTGGACCTTCAACGAGAACACGTCGAAAACGTTGACTTGAAAAAGCTAGTGGATCTTGAGGAACAAGACATACAAGCTACCGTATTGCGAAGCAAACAGTGATTAGAGCTGGGGAATATGCTTTCCGTGATCGTAAGAACAAAAAGCGTGACTTCCGTAAATTGTGAATAGCAAGAATTAATGCTGCTGTGCGTTTACTTGGATACAACTATTCATCATTTATGAATGCTCTTGTTAAGAATAATATTATTAACAAAGAAACAGGCGAAGGATTGAACAGAAAAATGCTTTCTGAACTTGCCATTAACAATCCAGAAGAATTTAAAGAGCTTGTACTTAAGGTAATGAAATAAGACGAAACACTGTGTTATAACAGTGTTTTTTTCATTTTTTAAAAGAAAAAACACTAACATTTCCCCAAATTACGATATTTTAAAAATTATCTATTTTTTACACTTGGGTTTCTTTTTTAACAAATTAGCAAGGAATATTTTAAAAAAACAAGCATAAATCGTCGTTGTCCCATCAAAAAATGGTATAAAAAGTTAGACATTAATTTGTCAGGCATCATTTTTTAGTGAGGGTGGTGATTGCTTTTCTTGAACAAAAAAATAAAGATGTTTTAACATCCGATAAGAAAAAACAAACCTTTTTCCTATACCGGAAACCGAAAGGTACACGGTTTAATTACCTACAGATATTTTTTATTACCTTATCGGTCATTCTCGGTTTTCTTTTTTTCATCGTTAACTTGTTTTACGATGCGAATATCCTAAATAATTTTGATCGGTTGTTCTCGGACAATGTATATGATGTTGGTCTTTATGTTTTTAATCCCATAAGTAACTATTTAGTTGGTTTTTGTCTAGGAGCTTCAGCTTATGCTGTTACAGTTACTTCTAAAAATGTATTAAGCGGGCCAACCACACTCGGTTTTACTCCGATGCTCATCGTTGCTAACACCATTACTTATACCCTGACGATTGATGCTGGGTATGCGACAGCATCGCTTTATTGCCTCGGTCTTCTCTTTTGCTTTGTGCTCATTATTACTAACTTTCTCCTTACCAAAGGGAATGTCCACACACAAACCTTTAGACCAATTCTTATTTCCTTTGCGATTGGTGCGACTGTTTCGGCGGTAAATGTCGTCATTATTACTCAAATAGATGACCTTCGACGTCAATTCAGCTCCTTTGTTGGTTTTACACCTTACCTTATTACTCTCGACCGGTTTTTAACTAGCAACATCTTAATGATGATTGCGACTGTCATAATTTTTTTACTTTCTTCTCGATTGACAATTATTAAAAAAAGTTACTTACTTGCAAGATCGCTTGGAATTAAGGTTAATCTTGTTTATTGAACGGTTGCTATCTCTCTTGTTATTGTCACTGTTTCGTCTTTTATTTTAATCGGTGTGATAGTACTTTTCGGAGTTGTTATTAATGTCATCGTTTCATCCGTTTTCCAAAGAGAAAATGTACCAAGAGCAATGCTCTTTTCTGGGTTATTTGGTGCAGGTATCCTTTCTTTTGCTGGTTATGTAGCTGAATATTTTCCAGGTTCTAGAGAAATCATCATCGTTGTGCTCGCACTTCCAACGTTTATTTATGTTTTGTTTCGAAGAAAGGAAAATGCTACATAATGACCATAGAAAAACTTAAGGGTGATAATGAAGAAAAAAAACGTCGATGAAATGCCTCATACACCTTTCGTCATTCACTGGTTCCACACACAAGAAAAAGTTTCCGACACACATTAATTAATGTATTTGTCACTGTGATTGTTTTCATTATCGTTATCTTTTGGAATCAACAATGAGTGTGGGATAGCAAAGAAATCATTCGTCAAATTATGGTTGGAAAAGTATTTTTGACCGGTATTTGTCTCGGTCTTAGTGGTTATCTCATTCAAACTTTAACTAACAATCGGTTTAGCGATACTTCTATTCTTGGTATCGGGAATATTAATCTCCTTGGACTTATGATTTTTGTGCAAATCATTGGATTTACGACGGTGACACCAATGAAGTTTGAGTTTGTCGTTGCCATTCAACCGATTCTTTATTTTATCAGTCCATTAATCCTTATGAGTCTCTACTTTGTCGCTTCCCGAGAACCAAGTCGATTTAATTTTAAAAAAATGATTATTGCTGGTATCCTTGTTAATTTCCTATCAGTTTCGATTGCTCTAGTTGTCTCTAAGAAGTTTCATATTTTAGCTCAAGTTCTTATTTCAAATTTAGCATATGGAACTGTCGGTGTAGGGAGTGGAAATTACTTAAATACCTTTTATATCGCAATCGTTTTACTTCTTATAGGTTTAATAATTATCGGATTGTTATCAAATAAAATACGGATTATTGTTGCGAACCAACAAATTGCTAGTCAGCTCGGGATTAATGTCAATGCTGTATCAATGGGTACCTTAGTTGCTATTTGTCTCCTTGTTGGTGCTAGCTATTCACTTAACGGAAACCTTGTTTTTCTTGGTCTTGTTGCTGGGAATATCGCAAGACAGTTAAACAGGTTTAACTATAAAAACGGGTTAATTACATCGAGTTCGATTGGTTCAACCTTCTACCTTCTTTCTTTCGCGATTTTATTTCTCTTAATCGGAATACCTGAAAAATGGGTTAATCTTGCAGTCCCATTGTTAATCTCACCTTATTTCATTTTGCTTATTTCTCGAAAGGAAAACTAATTATGAAAAAAAACACATTTGAAAAAAGTTTTAATGCTATCTTTTAGTGCTCTAGCGATTGGTGGAGCAGTGGCATCAGTTGCTGTCGCTTGCCGACCAAAGACTGGCGGAATTAAACAACTTTCTGAACAATCACTAGTAATTGACTATATCTTAACTAAGACAGAAAGAGAAGATGGTCATGAAATCAACCTTTGACGTAACTTCTGGAATGATCCGTTTAACCAACTTAGAAGTCTAGCTAAAGGTCTTGATGATGCAATTGACCTAACTAAATCTTCGACATTTAAACCGTTAATTGAAAGTAAAAAACACGAAGCTACTTTTCTAGCTGAAGCTGAAAAGCAAATCAAATTAATTAAAGAAGACATTAAGATGTATGCTAATTCTCCGTTCTGAAAGAATTTACGAGAAAAGAACACAACTTTTGCTTTCACTGTAAAAGGAAGTAAATCTGACCTTGATATTGCGAATATGAATAGTTTTGGTTTACTTCAACCAACTGAATTTCCATTATTATATTCTTCACCAGACTATGATGAACTTCCTGGTCTTGGAATGAAGTTTGCTCCACCAAAAAATCTTGATTCAGCACAATTACTTGATAGTTGATATTCATTTGGATGAAAATCATCATCAGATAGTGATCCAAATGTAAAAGCAAGAGCGACTAACCGGCTAATTAACGGATGAGAAAAACAATTTGATAAATTTCTCTATGTTTATAATGATGGTGAAAAAACTGATGCATTTAAGGATGAATTAGGCCAATCATATGAACAAAAATTAATTAAAACTCCTAACTTTACTCCAGCGAGATTAATTAAGGGTGCAACTGAAAATTTGAAGATGATTGGTCAATCAGCTTGATCTGCTACATATGGGTTAATCGGTACTCATTATATGCTTCGTAAATTATCTGAATTGTTCGGAATGCCTAAAGAAGAACTTGATGGATTAAAAGCAAAGGAACACTTTAAAGTTAATCAAAATCCTACACCTTTATTTAGTGAAGATGACCTTGAAACGAAGAATGGTAAGAAAGTCTTTAAAGAAGGTAAATCTCCTTATAAAAAACATCGAAAAGACGGTAGCGATATTAATTTTTGAGCAACAGGAGTACACCACCTTGACCAATCAATAACTCTTGGTGTAAGACCTAACTTGTTTATTGCTGGTCGTCTTGCGACATCAGGTCATGACCGTCCTACCGGTGTTAATTATTTAATTGAAACAAGTGGTGAATGAATTAAACAACTTCCAGCTTTTGGTAATACTCCCGGAACTGAAACTATTACTAGTCTTAATAAAACTTACCTAAAACAAATTTATGATTTAAATGTTAATACAATGACATCAGGTGTTCATAACCTTTCTGAGGATGGTAACATTATGACTAAAGCAAATTGAGGTAAGGAATACGAAGAACTCCTTTCAAGTATTGCTTGAACATCAAGACGTTTCCGTGACGTAGACCGTAACATTCCTAAAGATAAGAAATATACTCAAGAAAATACTCTACTTGGTTACGACCAATATTTAAAAGAAAAGCAACAACGATAATAATAAAGTTAATTAAAGTCGGTTTAACCGACTTTTTTAATACAATGATTAATAGTTAAAAGATTAAAGATATAGATTTTATAATTATTAATTTAAATAATCATTAATATTTTTAAGTTGGTATTGATCTTAAATATCACTTAAAATATATTAACGATTTCTTTTCTATATCTTATTTATTTTCTTACTTTGTGGGTATTTAATGTCAAAGATTGGTGCTACTTCGCTTTTTTCGTCAGCCGGTATTGGAACCTTATTTGTTGATAAAGAAGGGATATCGATTAATACATCAAATGAGTTAATTGATAAACGTGCTTGTCTTCACCGTTATTTATATCCTAATTGTGAATCAATTACCGGTGATATTTGGAATGATAGTGTTTTTGAAAGAATCGTTGAGAGTCATACAAGATTAAAAAATCAAATTTTATTTGCGACTCCACCGTGCCAAGGGATGAGTCTTGCTGGTAAGAGAAAAGTCAATGACCGAAGAAATCTTTTGATTACTAGAGTTGTTGAATTCATTAAAAGAACAAAACCTAAAATTATCTTTATTGAAAATGTAATGCAACTCTACTCTACTAAGATTAATGTTGATGGTAATATTATTTTAATTACTGATTATTTGAAAAATGAGTTAAAGGATGAGTATCAATACTTTAATTTTTTTAAGGTAAATGCAAAGGACTTTAATACCGCACAAGATCGAAAAAGAGCCATCATTGTTATTAGTAACTGTGATTTTCAACTACCTCCACCAAGTAATGAAATTACTGTTTATGATGTCATTAGACATCTTCCTAGTCTTGAAAGTGGAGAGAAAAGTAATATACCGTATCATAATGCTCCAGTCCACAACCCAAATCATATCTTATTTATGAAACACACTCCAACCGGGAAAACTGCATTTGAAAATTCCGTTCATTATCCTAAAAAAAAGGACGGTACAAGAATTAAAGGTTTTATGACTACTTATAAAAGAATTAGTTGAGATAAACCAGCTCCAACTATTACTATGGCGAACGGTTCGATTTCAAGTCAAAATAATGTGCATCCAGGATGAATGTTGGAGAATGGTATGTATAGCGATGCTCGTGTATTGACAGTGAAGGAAATAATGCTTTTAAGTGGTCTTGCTGATGATTTTACCTTACCTAAAGAAACATCAGAAACATTGATTCGACAAATTATTGGTGAGTGTGTACCTCCGAAAATTTTTGAGGGTATTATCAAATATAATTTCTTACAAATTAAAAAAATGATCGGTAAGTAATGAAAAATAAATTGCAAAATTTTTGACAAGCACCAGGTAGTAAACGATTATTTAGTGATAAGTTGAATAAAGATTTTAAAAGTTTAAGAAATCCAGTTAATGGTTATGTTTTTTACACTCTTCAATATTTTTATTTAAAACAAAAAGAATTCGTTGTATACGATAGAGTTAATGCTGATGAAGTAAAAAAATATGTTTTCTCAATGACTGGAAGGCAAAGTAACAAGACCCTTGCGGTTCATCTAATAAAACCGCTTATTTTCTATGGTTTTATCAAGATTTATGAAGACCAACTTAATAATTTACCGGTTAAAAGAATCTCAATTACACAATATGGAATTGACTTTTATTTAAACTGACAAGAGTTACTATTGGATAGTAACGATGAACAAAAACATAAACTTCTAATTGAACAATTTATTAGGAATTCATTATTTATTTTTGCTGATTTTAAATGTGGTGCTTTTAGGCATCCTTTTACTTTTAATTTAAAACCTTTTCCAATATTATTTACCTTACTATTGGAAAACGAGAATTGTTTATCGCGTAATTTCATTAACAATGAGTTAGTATTTATTACTAATTTTCAACAGTTTAATTTGATAATAGAAAATATTAGTAACCTTAATGTGAGTGTTAAACAGAATAGGAGCCATTCTTATGATAAGTTTGACAGTTGAGTTATTAAAATGTTAGTTGGTATTGGTGTTTTAAACTATAAGAATGGTTTATTTTCTATTCATATTAGCTATAAAGAATTCATTTTTAATCTTTTAGACTTAAATGAAAAAAATAGTACTTATGTTGAAAAATACCGGTGGATGTTTGACGAAAAACAAGATAAATATGATGTATTGAAGGATGTAATTGATTTAAAGCAAAAAACACGTAATTATGCAATTATTAAGGAAGCATTAAAAGACACAGCAGAATGCAGATTTAAAAAATATTGCATTAATAATATCGGTGGCTTTTCTATACATCACGATACATTTCTTAAGAATGATGAATTACCATATTTTGAAGTACACCACATATTACCTTTTAAAAATAAGTATGCTAACTATTTAACCGCGAAAGAAAATAAGGATGTTGATTCTATTGAGAATTTAATCCCGATTTGTCCCCTTTGTCATCGTTTTTTAACTAGCGGGAAAGATAAAGATAAAGAACCGTTTATTAATGCGATGTATTCTGAGCTTTCCGAAAAAGGATGAACATTCGTTACTTCAACTGATTTAAAAATGATTTATTATCTTGATAGAAATTATTTAATTACAAATTTATCATCTTCTAACGGTTATAAGGTGATTGATGATTAAAATGTATTAAGATGATTTAGGTTGACCTAAAATAACATAGACCGCTCTAGGAGCGGTTTTGCTTAATAAAGACAAATAATCATTTAGTTAAATTTTAAAGATTTTTTTAAAAAAACTGAACCGTTTATAGTTGGTTCAGTTTTTGTTTTATTTTGTTAGTCTACCAGCATCTGGTGCGACATCAATCATTTGAACATTATCGAATTGATAACCTTCTGGTATCTTGTTAACTGTATCTGGGAATAGGTTTGTGCTAATTGAAGAACCGTATTTTTTAATCAGTGATTCACGGAATGATTTACCTTCCGTTTGATCTTTACCTTTTCCATAGATTAGGTCGTATTGTGGGAGATTATAGTCACCATAAAGACCGTGATAGTTGTAACCTTCACTTCTAAAGGCTACCGCAAGACCAGTTCTAGCCGCACTGTTTGCTGAGTGGAAGACAGCAACAAGCTCATTTTTTTCGTTTCGAATACTTGTTCCAGAAGCACCACCATATGGGACATAGTGACGAGGAAGGTAATTTAAACCAGCTGCGATATATTCTTTATTATCGTATGTTTTATAGAAATTATCACCGTTCTTAATTGAAGCTAGGAAGTTGTCTGTTACCCCAGGAAGGTTAGTAAAAGAACGATAACCAATTTGATAAGACAAGAAGTTTCCACGGTTAATTCGGTCTTCACGTTTTTGATCTACCTTACCGTTTTCCGGTTTATCTAAATTATTATAGAATTCAGAATCGGAATTAACTCATAATGACACATTTCATTGTTGGTCACTACGTTGGTCGTCATCAATATATTTTTCAAGGAAGTAGTCGTTATAAGAAAGAGGATAACCAAGTGCAAAAAGTTGTTCCACATTCTTAAGTGGTTTTATCTTATCTTCAGTTGATGTAAGTGGAAAATCAATTTCTTTATAATTTTTAAGATAACTGTTCTTTTTGAATTTAATTCAGTTGTCCTTATTTGTTTCAAGAGCATAACCGTTTGTGACAAACTTAGCAAGATCTTCACCAGAAGCAACACTATTATCACTAAGATCCTTAGCATTTACTTGACTAAAATCAATTTCAATAACTGCAAAGTCAGCAAATTCTTGGAGGTCTTTAAACTTAGTCTTTTGTTCATTTACAAGATAGTCAGATGGATTTGATTTTAGAAAGTTTGAACCACGATAAATGACATCAATAAAAGGCTTCTTACCTTCTTTTTTGATATCTGCTTCACTTAATTCTGATGAATTACCAATTCGACTATCATTATTACCTTGGTCGTTAAGAAGGAAACTAACAACTTTATATCTCGGATCATGACCGCTTGTTTTCAACTTCGTTCTTGTTCCGATTTCATTAGGAAGGAATGTTAGATTAAATGATCTAGAATCCTTACGAATTAAATCAGCCACGTGAAGGTTTGTACCAAAGTATCATTTAGTTGGATATTTACCATTAGCATCCTTGACATAGTCAAGTAATCAAATAGTTCCACGACTTGGAATGGAATTATTTAAATCATTTGGACGGTCTGGATTTGGGTTATTGACAGTGAAAGCATAAGTTTGATTAGCAACACGTTTGTAATTATCGTTAGGAATATATCGAGCAAGACCTTCGATTCTAAATGGATTACGGTTTAATGAATCAACTCATGATGGACCATATGGAATACCTTTTCCGTCGTTGATGACTAGACCATCGACCTTTCCATCTGGTTGAAGACGAGGAACAGTATATCCCTTAAGAGCGGCTGATTCGTAAGTATCTTGACCGATTTTTTTAGCAATTTCATCATACTTCTTAATAGCATTTGTATTTTTTAGTGAAGATTCAAGTAATGGTCGACGTTGTGCAAGAGTTATATCGCGATATGCTTGTTCTTTAAGAACATTAAGGTATTTTTCGTTATCAGTTTGGTATCGCTCAGCTTGTGATTTTTTTTCATATTCGTCGATTGGAGATTTTAGATTTTTTAGTGTGTCAGTATGGATTGTTCCTTCGTGATCCGCATTGAATTGATTCTTCTTAAAACCATCAAAGGTAATAACCTTAGAGTAAAAGATTTCTTTTCCATTAGCATCTTTTTGTTTCTTTTCATCAGCAAAATGAAACCCTAGAGCAATACTTAATTTTCCTTGTAGAAGAGAAACATCTTCACCATTTTCGATTGTTTGAGCTTTACTAATTACACTAAATTTAACAAGATCCTTACCAGGACCATCTAGTTCAACTTTGACGTCATTAATTTCGACAGCTGATGGCTGAATTTGACTTCTATCTTTAATTATTGGTGAAAATTCAGTTAAGTTTATTGAAAGATTATCTACGATATTTTTTAAATCATCTTCGGTACTAAAATTAGCACCAAAGTTTTTTTCAAGTTGTTCTTTATTAGTAGAACTTTTTTTATCAGTAGAGTTAGGAGTTGAACTACTAGACCCCTCTTTTGTCTTAGATTCATCACTGACATTTGGTTTGCATGAAGCGGCTACGATAGCGATTGTTGAAAGCAGAACGGATGATGAAAGACCGATTAATAGTTTTTTGTTTAATTTCTTTTTCATATTTTTTTTATCCTTTTTTATAACTAGTTGAATTCAGCACTGCTTCCTTGCTCAACAAGGTAACCTGCACTTTTTAATTTAGCTGCGAGAGAAGAATTAACATCGTCAACAAGAATAGTCTTATTTAAGCCTGAGAATTTTAATAGTACAGCGAGATTTTGTAAACCAACTGATGAAATTGTCTGACCAGTTATCTTGATTCTGTTTGTAGTGCTATCACCAAAGGTGATTTTAGTTGGTGGTTGTTGCGGTGTTTCGGTAATCATGATATCAGCGAACTGGGATTGGTTTAATTCCTCTCCGCTAATATCGAAGGTTGAACCACTACTATATAGTTTTAGTCTTCGAAGTTTCTTAACCCCGCCTTTTTTAAACTTATCATAAAAGACAAGTCCTTTTAAAGAACGGAGTTTAGGGATACGGGAAAGGTCTAAACCTTGCGGACCAGTACCTAATCCACCTTGGAAGACCCCTTCCTGGATTCTGACATAATAAACCATTCTTAGTCCATCATTAATTCGTTCAAAAGGATCAATAGATTGTGGTTGGTAATCCTTTTCATCAAAGGCGATGGTATCAAAAACTATTCTGGTTCCAATTCGTGAACCCTTAGGATAATCGAAACTTACATTGTAGTCACCTGATGTAATATATTCAGTATTTTTTAGCGACCAAGGATTGAAAGTTCAAGAGTCTAGTAGACTATTTTTTGTTGTATATAGTGAAAGCTCTTTAATATTTTTATTTTCAAGTTCAATTAAGCTTGAGGTATTTTGATTTTCAAAAAATAATTGTAATTGAAGGATATCGTTTGGTAATTCACGTAAAATTTCAGCAAATTTTTGGTTTGCATCATTTTCCCCCATATTGATGATTCGATAAGAAGTAATTTCTTTGTTATCACGTTTTAAATCTTTGATAAGTTGTAAAGTCTTTTTATAACCCTTTTGGTTTGCAGCATCAATAGTTAAGACATAACCTTCCTTTCGACCAGGGGAAGTTTGATCATCTCTTGTAAGTTTTTCAAACTTAATTCCTTCATCGCTTCCAGTTGTATATTGACTAAATTCTTTCTTGGTAACATCTTCCCGTTTTCATCCAGGGTAATCTCCACGTTCGACTTGGTTAGGAGTTCGTCCGTGATAAGAGTTGTAACCGAAGATTCTTTTTTCGAGATTATCTCTTTGTAGTCGATTAATTGATTGGTTATACTTAGTTGGTGGAGTATAAGAATAAGAATCAATTTCGCCGTTTTCATTAATATACACATTATCAGGGTTAAGAGTAAAACCTTGACGAAGATATTCGATTGCTTTTGAACTTTGTTTATTTAATTTACTAAATTCAAGGTACTGCAGTAGTTCAAGGATGACAAGTTCTTCATACTTTCCAATGTCTCATTGCTTAAACTCTTCTCATTTAGCTTGACCAGCAGCATTAAGAAAAGGTTTCGCTTTTTCATTAAGTGCTCTTTTACCATCCTTTCAAACAATAAAAAAGTCTTTAAATTTTTCAAGTTTTCTAGTTCAGAAGGTGCCGCGTTTTAAGTATGCAAGTTTTCGGTCTCGTCGCTCATTAGGGTCTTTTGTACGAAAGTCATGACCGAAAAGTGCATCATCCTTTAAGATAACATCAACTTCTTTTTGTTTTAGGTATTCCTTTGCTCTCGCAATATTCTCCCTCTTAGTTTCTTCAGTAATTTCAATGTCAACGATTTTACCAACAATGTTTGCAATATATGGAGTTTTGTTCGCGATATGTTTTGCCTTATCGTAATCATTAACCCGTTCAACCGGTGGTGGAAGGACTTTCGCTTTTACCTGCGAACCATTAGCAAGTGTGATAATAGCCTCACCGGGTTTGACTGAATCGTTTTTTTCTTTCTTCTTTTCCTCTTGTTTAGGTTTTGTTTCAGGGGAAGGTTCTGGTTTAGGAGCTGGGGGTGCAGGTTCTGGCTCTTTTTTCGGTTCTGGTTCAGGAATTGGTTGAGGTTTTTCTGGTTCAGGCTTCTTTTCTTCTGGTTCAGGTTCCTTTTTTGGAGGCTCAGGAATTGGTTCTGGTTCCGGTTCTGGTTCTTTTTTTGGAGGTTCAGGAATTGGCTCTGGTTCCGGTTCAAGTTCTTTAATGTCAATATCAATCTTATTTTCTTCTGGAACTTGTTGGATTTCATCAATCTTTTTTAAATCGTGGTCAAAAGTTGCATCATATGAGTCAGTGTAATCACGCTTTCCATAAAGGAAAGGAAATTGGTCTGAGTTTTGTGCTGCTGAATTAATAATCCGGTTATTGTTTTTGGAGTTTATAGCAAAAACAACACCACCAGTTATGGAAGCTCCGATGATGGATGTTAATGTTGTACCTAGGATAATTGCAGATTTCTTTTTACTTATTTTCATTAATTCTCCTATTAAAAAACAATTAAGATACCATATAAAAAGAGTTAATTATTTAGCGTTTAGTTAAATCCTAATTAAAATGGAATTTTACTATTAGGTATTAAAGTTTACAAAAAAAGCATTATTTATAGCAATTTAGATGTTCAAAAGTGCGATTTTATTTTAAAAAAATAAAATATGGATGCCTTTTTCTTTTTTTCATCGATGGATTTTATACCTTTTTCGATGAGAAAACAATAAAGTTTGATTGATGATAAAAATGATTTTCCTTCTTTTTTAGAAAATCAGTTAAATAAAATTTAAAATAGGAGAATATGATTTTTAATTATTTTTTGGTTGCCGAATAGTTAAATTATCCCGACTTTCCTTAATGACTGACATACTTTCATATGGTACTTCAATGTGATGAGGAGAATCCTTACCAAGACCGAAGGTAAATGATTCAATGATGATTTGTAACTCTTGTTCTTTAGTATTAACCTGACCTAGTTTTGTAGTATCAATGTTAAATTCAATGTGACCAAGTTTATTTTCTTTATTCATCACAGGAACACCACGAACATCGATTGTTTGTGGTGTATCATTTGACTGGTCGCCTTTCTTTTTACCACTAATTTTTAAGTTATAAATGAAGTTTTCCGGGAACAGGATGTCACTACTATTGAAGTTAAGTTCAATCTTTAAATTATTCTTATCTTTTCCTTTGGTAGTTTTAAAAGTAAAATAGTGATACCCTTTGATTAAATTCGCTCTAGGAGCGACTTCCGCATTATTATTGATTTCTTTTTCAAGGTAGATTTTTTCTCGGTTATTTCGAAGTAGAGTAATTTTTTCTATCTTTAATTTTTTATTTTTTTCTAAATATGGACCATAATTAAAGACAACATCTTTGCTTAACTGTTTAATTGTCATTGTTTGTTCTTTTCCGTCAACCATAATTTTAACTGTGTCATCAACTTGTAGGTTTTCATTGAAAAGAAGAGTGTAACTAATTCCATAAACAATCGGTCTTGGATTAACACTCAATAGTTTAATGGTCTCAAACTCAGATTTAAATTGAGTCTTGGATTTTAGTTGATTCCCTAAAGCAATAAAGCGAGAGTCAATCACCTTTTTGTTTTTTTCGGTTCCATAAGCAAGACTATCAACGATAAATAAACTAAGATTTTCTTCCTGTCTTGGTGTAAGAGTGTGTTCGAAGATAAATAAATCCTTGTTTTTGGTGTCTCTCTTCCCGATTAAGGTAACCGGTGGAGTCTCTTTTTTCTCTTGATCCTTTTCTAAATTGTTTTTTGCAATTTTAAAACTAAGGTAAAGAGTTTCTCCTTCTTTTAAATTAATTGCATTTTTCTTTAGATTTAGATTAAAAGTGACCTTCTTATTTTTAGCGTCTACATTTAAGGTAGTACTACTATTAAGTAAATTTGTTTTAATGGAAGGACGAGTAATTTTCCTGATATCAACTGGTTTATCGTTTAAAAGAATAGAATCAAGTTTATGTTCAATATTTTCTTTTAAATCAGTAATGTGAATAGTTATGTCATTGCCATCGTTTTTAACAGTTTCATTATGGATAAAATTACTGTAATTAAGACTTAAAATATCACCTTTTTTTAACTTTTCATGGAAGTTCATTTTAATGACTACATGGTTAATTCCGCTTTCATCATTATCTTGTTTATAAGTATTTAAAACATTTGCAATTAAGTGACTTTTTTTAAAGATGAAACTAACATTCTTAGGTAGACTAACTGGAGAACCATTTATGTTAATTCCTGTGATAGTATACGGTTCATCCTTGATTGGATTTTCCACGGTAATCACATATGATTGATTACCATTGGTAACGATTTCAGCTTCATATTTCTTATCTTTTACCATATAAGAAATATGAAGCATTTTGTTAACTTCAAGACCTTTATTAAAGGAGATGATAAACTGATTATTAGCTCTTGTTTCTACCTTAGTTAGAGAATAAGTAATACTACTATTATTTTGATTTTGATTTTGATTGTTGCTGCATGACGATGCAACAGCAATAATTGCTCCTGTTAAGAATGGGAGCAGAGAAAGGGAGATGATACGTTTTCAGTTTTTTGTTTTTTTCATAGTATCCTAGACAATAACTTATATTTTAATAAATAGCATTTTAAATATTTTAACTAAGAAAGATAATAAAAAAGGAAGATTGTAAAGATTTAATAAAATTAAAGTTTAAAGGAAGATGGAAAAAGGTGTAAGATCTTAATAATTTTTATTAAGGTGCCCAAAATGAAAACCAAGTCTCACACATAAATTTAAAGTGTTGCACTTGGTTTTTCATTTTGGGAACTAAGCATATATGCTTAGTATTCTATTTACTTGTTTTATTAGGTAGCATTCCTGCGTTTGGATCAACATCAATTTCATCGTTATTGTTAAATTGATAACCGTCAGGGATTGTTTTGACTGTATTTTGGAAGAGATTTGTTTTCAGATTTTCACCATACTTCTTTAGTAGTGATTCACGGAATGATTTTCCTTCTGCTTGATCTTTTCCTTTACCATAAATCAAGTCATATTGGGGAAGATTATAAGCTCCGTAGAGACCGTGATAATTATATCCTTCGCTTCTAAAGGCTACCGCAAGACCTGTACGGGCTGCACTGTTTGCTGAGTGGAACACAGCAACAAGCTCATTCTTTTCGTTTCGAATACTTGTTCCAGAAGCACCACCATATGGAACATAGTGACGTGGAAGATAGTTTAAACCAGCTGCGATATATTCCTTGTTATCGTGTGTCTTATAGAAGGTATTACCATTTTTAATTGATGCAAGGAAGTTATCAGTTACCCCGGGCAGGTTAGTAAATGAACGATAACCAATTTGGTAAGAAAGGAAGTTACCACGATTAATCCGAGCTTCTTTCTTTGTGTTTTCATTCGCATTTTCAGGTTTATCTAAGTTGTTGTAGAACGAAGAATCTGAGTTTACCCAAAGAGATACATTTCATTGCGGATCACTTAGTTGGTCTTCATCAATATAATTTTCGAGAAAGTAATCTCCAACAGAAAGAGGATAGCCAAGAGCAAAAAGTTGATCAACTTTATTAAGTGGCTTTTTTTGATTTTCTTTTGAAGTTAACGGGAAGTCAATTTCGTTATAGTTTTTTAAATAACTATGTTTTTTAAATTTAACCCAATTATCCTTATTAGTTTCAAGAGCATAACCGTTAGTTACAAACTTTGCAAGTTCTTCCGGACTCGAAACATTGTTATCATCAAGGTCTTTTTTAGTTGCTTGACTAAAGTCAATTTCTACGACGGCGAAATCTGCGAATTCTTGAAGGTTTTGGAACTTGTTCTTTTGTTCCTGAACAAGATAGTCGGCTGGATTTGATTTTAAGAAGTTAGAACCACGATAGATAACATCGACAAAAGGTGATTTTTTACCATATTTAATCTGTTCAGCAGTAAGTTCAGAAGAATTTCCTATACGACTGTCATCCTTTCCTGTGCTATTTAGAAGGAAGGTTGCAAATTTAAATCGACCATCGTGCCCACTTGTTTTCAACTTCGTTCTTGTTCCGATTTCATTAGGAAGGAATGTTAGATTAAATGATCTTGAATCGCCACGAATTAAATCAGCCACGTGAAGGTTTGTACCGAAGTATCATTTAGTAGGGTATTTTCCTTGTTCAGGTTGTGCGAAGTCAAGTAATCAAAAAGTTCCTCGACTAGGAATAGATGTTCTTAAATCATCTTTTTTTGCAGGGTCTGGGTTATTAACACTAAAAGCATATGTTTGGTTTGCCGCACGCTTGTAGTGTTCGTTAGGAAGGTATCTAGCTAGACCGTCAATTCTAAATGGATTTCGGTCTAATGCATCGACTCACGATGGACCATAAGGAATACCTTCACCATCATTAATAACAAGTCCATCAACCTTACCGTCAGCATTAAATCGTGGTACCGTGAAACCTTTTAATGCAGCTGATTCATAACTATCCTGACCAATTTTTTTCGCAATATCATTATATTTTTGAATAGCACTTTGATTTTTTAGAGATTGTTCAAGAAGCGGTCTTCTCTTCTCAAGAGTAATATCACGATAAGCTTGTTGTTTAAGAACATTCAGATATTTTTCGTTATCTGTTTGATAACGTTCAGCTTGTGTTTTGTTTTCGTAGTCTTCGATTGGAGATTTCAAGTCTTTTAGAATATCAGTCCTAATAGTACCCTCGTGGTCAGCATTAAAGCGGTTACTTTGAAAACCATCGAAAGTAACGACTTTAATATAAGCGATTTCGTTCCCTTCTTTGTCTGTTTGTTTAGATTGATCTTTAAAACGGAAGACAATTGAAAGACTTAATTTACCTTGAAGAATTGAGACATCCTCTCCGTTTTCTAGTGTTTGTACCTTAGCGATAATGTCGTAATTTACAATATCATGACCAAGACCGCTAAGTTCAAGTTTTACATCACTAGGCTCTACCTTAGAAGGAAGTACTTGCTTACGATCTTTAAAGAAAGGAGAAAATTCTTCCAAGTTAATTGTAAGTTGGTCAACAAGTGATTTTAAACCAACATTTGAGTAAAGATTAGCACCAAAAGTATTTTTTAATGCTTCTGGACTACTAGTCTGTTGAGTTTTTGAAGAAGCGCTAGCTCCAGTTTGTTCCTTACCTGGTTTTGATTCAATACCTTGTTTTTCAGTAGCACCGTTTTTTGAAGTATCCTTACATGCAGCGGCGATAGTAGCAATAGATGAAAGAATAATTGACGACGAAAGACCTACTAATAGTTTTTTGTTTAATTTCTTTTTCATAGTTATCCTTTCTAGTTAAATTCAACATTAGAAGCCTGTTCAACTTGGTAACCAGCTCCACGAAGTTGGTTAGCTAGTGATGAATTAGGATCATCAACAAGAATTTTTGTGTTTAATCCCGAATATTTAAGGAAGACAGCAAGATTTGAAAGACCAACTGATGAAATAGAATTACCAGTAATCTTAATTCGTGAAGTTGTACTGTCAGCGAAAGTAACTTTTGTTGGAGGTTGCTGAGGTGTTTCAGTAATTAAGATACTTGCGAATTGGGATTCATTCAACTCTTCTCCACTAATTTCAAAAGTAGAACCGCTACTAAATAGCTTAAGTCTCTTTAACTTTCTTGTTCCTTTATGATTAATCTTATCGTGGAATATTAGGCCTTTAAGTGATTTAAGTTGCGGGATACGAGAAAGGTCAAGACCTAGTGGTCATGAGTTACCTTGTTCTCCGTTATCAGGATTTAATCCAGGTCCAAATCCACCTTGGAAAAATGGTTCGTTATTTCTAACTCAATAAGCAATTCTTAATCCGTCATTGATCCGGTCGAAAGGATCAACGGCATTTGGTTGATAATCCTTCTCCTCAAAAGCAAGAGTGTCAAAGATAATCTTAGTACCGATTCTTGAACCTTTAGGATAATCAAAACTAACATTATAGTCACCAGTTGTAATATATTCAGTGTTCTTTATTGCTCAAGGGTTAATTGATCAAGAATCAAGCAAACTATTTCCGGTAGTATAAAGTGAAAGTTCTTTAATATTTTTGTTTTCAAGTTCAATTAAACTAGCTGTATTTTGACCTTCAAAGAATAGTTGAAGTTGAGGAATGTCATTAGGAAGTTCTCGTAAAATTTCAGCAAATTTTTGGTTTGCATCATTCTTCCCCATGTTTTTTATTCGGTAAGAAGTAATTTCTTTTTTGTCAGCTTTTAATTGTTTAATTAACTGAAGAGTTTTAGCATAACCTTTTTGATTAGCGGCATCAATAGTCAATACATAACCTTCTTTTCTACCAGGTGAAGTTTGATCTTCTCTTGTTAATTTTTCAAATTTAATTCCTTCGTCGCTTCCGGTTGTGTATTTACTAAATTCTTTTTGTGTGACATCTTCCCGTTTTCAACCAGGGTAGTCACCTTTTTCAATTTGGTCTCCGCTTCGACCGAAATATGAGTTGTAACCAAAAACACGTTTTTCAAGGTTATCACGTTGTAGACGACTTGTGACATCGTTATATTTATCAGGTGGAGAGTAAGCTCATGCATCGATTTCACCATTTTCATTAATGTATGCATTACCTGGGTCGATTGTATAACCTTGGCTTAGATATTTTTCTGCTGCTGCACTTGATTTAGTAAATTTACTATAGTCAAGATAACGAATTAGTTCGATAATGACAATTTCTTCGTACTTAGTGATATCTCATTTCTTAAATTCTTCTCATTTTACTTGACCTTCTGGAGTAAGGAAAGGTTTTGCTTTTTCGTTTAATTTACGCCCACCTTTTCCGTCTCAAGTAATCAAGAAGTTTTTAAAACGTCAAATTTTGTTGATTCAGTAATCGCTTTTTTTAATTCAAGCAAGACGTCTGTCCCGTCGTTCGTTTTCATCGCTTGTATGAAAATCGTGCTTGAAAAGAACATCATCATTTAGGATTTCTTTTGCAACTGAGTTCTTTAAGGTGTCTTTTGCTTTTTCGCGGTTTTCCCGTCTTGTTTCTTCGGTTACTTCAATACTAAGAATTTTCCCTACGATTTGGCTTTGGTAAGGAGTTTTGTTAGCAAGTTTTTTTGCTTTATCGTAGTCACTAATAGGACGTGTAGGTGGTGGTGTTACCTTTGCCTTAACTTTTGAACCGTTCGCTAGAGTGATAATAGCTTCCCCGGGTTTAAAAGCATCGGTTGTCTCTTTTTTCTTTTCCTCCTGTTTTGGTTTAGACTCAGGAGAAGGTTCCGGTTTTGGAGCTGGTGGAGCTGGTTCAGGTTCCTTCTTTGGTTCAGGTTTTGGTGTTGGTTTAGGTGGTTCAGGTTCCGGTTTTGGTTTTTCAGGTTCCGGTTCCTTTTTTGGGGGAATAGGTTCAGGAATTGGTTCCGGTTCTTTTTTTGGAGGCTCAGGAATTGGTTCTGGTTCCGGTTCAAGTTCTTTAATGTCAATATCAATCTTATTTTCTTCTGGAACTTGTTGGATTTCATCAATCTTTTTTAAATCGTGGTCAAAAGTTGCATCATATGAATCAGTATAATCACGCTTACCATAAAGGAAAGGGAACTGATCTGAGTTTTGTGCAGCGGAGTTAATAATTCGGTTGTTATTTTTGGTATTAGCAGCAAAAACAGCACCACCAATAATGGTAGTACCGACGATGGATGCTAGAGTAGTTCCTAAAATAATTGCAGATTTCTTTTTACTTATTTTCATTGTTATTCCCCACTATTTTTAAATAACGTACCACATAAATTATTTTTAGCGTTTCAATCCCTTTTTTCTTTATTTTCTAGGGATTTAAGTCTATTAAAAACCATTTAAATTAAAATAGAGATTTTAATATTGATATCAATTTATCTAGTAATAATAAATGGAATCTTATGATTGATGAGCATTTTTGAAAGCTTCAACTTGGTCTTTGACTGTTTGAGAAATTGGACCGTTTGCAAATTGGTCATTAAATTTGTATTTCTCAGGGATTTGGTCAACACTAGTACCGTTTTGGAATAAGTTCGATTTAACTTGCGCTTCTGCTGTTGAAGAACCCGTTGAATATCAATTCTTTTCTTTAGCGATTTTATAAAGAGCTTCCCGGTATGAAGTTTTTTGGTCAAGTCCACCACCATAAATTAAGTCATATTGTGGAAGGTGATATTTATTGCCAAATGCTTCTTTATAGTCATATCCTTCAGAACGTAGTGAGAAAGCAACACCGGTGTGTGAAGTAAAGTTTGAAGTACCATAAACCGCAAATAATTCATTGTTTTGGTTACGTACACTAGATCCTGATGAACCACCAAAAGGAGCGAAGTGACGTGGAATATAAGCGAGACCTGTTTGAATATATTCCTTTTTGTTCGCATCTTGGTAGTATTTCGGACCAACCCGAGGAAGAGCGATGAATAAGTCAGCTAGTCCAGGTTTTTCGATAAATGAACGATAACCAACATTATATGAAAGATAGTTACCTCGCTTAGCGGTTTCTTCGGTTTTAGGATTTTTTGGTGTACCTTCCGGTTGTGAAAGCTGTCCGTAAAGTGAATATTCAGAATTAATTCAAAGCGAAGCTGATTCTTTTTGAATTTTTATTTTTTCTGCGTTTGTATATTTATCGTTTTCTGTTAATGAAAGGAAGAAATCGTGATCAGCTCTCGGATAACCAAGGATGAATATTTGGTCGATATCGTTTAAATTCTTACCCGAATTTTTCGCAAGAGGGAAGTCAATTTTTTCATAATTTTTTAGATAGGTTTCAGAAGGAAGCTTAATTTGTTCATCTTTATGAGCAGGAAGAGCATATCCATTTGTAAAGAGATAAGCTAAATGAGCGGCTGATTTATATTCGTGTTTAGTTGAATCAGGTAAACTGTTATAAATTTTTTCGAAGTCAACTCCAACAACCGCAAAGTCAATGAATTCTTTTTTATCCTTTAAAGAATCTTTCTGTTTTTGATAAAGATAATCTGATGGATTTGAATATAAATAATCAAGTCCGGTGTAGACATTAAAGATTAAATCATCTTTATCTTTTGTTTCAAAAGGTACAGTGATGAATCGGTCTTTATCTGTTTCCACAAAGTCAAATGTTGTCCCAAGCGGTGAATTATCACGTTTGATGATTGATAGCGAAGCGGCAACTGTTTTTCCTGGTTTGATTTTCGATGCCACATGTTCATTTGTTCCAAAGAACCATTTTGTTGGATAGTTTTCTTCGGTGATTGTTTCGTTTGATGGTAGAAGATAATCAAGGATTCAGACAGTTCCACGTGTTTGAACAGTACTCTTTCCAGGTACAACAGGGCCTGAAGGTCGTTCGTCACCTTCTTCGTAAATATTATTTACATTTAAAGCAAGGGTTTGCAATGCGGCTGTACGGTAATGTTCGTTTGGAAGAGTTCTCGCAAGACCATTAATTTTGTTTTCGTCTCGTTTACTTCCACCTAAACCAACATCCACTCAACTAAATTTCTTAGGTGCTTCAGGAGCATTGTAAAGTGAAAGACCTAAGTAATTACCCTGCTCATCAAATTGTGGAATACTAAAACCTTTTGTAGCTAAATCTTCGTACTTATCAATTCCGATTTTTTCCGCTTCGGTATTGAATTTTTGAACACCTTTATTTGTCAAATCGACCTCAGGACGAACTTGATTTAAACCACCACTTTGTTCTCAATAACGACGAAGTTGACCAATATATTTTTCACTATCAGCATGATATCTTTGCTTTTGATTAAATCCAACATATTCTTGTAGGTTACCATGTTTTAAAGAATCATATGAACCATCATAAATAATCCCTGAACTATCAATCCCGTTAGAACTAGTCTTAAAACCGCTGAATTCAACTGTTTTGGTTACAAGAGCTTTTGAAGGAGCATCTTTATAACTGAACACAATTGCTAACTTCAAAATCCCGGTTTTTACTGATTTATCAACACCGCTTGGTTCTGTTTCGACAACACGGTTAACGAAATAATCAACCACACTTGGATTTAAATTTGTGATTTCAAGAACGATATTTTCATTAACATCATTCGCAAAAGTGTTTGCTTTATCACTTCGCGGAGGTTGACCTCAGCTTTTTAAAGTAATGACATAAGAGTCGACAAGTTTTTGCAAACTAGCTTGACTATATTGACCCTTAGTTGATGGATCATCTTTTGATGAACCTCCTTTTTGGTCCCCTTGCTTATCTTCTTGTTTGTTTTTTCCATCCTTTCCTGTTTCAGGTTTTTTAGTATCTTCTCCATTTGCAGAATCATTATCTTTTTTATTATTCGTACAGCTTGCGATGGCTGCGATTAAGGGAATGGTACCGATGAGTGAAAAAGAGAGAGCAAGTATTGTTTTGGTTTTCTTTTTTAATTTCATAAAAGTCCTTATCGCCAAAGTTAGTTATCATCTTATTTAAACAATATTATTAAAATAATCAAAAAAAATTTAATAAAAATCGCTTTTTTCAAATTGAAAGCAATAAAAAATGAATTTTTAGCTGATGTTAATGAAACATTAGTAAATCAGCTATTAAATTGTGTAACCGTGACACGGTTTTGAAGAAAACAAGAGCCTTAGAATATGGTTCTTCCTAATAATATTATATATATAGATATTATTGATTTCAATCATCTTTTCTTTATTTTAATTTCTTTTTAATTTAAGTCAATTTCGTGTATAATTTAAGAGTTTTGTTATTAGTAAGATTGCTGGTACACCAAAAAGTGTTGTCATAATACCAGGTAACTTATTGGTAATCAATTCAATGATTCGCATTAATAATCAATGCAAAGGAGACAACAATAATATGAATCATGAATTAAGAATTCGACTTGAATCATACGATCATCGCTTATTAGATGATACAGTTCGTACGATAGTTAATATTTCAAACACTACTGGTGCTAAAATTAGGGGTCCAATTCCACTTCCTACGAAAAAAGAAATCTTTACGATTTTAAGATCACCACATGTTAATAAATCTAGTCGTGAACAATTTGAAAGACGAACTCATAAACGTCTTGTCATCATTGAAAACGCAGGACCTAAGACTATGGAATCTCTAAAGCGTTTATCTATCCCGTCTGGTGTTGAAGTGACATTCAAACTTTAGGATAACTTTTATTTTCAAAGGAGAAGAATATGAAATCATTAATGGGTACTAAAATTGGAATGACTCAAGTTTTTAGTACAGATGGTAAAGCAATAGCTGCGACAGTCATTCACATTGAACCTAACCAAGTGCTTAATGTAAAGACTAAAGCGAAAGATGGTTATGATGCTATCCAACTTGGATATTTAACAATTAAAGAAAAGTCACTAAACAAACCAGATCTTGGTCAATTTAAAAAAGCGAAAAGTGAACCCAAAAAATATGTTAAAGAAGTAAGAAACGGTCAAGGTAACATTGGTGACCAAATTGGTGTTGAAATTTTCGAAAATGGTGAACTTGTTAATGTTCAAGCTATCACAAAAGGTCATGGTTTTACCGGTTCAATTAAGCGTCATAACTTTAGCATGGGACCAATGGGACACGGTGCTGGGTATCCACACCGTTATATTGGTTCGATTGCGAAAGGGCGTGGGGGTTCTCAAGCACAACGTGTATTTAAAGGAACTAAGATGCCTGGTCACTACGGACACGAACTAGTGACAATCAAAAACTTATTAGTTCTTGATGTTAGAAAAGATGATCACTTAATTATTGTTAAGGGTGCCATTCCAGGTCCTAAGGGTAGTATGGTAAGAATCAATGCTAGCAAAAAAACTGATTACATTAAGGTAGATCCGCAAATTGTTAATTACCTTACAAGTAAACAAAATAAAGCCAGTGAAAACGAAGTAAGTAAATAGGAGCAAGCCATGACAAGTATTAAAGTATTTGATATTAATGGTGCGGTAAAGTCAAATTTAACACTAAATAGTGTTTTATTTACAGAAGAACCACACCGTCAAGCAATGTTCGATGCTGTTATTGCTGAGAATGCTGCTGAACGTCAAGGGACACATAGTACCCTAACAAAAGGTGAAGTTCGTGGGGGTGGTAAAAAACCTTGACGTCAAAAGCACACAGGTCGTGCTCGTACTGGTTCAACACGTAATCCACAATGAACTGGTGGGGGAGTTGTCTTTGGTCCGAAACCAAACCGAAACTACACAAAGAAAGTAAACACTAAGGTTTACCAATTAGCTTTAAGATCGGCTCTTACTCTTAAACTTAACGACCAAAACATCTACGGTCTTGAAAAGAATGCGAGTCTTTCAAAACCAAACACAAAAACAATTGTTGAATTTCTTAATAACACAAATCTAACTGATAAGAAAATTTTACTAGTGCTTGATGAAAACACAAACACAGTTAATATTATGAAATCAGCTAACAACCTTGAAAAAGTGTATGTGAAGTTATGAAATCAAGTTTCAGTGCGAGATATTATGCATGCTAATGTTTTAATCCTAGCTGAAGAAACTATTGAACATCTACAAAGAAAGGTAGGTTACTAAGATGGATATTACAAGAGTTATTAAGTCTCCTTATAACACAGAAAAATCTTATACCCTTAAAAATAGTGAAAAACAAGTTCTTACCTTCCTTGTTGATAAAAAAGCAAATAAACATCAAATAAGACAAGCATTCGTTGCTATTTTTGGAATTAAACCAGAAAAGATTAATACCTTAAATCGTAAGCCAGCGAAAATTAGAACAGGTACAAGAACTCCTGGGTTTACAAAATTAAAGAAAATCGCATATGTAACATTACCTGCTGGTCAAAAAATTAACCAAGAAGAGCAAGAAGCTAAGTAGTTATATAACTTGTCGATAACCAAGATTCAATTTTGAAAGAGGACAATATGGCAGTTAAACGCATTAAAAATCATAGTAGTGGGAAAAGACAGACAGTTGTTGTTGATTACAAATCAGTCCTAACTACAAGCAAACCTGAAAAGTCATTACTTGTAACATTAAGCAAGAAGGCAGGACGAAATAACCAAGGAAAAATTACCACACGACACCACGGTGGTGGACATAAGAAAAAATATCGTCTAATTGACTTTAAACGTAATAAAGATAATATCCCGGGAACAATCAAAAGTATCGAATACGATCCGAACCGTACAGCATTTATTTCCCTAGTTGTTTATGCCGATGGGGAAAAGAGATATATTCTAGCTCCTAAGGGAATAAAAGTGGGAGATAAGGTAATTAGCGGAAGCGATAGTAAGATAGATATTCTGCTTGGTAATAGCTTACCACTTGAATTTATCCCTGAAGGTACTTCGGTGCACAACATTGAACTTAATCCAGGTGCTGGTGGACAAATTACACGTAGTGCTGGTGCTTCCGCACAAATTCTTGGTTTTGATGAAACTAAGAAGTATGTACTTGTGAAATTAAATAGCGGAGAGGTAAGAAAGTTTCGTAAAGAATGTCGTGCTTCAATTGGTATTGTTTCAAACGATGAGCACAACCTGGAAAACCTAGGTAAAGCAGGTAAATCTCGTCACCTAGGGGTAAGACCAACAGTTCGTGGTTCAGCAATGAACCCTAACGACCACGCACACGGTGGTGGGGAAGGACGTTCTCCTATTGGGATGGATGCTCCAAGAACTCCATGAGGTAAGCGTCACATGGGTGTTAAAACTCGAAATAAGAAGAAGGCATCAACGGCATTGATCGTTCGACGTCGTAAGTAATTTAGGAAGGATTAAACTATGTCTAGAAGCTCAAAAAAAGGTGCTTATTGCGAACCAAGTCTTTTAAAAAAAGTTGATGTAGCGGTAAGTAGTAACTCCAAAAAACCAATTAAGACATGATCAAGACGAAGTCAAATCTTCCCTAATTTCGTTGGTTTAACATTTGAAGTGCACAACGGTAAAACTTTTATAAAAGTTTATGTGACGGAAGATATGATTGGTCATAAACTAGGAGAATTTGCTCCAACAAGAAACTTCAAGATGCATACAGAAGCTAAACGTTAAAAGAAAGGAACATTAAAATGACATCAAGAGTTATTCAAAGAAATATCCGAATCTCGCATCGTAAAGCTTCACTTGTAATTGATTTAATTAGAAACAAACCGGTTAGTGAAGCGATTAGAATTTTAAAGAATACACATAAGAAGTTTGCAGCCATCACTCTTAAATTATTAAATTCTGCGATTTCAAATGTGTCTCACAACCAAAAGGACATGAATCCTAATAAACTTTATGTTTATGAAATCTTCGCAAATCAAGGTCCCACTATTAAAAGAACATTACCAAGAGCGAAGGGTTCGGCTGATCAAATCTTTAAACGTACTACTCATCTTGAAATTGTACTTAGTGACGATGTAAACGAACGAAAAAACCAACTACAAAAGATTAAGGAAAAGATTACTCTTCGGGCTAATAACAACGGCAAGAAGAAGGAAGAAAATAATCAAGTTGTTTCATCTTTAAAAAAAGAAGACACGAAGAAAACTAAGATAGAGAAGAAACAAGAAGTAAAACAACCTAAAAAAGAAGAGACAAAAAAGGTTGAACAAGTTATCGATCCAGAAGTTCTTAAACGTGAACAAGAGCAATTAAAAGTTGTTGATCAAAAAGATGATCAAGGTAAGGAAATAACTACTGAAAATATCATTATTTCGGTATCAGAAAAGGTAAGCAAAGTGCTTTTTGATGAAGGGGATAAGAATGTTCTTTTCTATAAGATGATGCCTGCTAACCAAATTAAACGTGTTCTTGTTTATGTAACAGCTCCTGTTAAAAAAGTTATCGGAGAATTCGACTTATTGAAATTTGATGAAGGTGCTGTTTCTACACTTTGAAAGAAGTATGGTAAGCAATCTGTTATTCAAAAGAAGGATTACGATGCTTACTATGATGGTAAAGATCGTGCTCATGCTTACATTTCAAAGCAAACATTTAAATATAGTAAACCAAAAGATTTAGCTGATTTAAATATGACAAAAGGACCTAGTGGGTTCCAGTATCTTAAATAGGACTTAGGAGAGAAAATTAATATGGGTCAAAAAGTAAATCCAAATGGACTTCGTTTTGGTGTTAATAAACAGTGAATATCTCGTTGAGTACCGCAAGATAAAAACCAAATGGGTCAATGACTTGTTGAAGATGACAAGATTCGTAAATATATTAAAAGTAAATACAAACACGCCGTGGTTGACCACATTGAAATTGAACGTGATCAACAACGTGTTCAATTATATATTTATGCTGTTCAATCAGGTATCCTTATAGGAACTGAAGGTGCTGAAATTAAGAACATTGAACTTGCTATTAACAAAATTGTTGGAAGAAGCAAAAAGGTTTCAGTGAAGGTAATGGATGTTGTTGCCCCTGAACTACAAGCTACAATAGTTGCTCAAGAAATTGCTGATGCCATTGCGAACCGTGTTTCATTTAGAACTGCTCAAAAAATGGCTATTAAGAAAGTACTTAAAGCAGGTGCTAAGGGAATTAAGACGCACGTTTCAGGTCGTCTTGGTGGTGTTGAAATGGCACGTAGTGAAGGGTATTCACATGGTGTTCTTACTCTTCATACTTTACGTGCTGACATTGATTATGCATTAGCTGAGGCACTTACTACATACGGTATCATTGGTGTTAAGGTTTGAATTAACCGTGGTGAGTTATTTGGAAATAAACTAGTTAATAATACATTCCATGCAAACAACCGGGTTAGTGATAAGAATAAGAAATGAGGACGAAACAATCCTCGAGGTAACTTTAAGAACCAAAAACCAAAAACAGCAGGTGTTCAAGTTGCTAAGTCGAAGAAACCAGCGATAGCTAATAAGTAAGGAGAGTAGATTATGTTACAACCAAAACGTACTAAATATCGTAAACCACACAAAGTTAGCTATGAAGGTAAAGCAAAAGGTAACACTTATGTTGCTTTTGGTGAATATGGTTTACAAGCACTTGAGGGTGCATGAATTGACCAAAGACAAATTGAAGCGGCACGTATTGCTATCTCAAAGCGTCTACTTAAAACAGGAAAAATGTGAATTCGTATTTTTCCACATATGTCGCTAACAAAGAAACCACTTGAAGTTCGTATGGGTTCAGGTAAAGGTTCACCTGAAAAGTGAGTAGCTGTTGTTAAAGCTGGAACTATTATGTTTGAAATGGCTAATGTTTCAGAAGAAATGATTAAAAAAGCACTTAGAGCTGCTGGTAATAAATTACCGATTAAATGAAAGATTGTCAAAAGGGAAGGAGCTAGTCAATAATGAGTTCAATTGCTGTAGATTTACGTAAGAAGAATGATGTTGAGCTTAAAAATATAGTATCTGATTTAAAAGCAAAGTTACTACATCTTCGTTTTAAAGCTAGTAATGGTGAAACTGATAAGCTTCATACTATGAAAGAAATAAGAAAAACAATCGCTCGTGCTTTAACCATCTTAAATGAAAGAGCACTATCTAATGAAAAAGGGGATATTAAATAATGGAACGTACACGACGTAAAACCCTAGAGGGGATTGTAGTTTCTGATAAGATGCTTAAAACAGTTGTGGTTTCTGTTGAAACTAAGTCAAAACACCCAATTTATCGTAAACTTGTTATTACTCATAAGAAATACAAAGCTCATAACGAAAACGATAATGCTAAATTAGGTGATAAGGTTGAAATTACGGAAACAAGAAAATTAAGTGCTACAAAATGTTGAAGAATTTCAAAAATTATCGAGAGAGCACGTTAAGTTAAGGATAGGAGATTAAGAAATTATGATTCAATTTATGTCAAGACTTAATGTAGCTGACAATACTGGTGCACGTGAAGTTGGTGTCATCAAGGTTCTTGGTGGTTCAAAGAGAAGATATGCAACTGTTGGTGACATCGTTATTGTCTCTGTAAAAAAAGCCACTCCAACAGGAATGCTTAGCAAAGGACAGATGGCTAAAGCGGTGATTGTAAGAACCAAGAAAGCAATTCGTCGTGAGTCAGGTGCTCTTATTAAGTTCGATGAAAATGCCTGTGTCATTATCAAGGATGACAAAACTCCACGTGGTAGTCGGATCTTCGGACCTGTCGCACGGGAAATAAGAGATAAGGGTTACACAAAAATAGCATCCCTTGCACGAGAAGTTTTATAGGAAAGGAGTATATAATGAACAGAATTAAAAAAGGTGATACTGTTATTGTCATTGCTGGTAAGAACAAAAACAAATCGGGAATAGTTCTTGCTGTTGATCTTAAAAACCAAATGGCTGTTGTTGAAAATGTTAACAAAGTAAAACGTCACCAAAAACGTGACCAAAGTCATGATAAGGCTGGAATTATTGAAAAAGAAGCTCCAATTCGTCTATCAAAACTTGCTCTTGTCGATCCTAAAGGGAAAGACAAAGGAAAAGCGACTAAGATTAAATTCCAACTAAACAAAGAAGGAAAGAAAATCCGTGTCACAAGAAAAACAAATAATGAAATTGAATCAAAGAAGTAGAAAGGATAATTTTTAATGGCATTTTTAAAAGAACACTATATTAAAAACGTTGCTCCAGAATTATTTAAAAATTTCAAATATACTTCTGTGATGCAAATTCCTAAGGTAGAAAAAATTGTCATTAATGCAGGGATTGGAAATGCTGTACAAGATAGCAAAAACCTTGAAGCTGCGGTTAATGAACTAATCTTAATTACTGGTCAAAAACCAGTTATTACGAAAGCGAAAAAATCAATTGCTACCTTTAAACTAAGAGCTGGACAAGGTATTGGAGCAAAAGTTACTCTTCGTGGTGAAAAAATGTGAGCCTTTATGGAAACTTTATTTAACATTGCTCTTCCACGAGTACGTGACTTTAAAGGGATTTCGAATAACGGTTTTGATGGTTTTGGTAACTATAACCTTGGAATTAAAGAACAAATTATTTTTCCACAAGTCATTTATGACGATGTAAGATCAGTTCGTGGATTTAATGTTACCTTTGTTACTAATGCTAACAGTAAAGAAGAAGCACGAGCATTATTAAAAGCACTAGGTGCGCCGTTCCAAAGAGCTAAGGGAGAGTAAGTATGGCCAAGAAATCACTAATTGAAAAGCAAAAACGTCATCCGAAGTTTAGTGTACGTGCTTACACAAGATGTCTTAGATGTGGAAGAGTGCATGCTGTTAACCGTAAATTCGGGGTATGTCGTCTATGCTTCCGTGACCTAGCATATGCTGGTGCTATTCCAGGAATTAAGAAAGCTTCATGATAGGAGGGGTAAGGAATGTTAAACGATCCAATTGCAGAATTAATTACGAAGATTAACAACGGTCGTAAGATGCACAAACAAGAAGTTAGCTTTACTTCTTCTAAGTTAAAGACAAACATTTTAGAATTACTTGTAGAAGAAGGATATATCAAATCTTTTGAACACAAGAAACAAGGACCTAACAAATCAATTACGATTGTGAAATTAAAATATAAGAACCACATTACTTCTTCGATTAATGGGTTCAAACAAATTTCAAAACCAGGTTTACGGATTTATGCGACAGCAGCGGAACTTCCCAAGGTACTTAATGGTCTTGGAGTTGCTATCATTACAACTTCAAAAGGAGTAATGTCAGATAAGAGAGCAAGAAAGGAAAACGTCGGCGGTGAAGTCATCGCTTATGTTTGATAGGTACATTTATGTCTCGTATTGGTAATCGTGTATTAAATATACCTAATAATGTTCAAGTTTCTGTTATGAATGGCATTGTTTCTATTAAGGGTAACTCAACTATCACTGTTAACTATCCAGTAGGTTTAATTAATGTGATTGTTGAAAACAACACTATTAAAGTAACTAGAACGAATGATGAAAAGCAAACAAGAATGTTTCACGGAACGGTCAACGCGAACATTAACAACGCTCTTATTGGGGTTACAACAGGATGAAAGAAAGAACTTGACATCAAAGGTGTTGGTTTTAGAGCAAAGGTAGAAGGAAGTAAACTAAATTTAGGTCTTGGTTTTAGCCACCCAGTTGTTCTTGATATTCCAACTGGTCTAAAGGTCGATGCTCCATCAGCTACAGAAATTTCAATTCAAGGAGCTGATAAAGCTGCGGTCGGAGCTTTCGCGGCTAGTGTCCGTTTAATGAGAAAACCTGAACCATATAAGGGTAAAGGTGTGATGTATAAAGGTGAACGAATTATACGTAAAGCAGGTAAGACTGCTGACAAGAAGAAGTAGGATAATATAGGAGTTTAATTTATGAAAAGAAGTAATTTTTCAAGAACATTACAACGAAGTTTAAGAGCGCGTCGTCTTCATAATAAGATTCGTAACCTTGAACTTGCTAACGATAAACCTGTATTAATCGTAAATAAAACTAATGCTCACATTTTTGTTCAACTTGTCGACTACAATAAAAACATCACAATTGCATCATCATCATCAGTACAACTTAAACTTAAAAACGGAAATGCTGAAAATGCGAAACTAGTTGGTATTGATATTGCTAAGAAAATGAAGAAACTAAATGTTTCAAAAATCATTTTCCAAAAGAATGGTTCAAAATACATTGGACGAATCGAAGCTCTTGCGAATAGCATAAGAGAAAACGGAATCGAATTCTAATTTCAGGAAAGGAAAGCTTATGATGGAAAATATTAATGAACTAACAACTAATGACAAAGCAATGGTTGAAGACGGTATTAAAGAAGCCAAAGAAGTGTTATTAGAAGAAAAAGCTAACGAACAAGTTCCTGAAAAGAATAACAATCTAAAAAAACCAGGAAACGAAAGTAAGAAACCATTTAAACGCGAAACAATTGCTTCTAATTTTGAAGAACGTGTTGTTAAGATTAAGCGTATTTCAAAAACAACAAAAGGTGGACGAATGATGCGTTTCAGTGCTCTTGTTGTTATCGGAGATAAAAAAGGAACTGTCGGTTTTGGAATGGGGAAATCAATGGAAGTTCCTGATGCGATTAAAAAAGCAATCAAGAACGCGAACAACAACCTTTTTAAAATTAAACAAACAAAAAAAGGTTCTGTCTTCCATAATGTTATTGGTCACCATGGTGCGGCAAAAGTTATGCTTCTACCAGCTCCTGAAGGGACAGGAATCATCGCAGGTGGTCCAGTCCGTGCTGTAGTTGAACTTGCAGGATTTACTGACATTTATACCAAATCACGTGGTAGTAACTCTCCAATGAATGTAATTCGGGCAACAATTAATGGTCTTACCCAACAATTAACACCATCTGAGATTGCGAAGTTACGTGATAAAGAATTGAAAGATTTATAGGAGTTTGTTATGCAATTAAATAATTTATCATACATTCCTGGATCAAGAAATCATAAACAAAAACGTGTTGGTCGTGGTCATGGGTCTGGTCTTGGGAAGACTTCTGGTCGTGGTCAAGATGGTCAAAAAGCTCGTAAGTCAGGTCTAGTACGTCTTGCTTTTGAGGGGGGACAAACTCCTCTTTACCGAAGAACACCAAAGGTTGGTTTTTCAAACTACCGTTTTAAGAAACAAATTAATATCATCAACTTAAATCACCTTGGTCAATATGAAAATATTAAAGAATTCAATGTTGATTTTTATCTTGAAAAAGGGCTAATTAATCACAAAAAAGCTCCGATTAAGGTAATTGGAAATAAACTTGGTCTAAAAGGGGTTAAAGTTTATGCGAACAGTTTTTCAAAAGGTGCACTTCTAGCAATTAAGGATGCTAAAAGTGAAGCTAACGTCTTATAGCGTTAGCTTTTATCGTTTTTTAAATAGTCGTTATGAATAAGAAAAAACAAAAAAATAGTGGTTGAAAGACCTTTATTGAGATTATTAAGAATAAAAAAACAATGCTTGCTCTTTTTACAACTATTGTTATCTTAATTCTCTTCCGTATCGGTTCAGTTATCCCAATGCCATTTATCCAACTAAACCAAAATTTCCGTCAGCAAGGATCTTTCTTTAGTATTGTTAACTTACTTGGCGGGGGTGGATTGTCTCAACTTAGTATGTTTGCGATTGGGATTGGCCCGTATATTACAGCTCAAATTATTATGCAACTTCTTTCGACTGAATTAATTCCTCCGCTTGCGAAATTGCAGAAGAGCGGTGAACGTGGTCGAAAGAAGATTGAGGTTATTACAAGAATCATTACTCTCCCACTTGCAGTAATGCAGGCTGTTGTCATTATTAACTTGCTATCTCGAAATGACCAGTTTTTTAGCATTGAAGGTGCACCGTTTGCGAAAGATTCTCCACTTTTTTATGTGACTTATATCTTCCTTATGGTAGCTGGAACTTATGTTAG
The DNA here is from genome assembly GCF_000712165.1 of Ureaplasma canigenitalium ATCC 51252. GTDB lineage: Bacteria > Bacillota_I > Bacilli_A > Mycoplasmatales > Mycoplasmoidaceae > Ureaplasma > Ureaplasma canigenitalium. The sequence goes on along the minus strand of NZ_JONZ01000005.1, from coordinate 18,478 downwards.
TCTCTTTCTTGCTGACCTAATTTCTAAAAAAGGTCTTGGTAATGGTATTACCTTATTAATTTTAAGTGGGATTGTTGCTGGGTTATTTAATCAATTTAGTAGCATCTTTACTAACTTAGGTGTTGTTACAACCCAAAGAATAGCACAAGTTATCGGTTTTATCCTTTATGTCCTTTTTTACTTGATTATTTTAATTGGTGTTATTTTTGTAAATAACAGCACACGTAAAATCCCGATTCAGCAAACTGGTCAAGCTTTAATTCTTGATCATAGAAAACTTCCCTTCCTTCCGATTAAGATTATGACCGCAGGGGTAATGCCAGTCATCTTTGCATCAACAATCTTAAGCATTCCAGCCCAAGTATCGGAATTTCTTGATCACAATTCAAATGCTTATTCCATTATTCAAAACTATTTTATTATTGATTCATGAAGTGGTCTTGCCATCTATGTCGGATTAATCTTCCTTTTTACCTTTTTCTTTAGTTATGTTCAATTAAATCCTCCAAGGATGTCTGAGGACATCAAAAAGAGTGGTCGATTTATCCCCGGGATTTTAGTTGGAATCAATACCGAAAAATACCTAAATCGAGTAATCTACCGGATTAATTGGTTAGGAGCTCCAATCTTAAGTTTCCTAGCTAGTCTTCCCCACCTTGTTTCCTTGATTGCGAAACAGATTAATAATGGAGTTCCGGTTATTCAGAGTGGCCAAATTTTCGGGGGAACTTCACTAATTATTATGGTTAGTGCGACTCTTGAATTATGAAATGCAATCGTTTCAACTTCGACTTCTACAAATTATGCATATCAACGAAAAGAAATTGAAACTAATATTATTATTAATAAAGATGATGAGAGTAAAAATAGTAAATCATCGAATTTATGGTAGATAAGAAATTATGAAAATTATATTAATTGGAGCACCAGGAGCTGGAAAGGGTACGATTTCCAACTTGTTAATTGAACGAAATAAATTAATGCATATTTCATCAGGTAATTTATTCCGAAAAGTACTCGAAACGAATAGTCCATTAAAGGAACAAATTGACGGAATTTTAAAACAGGGTAAACTTGTACCAGATGAAATTACAAACAAATTTATTTATGATACAGTCCACCCGCTTGTCTTAAAAAATGAGTCATTTGTTCTCGATGGTTACCCGCGCCGTGTATCACAAGCGGAATACCTTGATACTTATTGTTCGCTTGACTATGCCTTCTATCTTGACATTGATCGGGATATCTTAGTTAAGCGATTAACTGGTAGGGTGTCATGTCCAGAGTGTAAATTTATTTACAACATTTATTTCATCAAACCAAAAAAAGAAGGATACTGTGACCACTGTCATATTCCCCTTGTTAAACGGGATGATGATAACATCGATACAGTTCTTCATCGGTTTAAAGAATTTGACGAATTAACTCTACCGTTGATTGAGTACTACGAAAAAGAACAAAAGCTTGTAAGAATTAATGCGAACCAAGATATCACGTCAATGTATAACGAGATTAATCAATATCTAAAATAAAGAAGGTACTTATGGTTATTATTAAAACCGAAGATGATATTAAGAAAATAAAAGAAGCTTGCAGAATTTGAAAAATTGCCCGTGAGGCCATTATCAAAGAGGCTAAAGTTGGTTCAACTTTACTTGAACTCGATGCTCTTGCTGACCGTGTGATTACAGAAAACGGGGGAACTTCTGCTTTTTATCAATATCTTGGTTTTAAGGGTCATATTTGTATTTCAGTGAATGATTGCGTCATTCATGGAGTCCCAACCGATTATGTCATTAAGGAAAATGACAAGGTTACATTTGATGTCGGAGTGAAGTATATGGATCACTACTGTGATGCGGCCTTCACTATTATTTTCGGCAACAATGTAGAAGCAAAAAACATTTCTGATGTTTGTCTTGAATCACTAAACAGAGCAATCAAAATGATTCGTCCTGGAATAAATACTAAAGAAATTTCAAAGACGATTCAAAATTATGTCGAAGGTCAGGGTTACTATATACTACGTGATTTTTGTGGACACGGATGTGGTAATAACATCCATGAAGATCCAATGATCTTCAATTATCGTTCAATGTTTGCACCGAGTGTTATTCTTGAACCAAATATGGTAATCTGTATTGAACCAATGATTCTAAAAGGGAGTAATCAATATTTTATTGATCCCCTTGACCATTGATCTGTCAAATCAAAAAATAAAGAAATCACATGTCATTGAGAACATATGATACTAGTGACTGACGATGGCTGTTTAGTTTTAACTGAATAAAAGAGGATAAAATGGCAGATGAAAAAATAAAAATGACAGGAAAAATCGTTGAAGTCCTTCAAGGTGGGAACTTCAAGGTTCTTCTTGAAAATGATATTATGGTGAACGGCCACGTATCAGGTAAAATGCGAGTCCACAAAATCAATATTTTACCGGGTGATACAGTCGATGTTGAGTTTAGTCCTTATGACTTAACACGTGGAAGAATTACATATCGTCACCGTGATACCTTTAAAAAACCAACCTAATATATAAAGGAAATTTTTATGAAAGTAAGAGCTAGTGTAAAAGCAATTTGCAAGGATTGCAAAATTGTTAAACGATGTGGTGTTGTCCGTGTAATATGTAGCAACCCAAAACACAAGCAACGTCAAGGATAGGAGCTTAGAGCATGGCACGTATTTTAGGAGTAGATATTCCAAATGACAAGCGTGTTGTAATTTCCCTTACCTATATTTTTGGTATAGGAAAATCAACAGCAAGTCAAATTTTAAAAAAAGCTAATATAGATGAAAACATCAGAGTAAAAGATCTTGGTGAACAACAAATCGCTGATATCCGTAAGTATGCTCTAGAATTCGTTAAAATGAATGGCGAAAAGCTACAAATTGAAGGTGACCTTCGTCGTACCATCGCGATGGATATCAAACGATTAATGGAAATTGGTTCATACCGTGGTATGCGTCACCGACGTAACCTACCAGTTCGTGGTCAAAGAACAAAGACAAATGCGAGAACTCGTAAGGGACCTCGTAAGACAGTTGCGAATAAGAAGATTGAAACTAGATAGTAAAAGAAAGGAGAATTACCATGGCAAAGAAGAAGAAATTAAGTTTTACTAACGGTATTGCTTATATTCATACAACAAAAAACAACACCATTATTACTTTGGCTGATGAACAAGGGAATGTCCTTTCTTGAGCTAGTTCTGGAACTATTGGGTATAAAGGAACAAAGAAAAAAACTCCTTACTCAGCCGGGATAGCAGCAGAAAGTGCTGCTAAATCATGCATTGAAATGGGTCTTAAATCAGTTGAAGTTCATGTTAATGGGACAGGGGCAAGTCGTGATACGGCAATTCGTTCACTACAGGCGAGTGGATTAGAAGTTACTAAAATTAAGGATGTGACACCAATCCCACACAATGGATGTAGACCACCTAAAAAACCTAGATAATCTAGTATTAATGGAGAAATTTAATGCAAAAATTTTTAAAGTACAATATCGATGTACCGACCATTTTTAGTGATAATCCGAACCGTACAAAGATTAAAATCGGACCACTTGAAACTGGGTTTGGTGACACATTAGGAAATGCATTACGTCGTATTTGTCTATCTAGTATTCAAGGTGCTAGTATGTTTGCTGTTAAATTCGTTGGTCATTCCCACGAATTTCAAGCAATCCCTGGTGTAAAAGAGGACTTAACCCACATTATTCTTAATTTGAAATCACTCGCAATTAAAGTAAATGAACAAATTTTTGATGATGAACATTTTAATAATTTAATCATGGAAAAATGACCAAAAATGATGATTAAATTTGAAGGACCGGGTCTAGTTACAGCTGGTGATATCATCTGTCCACTTGGTTTCGAAATTTTAAATAAAGAATTAATCATTGCTGAAGTTACAGAACCGGTTTCTCTTGAAATTGAAATCTATGCCCGTACAGGTCGAGGACGTGTTGATTTTATGACTAACAAGGATTATGTTCAAACACTTCACATGATTCCAACCGATTCAAACTACAGTCCAGTCATTCATTTCAAGTATGATGTTGAAACAATTAAGGACTCTAAGAACTCTGTTTCAGAAATCCTTACAATTGACATCGCGACTAATGGAACTGTTTCAGGGTCAGATGCGATTGCGATTGCGGCAAAAATAATGCAGGCACACCTTCAACCAATTGTTGACATCAATAAAACAATTAATAATTTGATTATTACAAGAGAAAAGGAAGAGGAAGAAAAACGAACAAGCTCATCAATAATGATTGATGATTTAGATTTAACTGTTCGTGCTTATAATGCCCTTAAGCAATCTGGAATTAATTCAACTCTTGAATTAATTGAAATGAACCGTGCAACTCTTGAACGAATTAAGAACCTTGGACGTAAGTCTGTAACAGAAATTGTTAAGAAGCTTGCTGACCGTGGTTTATATTTGAAGGATGATCATCCAACATACAACGATTTCATCCGTGATTTAAATAACGATGATGAAGAATAGGAAGGAGTAAAAATGAGTTATATTAATAAACCTGGTAAGACAAGATCTTGACGTAAAATGGTCTCTCGTCAACAAGTTTCAGATGTGCTTGCTTATGGTGCAATCACAACAACTAAGACGAAAGCCAAAGAATCACAACGACATGTGGAACACTTAATTACCCTTGCGAAGAAAAATACTCTTGCAAGTCGAAGACAAGCAGCTAGTTATTTACTAAACACAAAACTTTACGATAAGAAGAGTTTGTTGCAAAAGTTATTTAACGAAATTGGAACAAAGTATAGTAAACGTAATGGTGGATATACCCGTGTTATTAAACTAGGGACAAGAGCTTCTGATAATACCGAAGAAGCAGTATTACAACTTGTTTAATTAAAACAAAAAGAAACAAGAAAAAACCATCTGGATTACCTCCGGATGGTTTTTATTTATTAATGGCAGGGGTAGCAGGACTCGAACCCACAACACGCGGATTTGAAGTCCGCAGTTCTACCATTGAACTATACCCCTAATCGTTAGCATAAGTATTTATATATTATAACTAACGAAATAGTGATCCGCAACTACCTTAATTTATTTTTAAATGCTTCGATTAAATCACTTAATGTCTTTATTTTCATAAGTACATCATCATCAAGTGTAACACCTAACTCTTCTTCGATTTTAATAATTAAATCAATAGCAATTAAACTATCAATCCCAAGATCTTTTAATGATGTATCTTGCTTATTAAAATTAAGACTAATTTTTTTTTCTTTAGCTACTTTTTCAATTGCGGTTCTTATTTTATTTTCCATTAATTTAGCTCTATTACAAATTGATCGTAATATCTCATTTCATTTTCAATATTATATTGATCAAAATATCAATTAACATTAATTATAACCGTTTTCTTTTCATCACCGAAACTATATTTAACATCAGTTTTAATATAGTTCATTAATGGTTTAAATTCATTAAAACTACTGATAGCTTGACGAATAATTTTTACAATTCCACTTTCAAATTCATCCAGTGAAAAGGTGATATTAGTTGTATCACCACTAAAATAATGTTCGTAATCAAGTAATTTATAAAGATCGTTATTTTGCTCGACAGCATTAACTAGGTTAAACCGAATAATAGGAATTTCTTTTTTCTCTGTTGTATTTTTGATTACTGATTTTTGGTTAAATTTTTTTGTTGTAGTATTGTCTCTCTGCTTTGTCGTTAAGTGGGTTTCTGTTTTTACTTTTCCCGTTATAGTCTTTTCTTTTTCTTCAACACCTGTTCGACTCTTTTTATCGACTTTATTTTCACTTTTGTATTGATTTCTTTTAGCTTCGTCAATCTTCTTTAAATTAGGATTCTCATTTTTTTCTGTTGACAAAAGAAGACCAGGATTTATTCCTTTATTAATAGATTCACCATTATCTATTTTTTTAAGCAATGATTGCTCGAGTTTATATGCTGGAATGCTGTGTCTTTTTCTTATTTCTTCCTGATTATCGTTCGAAAGATTAGTACTATTTTGTAAAGGATTGATTGGTATTTTAGGTTTAATAGTATTGCTTTCTTTCTGATTATCAGACACCTTTTTAGATATAGTTGAATGACCATTATAAGAATTCAATTCTTCTTTTTTATCGCTAGTTAATGAATTCGATTTATTTTGACTATTATCTAAATTTTCTTTGGTAGAAAATGCTCCAGGAGAAGATTTAATTTCTTTTTCTTCTTCAATAGATAGCTTGTTTTCTTCTTTTTTTAAAGTTTCAGCATTGACCTTATTTCCACTATTGTTTCCATTGACATTATTAGCGGTTTTTTCGTTTATAGCACTATCTTTGGTATTTTTTTGATTTTTAGTAGCTACTATAGATGATATTTTATCTTTTGATTTAGTTTGAGTATTTTCTGTTTTACTATTTTCGCCTAAATGTAAATTACTCTGTTCTGCTGATCCTTCACTGTCGTCATTGTGTTCTTTTGTTTCTTTTAATGTTTCGTTAGTTTGATTAAGTTGTGAATTATCATCACTTTTGTTGTTTTTGTAATATATATACTTGGTTGTTTCTTTGTTATTGTTTTTCGTTACATCAATGTCGATATTTTTAATATTGTTTGCATCGCGGTCAACTATAGTGATTTGTTCATTAATTTTCAACAATTCACTAGATTTATCAGACTCATTTCTCTTCTTAAGTTCTTCAATACGCTCGTCGATGTTGTTGAATTCGTTTTTGTAACTTGGTTTGTTTTCATAATATACCTCTCCTTTAGTAGCATCAATATCGTTTGCTACATTTTGATTATTGTTTTCAATAATTTTTTGATTTATTTTGTTTTGATTAGATGTAAGTGCAATACTTGTTCCAGTTCCAACAAGGGCACCGAAACCAATCACACCTGTAAAAGTTCCTACTAGGATTTTCGTTTTCTTTGTCATAACTTTTATCCCTTAATTGTCTTTCACTTGATGTTTTCACTTTTAATTTCAGCTTTTCGTACACTGAATTTAGGTGTTCCTTGTTTGAGAAAGTTGCTATTAAAGATAATTTGCTTGTCAAATTGATGAATTTTTCTTCCATTTAAGTTACTAATTAAGAGCACTTTAATATTCACGGTCTGCTTGTTTGGTAATCAAACACCAGCATATCCTAAATGATCGTTTATTACCAATTCATCACGATCAAAATCGTAGAAGGTTTTAGTTTTAATTAAAAAATCAACAATATCTCCTTGTTTGCTATAACTGGTTGTTGACTCTTCAAAACTAAATGTTTTAGTGTAACCTTTTAGGTTACGATATGAAAATTCAATTTTGTATGATAATAAATTAAAACCGAATTGGTCACCATATTTATTTTGTTCAAAAATTTTCAGTTTTCCTAGCGAATCAAGTCTAGAATTTAAGATTATTTCTTGCTGTTTTAGAGCACTCTTTTCGCTCAAGCTTTCATCGCTAAAAAAAGTTGGTACTGAACCTTGATGAATATTAAACTTTGCTGTTGCTCTTTCTTTATATATAGGATTGTCTAAATCAGTGAAACGATTTTGATACTTAAAAAATACCGGAGTGTTGTTTAGCAGTTTGCTTGTAGCTTGCTCCATCATTTCCTTCGACACATTGTTATAGACAATCATTTTATTATCAAGCCACTTAGGGTTGATTTTTGCATTGATAATTCATTGAAGATTCTTAAAGTCGACAATCTTAGTGTTAATTCCTGTTTTGTTTAAATCAATTTTAAACTTTGCTTGATAAACATGGTCATAACCAGAACCATCACCAATAATACCATTTGAATCGTTTCTTCGCTTTTCAAGATACCGAGTACTAATATTTTCGAAAGATCCATGGTCAGCGACTGCATCTATCATGAAAAAATCACTTGGTAAACTAAAGTCACCAGAAATGAATAAGTCAACCGTTATTTCAAGAACATCATTGCTAATTTTTACATCAAAATTTTTTGAAGTAGGATAGAACGGTACTCTACCGTATAATTCGGGAATGTCGCGTTCAACATCGGGAAAATTAACAAAATAACGCTTGACCTCGTAATTTTGTTGATGTCTGGTCTCGTTTTTAACTTTTCGTTCGTGTACAATTTGGTTATTTAATTGTGTATAGTACATTTTTTACCTCCTCGCTATGTATATTCGCGATTTTTTCTCTTTTTTAGAAAATTTTTTATTTTTTTTATATAGTCCTTTTTTGTATAATTAAAAATATTGCACCTGTAGCTCAGTAGGATAGAGCATACGCCTTCTAAGCGTACGGTCAGGGGTTCGAATCCCTTCAGGTGCGCCATTAAATTTTTCTAATTAAGGTTTCCTTAATTAGTGCACCCATAGTTCAATTGGTTAGAATATACGCCTTCGAAGCGTAGGGTTAGAAGTTCGAGTCTTCTTGGGTGCGCCAATTGACTCTAAATAGCTAAGTCACTTAGCTATTTTTTTATTATCAATCAGTAAAAAATGAAAATGCTTTATAATAAAAGATATGTATCGTTTAAGTATTATTTTGCATTTATCAAAAAATATGAATAACCTAAGAAAAAACCTTAGTTTATTTTTTCAAGCAGTTGCTAAAAACAAAAAAGAGATTGAATTGATTTTAATTGACGATGCATCAGAACAAAATGTTTTTAAAACAATTTCAACGGTTATTGATGAATACAATATCAATGTTCGTTATGTTTATGTTGACCAAATTCTGGGGTATGGAAATGCCTATAATATTGGTCTTCAATACTCGAATGCTGATTATGTCTGGTTTGTGGCAACTAATCATGAGTTAAATCTTGATGTGCTTCCCGTTTTACTAAATGCTTTAAATGACGGTTATGATATTTTTAGCTTTAACTTGAATGATGAAATTGCCGATAATGAATCAAACCTTCATCTACTTCTCGAAAAGCAAATGATTGTGCGTTATTGTCGGTCAATTTCAAACAAGATTATTAAGAAAACCTTTATACTTGAACATAATCTATCATTTAACTCGGTTAAGTGGTATCCAGCACTTTACATTTTTAACTTACTAACTAACTTTCAATCATGAAGACACTTAAACATTAATCTTCTTTCAAGACAAAATCATAGTGTCTTGATTTACAACATTTATGATTTGCTTTCTCAAATAAAGTTACTTTACGCTTTATTTGAGAAATATGGTCTTCTTGAACAATATTTGGATGAACTTTGTTTCTGAATGACTGTTATTTGTCTTTATTCATTTCTTAATAGCATTTACGAATCGCATGCAATTAACTTCCGGAATAAATATAAATTAATGGAAAAGAAAAAAGTTATCCAACTTGCTATTGAAAATGCTGTGAGATACCTACAGACATACTTCCCTGATTTTCAAAACAATAAGTATGTGAAACTTTATAAGACAAAACTCCTAAAATACTACATTAAAGCAAAGCAAGGACTTGACTGATAAAATGAATAAAGATCAATCAAATCAACAAACGGATGAAATTTTATTTAATGAAAGGTTGCGAGCAAAATTAAATCCCAACGAGAAAAAAGACGAAAAAGACGAACTTAAAGAAAAAGACGATGACGGTTTTCCGGTCATTACAACAGGTCGTCGAATCGCGGTTAGTTTTCTTGATTTTAGTTTTATTAGCATTTTAAGTATCCTTTTTTCACTCTTCTTTTTTATTAACTCTGAATTTACTCTTGCTGATTTATTTAAGAATGAACCGAATAAGGCAATGGAACCTATTCGAATTTTTGGAATTACTTTGTTAAGTTTTGTAATTTACTGAATTTACTTTTATTTCATTCCACTTTTTACTAATTCTCGTACTTTATTTCGTTATCTATTGAAGGTGCAAATTATTAGTTTAAAAGAGCAAAATAATCGTAAAATACTAGCACTAGGACTTTTTAAACACAATTTTTTTACTTGATTTACCTTTATCTTTGTATCCGTCCTTTGCTCGACTTTTACCTTTGCTTTTACCGAACCAAATGACCTAAAAGATTATGTAATTTCTGTGATGTCATTAAAATCGGTTGCTGACCATCCTAATGATCTTGTTAATGTCTTTTCAATTCTAACAAAAAGTCTTTATAGCATTGCTGGAATTATTTCTTCAATTATTTTTGTGCATCTTTTTTTTAATAAGAATAAGCGATCGATTCCTGATCTTTTTAGCCATATGGTAACACTCTACCTTGTGCGTGAAAATAAACCTAAAAATGATGAAAATGATGCGGATAAATATAAGAAGTTATTTAAATCTAATAACTTTGATCATCTCATAAACGAAATTGACAAAATATAGGTGGAAAAATGATTGGAACTCTGCAACTTGATAAGTTAAATAAAGAACAAAAAGAAGCGGTCACCGCTCCCTTTGGTCCAGTTATTGTAATTGCAGGTGCTGGGAGCGGGAAGACGAGTGTTCTCACCTTACGAATTGCTTACCTTGTTCAAGAAAAAGGAGTTAAACCAAGAAAAATTCTTGGTTTTACTTTTACAAATAAAGCGGCAAATGAAATGAAGGAACGTATTAAAAAATGAATTAATATCCCGATTCCTTTCCTTGGAACTTTTCATAGTTTTTGTGTTAAATTTCTTCGCCAGGAAATACACCATCTTGGTTTTAAAAATGAATTTGACATCATAGCCGATGATGATCAAGTTGCTTTTATCAAACAAATTCTTGATGAGTTAGGAACTTCTGATTTTAAACCGAGAGATGTGGTTCGAGTGATTTCGTTTCTAAAAACCAATCAACTTGATTTATCTTACATTCTTGATAGTAAACATTGAAAAAATTTTGAGATAAATAACTTAAACGAAGCCAATTTTTTACTTAATGTGATTGATCTTTATATTAAGAGATCAAAGGTTATGAACTACCTTGATTTTGATGACCTTATCTTGTTTACTAAGGAAATTCTCCAACGGTTTAACGATGTAAGAACTAAGTGGATTAACTCATTTGATTACATTCTTGTAGATGAATTCCAAGATACAAATTTTATCCAATATGAGTTAATTTCATTACTTATCAATGAACAACAAAACTTGTTTGTTGTGGGTGATCCGGACCAGATGATTTATTCCTTCCGTGGTGCTAAGGAAGCGATTATTAATAATTTTAATAAGAATTTTAATAACCCAACGACGATTGTGCTTAATCAAAATTATCGTTCGACTCAACAAATTCTTGATATTGCAAATAAATTGATTAATGTTAATACAAGACTTGAAACAAAGCACCTTCTTGCAAACAGTCGTTTTGATCATCATCCCGTATTTTTTAAAGGGTCATCGAATGATGAGGAAATTAATTTTGTTGTTAATGAAATTGTTCGGTTAATCAACACCGAAGATGTAATGTTGAAAGATATAACTGTTCTTTATCGAAGTAACCACCACAGTCGACAGATTGAACAAGTTCTAATTGAGAATAATATTCCGTATAACTTATATGGTGGCTTTAAGTTTTATCAACGGGAAGAAATCAAGGATATTATTGCTTATCTTAAAGTTATTAATAACTATGACGAACTTTCATTATTAAGAGTTATTAATAAGCCACGACGAGCCATTTCTTCGCAAACTTTTGAACACATCAAAACTTTTATGATGCTTCATCAATTTTCAATTAAGGATGCTCTTCGTGAGAGTTTGATGAACACCAATTTAACTAAAACACAAGCATCTAATGTCATTAAGTTTTACACACTGATGGAAGAGATTGTAGCTTTTAAAAATAAAATATCTATTCCTGATCTTGTTGATCTTTTACTAACAAAAATTGAATATGAAAAATCATTGAAGAAAGAAGAACGAGATCAAAAAATGGATAATATTACTGAATTAAAAAATGCCATTAGCCAGTATTTTCTGAAGAACCAATCAAATACACTTTCCGACTATCTTCTTGATATTACACTCTACACTTCGCTTGATGACAAAAAGAGGCAAGAAAATGCTGTAAATTTGATGACTGTTCATACTTCAAAAGGTCTTGAATACGATAATGTTTTTATCATTAATATGGTTGATGATGTTTTTCCATCAGAAAAAGCAATCCAGGCCGATGGTCAAAGAGCTCTTGAGGAGGAGCGACGGATTTTATATGTAGCTATCACAAGAGCTAAGAAACGTCTTTATATGACCACTTTTGCTGGTTCTGCTTATGGTGGAAAAATGAAAAAGCCTAGTCGATTTTTTAATGACATTGGCCTTGAAAATTTAAAATTTCATTCTAATCATTTAGTCACCAATCGTCCTAAAAATGTGTCCTATTCTAGTTTTAAAAAGCAAGCTGAAGAATTTGAGTGATTTGATTCAAAAAGAAAAATCATTCAAACTGAAAATAATTATTATGACCAAAATATGATTAATAATTTTAAAATTGGTGACACCATTGTCCATCAACTTTTTGGTCCTGGTACAGTAATTAGTATTGATGGGGATAATCTCAAAATTTTATTTAATCGATTTCCACAACCTAAAAATATTGCTTATAATCATAAAGCAATTAGAAGAAGAACGGAATAAAACCAATGAAAATTTTAATGATTGGGGATATTTTTTCAAAACAAGGAAGAAATGCTGTCGCGAAGGAACTTCCAAAACTAAGAGAGCGATACAATCTTGATTTTGTCATTGCGAATGCGGAGAATACAACTCATGGTCGCGGTCTTTGTCTTAAACATTATGAAGAATTAAAAAGTGCAGGCATTGACTGTTTTACGATGGGTAATCATACATGGGATCACAAAGATATTTTTGAATTAATGAAATCACACAATGATGTCATTCGACCATACAATATTAATAAGGAAAATAATTATTCATTATATGGACTTGGTTCGAGCATTTTCGTTATTAAAAATAAGTCAATTCGTGTGACGAATCTCCTTGGTTTATCAGTTAATATGAAAGGTCTTCAATCAAACCCGTTCGAAGCCCTTGATGAAATTATCAAGTTTGATGAATCGGACATCCATTTAGTTGATTTTCATGCTGAGACAACATCTGAGAAGAATGCTCTTTTTATGGATTTTGCTGGTTCTGTTTCGGTTATTGTCGGTACACACACCCATGTTCCTACAAACGATGCACGGATTTTAAATCACACCGCATACCAAACTGACCTTGGAATGACTGGTCCGATAAATAGTGTGATTGGTGCTGATCCTGTTGACCCGATCGCCCGATTTCGAAATCCATTAAAACCTTTTATCCTAAAACCTTCAACTGCTAAGTATGTTTTTTCAAGTACGCTCATTGAATTTGATGATGAAACTTCTCATCCAATTTCCATTCGTCCAATCATTATTTACGAAGAATAGTGTTGACATATGAAGCCGTTATGGCTATAATTTTTTAGTATTTATGAATTGTAGAATATGATTGGTGCCATAGCCAAGTGGTAAGGTCAGGAGCTGCAACCTCCTTATTCGTCAGTTCGAATCTGACTGGCACCTCCATGTGCATCCTTAGCTCAATTGGATAGAGCGTCTGGCTACGGACCAGAAGGCTATGGGTTCGACTCCTTTAGGGTGCGCCATTAATAAATATATAACCTACTCGTTAGGTTTTTCGGGAAGTAGCACAGCTTGGTAGTGCACCTGGTTTGGGACCAGGGGGTCGCAGGTTCGAATCCTGTCTTCCCGACCATTTTGGCTGGATAGCTCAGTTGGTTAGAGCGCTCGGTTCATACCCGGGAGGTCCAGAGTTCGAATCTCTGTCCAGCCACCAATACGCTTCTATAGCTCAATTTGGTTAGAGCCCCCGACTCATAATCGGTCGGTTACAGGTTCAAGTCCTGTTAGAAGCACCATTTATAAAAAATAATAGAAGCGATTATTGGGCTATATGATATAATATTAATTGTATTTATTCCCAATATCTTGGAGAAATACCCAAGTCCGGTTGAAGGGATCAGTCTTGAAAACTGAGAGGTGGCGTGAGCCACGCGGGGGTTCGAATCCCTCTTTCTCCACCATTAATAAATATAACCCTTAACGGGTTACATCGCGGGATAGAGCAGCTTGGTAGCTCGTCAGGCTCATAATCTGGAGGTCGGAGGTTCAAATCCTTCTCCCGCAACCAATGGTTCTGTAGTGTAGTGATTAACATGCCTCTCTGTCACAGAGGAGATCGCGGGTTTGACTCCCGTCAGGACCGCCATGGTTTCGTAGCTCAGTCGGTAGAGCAACGGACTGAAGATCCGTGTGTCGACAGTTCGATTCTGTCCGAAACCACCATAATAAATTTAGCGTTAGAAATACTAGGGAAACCTAGTATTTTTTTGTAGGTAATTAATTACCTGGTTAAAATCAATTACTCCCGGTAAAGTTAATGGAATTTGAAAAAAATGTTCCTTCACATAATCGATATCAAGATGTTTACTTTTTGTCGCTCGAATGTAATTAATTAACTCCTGATAAGTAATTAGAAAATATAAATCATGGTTAACATAAGCAACAAGAACAAAGGAATATCCGCGGTTTGCATCGATAAGAGCAAGATGGTTTAATTGATGCTTCTTTATCATTGAAAGATCAAAGACATCACCATTTGTCTGTTTCGCCTCAAAATCGAAGTACATTCCATTAAAAAAACCATAGTAATCAGTTTGACTTGTTCTGGTAATTCGACCATCGACACTTTTATCAACAACCTTTCTAATCTTGATATCCACATTCCGCTTAATAAAAAAAGCTTGATAGCGAATGTTAAAGTATTCAATCGATTGATTAATAAGTGTTTCGAAATGCATTCCCTTGTTAATGTAAAACATAATTTACCTTTTTGTATTTAGTTAGAAAATAATATAAAATATAACATTATAGTATTTGCAAAATTTTAGAGAAAATAGAGAAAGAAAAAAATGGCAACAATTATTCATGCGAAAGATTTACGAGCTGGTCATACTTACATCCTAGATGGTAATATTTTCCAAGTGCTTGAAAATAGCTTTAATAAAACCGCAATGCGTGAAGGTATTGTGAAGTGTAAAGTTAAAAACCTAAGAACTGGAGCGATTACAACTGAAACCTTGACCGGGTTTAAAGTTGAACAAGCCATGATCGAAAAAATGAAAATGACCTTTAGTTATGATGAAGGTAATGCTTATGTTTTTATGGACAACGACACTTACGAACAAATTTCTATTCCTTATCAACAAATTGAGTGAGAAAAGAAGTTTATTGAAGATGGTACTGAAGTTAATGTGATGCGTTATGAAGATGAAATTCTAGGTGTCAGTTTACCTGATCAACTGATCGTTACCATTACGGATGCCGAGGAGGCAGTTCAAGGAAATAGTGTGACTAATGCGACAAAACGTGCTTGACTTGCAAGCGGTTGAGATTTCCAAGTTCCACAATTCATCAAAGCTAACGAAAAAGTGGTAATTAATACTTCAAATGGTCAATATGTATCACGGGCTAAGGAAAATTAATGGAAGAAATTCTTTTAATTACCACAAAAAAAGGAAACATCTTTACTACACTAACTCGTATTAAGAAATTTATTAGTGATAAATTTAGTTTACTAGTTGATGAACGATTCGTATTGAAGGATGTGATGGTTGAACAAAGTTCAAACCAATCTCCGACCATTTCTGTTTTGATTAAATTAAAAAAACCAATGAAGATTAATTTAGAAGAAATTAAGACGATACAAAACCATCTTTCTTCCTTTGTTTATATGAATCTAAACTTAGATACACGTGCTCTTAATGTGGGGATTGATTTATAATGGAACGACAATGACAAAAAAGGGTTAAACTATTTCAATTTGCCTACAATATGTTAATGACTACTAATCTTTCTTCTGAAGAAAAGATGAAAAAGGTGATTGATTTTAATCTCGATGGAGATTGACTTCAAGCGAGTGATTACCTAGTTAATCACTTTGAAACAATCATCAAAGATCTTAAAAAATATATTAGTGAAGATTGAACTTTTGAGCGTTGTAGTAAGGTTGATCAAGCTCTTCTAATCGCAGCCTATGCTGAATTTTATGGAATGAAGACCGACAAAAAAATTGTCATCGACCAGTCTTTAATTACCGCTCATAAGTTCAGTGATTCAACCTCTTTTAAATACATTAATGCGATACTTGATCAAGCATTAAATTAAGATGCGACAATATTTTGCCTTAAAAATAAAAGACGGTAAGGTTTTTCTAAAAGATGAGGATAAGCACCACATCGTCACTGTACTTCGTTGTCAAATTGGTGATCAATTCATCGTTGTCAATCAAGGTGTTAAATATCTTTGTCGGGTAACCGCAATTGCTCCACTCTTCATTAATGTTGAAAAAACAATCACTGACCAGAACGAGATTAATTACCACATCGATGTATTCTCTAGTTTTATCAAACCAAGTCATTTTGAATATATGGTTATGAAGAGTGCTGAATTTGGTGTTAAAAATTTTTATCCAATTTCTTTTCGGTATACCGTCAAAGATCCGCGGATTAAACACGAACGGATTTTAAAAATCATTGATGGTGCAGCTAAACAAAGCAATAATATCGAGATCATGCATTTTCATAATCAAATGTCATTTAGTTTAATGCTTGAAATGTTAACTACATATGATCTTGTCGTTTTTTCATATGAAAAGGAAGAAAAATATCTTTTAAATAAGATTAATGATGAAATTAAAAAAGCTAACCGCATTGCTCTTATCATTGGACCAGAAGGTGGTTTTCACCCAGATGAATACCTTTTACTTAAAAAGTTAAAAAATGTCAAAACAACTAAATTAACTAATACTATTTTAAGAACAGAGACAGCTCTTTTTTACTTAATTTCAAATATCATAGATCGGAAGTTATAAAATGTATCAGCGACTTGTAAATTATTTAATTGTCTTAACTGGACTTTTTGCGATCATCGGAATCGCGGTTGGATTTGGTGTTTGATTCCATAAATATAATCAATATATTGAATTAGACAACTTAAAGCAATTAGGTTTTGATAGTGTAAAAAACATTTTCAGCATCAACGGACCAATTCTTGATGGGCTAAAAGGTTTTGCTTCGGATAATATCGCAGGTTATATCGTTCCAATTTTTTCACTTTTAATTAATGCTGGATTAATCGTTGGTTATTTTTTCCTGAACCGTAGATTAAGACGAAAACTAGAATTTAGTGTTAAACCAAAACTTTATATTCATAATCAATTTACGACCGTTTATCTTGCGATTGCCCTTTCATTTCTGGCATGAGTTTTCTCATATATTGCAATAGGAATTGATTTTAGTCAAGTTGACATCATTCGGAATACCAATACTGCTGATAATGCAACTGATATTAACGACCAACTTTTCATAAACTGACACAGTGCGGTTAGCACCGCATTCTTAATGAAAAAGAATCTTTACATTGCTTTTTTCGTCATTATAATTGCCTTTGCTGGTTGTGTGGTTGGTTTTATGAACTTCTTTAGTCTTAAAATTGCTTATGAACAAACAGCGAAAGCTACTATTAAACAACTAGAGATTGACCGTAATGATGTTCGATCTGAATACTATGTCTTTGACGAAACAAAAACACTATCAAAGTACGATGAGTTTATTCTTAGTCAAAAAAAGCAGTACGAGCAAATCATTATAAACCGCATCAATGATAAAGAAGATGAATACTATAAGGATTTAAATCTTGATATATCATCGCTTTCTGATGAGAGAAAAATTGAATTAAGAATCAAAGCAACTGAATTTGTCCTAAACGACCTTGACGAACAACGGATTATTAATCAAAGTCTTGATAATGAAAAGAAGAAAAAAGACGATGATAGTTCAAATCCTATTAATCATGATGATAGTTCTGACCAACAGGCAACTTCAGGGAATTTCTAAAATTTTATTTTTTAAAAAAAATGTTGCTTTTTGTCAGCATTCGTTATATACTTATATTTGTGCTTAATGTACGGAATACGTTTTAAACATATTCACAGTCATAATTACTATAATTATTATTTATGTACTTAAGTACTTTTTTTAACAATATTTTGTTAAGAATGTTCTTTGAAAACTAAATAGAATCCGTCAATTATAAAGAGTTTGATCCTGGCTCAGGATTAACGCTGGCGGCATGCCTAATACATGCAAATCGAACGAAGCCTTTTGGCTTAGTGGTGAACGGGTGAGTAACACGTATCCAATCTACCCTTAAGTTGGGGATAACTAGTCGAAAGATTAGCTAATACCGAATAATAACATAATTATCACATGAGAATATGTAGAAAGTCGCGTTTGCGACGCTTTTGGATGAGGGTGCGACGTATCAGATAGTTGGTGAGGTAACGGCTCACCAAGTCAATGACGCGTAGCTGTACTGAGAGGTAGAACAGCCACAATGGGACTGAGACACGGCCCATACTCCTACGGGAGGCAGCAGTAGGGAATTTTTCACAATGGGCGAAAGCCTTATGAAGCAATGCCGCGTGAACGATGAAGGTCTA
>NZ_JONZ01000004.1 GCF_000712165.1 Ureaplasma canigenitalium ATCC 51252 | reverse complement strand
AAGTACTTCGTTAATTTGTTCATCAGTAATGTTGTCCCGTGGACCCTTGATGGTTGGGTTTAGGTATCCACCATCGGGATCGTAAGCATGAGGGAAGTGTTCATTGTTAGCATGGGAATTTTGACTTCTTACAATAATTCCTTCAGCTTTTAAATCAATCGTCTTAATCTTGTTTAAGATGTTTTTCTCCGGATCAATTTTATAGATGGTGACAGCAATTAAATCAAACCAACGTTCGTTCGCAATATAAGAACCGTATTTGTTATGAAGGTACCATTTAACAAGAGCACCACCGTTCGCATGAACGAGACCAGATATCTGGGTATCCTTGTACAGTTTTCGGTCAATCGTACTTTCGGCCTCGTATGTTCGTGTATCATTCCCGATTGGTCGTTGTTTTAGGGTAACGGTCACTCGGTAGTTCTTATTTAAGTTGGTAAACTCTCGTCCATTTTTATAGAGATAAATAGTAGTATTGTAAAACCCAGGACGAGAGCCGGATGCTGACTGACGACTTAGTTTAAAGTCTTTTCCGTAGTCAGTTACGATGTTAGTAGTAATCACATCAGAAGCGGTTATTTCCTCCGCTTCTCTACCCTTATCAAAGGTATTGAAGGTTGGTCGGTTTTCCTGTGGAGCTTGGATAGATTTACTATTTTCATCAGTATCTATTTGGTTATTAATACTTGTATCATCAACACATTCTAGTTTAACTACCTTATAGGTTACTCGGATTTTCATAGTATCAAAAGGAAAGTCGACACTTCCGTCTTCTTTGACCGTAGCTGGTTGGCTAGTGTAGGATGATACATCACCGATCGAGTCTTTTTCCGCTTCTTGGAGAAGGGTGATTTTGATCTGTTTTCCTTTGACTTTCATAGGGTTAGTAAATTTCATTCTTAGGAGTGAAACCGTCTTTCCGTTCATTCTTATCTTAATGATCGGTTTTTTAACTTTCCTAATGTAAAGAATCGATTTATTTTCATCAGCATCGGTTGGTGGAGGAGCATCCTCTTCGGTTTCCACCGTAGGATCTTCAAGGTCAAGTTTACCGTTTAAATCTTCAGCATCAAGGTCTTTATAGTCATCATCGACGTTGGGAATTTGATTACTTGTTGATGAATCTAATTCCTTCTTTGTAGGTGGGACTGGAGTTTTGTCTTTTTCTGGGTCTTTTGGACTTTCAGGAGTCTTCTTATCTTCTTCAGGTTTTTTCTTAGGTGGAGTCTTAGGTTCGGGGTTTGGTTTTCCTGCATCAGGTTTACTATGGTCGTGACCAGAATGGTCGTGACCACTGTGGTCATGACCATCATTCTTACCTTTATCCATTCCTCCGGTATTTCCCCCATTGTTTTTATGAGTACTACCAGTATCAGTTCCCCCGGTCTTTCCACCATTCTTTCCCGATTCAGGTCGACAAGCGACCGCGACTGCTGCAAGCGATGCTCCTATAACAACACTCCCGAGAATACCAAATAGGATTTTATTTTGTTTTACTTTCATAATTTACTTCTACAAAAGATGTAGTCCTTTTATTGATCATTATCAACCATATCTACAATCTTATAAGTATCTGGTTTTTGAGAAGAACCATAAGATTCATTGAAAATGGTCTGGAATATGTTCGAGTACTTAGGAGGTACCGGTGTTCTATCAGTTGGGTTTTCATTCCCTTGTGTACC
The DNA here is from genome assembly GCF_000712165.1 of Ureaplasma canigenitalium ATCC 51252. Lineage (GTDB taxonomy): Bacteria > Bacillota_I > Bacilli_A > Mycoplasmatales > Mycoplasmoidaceae > Ureaplasma > Ureaplasma canigenitalium. The sequence goes on along the minus strand of NZ_JONZ01000004.1, from coordinate 259,430 downwards.
ATAGAAAACATCATAGTATTTAGCTAAATTAAAATTAGTTAACAACGATGAACCATAGTCATATAGGTCACGAAGGGTATATAGGTTGCTATTGATTTGGAAATCACTTTTAACGAATTTTAAAGTTGGTTTGTTATCCTTGACATCATTTTGATAGTGAAGAAGAAATCTTAGTTCGATTCAATAACCATCTCTGTTCATAAGAGCGAACATTTGGTATTTATTAAAGGTTCTTGAGGCATCTGAAACGAAATATTTAAGTTTTGAAAACGGAATTTCTTGTCCGCTTTGGTCAAGAATTTTAACAATTCTTGAATTTTCATCAAAATTATACAAGTGGTTGGAAATTAAGAAGTCACCATCACCATCGGTTTGAGTTTCGATAACTGAATCCTTCATCACACGGACTTCGTTTTCAGATGCATCATTGAAGGAAAGAACAACTTTTTTATTCTTATTAGATGATCCAAAATCTAAATCAAAGTATTGTTCCTTACCGTCTTCACCCTTATGAGCTAACTTATTATTAACTCTAAGTTCAACGACATCATCTTTCAAATGAGCACTACGAATAGTAATATTCGAATCTCTTACTTCCATATCCTTCTTGTAAAGCTTAGCTCTTCCATTTTCATCAAGTTGCACTTCAACATGATATGCGTAGTGATCTCGAATTGCTCTACCTTCTTTATCAACCATATAAATTTTGATTGATTGATTAGCATATTCAGATCCTAGATGAGCTTCTCGCTTATAGTAAGCCGGAGTATGTCCAGGACTATCGTATGTAACAAAAACATAGTCAATAAATTGATTGCTTTGCGGTCGATATAATTGTTTCTTCAAACTATTTTCAGCGGCAATATCCTTGAATGAAGTTTTGATTGTTGAGTCAGTCGCACCTTCGGGTTCGAGTGTAAAAATGAAATTATCAATATTAAAGATGTATCATAATCAATTCTTTCTTAATAATTCATCTTCGATAAATTTATACTTATTATACGGAAGCGGATATCTTATTCCCGTCTTTGTATATGGGTTATAACCAAAAGGATTATCATCATTTAGGTCGTTGTTGTAAGTAAATATTTCACGTAACTCAGTTAAATAAGATTGCGGAATAGAGACTTGTGACTTAATAAATTCATTCCGTTCCTTTTCATTAGGAAAAGTGTATTTAAGAAGTTGGTCAATCACTGAACTTCTTAGGAATAAATTTCATTTTGCTTCTAGTTCACTATCTGGCAAAAGTTTGTCAATAAATTCATTTTCGCTGCTAACTAATGAAGAAGCTGTAGCACTTTTTGTACTAGGAGTACAAGCCGCTATTACTGTGATCGGAAGGGCAACGGATAAAATCCCAAGAGTTGATGATAATCAAAGTTTTGTTTTTTTAGATTTCAACATCTTTTAGACCATCCTTTCAAAGTAAAATCATTTTCGCTGGTATACCAAATTTCGGAATAACTTGTTTTTCATAGAAGATGTAACCCTTTGGATCACCGTGCTTAAATGAGTTGTGGAAAGCATTAGTAATAATCGGAATACTTGGTGGTAGTTTTGACTGAGCAAAAACAATACCATAAGGTTTCATAATAATTGGTGAACCCTCATGACCGAACTCAATTTGAATAATTGCCTTATCTTTCGCAAGATAGAATTCCTTCTTTAATGCGGTACCATGTTCCTTCGATTCATCACTTTCGATTAGTTGATCAAGAAGAGTGTTGTAAAAACCACGATCAGGGAAAGGTGTTCTTGGAAGCTTTTTACGATATTGAGGTGACATCTTTAAGATTTCATCCTTATTATCTTTATTCCGTGAATCTGGTAGGAAGAATCATGCGATTTGGTGAAGAGCAAACTTATCAAGATTGTTTAATACAAAGTATCAATTTTTCGTTAGGAAACGGGCATATTCAGCGTATCTATTATTACTAAAGTGATCATCAAATGCTTTTTCTACTTCCGGACCCGGATCAAGAATTGAACCAAACTCCTTGGCATATTTTTTTAACTCTTCAATAATTTGTTTTTGATAAGCAGGATCGTTTTGTTGATTAATGTATTCAACTTTTTTAACTTCACGTTCACTTCGTCCATAACCAGCAAAAGCGAAGTCAAGAATGGTTTCAATAATTGACTTGTGCTTCTTTTGTTGCGGAGTTTCCTTCTTATCTCTGATGTTTAATTTAGGGTCAACAAACGATGTATATCGATCTGGAATCTTGTGATTTTGACTTCCTTGTTGTTCTTCGTTACTATTTCGAATTCTAAATAGAACATTCGAATCAATACTAGCTATGGTGAACATCTTTGCTTTATATTTATGATAAAGATGACGGAACACATAAGCATTAAAACCTTGTCATCTACTACCAGTGTTTACAAGGTAGTTTTGTTCTTCAAGTTTTTCGTATTCCTTCTTTGTATTATAGTCATCGAACCCGAAGGAATCCTTAATAATCACATCCTTCAAAGCTCCAGTGTCCTTATCCATAATCCCTTTTTGAATAAGATATTCATTAAACTTAGTTTGGATGATATCTTCCATTTCGTTCGCGATTGCAGCAAGATTTTCAATTGGTTCTGGGAAGACGAAGACATCGAAATCAAGTCGTTCACGTACGGTATTACCAGTTTTAAATTTAAGGAGACGGATAATTGAATTGTTTTCTAGTTGAATATAGAAAACTTCTTTATCATACTTATCGTAACTTTTCTTCTTAATTTTAACCCTATGGAAGTTTACAATGTGGTTTGAAGTTTGTTTATAAATATAATCCTTCTCTAAATAGTGAGTAAGAAAAACAGTTGTTTCCCCAATCCCTTTTGCATCAAGTTCAATATTGTTATCGATTGGTGCTAATGTTTGTTTATAAATTTCATCACCAGCTACATAATGACGTTTATGTTGCTTTGTAAGTAGTTCATCGTGACGAATCCCATCAACTGTAACACCAACCATTGAGAAACCATCACGTTTATTTAAACCTGTGACATCGAATTTAAAGACACCATCAGTATTAACTCGAACAGCTTCAAGTTCGGTTTCTTCACCAGTTTGACGATTCAAGAAAATTCCTTTAACATCGTTTGTTGTATTATTCTTAGTGTCAAGGTAAAGATTTAACTTCTTTTCCGCACTATCATAAATTAATAAACGATTGATAATTCTTTTGCTAGTAGTTAATTTGCGGTTATCATATAGATAATGTTCAGAATCGACATTGTCTAACGAGTTAACACTTGCGACTTGATAAACATAACCTAACTTAAGTTGATTAGCATCAAAAGTAAGTGCTTTTTTCTCATCATTATATTTAGCAACGATTTTAGTAATGCTTTGGTCGTCGAATAAATAGTTTTCTTCGGTTAGTTTTTCTTTGTAATAAGGTTGTTCGCTACCTTCATTTGGGGAACGATTTAAATCAACATCCTTAAAGTTAAAATAAAGGTTTTGGTGTCAAGGTCAATAGTTAAATTCAAAATAATTTAAATATTGTAGAACTCAATATCAGTTTTCAGTAAAATTTCGAACAAGGATGTCACGCGCTCTTTGTTTATTTTTTCGATATTTACGAGTGTTATTTAAGCCGGGATTAGCAGACTCTTCACGCTCAGTGTTTAACTTATCTTCTAAATTTTGTGACGTATGCGGCTTATAGTAGTGAAGACTTAATTTAACATCACTAAAGTTTTGAATCGGTAGTTTGTTTCACTTGAAAAGATTTTCACTAATTGTTGTTGTATCAGGAATACCTTCACTATCCTCGTACATTTCATTAAGCAAACGTTTCACAATTGGTTGGTTACGAAAGGCTTTATTTTCCCGAATCCGTTTTTCGTTTTCTGTTTCAACCTGGTCTTCGTGTAGTGAAGACTGATTAACATTTTGTTTTTGTCCAAAACTGACCCCAAGACCAATAGCAATTGACGATGCAATGCAAGCACTGGCTACAATCCCAAATAACTTAAGAGCTTTGTTTTGTTTTTGAGTCATAACTATAAATCCTTTTTAATTGAATCTTCGCTAAACATCATTTTTCTTCCATCTTTAGCTTGATCTTTTAGTATCAGGTTGTAGTATAGACTATCAAGGTCAGCATACTTCACACCTGTATAAACTAATTTACCACCATGAATAAGAGTTAGAGAGTTAGCATATTCATCAGCTTCCTTAAGGATGTGACTACATAGGAAAATTGTTTTTCCTTCACGGTTTAATTCTTTAAGGATTTCAAAGAATTCAAAACGTGCACTAGGGTCAAGGTTAGCCGCTGGTTCATCAAGGATAATCAACTCCGGATTGTGTAGAAGGGCTTGAATTAAAAGCACTTTCTTTTTTTGACCACTTGAGAAGTTAACTGGTTTCTTATCTTTTAAGTTAAGGATTCCCATTGTATCAAGCAAATAAAGAATCTTTTCTTTTGCTTCCTTCGCTGACACTCTTGAAAGACGAGCCAATGAGAATAGGTATTCATATGTTGTAATTTCTTGTGGGAAGAGAGCAACTTCTGGTACATAACCTAATTTGCTCTTACTTTCTGGCAAACGGTTGTCATATCCGTCAATCAAGATTTTCCCTTGAAAATCAGCATAAGCATTAATAATCGTTTTAATTGTGGTTGTTTTACCAGCACCGTTTTCCCCAACGAAAGCGTGAATATCACCTTTTTTAATACTAAAAGTAAGATTTCTTACACCTTGAGTACTTCGTTTGTAAATTTTTGTCAAATCAATTACTTCAAGGATGTTCTCGTTTTTGTGAACGGGATCACGGGAAACCATATTATTTTTTCTTGGTTTACTCATTAATGGACTTGTAAGAGTTGGTTTCGTCTTTGACATGTCAACTGATTTTTCCATCATTGGTTTAGACATCGTCTTTTCCATTGGTTTATCAATACTTGGTTTGTCCATCATCGGTTGATCATTCATAGTTTTGTTATCCATAGACTAACGATAATCCTTTCTTGTATAACCGAAGTATGCACCGACAAGCATTGCAGCGATGATGGCCATTCAGATAATAGAATATAAACCTTTAATAACTCGACCACTGTCAACTTTTTGATACCCTTGAACTGGTTCAATCGTATAAACTTCTTCTACCGGTTGGAAAAGATGATTACCTGAACGTTCAAGTGTAAATCGGTGAACAACTAGTGTTTGGTTACCTTCTTCTTGGATTATCTTAGGTTGAACGACGTGAGTGAATGATTTATAACCACCAATAAAGTATTTATAGTTATCGATGTAAGTTCAAACTTGCTCTGGTTCATAAGCTTTTGAACGGTCAGTGTTAGTTAGGATAATGTCAAGAATCTTATCATCATCCTTCACGGTTTTCGCTGTACTCTTATTGTGATTGAAGTAGATGTAGTACAACATACTTACAACAAGGTAAACCTTCTTTTCAGTTAGGTTACTGATTTTTCTTGGGTCAATGTCTTCTTTAAGAATTTCAGACGGACTCTTTGTATCGTAAACTTCAAGGAAGTGTTTAGGAGTAACGACTTTCTTTACATTACCGTTTTCATCAGTAACTTCTTCTGTTACAACATTATCATTATCAACAATCTTAGCGATTGTTTTATAAATTGTATCCTTACTTACTGGAACAAAGTTACCTTGATCATCACGAACTAATGGAACTAACTCGTTTTGGTAGAATTCTTCAGCTTTTTCGTTAAACACTTTTGAAGAAAGTGTGTCAGCGACTATTGTTCAATCAAGTTTACCAACAAGGTTATCCGGACTTGGGTAAGTACTGTTATCTTCCTTAAATTGAGAGTTAATGACAGAAGCACCTTCACGAGCATAGATGATTTCAGCATTATCAAGGGTCTTTTCACTAATCTTACTTGAAGATCTTAATAGACCAGGAACAATATAAAGGGTTTTTTCGGTATGTTCGTGACTGTGATCGTGTCCTTCGTGATGTAACACTGATTGTTGTTCCTTGTGTTCACCATGGTCATGATCGTGACCATCATCAATTTCAAATGACTTTCCATCATCAATAACCTTATAAGAAGGAAGAGTTGATGGAGCTTTTTTGTTGATCATATAGTCGTTTTCTTTACTTGAGTTATGATTGAAGTAAAGATACTTTTGCAAGTTCTTTTCTTGCTTGTCAGCAATAAGGTCAACTGGGTCATTATCACGTTTAGCGAAGACATCTATTAATTGGTAAGGAACAAACAATCAAGAAATTGCTTGTCAAGCTTTTGCTGAGTCCTTCTTATAATTATATGCACTTGCTAAAAAGTCGTTTTGACGTTCAGTGAAAGTAACTTCTGGAGTACTTGAACCTGGTCTTACTTGTCATTTAGGGATTAAATAAAGTAAGTCTTGGTGGTCATTTAGATAGAACTTTTCAGCATCCAAAATGGTCTTACTATTATAAGAGTCATAAGGAATTTCAAGTTCTTTCGCAATCGCATTACTTGCTGGTGTTGTAAAAATACTTGTAACATTACCTGCAACAAGTAAAGGAGCAAAGGTAATAATAGGAGCAATCATTGCTAACTTACTTGAACCTTTGATTGCGATAAGAATTACCATTAATCCAAAAATTAAATATGCAACAAAGAAACTAAAGAATCCTGATACATATCAATGGTTAACATAGGAACTAAATGGGTAGTTTGAAGCATAAAAGATGATCATTCCTAGGAAGACAGAGAAGCTGTAGAAAACACCTAGGAAAACAAAGAATCCTAACTTAGTAAGAATTACATTTTTTCTCGAAATACTCTTCGAAAATATTAGGATATCCATCCCTTCTTTGGCTAAATCTTTGAAAAGGTTTAGCGCTTTAATATTTGCGAAGATTACCGCAAGCAGCAAGTTAATCGCAAGGTTTATATATGAGATAATCAAAAATGTGTTAGGATCGGTTTGGTTTCTTACCCCAACAACATTACCTATAATGGTCAAAATGATTGTGATTAAAAAAGCTATGATAGGGATAATAATCGTGCTTTTCTTTTTAAACACAAGAATCGCTAAAAATTTACTATACAAGAAACTTGTTTGTAAACTAGGATTTACTTTTGACGTTGTTTGTGTTGCTTCCATTCAAACAACTCCTTTTATATATTTTTCAATAAATAAATTCCGTTACTTCACAGTCTTTTACATGCGAAAATGATGTAAATTGTCTATATTAAGTTTTTAATTTCATCTTTTTTTCTTAATGTACCAAAAACTAAACTAGACAAATATCTAGACTCTTACATAACTCCAATATTATAGAGATGTGATGTCAAAAAGTGGGTTTCGGGATTGAACCAAAAAGACAATAAAAACGGACTTTTTACAACAAAAAATAAAAAACGGTACAAATTAAGTTTATTTTTATCGAAACAGGAAAAAATTAATTTTTTTGTTCGATATTGTCATTTACACTTTATTTGGAACATTTTTTAAAAAATCTTTTGCTGGTTTCTTTTCCTTCTTCTCATCCCTTAAACTTTTCTTTTCTATTAGTTAATAAAACATTTATAATAAAGATTTATAAAAAGAATAAAGATTATGAAATCTATATTTAAAATATAACTACACTTGGACACAATATGAAAAAAGCCATCTTAATTACCGGAGTTTCCCTTCTTCTTTCAGCTGGTGTTATTACAACTGCTACCTTTCTTGCTTTAAAAAATAAGAAGGAAGATGTCTTTCCTAAGGAAACACATTTAAATCTGTACAATACTAGTACTGATTTAAATGTGTTGCCAAACGAGAAAACTTCTATTAAGGAATTGCTTCTTGGAACAACTAAAGTTAATGACGGTAACTATATAATCTATATAGGGACAAACACTAATTTAAGTAATAACGATTTTCTTTATAACAATAAAGAAAATCAAATCAATAGTCTTAATGATTTAAAGAACAATCATAACCTAGTTTATAAGGGCGCATTCTTTAAAGCACTTAAAAATTTAAATGATTACAAAGACCAAGACATATACGAAAGTGTTCCTAGAGTGTTTAACTTCATTGATACCGTAAACGATGATCTATTTAAAACAGCTGAAGAGTATGAACAAAAAATCAGTGATTTACGAAAATCAACTATTGATCGTGAAAAAAACTACGGTAATAGTCAATCGGAGAAGTTTAATTTTAATATAAATGCGAAGCATAAAGACATTAACGGCAAGGAAGTTTACTACCGAACTGATGAACGAGCTCGTATTATGCGTGAAATTCTTGCTTTCGTTTCTGGTTATATAAAGAATAGTCAACTTGTTGATATCTATGATGGTAATAATCCCGGGATTGTCCTTTTCTATACAAAGGAAACGATTAAAAACGGACCATCTGTTTACTATGGGTCGGTTAAATTAGAACAAACAAATCAAAATCAACCAGGACAAAGACCACCCGAACCAAAGAAATACGATAGTGGTAATTCCCCATTTAATAGTGATTTAGCTGATTTCGGTGGTCAGATTAATGCTGGTATTTACCAAACATACAAGAAGAAATAAAAAAAGAGTCGGCCTGACTCTTTTTTAAAGCTACACCTGGATAAACTATTCTCAGATTTCGTGTGGTCCTTCTTTTTCATTTGCTTCCATTGTTTCTTCAATCATATGGTCAACAAGTAAAGCATCATTGCTGTTGTGGAATAACTTCGCGATTGATTCAATTTCAGCATAATCCTTAATTCCATCACGTACATATCATTGAAGGAAATAAAAAGATTCAAAGTCATTGTGTTTAAGGGCAGTTGCCGCAAGGTGTGCGACATGTTTACGAACATTATTTTCCTCTTCAAGCACAGCTTCTATAATTTCTTTAGCATTCTTAAAAGGGGTGTTGTTAACAGAAACTGTTGTGTTCGTAACAAGTTTGATTCCTGCTTTATTGAAATAATCAACAATATAATCTTTGTGAACTCCTAATTTATCATCACTTAGGTGTTTAACAAATTTAGCTAGGTTAGGCATATCAAATTCACTATCTGCAAGGTGAGCAAGGTGACTGTATTTCATACCTAATGTTAAGTTTAAATTGTAGTGATCATTTAACAACTTAATAACTTCATCAGTTTTTTTCATAATTTCTCCTTATAAATTTTAAATATTAATAATTTAATTATACATAGTTAAACAATGAGTTAGTGTAATGTTCATACGATTCCTTTTTTATTGTTTTTATCCCATTTATTTGTATTATCTTTATTGATTTTATATAATTATTTTTTAATCATATGTACGACTTATCAAAAATAATTAAACAACTAAAAAACATCATGCGAATTGATGAAGGTTTAAACGGAGATGCTCAACGGATTGAACAACTCGGTTGAATCATCTTCCTTAAAATCTTCTCATCAAGAGAAGAAAAAAAGGCTCTTAGCGACCAAAACTATCGTTTTATCCTTGAAGAAAAATATCGCTACCAGTCGCTCCTAGAGCGACCAGAAGCTGGTTTTGTAGAATTTATTAATCATGATTTATTTGAGTATTTAAAAAATATTAATGATGATTCCTATGATGGAAAAATGCTTAAATATATTTTTAGTCATATCCATAATTACATGAAAAATGACCGATTGTTAAAGCGGATATTTGTCATTATCTTTGAAATTGACCTTTATAGTACAACCGACCGTCATGTGCTTGGGGAAATATACGAAATTATTCTTAAGTATCTACAAAATGCGGGCAATGCTGGTGAATTTTATACACCTAGAGCGGTAACTGATTTCATTATTAAAGCACTTGCTCCAAAAAAAAGCGAAACAATTGCGGATCTTGCTTGTGGGACAGGAGGTTTTTTTGCTAGTTATATTAACTACTTAAAGGAACAAAATCCGACATTGGAACCTTCAACTCTTGGTAACCAAATATTCGGGATTGAGAAGAAATCGCTTCCTAATCTACTTTGTCTTACTAACTTGTTTCTATATGGTATTAATGAACCACAAATAATGCACCAGAATACACTTGAGACAACATATTCTCAACATCATTCTCTTCTTAAATTTGATTTAATTGTCATGAATCCTCCTTATGGAGCGAAGGAGAATGTTGAAGTTCAAAACAATTTTCCAAAAGAATATTCTTCATCCGAAACAATTGATCTTTTCATGCTAGTTATGATGGCACGTTTAAAGGATAACGGTAGATCAATCATCATTGTACCCGATAGTTTTCTTTTTAATATTAACTATAATAAGCAAGCAATAAAGGAAAAGTTAATCGATGAATATAACCTAAATACCATTATTAGATTACCAAAAACGGTTTTTAATCCCTACACTGTCATAGCAACCAATATTCTTATTTTTGAAAAAAAGAAACGGGATACGGACTATGTCTGGTACTACCAAATGACATTACCAAACAATATCAAAGCATTTACCAAAACAAAACCGGTCTACCCGATGTATTTCAATGATGTTCTGTTATGATTGAAACAAAAAAAGGAAATTGAGGGTGTTGCATTTAAAGTTAAAATCAATGACTTAAAGACTCGCAAATATAATCTTGATATTAGCCCAGAAAATAATATCACTGCATCTAGCATTCAAAATTTTGATGACATCGTTAAAAACTTCAATGAAGGAATAAAAAAAGATGTAGATGAGTTAACAAATATTTTTAATGCGATAAAAAAGATCCTTGGTGATTAAGATGTTTAAAAAACTTTTGTCTCCTAATGAATTAAAAATGTCTGTGTATGATTATGTTTTCAATCAGTTTTGCAAGGAAAAACCAATCCCTATATTACCATTAAACGATGTTAATGATAATCAACTTGATGTTTTCCGTCGTCTTCAATTTAATATTCACGGATACCGTTTTTATTCTTTTTTTGATCTTTTTCACACCTTTAAAAAGGGGTGTTCATTAACTCGTCTTATGGAAGAAAGGTATAAAGAAAACAAGAAGGGAATACCTTTCATTCGTGCTCGTGACATTATCAATAATAAAATAATCTATGATGAAGTATTTCATATTGATAATCCAGAATCATTTTTAATTAGTAAGAAAGATAGCATCTTACTCTGTACACTCGGAGCATCTTGTCTTAATAAAATCGCATATGTTGACCAGGATGTTGCTTTCGTTAATACCTTTATTTCTTTTAGTTCACCATTTATCCTAAATAAATATGCTTATTATTTTTGTCAGTCAGTATATTTTAAAGAGCAATGTAAACCTTATTTAAGAGGAATGATTAAAGGACTTAATAATAAGGATTTAAAGAAGATGATTATGGCGGTACCAGATGTCAAAACTCAAGCAAAAATTATCGAGAAGTTAGACTTAATATCACCTTTATTATATAAATATGAAATTCTTTATAAAAAGGTAAAGGAAAACCACCAAAACAGAATTATCAATTTAAAGGATGATATTTTTAATTATCTTTTTGCTTCATCCTTTAATATTCCTTTTAAAACAAGTCATTATCCATTAAAGGAAATACTTGAAGTAAGAAACATTGGAAAATCAATTTCCCTAAAGGAAAAAATGGATAACAACATTATGAAGGATGATACCATACCGTATTTAAAGGCAAGTGACATTGCACTTTCTGGAACAATTAATTATCATTCTGGTATTTACCTAAAAAAAGGTAATCGAAGGTTAAAACAAGCTCCTAAGGACAGTATCCTTTTTTGTTTTATTGGAAGCAGTGTTGGTAGAAAAATCGGATATGTCTCGCAGGACTGCTATTTTGTTAATACTTTTTTTAACCTTCGAGCAAAACATTATAATAACTTGGTTTTTTATTATTATTTAAAATCATCCCTTTTCAAAAACAAGATTAATCCATTAATTAAAGGGATGATTCCCTACATTAACATTAAAGACTTGTTGAAAATAACAATTCCCTTTCCTAATAAGGAGTTGCAGAGCAGTATCTATCAAAAAATAATGAATCTTTCCCCTTTAATTAAGAAAATTGAAGAGGGGAAATAAAAAAAGTTGGAGGCACCAACTTTTTTTCTTAATGATTTAGAATTTTCGTAAGTATAGAGGCTTTTTGTTTCAAAGTCTCTTTCTTAAATATGAATGAGCCACTTTTGTGACTTTTTCAACATCAAAATATGTGTTAGCAAGTACTCGTACCGCAAGACCTGGGACATCAAAAGATGAAACTCCAATTTCCATTTGGTAGTCCTTAAAAGTCTCTTTAATGAGATCACGGACGGTAATGATGTCATGTTCGGTAATATTCTCATTAAAGGCGACCATAGTCCCACAATAATGATATCCGCCCATAATTCCAAAAGCCGATTCATCGTGGATATGTGGTTGGAATTTTAAATTATCAAATAGAACGATTTCACCATCCATAAATATTTTGGTATTCAAGTACATTTTTTCATACATGTATGAAATCCCAAAGGGACTTCATCCTGGACCAAAACATTCGGTGTAGATTAGAGTACTTGTTTTTGTAATATGGAAATTATTGAATTGTTCAAACCGACCATTTTCATACACAATGACATTATCAGAAAGATATTCAAGAACGGCATTCTTACCAACTGTGATGTTCGTATATTGAAGGGAAGATTTATCATTAACGGATTTATAAGCTTTCGCACTACTTTGAGTTGTAATAATGCACCGAGCATTATCCTTGATTTCAAAGTCTTGACGATAACGTTCACCAGAAATGTATCCACCACCCATCGTAATCAGTTGGAAGCAAGGCATATGTCAGTCTTGTTCATCAATGTAAAGTGGTTTTGAACTTCGGTAAAAATTTGTGAAGTAGACAGTATGACTCATGTCAGGACTGTCTTTTATTTTTTCGACTTTGATATATAAATAAGCTGCGTAGGTCGCAATTTGTTTATCAGAAGCACGCATAGTTAGTCTTCTAGCATTGCGATTTTAAGACGTTTTTCAATTCATTCAGCTACTTGTTGAAGACCTTCATCAGTTTTTAGGTTAGTTGCAAAGAAATCCTTGTCTCCACGAGACTTACGAGTATCTGACTTCATAACTTCGACATCAGCTCCTACATAAGGTGCTAAGTCAACTTTGTTAATAATGAAAAGGTCAGATTTTATCATCCCTTGACCACCTTTACGCGGAATCTTTTCCCCTTGAGCAACATCAATGATATAAATTGAGAAGTCAACAAGGTCAGGACTAAAAGTAGCTGAAAGGTTATCACCACCACTTTCAAGGAATAACAATTGTAAGTCAGGGTGACGATCACACATTTCTTCTATTGCAGCGAAGTTCATTGATGCATCTTCCCGAATGGCCGTGTGCGGACATCCTCCGGTTTCAACACCCATAATTCGGTCTGCGTCTAGCACGGATGTATTAAGTAAAATCCGAGCATCCTCTTTAGTGTAAATATCGTTTGTAATAGCGGCCATACTATAACCTTTCTTTGAAAGGTAACGAGTAAGACGTTCAATTAGCATCGTTTTACCAGCACCAACTGGTCCACCAACACCAATAATTAAGGGTTTCTTCATAATAACTTTATCCTTCTTTTCTTATATCCTATGACATAAATAATCGCACTGGAACTTCTTCGTGTTCCATTTGAGCAATTTCAAGCCCAGGAATATTTTTACAAAAATCTGTCTTAAAGTCGAGTTTAAAGGCTTTATCTATAATATCGTCGAAATGTTTGTGTTTTAGATCATAAATTAATTTCTGACCCGCTATTTGCCCAAGCGGAATTGCTCGTACACAGTTTTGTGCGAGAGCAGCTGATGTTGAATAAAGATGTGTATAGAGTGAGAGTCTGATATCAAGGTTAAGGTGGACAGCAAGAATTCCAAAAGCAACCGCAGGGTTACCATTCGAAATTTTCGCTCTAATCCGTTTTGCATATTCGCGGAGTAATTCGCAATCAAAAATTTCGTTATAAATCTTAACCATTTGTTGGCCAATTCTTCTTTGGCCGTCACGGGTTTCGCGACTAAGACCTTGGGCAGCAAGCATTTTATCAAGCATTCAAATTTCTTCTACTTTATTACTTTTTAAATACTTATAAACTTGACGAATTGCTAATAAATCACCGTGTAGCAATTGTTCGTTCATATAAAGTAATAATGCTTTTTTAAGTGATGTTACATCATTAACAATATCAAAACGAATATAGGTTTCAATCCCAAATGAATGTGAGAAGCTACCAATCGGAAAATTAGCATTAGTAATTTGCATTAAATCGAGAAGTTGCAAATTATTTTGCATCTGCACAATATCTGAACGGTTCTTTGAGCTTGATTTTCTTTCTTTCATAAAGTGCCTTACTTTCTTTTAGAAATTCCTCAACTAAATAGTCATAAGGCACAGAGATACTATTTTCATCGAACAAGGCAGGGGTATGACGATTACCCAAATTATGTGCAATCATCGCCATTTCTCCGATATTTCGTGCTGTGATGACTAAGACATCTGATAACTCAAGACGAACGATAATTAATTTTCCATCTTCATTAAATAAGATGTCACCATCCTGGAGCATATTTCCTTCAGGCAACTTAATCCCATATTCATGGTTCATATCAGAAGTGGCTAAAATAACTTTTTTTTGAACGTCTTCTTGGTTTAGAAATATGTTTTCAACTTCATATTTCTCAATGTCAGCTAAGGTTTCTATATTACCTAATATTGTTTTAAATACTAACATACTTGTTATATCCTTTTTAGTTTCAATACTAATGTTATTTTAAACTAAAAAAAGACAGTTTTAATATAGGAAGTATCTTTGAGCTAGTGGAGCTTCAGTTAAAGGTTCGCAAGATAGAATATATTTGTTTTTAGCATTCTTTTTAAATCGTTTTGCAAGCTCTTCAGCTGAAATTTCAAGTCAACCTTCAAGGTCAGCATAGTCAACACATGCATCGAATGTTTGAGGGTCAACTTCAAGGTTTGGTGTAGTACCGTTTCACTTAAGTGATTTCTTACTAATGTTTCGACAGTTACGAACAGGAAGAAGTCTCTTCTTCAATCCGTATTCTTCTTTAATTCCGTTTTCAATACCTAGTTTAGAAACAAATGATACTGAGTTGTTTGTCAATGATCCACCATAGCATGCGAATTGGTCACGCATAATTACTGGTTCACATGTTGGAATTGAAGCATTTGGGTCACCAGCGATACAACGAACGATAACACCCATCTTACA
This sequence comes from Ureaplasma canigenitalium ATCC 51252, assembly GCF_000712165.1. Lineage (GTDB taxonomy): Bacteria > Bacillota_I > Bacilli_A > Mycoplasmatales > Mycoplasmoidaceae > Ureaplasma > Ureaplasma canigenitalium. The sequence goes on along the minus strand of NZ_JONZ01000004.1, from coordinate 244,289 downwards.
TACATAGAAAGGTTTAGCACCGAAGAATTTAGGTTCTCAACATACGATGTCAGCAAGTTTTCCGACTTCAAGTGATCCGATGTAGTCAGCAACACCATGAGCAATTGCTGGGTTAATTGTATACTTCGCTACATAACGACGAGCACGCATGTTGTCATCGAATAATTCTTTATCACCTTTAAGTGGTCCGAATTGTTGTTTCATCTTACTTGCTGTTTGTCAAGTACGAGTTACAACTTCTCCAATACGTCCCATTGCAAGTGTATCTGATGACATAACTGAGATAGCACCCATATCATGTAGAAGGTCTTCCGCTTCAATAGTTTGAGCACGAATACGACTGTCCGCAAAGGCAACGTCTTCTGGAACCTTAGGGTTAAGGTGGTGACATACCATAAGCATATCAAGGTGTTCAGCAATTGTGTTTACAGTATATGGCATTGTTGGGTTTGTTGAAGCTGGAACAATGTGTTCATACTTAACAGATTCAAGAATGTCTGGAGCGTGTCCACCACCAGCACCTTCCGTATGGTAAGCGTGAATAACACGACCCTTCATTGCAGCAATTGTGTGTTCAACGAAACCAGCTTCGTTTAATGTATCGGTGTGGATAGAAACACAGACATCAGTCTTGTCAGCAACAGTAAGTGATACATCAATCGCATGTCCAGTTGCCCCTCAGTCTTCGTGGATCTTAAGACCACAAGCACCTGCAGCAATTTGTTCAAGAATTGGAGCTTCAGTACCTTGACCCTTACCTAGGAAACCACAGTTGATTGGAATACCATCAGCTGCTTGTAGGTTATCACGGATTCAGAATTTACCTGGTGAAACAGTAGTTGCTTTTGTACCGTCATTCATACCTGTACCACCAGCAATAACTGTAGTAATCCCACCATCAAGAGCAACTCTTGAAATTTCAGGTTCAAGTCAGTGAACGTGAGTGTCAATTCCACCTGCAGTATAAATTTTACCTTCACCAGCACTAATTTCTGTTGAGATACCTACAATCATATCGATGTTATCAGTTAAGTGTGGGTTACCTGATTTACCAATAGCTGCAATGTATCCATCACGAATTCCGATGTCTGCTTTGTAAATTCCAGTGTAGTCAAGAATTAAAGCATTAGTAATTACAAGGTCCATTACTTCAGCTTTTTTAAATTTTTCATCACGAGTGAAAGTAGCATTCATACCCATACCTTCACGAGCTGTTTTACCACCACCGAATACAGTTTCTTCACCATATTGAGTGTAGTCTTTTTCTACCTTAATTCAGATATTTGTATCACCAAGTCGAACACTATCACCAGTTGTGATACCATAAAGGTCTGAATAGTTTTTTCTCGAAATTTTAAACATATATTTCTCCTCTCTTTTTTAATTATTTGTCAAGTTTTCCGTTAACTTTTCCGTTAACTCCTCAAACTTCACGAGTACCTGCCATATCGATTACAGGAACTTCTTTCTTGTCCCCTGGTTCAAAACGAATCGCAGTACCAGATGAAATATCAAAACGACGACCATAAACTATCTTACGATCTTTATCTTCCTTGCCGTTTTCATCGTAAAAGATTAGAGCTGTGTTTGTTTCGTATAAATGAAAGTGCGAACCAACTTGAATCGGTCTGTCACCTGTGTTCTTAACAGTAATGATAATTTCCTTACGACCTTCATTCATAACGATTTCACTATCATCAAATTTAAGACATCCTGGAATTAATTTACCAGGAGTGTAAATATTTCCTCCACCTGACATAATTTCTCCTTTATTTATTATTGATATATTGATTATTTGTAAATTGGGTCGTGGATAGACACAAGTTTTGTCCCATCAGGGAAAGTTACTTCGACTTGGATAATCCCAATCATTGTGTCAACACCTTCCATTACTTGGTCAATTCGTAAAACTTCACGTGCTGATTGCATTAAGTCAGCAACTAGTTTACCGTCTCTTGCTCCTTCAGCAACATGGTCTGTAATTAAAGCAACAGCTTCACTATAGTTTAGTTTAAGACCTCTTGCCATTCTTCGACGAGCAAGGTCAGCAGCTACCGTAATCATTAGTTTTTGAATTTCTCTAAGTGATAAGTTCATAAACACCTCTTGTATTATTAACATTGCTAATGCACCCTTATTGTATGTTTAAAAAATTGTTTATATGTCAAGTAAAAATATGAAAAAATCAACAAAATTTATTTTTTTAATTTTTAACCAGGAAAAATGTTAAAAACTGCCAAAAATTCTTCAAAATTCGAATTTTAAAGCTATTTTTTATGTTAAATGTTCCAATTATTTTTTAGTTGTATTTACAAGTTAAAGTTATTTTTTTAATTTCTTGGTATGTGTTTTGCTGCTATAAATTATTATTGTTATAAAATAAAGAATATGTTATTAGCTTTAATATAGTAGCAATATATAGAATGGAAAAATCTATGCAAGATAAAGAACAAACAGGAAAACCAATGGATGATAAAGGATCAAATGCAGATCACCACTTCCACCACCATCCTAATCTAAAGGAAATGGAGCAAAAGATGCACATTGATCCAAAAAGCGAAAAACACCTTGTCGACCTAAAAGAAATCATGGAATATGAGGAAGACGAGTCGATGGAAGGACACGAATCGGACGAGGTTGTTTTTGAACTTGATAACATCTCTGTTGGTTATGGTAAGAAAGTAATCATCGATGGACTTTCTGCGAAGATTCACCGAAACGACTTTGTTGTTGTTCTTGGCCCAAATGGTTGTGGTAAGTCAACATTGATTAAAACTCTTTGTCGTATTCACAATCCTATTAGCGGGATTGTTAAATACAAAGGCAAGTTAATTTCACGTCCCCTTCTACCTACACTTTGATTCCAATGAATCGGTCACCGAATCGCAAATGCCTTCACTAAGGATCGTAAAAAAGTAATTGAAACCTTAAAGTGGCACATGGATAATTATAAAAAGGTGGGTGCTTATAAATCTAAAGAGCTTGCTCTTGACCTTGCTTATGTACCACAACTTGCTAACTTCCCAGAAGCTACATCAGTTTATGATTTCGTTAAAATGGGACGTTTCCCTTCAAGTAATGCTCTAGGGATTAACACTAACCACGAACGAGAAAAATACATCATTGAAACTGCTCTTAAACATGTCGGAATCTATGACCTACGTGATTATAATCTTGAAGATCTTTCTGGTGGTCAAAGACAAAAAGCATTAATTGCTCTTTCTCTCGCACAAGATACTGAAACAATAGTTCTTGACGAACCAACGAACCACCTTGATATCCGTAGTCAACTTGAAATTATTGAACTACTTCATAAACTTCACCATAAAATGAAGAAAACAATTATTATTGTTATCCATGACATTAATAATGGTCTAAAATATGCTCATAAAGTTATGATTATGAAAAAAGGTCAGTTGATGCGTTACGGTAAGGTAAAAGAAGTTATTGACAAGCAAATATTGTTAGATGTTTTTGGGGTCGATTCAATCATCTTCAAAAACCCACAAGATAATGTTTATCCACCAGTTACAGTGACTGACTTTAGTCTACCCGCCACTTTTAAAGAAGAACATAAAGCCGAAATGGATAAGGAAACAAGTGAAGAAGACGAAGCGGATTTCTAATAATTCTGTCCACCTAATATCATTTTTCAACAAGAACAGAGAACAACCATGATTTAAGAAAATACGACAATCATGGTTTTTTTGCTACTTATGACCTTTTAAGACTAAAACAAAAAAAGAGAACTTAATCCTTGAAGTAAAAAAAGAATTGCAGATTTTTTTAGCAGAAGAAACCGGTGAAATCATTAAGAATGATCAAATAAACGAAACAGAAGAGTGCGATTTCGCATATGATTTTGAACATTTTAAAAAAATTGTTGAAAAAGAAATCAATCAAGATGAAATAGAAGACATGTCTGTTCTTGTTAATAAAGATAGTAGTGAAATCGATTACGATCAATTTCATTTTGACTTATTATTTAATAAATATATTATCTCACCAGCACGTCTTTGGTATTTCTTTACCCTTTCGTGTTTTGTCGGTCTAATTTCCTTTGCTATCCTAGTCGGTTTTCTTATCAAGCGTTTTTATTAATATTTATGAAGAAAAGAATTGATCATCTAATCGTTGAAAAATTTAATTTAACTCGTTCAAAAGCAATTGACTACATTAAACGTGGTTATGTTTATCATCATAATGAAAAAGTAAGTAAACCATCGTTATTAATCGATGTCGACTCTCTAATTCTTCTTAAACCTTCGTTTCTTTATGTTTCAAAAGGGGGATATAAACTAAAAAAGATCATCGATGAAACCGGATATAATTTCACTAATAAAGTCGTTGTTGATATCGGTGCATCCACTGGTGGTTTTACTGATTTTTGTCTCCAAAATGGTGCTATTAAAGTCTATTCTGTTGATGTTGGTTCAGATTTGCTTGACCCCAAACTAAAAAAAGATCCCCGTGTGGTTATTTATGACAACACTAATGTGAAAAATCTAAGAAGGGAGATGTTCAATGAAAATATTGATGTAATTGTAGCGGACCTTTCTTTCATTTCGCTTTCAGGTGTTTTTAAGAACATATCTAGCATCGCAAATCAAAACACTACAATGTATCTTCTAATTAAACCCCAATTCGAATTAGGTAAGGAGATTGCTTCAACATATAAAGGAATTATTAGAAATGAAGCAAGAAGAAAAGAAGCGATTAATCTTGTCTACCAAGTAATTAATCAAAATGGTTACTTGATTTCAAAGATTGTCGAAACTAGTGTCTTTGATGAAAAAAAGCAAAACATCGAATATATGATTGAAGTAAAATATGCAAATCAAAAATAAAAGAGTAATTTTTCATATTGACATCGATGCTTTTTTCGCATCAGCAGCTACTCTACTTCATCCTGAGTTTAGTGACAAACCAGTTGCTGTCGGTTCTCTAAATTCTAGAACATCAATTATAGCTAGTGCTAACTATTTAGCACGAAAATACGGAGTGCGAGCTGCTATGCAGAACCATATCGCACGACAGCTTTGTCCTTCGTTGGTTATCTTACCTTCAAATTTCAACCACATTAATGAATTATCAGCACACTTCGTTAGTGTGATTAAAAGATTTTCACCAAACATCAGTGTTTATTCAATTGATGAGGTTTTTGTTGATTTTACTAATGAAATAAAAAACTACCACAATAACCCTTTGTTTCTCGCATATAAACTACAAGCAGCAATCAAAAAGGAAGTCCAACTTGATGTATCAATCGGTATAGGTAGTAATAACCAAATTGCAAAAATGGCAACATCATTTAATAAACCAAAAGGTATTACCATCATTAAAGATGAAGAGTTTGAAAAAGTGATATTCCCCCTACCTGTCGGTAAAATCCCGTATATTGGAAAGAATACCGAACAGAAGTTAAAAGAAGTCGGAATTGTTTATATTAAAGACCTTTATCAACCAAATAATATTGATCAAGTAAAACATATTCTTGGTGCTAATTATGACACCATTATTTCGTCTTTTTATCAACCGCAATACCGATCTGTATTTAATGTAAAAAGGGATGTCTATAAATCACTCAGTCGTTCAACTACTCTTCCATATGACACACAAGACTACCAGTATTTAAGAGCAACGATTATCAAACTTGCTAATGAATTAATCTTAAAATTAGACGAAGAACAAATGGAGACAAAAGTGATTTCCATTAGTTATAAATATTTTGATTTTAAATCAAAGATTAAGCAAATTAATCTTCCTTATTTTTGCTCAAAAAAAGATGAATTAATTTCCTATGTGCTTGACCTTTTTTACAATACTTTTAATTACGAAACAGTAAGAGCTATTGGTCTTGGTTTTCATAAGCTGGTTAAGAAAGAAAAAAATAATTCAATCTCGTTATTTGATTAAATTATTATTCTTTAAATATTCAATACCCTTAGATGTAATCCTTCTACCCCTTGGTGTTTTAAGGATAAAGTGTTTCTTAAGTAGATATGGTTCAATCTTCATTTCAACGGTATATTGATCAATGTTGACCGATTGGGCTATTGATTTAATACCCACTTCGTTTTCAGCATAAAAAAGCATTTCAAGATATTTCACATCATATTCTTCAAGGCCGCCATCGAAGATTTTAATTTTACGGAATATTTCATTAATATCCAAGAATTCATCAACAAGTTTAAAGTCAACAACTCGTTTCAATAACCGATTAGCAATTCGTGGTATTCCTTTGGTGTGTGAAGCAATTAGTTCAACATCACTATCCGTTAGGTAAAAGTCAAGTTTCTTCATATTAACTTTAAGAATTTCTTCGATTTCCTTGTTTGTATATTCATTAATATAAAACACGAAACCAAAACGTTCTTCAAGTGGCTTAGGCATCCGTCCGGACATCGTTGTTGCTGCTATTAAACTAAACTTAGGAACAGGTACTCTTGTCTGTTTTCGATTAAAATCTTTGCCAATGCTAATGTCGATAACAAAGTCTTCCATAATCGAATATAGGGTTTCAAGAACCGAAGGGTGTGCTGCATGAATTTCATCAATAAACACTACATCATTTTCATTAATTAAAGAAAGAAGGTTGATGATATCTATCGGTTTTGTAAGATTATTTCCTTGTGCGATATGGATTTTTGTATTCATTTCGTTTGCAATAATCATCGCAAGTGAAGTTTTTCCAACACCAGCAAGGCCGTGAAATAAGATGTGGTCAATGCATGTATTTCTTCTTTTTGCTGCATCAAGGAAAACAAAGATATTTTGTCGTAGAGCATCTTTACCAATGAATTCACGAAGGTAATTTGGTCTTAAATTAACCATAAATTACACTTCTTCTCTTAATGAAATACTTTTAATGGCCGCGGTCATTAAATCAGTTAAATCAGTTCCTAAACCCAGGTTATCACCCATTAGTTTTCTTACTGCATAGTCGATATCACGTTTATTGTAACCGAGGTTCTTTAGACCGGTAATGACCTCTGAATACACCCCTTCAGTGTCAACAACCCGTTCAATATATTTCGAACAAAGATTGGAAGTAATTAAATGTGCTGTCTTTTTATTTAAATGTTTCAGTTCAGAAAGAGCATCAACATCATTTTTTCCAATTAAATTAACAATCATATCGTAATCGTGATTAAGTATCCCAAGGGCAGTTCTTACTCCGATTCCTGAAATACTAATTAAGTCATTAAAAAGATTGCGTTCATTGAGTGACTTAAAAGCAAATGAATCAACAGTCATTCATCCTTTATTGTTTTGATTTGTATAAAGATCTGTTACATACACCCGGATAACTTTATTAACTTCAAGCTGGTAATCTTTTGGAGTTTTGAATGAATACCCAATAAAGTTATTTTCACCAACCAGGAAACCGTTCATTGAATAAATAATTTTTAAAAGTATATAATTTCTCATATTTCCACCTCGTCTATATATTCGCTACGAAATGAAAAATTTAGAAATAAAAAAGGATTAGTTTGAAACTAATCCTAGATGAGTAACTATGATTCTTTATTGTTTTTTTGATTCAACAATAAAATATTGTTGTTTTAAATTAAGTGTTGGTTGGTAGCCACGACGCCGTTTGTTATTACAAGATAGTCGTCGGTGGTGAACTCCACAGAAATCATCTTCACAAGGGAAATTATCAATAATGTGTTTAAACGAATTGTAGTTATTTGATGAAACAAATTCGTGTGCTGAATCGCGTTTGAAATTCTTTGTATAAGGAAAGTTTTTTACTTGATCTAAATGGTGAAAATGTTTGTGTCTTCGTTCTTCAACTGAACTCATAATACCTGAAAGATTAATGTAAGCAAACTTTGATTCTTCTTGGTGTTTTCGGTCGCGTTCAATACTATCAAGATCAAGATGGTCATTAAAATGGTGTTCATCCTGACGTGCTTTAATCATTTGTGTTTTAAAATCAAAAGTCTCGTATAATTGATCGATTAGACAATCGTTATTTTCATTAATAATTAACGAATCAGTCTTACCTTCTTGGTCAAAAGACACCATTGAAGAATCGGTGTGAGATGAGTGTTCTTCCTTTGTTTCAACCAATGATGTATCGTTCATAGATGGTTGTTCTTCTGTCATCATTGGTTCTTCAAAAAACACTGGTTCGTCATATTGTATCGGTTCTTCAGTATCCATCATTGATTGATCTTCCATCGTATCTTCAGTAGCCATCATTGATGGTTCTAAAAGCATTTGTTCTTCGGTCGATTGTTCTTCTAGCACACTTGAATGTTCTTCGTCCGTCATCTTACATTCACTATTTTCAAGATGGTTGCTAATTAAGCAATCATTAGTTTCGTTAATAAAAACACTTTCATCGTTAGCATAATTTTGATGAAGATTATCGATATCTGTTTCCCCATCGTCCGTTGTTGTTTTTTCTTCGCTATGATTAAATTGAGTTAAATGAGTATCATTTTCATTTTGATCATGATATGGATTATCTGATTCATTGTGAATAGGTAAAAAACTAACTTGGTGATTGCGATTGTAATTTTTATCATCTTCGGTTTCACTAACTTTATTAGTCATTAAATCATCATCAACATTGGAAGGAGAGTGAATACACATATTTTGGTTTTCTGCATATTTTTCCTTTAATCTTTTAATGGTCTTAATTAAAGGAACATACTTCATTTCTCCACAATGTTTACACTTAACCTTAACGAGTTTAGTCTCTTTTATTTCATCATACAAACTATCAAGGTGTTCTTCGTTTTCTTTAAAACTATAATCGTCTTCTTTTTTTAGCATTTTACTCATTGATATTACCCTAATTTTAATTATTGCATAGTTATTACATTGTATATTATAAGTTATTTAATGATGACTAACTTAATATGCTCTAGCAAATAGTGTATACTTATTCGTTTCCTTACCTGTTACGATACATTTACCTGTCTTAGATGTATCAAAAATACATCTTGAAGAAGCATTTGTATATTCCTTAATTCTCTTATCATCAAGTTCCGTACCATCAAAAAAACAAGCGGCCATCTTTTTGTTCTGGATGGCTTCCTTCATTTCATCAAGAGAATTAACATGAACAATGGAAGCAGTCTGGTGTTTCTTTGCTTTTTCATAAATGTTTTGGGAAATCGAAAGGAATGTTAGTTCAATTTCTTTTTCAAGTTGGTCGATTGTGACCTCTTTTTTTAACCCTGTGTCTCGTCGAACAAGCAATACCTTGTTATTTAAAATCTCATTCTTTCCAATCACAATCGAAATTGGAGTTCCATTGATTTCTTGCTCTGAAAGTTTATAACCTATCCCTTTATCAGAATGATCGTATGAAACACGGTAACTGTTAAGTAACATACCAATTTTTTTCGCGGCATCAATTAAGTCACTGTTCTTGTTTGGGAAAATAGTTAAAATAGCAATTTGGACAGGAGCAATTTTCGGAGGAAGAACAAGTCCTTTATCATCAGCATGGACCATGATGAGAGCACCGATGATTCTTGTTGATAAACCTGCAGACATCTGGTGGACATAGTCAAAAGTATTTTCACGTGTTTGAAACTTAATATCATAAGCTTTACTAAAGAATGTACCAAGGTAGTGACTTGTCGCACTTTGAAGAGCCTGACCGTCCTGCATTAAAGCTTCAAGGGTGTATGTTTCAACAGCACCAGCGAAACGCTCCCAAGGAGTTTTAACTCCTTTGATAACAGGGATGAGAAGATAATCTTCAAAAAATTTTTGATATATATCAAGAATAGTTATAGTGTATTTAAGTGCTTCATTTTGTTGATTAAAAATCGCATGAAGTTCTTGTCAATGAAACTCTGAGTTACGAAGAAAAGGTTTGGTAGTTTTTTCTGCACGAAATACACTACACCATTGATTATTAATAACTGGAAGGTCATTGTAGGATGAAACGATATTTTTAAAATAGTCGCAAAAAAGAATCTCACTTGTTGGACGAAGACAATATGGTAAATCAAGTTTCCTTTGGCCAATTTGATTAATAGTAAATAACTCAGGCATAAAACCTTCAATGTGATCCTTCTCCTTCTTGAAATCAGCAAGGGGGATTAAGGTTGGAAGGGCAAGGTTTTTAACTCCAACCGTTGCAAACATCTCATCAATTACTCTTCTAATACTTTCTCAAATTGATCATGCATTCGGGAGATAATACATCATCCCTTTAATATTTGAATACATGCACAATTTAGCATTGCTAACAATTGATGTATACCAAGCGGCAAAATCTTCTTCTCTTGGTACGATTCGTTCAAGTTTTTTGGCCATACTTTATCCTTTTTTACTTTTTTTTATTTTATCAATTTATATTTTTTTAACCAATTGAATTAGTCATATCAAGTTTAAGAAGTCGGTTAAGTTCAGCGGCATACTCCATCGGTAGTTCGTCGGCAAATTCTTTTAGAAAACCAAAAACAATAAGTTGTTCGGCCTCTTCTTTTGAGATTCCTCGCGACATCAAATAAAAAAGTTGTTCCGCACTGATTTTTGTAATTGTTGCTTCATGACTAATTGAAGAAGATGAGTTAAGTACTAGTTCCGTAGGATATGTATCACTTCTTGCGGTATCGTTTAGGAGTAAGGTATCACACTCGACCTTGCTAATTGAATTCGTCGCATTTTCAGCAATTTTAACAAGACCCCGATAACGACTATCACCAGTACCATAACCAACAGCTTTTGAAATAATTTGCGATTTAGTATTGGGTGCAAGATGAATCATCTTTGCTCCAGCGTCTTGTGTAACTCCACTTTTTGCAACCGCAATTGAAATACATTCAGAACTAGCATATTCTTCAGCAAGAATACTGCAGGGATACTTCATATTGATTCTTGAACCAATGTTACCATCGATTCAATGCATTTTTCCTCCCCGTTTGACAATAGCTCTTTTGGTAACTAAATTAAGTACATTGTCAGACCAATTTTGAATTGTTGTATAACGGCAAGTCGCATTCTTCTCAACAAAAATTTCAACAGTGGCCGCATGGAGATTATCCTTTTTATAAATAGGAGCCGTGCATCCTTCGACATAGTGAAGACTAGACCCTTCATCAACAATTATCAAGGTTCTTTCGAACTGTCCTAGACTTTGCGAATTAATTCGGAAGTAACTTTGAAGTGGTTTTTTGATGACAGTATTTTTCGGAACATATATGAAAGTTCCACCAGACCAAACTGCTGCATTTAATGCAGCAAATTTATTGTCATTTAAAGGAACAAGTGTTCCGAAGTATTTACGGAATAATTCTGGATATTTAACCGAAGCTGTTTCTGGATCACAGAATATGACTCCTTGTTCTTCAAGTTCTTTAATGATTGAACTGTAAATAATTTCTGAATCATACTGGGTGTTAACACCATTTAAATACATCGCTTCTGATTGCGGGATGTTTAATAGTTCAAAGGTTTTTTTGATTTTCTCTGGAACATCGTCTCACTTTTTTTTCTTGCTATCTGTGACAGATACAAAATAAATGTAATCATCAAAATTAATTTCAGATAACGACGGACCAAAAGAAGGAAGTGGAAGATTCTTAAAGGTGCGGTATGCTTCAAGACGATAGTCAAGTAACCACTTTGGTTCTTTTTTATACTTTGAAATTTGGTTAATAACCTGTTCATCAAGGCCCTTTTTTGTCTCGTATAAACTTTTTACATCATCACTAAAACCATATTCATATTCGATGATTTTAAAACCATTATCGTCGTTAGTCATTTAATAAACACTCCTTAATGGTTCTTGGACCAATAAGACCACATTTAAGTCGATTACCGTGGTTTTTAACATTGAAAAAAGCATAAAGATCCCTTAACTTAGACTTATCTATTTCTCCACCACTAATCATTATTGAATAAGTTTCAAATAAATCTAGAGCGGTTTCTAATGATTGATTTAAGATGTAACCAATCATAATATCTGTGCTTGCTGTCGCAATGGCACATCCTTCACCAGTGAAGAAAGCATCAACAATGATTCCATCTTTCGTCTTTAAATAAACTGTCACATTATCAATACAGCTTGCTGTTCTATTATTTTTAATAATGTAACCGTCTGTTTCTAGAATATCTTCCTTTTTTCGTTTGAAATTTGGACGATCATAATGTTCCATAATAATCGTGCGGAGCATTAATTTTTCATCAATATTAAATGATTCCATCTAACTCATCTCCCCGTTTAAATTGATTGATTAAATTTATTAAACGATCAACATCATCCTTTGTATTATAAATATAGAAACTCGCTCGAACGGCACAAGTTGTTTCAATAATATTATCCATTAATTTCGCACAACTAAGTCCCGATCTGACAATTACTTTATGTTGACCAAGATAATGAGCGAAATCCTGACAGAATACTCCACCATAATTAAAAGTGATGGTTGGTGATTCTTCGTTTTGAACATAAACAGAAATATTTGGATTTTCCTTAAGTTTTTTTCGAGCATAAGAAACAAGTTCTAGTTCGTGTAGATGAATATTTTCATATCCGATATCAAGAATAAATTCAACACACTTTTTAAACCCAATAATTCCAGCGACATGCGGTGTTCCACCTTCATATCTCATATAATCGGTATAAAGAATGTAATCGTCTTCTTGAATAACCACATTCATTCCACCACCAAACTTAAGTGGTTTTAATAATGGTAGTCACTTTTCTTTCATATAAAGTGCTCCAATACCAGTTGGACCGCAAAGTTTATGGGCCGAGAAACAGAGAAAATCAATATTAGGATTACCTGCATTATTTTGACGGTGTTGAACACTTTGGGTAGCATCAACAACGACGATCACATCCTTATTTTTATACTTGACTTGGTTAGCAATATATTGGTCATCAAGCATATGACCAATTAGGTTACCACCGTTTGCGAAGGTAACTATTTTCGTTTTCTCATTTACCGCATTAATAATGTCGTCTTCAGTCGGAAAATGACTTTTTTTGTTAGCATATACAAGTTTAATTCCAATCTCCTTTTTAAGATTAATCCAAGGTAGAAGATTGCTAGCGTGTTCTGCATAAGTTATTACTACTTCATCATCTTTTTTTAGGTATTCCTTTAAACCATTCGCAACTGTATTTAGCGATTCTGTTGCTCCAGAAGTGAAAATTATTTGTTCTGGTGTCTCTGATTTAACTAATTTTGCAACAACCTTTCTTGCTTCATAAACAAGGTCATTTAAAGCTTGGGTAAATCCTGAATCATTGTTGTGTGGATTACAACTATATTTAGTGTAATATTCAGTGATTGAATCAATCACACATTGTGGTTTTAAAGTAGTCGCTGCACTATCAAGGTAAAGGTAATTTTCATTATTTTTAAATCAAGGAAACTGTTTTTTTATATCAAGCATAATAACCTATCCGATTCTTCTAAATACTTGATCAATAACAGGTTGGTAGCGGTTCTCAATTTCATCATCAAAATGATTAAATATTTCCCTGAAATAGCTGTAAAGAATAAGTTTAACGGCCTCATTTTTGGAAAGACCACGACTAAGCAAATAAAAAATAATTTCCCTTGAAATAGCACCAACCTGTAACGAGTGACCAGCTTTAACTTCATTTGAATCAATAATTAAATTAGGTTTCCCGACAGCTTTTGCTCGATCAAACAAATTAGCATAGATATTCTGATAAGCCTCATTATTATGTGATTTTTTTGGGATGTAAGCATTTAATTCAATATTCGTTAATGAATCATTAAATCCAATCACCTGAACATTATTAATGATTTTTCCATCACTCCCATTTAAATGCAAATGGGTCGTGATACTTTTTTTATGGTCATCGAAATTAAGAATAAGGATTTGAACAAGAGCACTTGCTCCTTCTTTAATTTGAAAATCAATTTCAAGGTCAACATTTTCATTGTCAAAGTGGATTAAAAAATAAGATTCCTGTGTTTCGTTTTTTTCAATTGAAAACAAAATCTTTTGTTCATTTTTAATTTGATAAAGAAATGAATTCTTATTTTTTGCTATTAACTGCACAACTTGAAATTCCTTTTTCAAAAATTAAACGATCATCATTCACATTATTAATGACAATGCCATACTCCCGTTCAACTCATTGATAACCTTCATCTTGAATCCGCTTCGCAAGTTCAATATCACCTTCAAGAATATTTCGTCCATTAATGACTAGAACCACCCGATTTGGTAATAATTGGTTGAAAAGGTTATTGTTATGTGAAATATAAGCAATAGCTTTTTCCTTTTTAATTTCATTCAAAACATTAGCAATCGCATTAAGAGCATCAATATCAAGACCTGAATCAATCTCATCAAGGAGAATAAATTCAGGGTTGATCATTAGCATTTGAAGTATCTCACTTTTCTTTCGTTCACCACCTGAGAATCCGTCGTTCAATGATCTCTCAAGCAAAACAGAAGAAAGATTTAGTTTTTTCATATATTTACTTAGCTCTTGATACAAACTAAAAACATCGACCGTTTTATTCATTCTTGAACCAAGAATGGTGCGCATGTAATCAATCATATTTAGACCGTGAATTTCAATCGGATGCTGGTTAGCTAGGAATACACCTTTTCTTGCGACCTCGTCAGTTTCAAGTGACAAAATAGAATCATCATCAATCAAAATATCCCCTTTTGTCACTTCTGTACTAAAGTGCTTCATAATCGTTTTAAACAAAGTTGATTTCCCGTGTCCGTTAGGCCCGACAATCATTACGATGTCACCTTTTTTGATTTCAAAATTGAAATCTTTCAGAATTTCTTTCCCCTCGATTTCGACAGTTAAATCTTTTATTTTTATGCTATTCACAACATTCCCCAAAAAATTAGATTATTTTGCTAGTTTTATATATTGTATAATAAAAAATTAAATTAATTTTATTAATTAATTCACAATGAAAGGTTAAACATGTTGAAAAAGAAGCTTTTTATTACTCTCGCATCTTCATCAATTATCCTATCAGCAATCGCTACTATCGCAGTTAGTTGTCGTCCAACAGAACGAACATCTAATATTTACAAAGCACTCGTTGATGCTGGTGATGGCAAACAGGTAAGTAATTTCTTCAGCACAAGAGATGCTCTTAAACAAATGTTGTTTAGTAATAAAGGGTATGCTAGTTTAAATAAAGGTATTGCGAAACAAGTCGTTTACCATTGAGCAAAAAATAATAATAATGCTCGAATTAAGCAATCTGTTCTGAACTATGAAAAGCAACTTGATAGTCAATATGATGAAGTCAAGGGTAACTTCAAACGTTTCTATCCTAATGATGCTGAAATTGCCTTTCAAAATCAATTTTTAAATGCTCGTGGCGGGAGTCAAAAACTTTGAAAATACTCATCATCGGTTGATGAAGCATATAAAATGTTCACTAATGAATTTTTTGACCAATACGAAAACCTGATTTCCATTAAAACTTCAAACGGTGATATTCTTGCAACTGATAGTGAAGCCGAAGTTCTCCTTGGTAATTACAATGAAATTTTCAAGCAAGGTGATTTCAAAGTTCAAATCAAAGCAATCGATGACGATAAAAAAGGTTATGCTGACCTTCTTGATTTCCTTATCAACGATTATGTCAAATATAATCTACCGATTAGCTTCAGTCATATTGATTTTCCTTTTGATAAAACAAAATCGCAAGAAATTTATGATAAAGAGTACTTTAAATCAATACCAGAAACTGGTAATGATCAATTTCCTTATTTTGAAGCACACCAAAACAATATTTCAAAAACAAGTTATAAATACGAAGAAGTTGCTAAGTTAATTAATCAAAAACAATATCTTGATTTAAAAAACTTCAATAATATTGACCAAAAGTACAACCAAGGCGAAAAGAGTGTAAACGAAGTTATTAACTTGACTGAATTATTAAACAAAAACGATGAATATGAAGTAAGCAAATTTTCATATTTGCTTTCATTTATGCGACTTTTTGGGGTTAATGAAGATAATTTAATAACACTTGAACAAAACCAATTAAACGAAAAAAATCCGCTTTTCAATTTTGTTTATCGTTTAAAAGATAAACCCGATGTCAACTCAATGATTAGTGCTGTTGATGATTTTAAAGATACTAAATATACGAAGTTGTTTTTTCCTTCTTTCTTAAAAAATGCTTCAGTTTTTAAGAATGATCTTGCGAATACCATCGCAGTTTCACCGCTTGCTTATATTAACGATCAACTTTTAACCTTCATTAATAAGACTGGAATTAGTATTATTGGGATTAATGATTTTAATAACTTAAAAACTGTTGCTAGTCAAAATAACATTGACAAATTTTATCAAGCGCTTAAGCATTATTTTATTTATCAGGGTGCTCTTTATCTTTCATCATATAAACCGTCAAGTTCCGTTGTTCCAAAAGGTGTAAGCATCAAAGAAAAACTGCGTTCATATTTCGAAAAAAATATGGATAGAATTTTATCTTCATATTATGCGGAAAAAAATGACAGCAACAATTTCCTTTTTAAGGATGCTAAAAGTGAAAAAGTGATTAGCGATGAAGCAAGCGAGCTTGTTAGAAAAATGGAAATTGTTAATCTAGAAAATACTTATCGAAAACTTGAAACAAATTTGGTTAATGGTTACCGAAGATTTAATGCAGTAAGTAATCCAAGTTTAAATACCAAAGAGATTTTTAATAAAGGTCTTCAAAGTCCTCTTTTACTTTCAACAACAAACAACCAAAACCTTTTTGGTATTAATCTTGTTTCTTCTTTTATTAATCTCTTTATTAAGGAAAGTCGAAAAGAAAGTGATCAAAAATTATTAGCAAGTATTGACGAATTCTTAACTAAAACCAATGTCGAAAGCAAGTTAAGTAAGGTCAATAAACTTGATCAAATTATCTTCGATGATTACCTTCTTCATTCCATTTTTAATGACAATATTGGTAGTCGGGAAACCATTAGTACACTCAAAAACCTTATTCTTCTAAAGAACATCGCTAATAATTTTAATGGTAATGATATTTCAATTAAATCAACAATTAAGGGTGCTAATATTCTTAATGATGGTTTAAATAAATATCTAAAACTATTCTTTACGATTAACGGTAAAAATAATTACCACATTAATTCGTCAAAAACGATCGACGAATTAAATAGTGCATCGAACCTTATTTTCAATAATGAATTAACTGATAACGGTCTTCTTGATCCAAACAGTTATTACCAACATGAAGAAGGAAAAAGCACTTTCCTTCTTGAAACATTAAGTGTTATTAATTGATTACTGTCTATTGAAAATAATGTTCCGACTTTTAAAAACCTAAAGGCTTATCTAAAACGTCGTATTAATGAAGATGGATATTTATTTATTGGTTATAAAGCACTTGGAAATAAAGGTATTCAACCTTCATTTGGAGCGAATACCGATGATGATTTTAAGTATAAGTCAACACAGCTTGATTCATTTAATGCTCAATCATTATTCAATCACAAACGTGCTGATGTTTACCATATCGAAAATGATCAAATTAAGTTAAATGAATCGTTTGTAAACAGTCTAGGCTTTGCTAATAACATTTCTTACTACAATACAGCAAGAACAATCGACGGTAAGGAATATAATGGTTTTGTTGGACTTATTACAAAGGATAATTTAAATGCTAAACTTGGTGATTCTTTTAAAAAGATTTCACCTTTTGATCCACTTGTTTTTACAAACAACCCTGCTTTTAAAGCACGTGGTTCGTTAGCTAAATACTATTCAAAAGATAATCTGAAAATGCTTGTAAGTAAGTTTACAACTTATAATCAATTTAAGAAGTTAGCTGAAGAAATTCATCTCCTAAACATTAATAAGGATGTAAATATTCCACTTGATACTATTATTAAAAATAAAAAGGAAACAACATCATCGGCTGAAAATAAAAATACAATTAATTCGATTGAACTATCATTGAACGAATTACTTCCTTTAATGAACAAAGCAATTGACCATATTAATGATGAAGCATTCAAACCAGTTGTTCACCAACTTGTTTACCATAAGCTCGATTCAAACCCTTCAGCTCTTGTTAAACAAAATGGAAATAGTGACATTGTCGAACAATTGCTCCTTACACAAATTACGGGAGAACATATCGACCAAATCACTGATAATCTTCTTACAACTGATGAAGCTAAAAACTTGTTTGGACTTTCAAAAGACGAAATGATGAAAATAATAATTGATTTAGCTCTTAACGATCAAGTACTAAAAATAAATGCATTAAGTGAAATCAATAAATTAAATACTAATGTTGTTTATGATCGTAGAATTAATGTAAATGATGCTTCCCTATATGGTTTTTTAAAATACTATGTCTAATAATCAAAATAAAAAAATCGTTAAATATAAATTATTACCATCGACCTTGCTCTTTAAACCAGAGCGAATTAATGATATTATTGCCAAAGTTCGTCAACATCCACAAATTAATATGATGCATTTTGATGTAATGGACGGGATTTATGTTTCAACTAAAACAAACGAAATTGATATCTTAAATGCTCTTATTAACGATGGATATCGTGCTCATATCCACCTGATGGTAATCGATCCGGTAAATTGAGTTAACCAGTTTCTGATGCTAAAAAACATCAAAGGAATTTCTTTTCCATTTGAAGTTAATGATTTTGATACCAATATGTATTTATTCAGAAAAATTCAAAGTTACGGAATTAAAGCTGGTATTCAAATTCACCCAAATATGAAATTTAATGACTATGTTCACTACCTTCCTTATGTCAACTATGTTACATTAATGAGTGTTATTCCAGGAAAAGGTGGACAAAACTTTTTAAGTGACTCAGTGCAAAAACTACAGCAACTAAATCAATATAAAGAACAACATGATCTTAAATTTAAGATTGAAATCGATGGTGGTATTAACGAAAGTTATATTAACCTACTTAAAGACAGTGTTCGTTATTTTGTCGTTGGTTCAACTATAATGAAATATCTCGATGATCTTAATATGTTCTTTCTTAAATTACTCTAAATCTTTAACCTTATATTAAAATATCTATATAAAGATAAGGAAGATATTATGAAAGAACTAAAATATATTTTAAGAAACCTTTATAAATATCCTATTCACATTACCCACGGAGACCACTACCACCTTTATAAAATCTTAACTTCACGTGAAGAACTATCAAGTGGTCCTGTTACTTTAACTGCATCTAATGGGAAGGAATATTTAGTTAATCTAAAAGCATTTGCTTCTTGAATTCAAGATGGAGATGTCATTGTCGATGATGGTCACGATGTCGTTGCTCTTTATCTTGAAGAAAATATGAAATAGCAAATTAATTTAACAATTAAAAATAGACCCAACTATTTGTTTGGGTCTATTTTTATCTTCATTTGTTAGGTTAAATTCCACTATCGAAAAGTGCGGTTTTTTTGTCGGTATCAAGTTTACCTGTTTCATCAGAAAAACCATTAGGGTATAGTTTTTTAAGGTTTTCCCGGAAGCTTCTTGTTTGATGTGGATATTTATTCTTATCTGAACCATCAATTAGGTTATAAGCCTCAAGGTTTTCATTTCCACTAACTCCTGGAACTTGTTTTGAAAGAAGGAATGGAGTGAAGGCTGAATATCGTAGGTGGTCATTTTGTTCAACATTACTTGATACACTACTATAAACACCAATCATTTGACCAAATTCATTATAAACAACGGAACCAGATGCACCATAGTAAAGTGAACTGAAGTTAATTGGAATTGAATAACCATAAATACTTCCAAGGACACGACCGAACACAGAAGTGTAAAGATTAACATTATTTGTTGTTACATTTTCGCCAGCTGTTTCAGCTGACGGAAGTCCAAATGTATCAGCATAACTTAAAGCTAATGCAGCGCTCGTTGCCGTTGAAGTTCGTTCAGTTGGATTGTTAATATCCCAATATGGTACTTCTTCAACCCGAGGATATCCCCCAACATAAACATCTTTACTACTTCATAAATTATTTTTATTAGTTTTATCACGACTAGCTGAAACATAGTCCGTTGTCTGCATATATTTAGAAATAGTCTTATCCTGGTTTGGAAGAGTTGCTGTGTTTTTTAATCGTGTAAGGTAACGGTCAACAGCTTGAACGGCATCCATTACAAACTTCTTTAGCGTTTCATCCGCTTTTGTTAGGTCAACATCAACTTCAATGACACCAAAGTCAGTGTATGACGGAATATGTTTGTCATTTTTCTTCGCATATTCATAAATAAGACGTTCTTCGTCACTACTATCTTTAGTATCCTTATTCTTTAAAAGATCTAATAGGTGGTCTGAAGTTTTCTTAGTATATTTTTGATCAATAAAGTCAAAACCAGCAAATACTAATTTTGGTTTACTAATCGCATTTGTTTGTTTTGTATCATGGAAGGTTTTACTGTTTCCAGTATCACTACTACTAAGACGTTGATCATTTGTATAGTAGATTGCCTTATACCTAGATCTTGTATTATTTGGTCTTGGGTTTAAATCAACTGTTTCTTTTACCTTACCAAGAGCAATTGCGACGGCCTTGTTACCGGTTGGGTCAACAGTATTGAATTGTTGATCCATGTTATTTGGTAATGTATTCCCAAACATATTAATAACATGCATATTAGTTGCAATAAATAATTTGTATTTATTTGTATGGTTAGAATATTTATGATAGTCAAGTAATCAACCTGTCCCACCAACTGTTGAAAGGAAATTATTCGATGAACTTTCATGATCTAATTTATGACCAAGTTCAGAACCGAAGTCAAGAGCAAATGTACGATCAAAAATTTCTTTATAAATTTCAGTTCGATCAACCTTCTTAAATAGGGAAGCATGCGAAGGATAAGTATTGTTTTTTATTTCACGTTCTCGTTTTTGACGATTAAATTCGTTAATGTCAAATTGTGGGATTTGACCATCAGGTAAATTACCACCCGGTTTTTGACCCTGTTTTTGACCTTCACCTTTATCCTTCTTTTCTGGTTCTTTCTTTCCTTCGCTCTTTGATGTAAAGGTAAGAGATGATGCATTGATGTTACTTAAATTTAATTTTTCATTATCAGGAGTTACAACAATTCGTTCAATAGTATATTGCTTATCCTTTTGAAGGTCGTCAAGACGCACTTCAAAAGTGTTTGTATTTTGATCCAGTGAAAAAGATCAATAATTTCTTTTGTTACCTTTTAGATTAATGACAACTCTTTTATTCGCAAGTGGATAGGGGGTCTTACTTTTATCATCCGCATTCTTTTCAATGTTAAAAACAACATTAAAAGTCGTAAAAAGATCGTTGGTCTTTTGATTATTAATTTCTACTTTGCTAACTTGAAGTGTCGATTCCTTTGAAGTAATGATTGGAATTTGAAAAGGATCTGGTAATGGAGTTTCTTCATCCTTTTGCTTTGGGTCAGGGTTAACTTTTCCGTTTTGTTTTCCCTCTTTACCTTCGGTTTTAGGTGTTTCTTCTTTTCCCTTTTCTTTTTCTTTATCCTTCATAGTATCCTTTTTACTAGAATCTTTGTCTTTATTCTTTGGATCACTAGTTTTTGGTTTTGAAGGAATACAACTAACTGCAATTCCAGCTATTGAAGCTGAAAGACCAATTAAACTAACAAGAGAAATTAAAAATTTATTTGCTTTTCTTTTCATATACTAAAAGTTATTCCTGTATGGATTATTATTCGATAGAATACAATGATTATTATTTTACATCGCATTCACTAATTTCAATAATAAAATGAGATTTTATTATTAGTTTAAAATAAAAAAAGATCAATTTTGATCTTCCTTTATCTTAATCTATAGTCTTTTTAAAGATGCTATTATAGACTTCATCATAGTGTTTAACAAGATGAATTTTTAGATCATTTAGGATGTAACCAGGGATTTCTTCTAGGAATCGTTCATCATCGATTGGCATAAAGATTTCACGCACTCCTGCACGGTAAGCAGAAATCACTTTTTCTTTAACCCCACCAATAATTCCTACAAGACCACGAAGCATTATTTCTCCGGTCATACTAATGTTTGTACTTACCGGTCTGTTTGTTAATGCTGAAATAATTGCTGTCGTAATTGCTATCCCAGCTGAAGGTCCATCCTTTGGAATACCTCCTTGCGGTACATGGACATGGATGTCAATTTCCTTGAAATTAATTTTAGTTGTATCAATTCCGTATTTTGCTGCATTAGCTTTAACAAAACCAAGAGCAACATTGACACTTTCGTTCATTGTTTTTTCAAGGTTACCGGTAATAATCACATTACCACCTTTACCGTTCGTAGAATAGTTAACCTCAATTGGTAACAAATCACCACCAGCTGATGTATAAGCCATTCCATTAACAATTCCAGGGATTGTTGTTTCATCTTTCTTTGTAAAGTCATATTTGATTTTACCAAGGTATTTAATAATTAATTCCTTAGTTAAAATTGTTGGTTCATTGTCTTTCTTGCTTTTTTTAGCACTACTGTTATAATTTTCAACCACATATTTTCTTACAATATGACTTAACTGACGTTCAAGTTCACGCACACCAGCTTCTTTAGTGTAGTGTTCAATAATGAAGTCAAGAGCATCGTCATTGATAACTAGTTCTTTTTCGGTAATTAGAGCATCATTGTAAATTCGTTCAAGTAGGTGGCTTTTTGCGATTTCTCGTTTTTCAATAGCCGTGTAACTTGAAAGTTCAATAATTTCAAGCCGGTCAATCAAAGCATATGGAATTTGTTGGTAATAGTTAGCTGTAGCCATAAACATTACTTTTGAAAGATCATATTCTTCTTCAATGTAATGATCGCTAAAGAATTTGTTTTGTTCAGGGTCAAGCACTTCAAGCATCGCAGAAGCTGGATCACCACGATTGTCTGCGGTCATTTTATCAATTTCATCTAAAAGAAATAGTGGATTTAAAACTCCAGCTTTTTTCATCCCTTTAATAATTCTTCCGGGCATCGCACCAACATAAGTTTTTCGGTGACCGCGAATTTCCGCTTCGTCTCGGACTCCACCAAGACTAACTTTAATGAATTTTTTATCAAGAGCTTCAGCAATAGATTTAACAAGTGAGGTTTTACCAACACCAGGAGGACCTACAAGACAAATAATTGGACCTTTAATGTGTGGATTTCTTAGACGTAGTGAAAGGTATTCAACAATACGCTCTTTCACCTTCTCAATTCCGTAGTGGTTTCGGTCAAGAGTTTTCTTTACTGATACAAGATCTTTATTATCCGTACTTACTTCTTTTCAAGGAAGTTCAATCATTCAATCTAAGTAAGTTTTGATAATACCAGATTCATTTGATGACATTGCATTTTCAAAGCGTGAAAGTTCCTGCAGTACCCGTTCTTTTACATCACTTGGCATTCCACTTTCTTCAATTTTTTTTCGCATTTTTTCAGCATCGTCTTCGCGACCACTGAATTTGCCAAGTTCATTTTTAACAACTTTTAATTTTTCTCTTAGGAAATATTCACGTTGTTGACGTTGCAAGTTGTAGTTAATTTTATCAGCAATTTGCTTTTCAATATCATCATTTAAAGCGGTAGGATTGATTAATGATTTAAAAAGTAATATTAAAATATCTTCAGCTAAACCAAGGAATGATTTTTGGTTAATCAGTTTGAACTTATCAGCGATATTATCGACTTCATATTCTTTCTTAAACACACGGGATTGGAAAATTGAAAGTGCTTTTAACGGGAACTCATATTTCTTGTATTTAGAAAAAGCAATTAATTCATCAAAATCAAGCTTAATATTTTTGTCGTCCCGGTTTTCGATTGTGTTAAGAATTTCAAGATTAATGTCATCAATCTTTTTTTCAACATCAGATCTTACCTTTTTAAGATCAAAACGTGTTTCATATTCACACATAATCGTATCTTTAGAAAGCGGTTCAGGGAAAGAAACATTAACTATTTCCTTAGATCTAACAGTTAATGAATAACCATTCTTATGTGATCCCTCAAGATCAACGATTTCAACTAGTGTACCAATTTCGTAAATTTGATTGATATTATCAATTTCATCAATATCAGGATCTCTTTGAGTTACGATGATAAGTTCTTTTTCAAGAGTGTTATAAGCCAAATCAATGGCATGTAGTGAATTCGTTCTCCCGATTTCGATCCGCTCTTCGTCATAAGGGAGAATCATGGCAGCTCTCGCAAATATTACCGGTTTCTTGTTCATTATTTACCTAACCTTTAATTATTTAAAAATTATAGCATAAACTCCTTTTTAATTAGCAATTTAATTAAAAGAGTGCTAAATAAAAGGGGAAAAAGAAGAGCGGAAAACCGCCCTAAATGTTATTTTTTAGCAGTTGTAGCTTTCTTTTTAGCTGGTGCTTTTTTCTTTGTTGGAACATCGTTAGAAACTTTTTCAGCTTTTACTGGAGCGGTTTCTGTTACTTTTTCAGCTTTTTTAGAAGAAGGTTTTGAAGCTGATTTGTTTCCTTTATTAGTTTCAATTAAATATTTAGTAACTTTTTCATGCATTACTGTTTCATTAATCATATCTTGGTGTAATTCAGATTGTAGAATCTTCACATTATCTTCATACTCACCTTGGTATTGCTTAGCCAACTCTTTTGTTTTCGCTTCCATCTCATCCTTAGTAGGTTCAAGTTTGTTGTCTTTCGCAATTTTTTCAATAATTAATGAAAGTATAATTGTATCTTTTGCTTTTTCGTCAAGTTCTTTAGCAAACTCTTCTTCGCTCTTATTTGTCATCTTAAGGTAGTTTTTTAAATTAACATTATATGCCTCAAGTTGTTTTTGAACTTGTTCGTAAAGAGCTTTCTTTTCATTTTCAATTAAATTCTTAGGAATCGGCGTTGTTTTTGTATTAGCTAATAAATCCTTACTCATTTCTGTTCAAATAACTTGTTGTTGATTAACGATCTTAGCTTCTAGAATTTTATCTTTTAAGTATTGCTTTAAAGCAGTAGGAGTAGATACATTTTCGACATTTAGGGATTTAACAAATTCATCATCGAATTTAGGAACAATAATTTTATCAATCTTATGAACTTTGATGTCGAAGGTAGATTCTTCACCAGCAAGACTTTTTTCGTGATAGTCTTTTGGAAAAGAAACTGTAATAGTCTTCTCTTCATTAACCTTCATACCAACCATTTGATCCTCAAAACCAGGGATAAAAGTGTTTGAACCAACAGTTAAAATGTAGTTTGTTGCAGAACCGTTTTCAAAAGGTTTTCCATCTAATTTACCAACAAAGTCAAAAGTGACTTCATCACCTTTTTCAATTACTCCGTTTTCGTCTTTTGTTTCATGTTTGGTTTTGACTTTAAGAGCATGATCAATTTCTGCTTGAACTTCTTCATCACTAGCACTCATATCGCGATATTCAATATCAAGGTTTTTGTATTCAGTTGAAATGATTTTTGGGTATAGATCATATGTTATTTCAAAAACAAGACCTTTAGTTTCTTCATCACTAGCGATGCTAACAGTTGGAGTATCAACTGTTTCTGAATTGTCATTCTTATATTCATCAGTGCTTTCAATAAATTGAATAGCACCAGGAATCGCATCGTTAGCAGCCTGTTGAATAACTTCATTTTGGTCAACATATTTCTTAACTTCAGCTAACGGAACCTTCCCTGGACGAAAACCTGGTAATTTTAATTTCTTTTGAACTGCACGTGCTTTTTTATCGTATGCCTTATCAATAAATTCAAGTCAAGCTTGTTCTCCTACTTCAACTTTAAACACGATTTGATGGTCAAGTGTTTTTTTCTCAACTAATTGCATTTCTATCTCCGTTTTTGATTAAACAAAATTAATTTATTTTAGCAAATCCATATTAATTTTGCTATTTATTATTATTCACTATCATCGTTTAAATAAGGATTAAATGGTGCTTTCTTTTTATCTAGTTTTGGAAGTTCGCTGAGTGATCTTATCCCAAAAAGATCAAAGAATTTTTGTGTTACAACATACTGAAGTGGATTACCTGGTGCTTTCATTCTACCTGCATCAGCAACAAGACCAAGATTAATTAGTGCATGAATGGCACTCGTCGGATCTTTATCGCGAATTCGTTCAATCATACTTCTTGTACAAGGTTGGTGATAAGCAATAATGGTAAGGGTTTCAAGGTTCCTTTGACTTAAAGGATTTTGTGGCTTATCATTCACAAATTTAGAAATAACGGATCGACTATTTGGGTTAGTCACAATTTTAAAACGGTCACCAAAACGGACAAGCACAAGACCTTTTTGCTCTTTACTATAAAAAGACTTTAAATCATTTAAACAAAGGTTTAGGTTGTCTCCGTCAAGTTCAGTTGCTCTTTTTAAATCATAGAAGGTGATTCCTTCCTCACCAGCAACAAAAAGAAGCGATTCGATCTCGTGACGTTTACTATATTTTTGTTCTTCGGTTAAGTTTGTATATGAAAAATCGTTTTTAAATTGTTTTACTTTTTGATGAACTTCTTTTTTTAGAACAGGAATTTGTTTTTGATTTGAATCAATATTTTGATTTTCATTGTCATCAAAATAATCATCAAAGGTTTCTTTATTAGTTCCTTCTTCACTGATTTTTAGTTTCGACTTAAGTTCTTTTTTGTTGAATAATAAGGGTTTTGAAGGAATATTGTTCTTCAGGGTTGTTTTATTTTTTAATTGATGATTTTTTTGGCTAACTAGATTAAGAAAGTCGCTCCCAGTCTTGATTTTATGTTGATTCGAATCTGCTTTCACTTCTTGATTTATGTTTATTTTTTCTTTATCAGTAAGATAAATCGAATCTTCGTTATCCTCGTTTTTAGTTAATTCAATAGTGTCGTCCTTTGAAGAAATAAAGTCGTTCAAAGCAAAATCTAAATCGTCTTCTTGTTTTTGGTTTTTTTTATTTTTGTAAAGGGTATAAGTAATTAAATCATCATCCTTTTTTTTGTAATCCTTACTCATATTATTCACCATCCTTACCAGCTACATTATTAATTAGATCATCGACCTTTTCTAAGCTTAAACTTTTATCCTTATTTAATATTAAAAGATAATCAAGTTCATCAATCAATTCAATACTAATCATTTGGGTATGAATAAGACATAGGATAGTAAAAAAGATTACACTAAAATATTTTTTATTCCAGTATTGATGACCTATATGCATTAAATAAGAAGTTAAGTTAGCTTGATTATTTACTGAACCTTCAAGAAAAACAAGGATATTATTCATAACTGTTTTAATATCGTAATCAGTATTAACGAAATCAACTGGTTTAATAATTTCATTATACGAAAGAAGCAGTTTTTCCATAACTTCCCTTAGGATGTTTACATCAAGGTTCTTTGGAAGCTCTTTGTAAATAATTTCCGTTGACCGGTATTCATCATAATCTTGCTTTGGTAAATCATAAAGAAGTTCCCGGAAATCCTTTCGTGAAGTTAAGTAGAGAGCAGCTTCTTTAATATTGTTATACTCAATAATTCGTTGGAAAAGATCATCACGCTCTTGTTCAATATTAAGCGGAATTTTCCCATCAAGTGACGGAAGAAGGAGAGCCGTTTTTAGTGATATTAACTTACTCATATAATTAAGATATTGAGATAAATTATCAAGTGGAAGACGATGCTCATTCGCTTTTACAAAAGCAACATATTGGTTAGTTAATTCAATAATATTGATATCATTAAGATCCATTCTACCTTTTCTAATTAACTCAACAAGTACATCAAGTGGACCATCATAAACATCAATTTTTAGTTGAAAAGTATTATTTGTTGGCAAATTGATCATATGATTTTAACTTATAAACCTTTTTTAATCGCAGGTATTCATTCAAAATTAAACCCCTAATTTTCTTCATCGTAATCTCTTTATTAATATTCATATAATCAAAACTATTAATTGGGTTTAAAAAAGATACAATGACTTCACGTGGTACAAGGAGATTACGGTGCGGAAGCTTATTATTTTTCTTATCTTTTAATTCAAGACAACCGATGTCATTAGCAATGGCAAAGGGTTGGATGCTAGCTTTTGTCTCATAAGCCGAGGTAAGAGCACCTGGCTTAAAGTCACCAAAGTCTTCTTCAATCATTCTTGTACCTTCGGGGAAGATGACAAGACCACGTCCTGTTTCTTTTACCATATTTTTTTGAAGTTCAATTGTTTTCGCAACTTGACGAAGGTTGTTTCGGTCAATATAAATAGTGTCAATAAGGTCAAAAAGGGGACTGAAAAAACTTTTCTCCAATTCTTTTTTTGCGACAAAAGTAACATTAATTCCTGCCTTGTAAAGAATGCTAAAAATCACAAGTGGATCAATGTTTGATTTGTGGTTTCCAACATAAAGCATTGTCTTATCGAATAACATTTCCCGATTCTCAATTTTAGGCTTAATTGCTATTAAGTAAAAGATTGCAGATAAGATGGTGTTAACTTTTTTATAACGATCTTTTAACGGAATACTTTCAGGATCTTTTTTATAACTATTCGCCATTAATTTAGCTGTTAGCATCATAAAGAGAATATAAAATACAACGAATGGTAATGCTAATATCCATAATAATCCTTTTAAAAAATTCATAATCTTTTCCTATCTTTTTTCTTTGTTTTTTAATTTATCGTTGTATATACCTAGAATGTAAAGAGCAGTCTCTTCAATGTTCATTCCATCATTCATAATTTCATAAGCATCAGTTGCTTTTTTTAGCGGTGCGATAGCACGAGTCATGTCCTGAGTGTCCCGGTAAAGGAGTTCATCAAAAATTTCTTCATAAGTTTTATCCTTCATTCCAAGACTTTGGTTTTGAAGAAACCGACGGGTTGCTCTCTCCTTAAGAGTAGATGTTAAATAAATTTTAAGAAAAGCATCAGGGAGTACAACGGTACCAATGTCACGACCATCCATTATGACATCAACCTGTGATGCTAGTTTTTTAATAATGTTATTCGCATAATCTCGAATCCTTTGGTTCATACTTAAAGTACTTGCCTGGTTAGCAACCTTTTGGGATGCGAGTAAAGAAGAAATTTCTTCTCCATCGACCACCACCTTATCACCATTAAAGTTTAATTGATATTGGTCAAGAACGGTAAAATGACTATCATTAATTGTTAGCGGTAAGTTAGCTTTATTAATCAAATAGGCTATCGTTCGATAAACAAGTCCAGTGTTAATATAGGTTAAATGCAGTTTATTAGCTAGTCATTTTGCGACACTACTCTTACCAGAACCAGAAGGTCCGTCAATTGCTATACTATAATTCACTTTCTTATTCATTAAATTACCCCACCAATAAAAAGACCAAGTACAATAATACCAATTCCAAAGGTAAGGAAGATAAAAGAAAGAATGGCATAAAATCCTTTTTTATTGA
Organism: Ureaplasma canigenitalium ATCC 51252; assembly: GCF_000712165.1. GTDB lineage: Bacteria > Bacillota_I > Bacilli_A > Mycoplasmatales > Mycoplasmoidaceae > Ureaplasma > Ureaplasma canigenitalium. The sequence continues at coordinate 214,923 of NZ_JONZ01000004.1, read as the reverse complement.
TCTTCTCTTTTACTTGAATCGCCTTCATTGTAATACTTGTTTTTTCCTTATCGTATGTAATTTCTTGTTTAATTTGATAATCATCAAACAAAATTAAATTAGTTGGTTTTTTCCGGTAAACTTCAATTCCTTTTTTAACCACATCAACTTCGTTTTCAATGACCGAATATAGTTCATGATCTTTTAACTCTTCGTTTTTCTCGATATCATTAAAAGCATCAACCATCGTTTCAAGTTCAGTAACCTTATAGTTACTAATTTTATTCATTAAATCAAGAATTACTAGATTCTCAGGTCAAACATAATTAATGTAGGAATCTTCAATATGAATAGCTTCGTTAATTAAATCGTGATCAAGATAAAGGATAGGTTTGATTTTTTTAAAAAGTTCATTATATTGTGCAATATAAAACTTGTTTCTTTGATAATAAAAATCGAGTCCTTTAATTGACTGGTAATAATTACTAAACAATTGTTTACGATGGTGCATATTCTTACCTTATTAATAGTATAAATTAAACATTAAAAAAACTTGTCTGTCACAAGTTTTTTTAAGTTATAGTTTTACACGCTTACTAATAAAACCAATAACATGCCCTGAAATAATGTCGAACATCCCGGATGGACTCTTATCTTTTGTTTCTCTTATTTCAGTAACATCCCGGTCAATCGCATAAACATTAATGGTATAAGTGTTCTTTTCGTTATACAAAGGATCTGCTAAAATACAAAACTCATAAATAAGGTGACGATAGTAATCTTGTTGAAAATGAGTTAGATCAGGTCGGAGACCATATGTATTTAAAAAGGGGATATTTTTTGAATAATCCTTTTTATTAAAGATTCGGGCATAGTGAATGAAGGGAGCACCGTATTTTTCATAAAGGTGGTTGCTTGTAATTAAAATGGCATAAGCTTTTGCACGACGGTTATTATCAACTACTTTGAAATGACAATTCTTATGTATCTTTAGATAGTTAAGGTCAATTTCATCATAGTAATTTAGTTTAAGATCGGTAATTAACAAGTCTTCAATCATGTAGTATGTACCACATGTTTTTTTCATTATTAACGGTTCTGTGTGCATTGTATTATGTTTCTGCATTAAACGATTTTCATTAAAAGTTAATCTAGGACAGTTAACATATAAAACACCATCAGTAATGACACCTAACTGATCAATGATTTTTTCAAACTCTGTTAGGTAAAGTTTTTGATCTTGGTCGTAACCTTCAAGTTCATTCATTAAAGCATAAATTTTAATTTCGTATTTATGTGTTTTATTCGGTGGACAAGGAGCAAAATATCCCTTACCATAGCGAAGATTATTACTTAGGTTAACAATGGGATGGGTAAAATGACAACTAGCTGTATTTTCCCCTTCAATTAAACCAGGTGTGTTATTTGATGAATCAAATTTTAAAAAGGGTTGCTTGATGTTAAGACAATACCAATGAACAAATGGTACCCCCATCACCCCGCTTGCCTCGTAATCAGTAAAACAAAGAGCATAACTCTTTGCTCCTTCAACTGGTGTTCAAGCAACTCCAAATGACTTATGACTATGCCCAACGCTTTCGTCATCAAGAAAAAAATTGCGATCTAAGTTCTCAACTTTGATTTTTATATGATCATCTTTAGTTATAGACTCGAGGTTTTCGTATATTGATTTGTGCATGTCAGTTTCTCACTCTTTGCTATTATATTTTTTTTTTTTTTAAGGTGATGAAAAATAAAATGGTTATTAACTTTTTTATTAATAAAAAGTAGAATTTTTACCTATTTTTTAACATAGTATCTTTTTAATATAACATAAAAGGCTAAAAGGGGAACATTTAAACAAACAGACAAAAAAAGATGCTTGTGCATCTTTTCTCATAAAAGTGAATAATCGTTACTTCTTTTCTTCGTCAGTTACGACAGCCTCTTCAGGATCTTGTTTTGAAGAATCATTAGATGAATCACCGCTTTGTCCAGGTTGACCCTTCATAAATGAAGCAGCTTGATTAATCATATTTTCAATCTCTTTAACCTTCTTTTCAAGGTTTTCATAATCGTTTGCTTGTTTTAAACTTTCAAGTTCGTCAAGTAGTTTTTTAAATTCTTCTTTCTTATCAGCCGGGAATTTTTCATCACTCATAACTTGGTTTAATTGATTAATAAGAGCATCAGCTCGGTTTACGACTTCTCGGTTGTGTTTTACTTTTTCGTCTTTTTCCTTGTTTTCTTCAGCTTCCTTAATCATTCGTTCAATTTCCTCTTCACTTAGTCCTTGAGCATCCTTAATTTCAATTGAAGCTTCTTTTTGAGTTTTTAAATCTTTAGCATGAACTGACATAATTCCGTTCGCATCAATATTAAACTTGATTTCGATTTGTGGAACACCAGCTGGAGCGGGATCAATTCCACTTAGTTCAAAATTACCAAGAAGTTTATTATCACTCGCTAATGAACGTTCTCCTTGAACTACACGGATATCAACACTTGGTTGATTGTTTGAAGCAGTAGAGAAGATTTGAGATTTACTTACCGGGATTTTCGTATTTCTTTTAATAAGTGGAGTCGCAATTCCACCCATTGTTTCAATACTCAAAGTTAGTGGCGTAACATCAAGAAGAAGAATGTCATCAATTTCTCCCGCAAGCACTCCCCCCTGAATTGCAGCTCCAAGAGCTACAACTTCGTCTGGGTTTAGTGAACGGTTCGGTTCTTTACCAGTTAGTTCTTTAACTAATTTCTGCACCGCAGGAATTCTTGTTGAACCACCGACTAGTAACACTTGATCAATTTGTGAAAGTTCAAGTTTAGATTCAGCGATAGCATCAAGCACTGGTTTTTTACAACGTTCAACTAAATGTTTAGTTAAATCATCAAAAGTTGCTCGGTTTAATTCTTTTTCAAAGTTGACAGGGTTGTTATCTCCATCCATTGCGATGAATGGTAATGAAATGGTTGTTGAATTAACACCACTTAGGTCAATCTTTGCTTTTTCAGCCGCATCCTTTAGACGTTGCATTGCCATCTTGTTCTTTGAAAGGTCAATGTTGTGCTCTTCAGCAATTGATTTTAGTAATCAATTAATGATGACTTGGTCTCAGTCGTCCCCACCAAGATGGTTGTCCCCACTTGTTGAAAGAACTTCGAAGGTACCATCGGCCATATCAAGAATGCTGACATCAAAAGTTCCCCCACCAAGGTCAAAGACAAGGATTCGTTGCTCTTTATCTAATTTATCAAGACCGTACGCAAGAGCTGCGGCTGTCGGTTCATTAATGATTCTTTCAACTTGTAAACCAGCAATAATTCCGGCATTCTTTGTCGCTTGACGTTGTGCATCATCAAAGTAAGCTGGGACGGTAATAACAGCTTTACTAATTTTCGTGTTTAGCTTTTTTTCAACAAAATTTTTAATATAAAGAAGAATCTTAGATGAAATTTCTTCTGGAGTGTATTGCTTATTTAAAATTGAAACTGTTTTCTTAGTACCCATTAAACGTTTAATACTACTTACTGTATTTGGGTTTGTAATTTGTTTACGCTTAGCAGCTTCTCCAACAATGACCTCATCATTGCTAAATGCAACGACACTTGGTACTGTTCTCTTCCCTTCTGGTGTTTCAATTACAATTGGTTTTTTATTTTCAATAATAGCGACACATGAGTTCGTAGTCCCAAGGTCAATCCCTAAAATGATTTCCTTTGCCATGTTCATATCCCCCATAATTAATGTTAATTGAAAGAATTATAAGGTAAAAATTAGCAATTGTCAATATAGAGTGCTATTTTTTATTTAAAAAGAAAAGGTAGCTCGTGCTACCTTAAATTAGAGTAATAGAGAATGTAACTAGTAGTTAATTAAACTATAAATATTACCACTTAATTTTTTATCTCCTTCAAGGAAGTTTAATTTAATTAGGAATAAACTACCAACAACTATCCCGCCTGCTTGACGAACAAGATCCTCGACAGCACCAACAGTACCACCTGTCGCAAGGAGATCATCAACAATTAAAACTTTCATTCCTTTTTCAAGTGCATCCTTATGCATCTGCATTGTTGATTTTCCGTATTCTAGACTATAATCAGCACTATAAACTTCACGAGGAAGTTTATTTGGTTTTCTAGCCATCACAAAAGGTTTATTAATTTTAAGAGCAAGTGGTAAACCAAATAAATATCCTCTTGATTCAACACCCACAATAGCATCTACATCAAGTGACGCAACATGTTTAGCAAACTCATCGATAACGAAATTAATAATTTCTGGTTCAAGGAAAAGGGGAGTAATATCTTTAAAAATAATTCCGGGAGAAGGGTAGTCAGGAACATCCTTAATTTTCGACTTTAAATAGTCTTTGTCTATCTTCATAACTTTCTAACTCCTAAAATTTATTGATTTTTACAATTGGTTGTTCATCATATTTATCATAACTAAATAAATACTTGTTATTCAATAATTTTAATTTTACCTTATTTTCTTTATGGACTCTAGTAAACTTAGTTTTTGAAAGAAGATAGATTAATAAAATTGACGGTAAATAACTAAAAAGGAAACCAACAACAATAAGACCGTTAAAAGAAACAAGTTCAAGCGGAAGGAAAATCATTCCAAAAAGGAGAGTAAATACATAAAGGATATAAATAACATTGTAATTAAACAAATGTTCAATTAATGATTTACTAGCAGTTGTCTCGTGTTCAATACCACTATTTACCTTCATCATCTTTTGATTAAAACTAAGAGATGAAATATTGACATAAACAAGTAGAACTACACTCATAACATTAAGTGCAATCGGTGAATACTCATTAACATCAATTCTAAAGAGCATTGGGTAACCTAAACTAAGAAAAAAACTGAAAAGCAGAACGATATTCGCAATTAAACTATAGAAATTACGGAACCAAATAAATGATCAAATAATGTTTACAGCAAAAATAATGCTATAAATCGCAAGAGCATTATAGAAGATAGAAGTTCCACCGTTTGGATTAGAGTTTAAAACTACAAAACCGTCACGGTATAGCAAAGCGAGTTGGTTAAGATCATCATTAAAACTTGTCTTGTTTGGATCAAAATAAATCTCTGTCACCGGTTCATTATAAATGATTGACTTAATGCTCTTGAAAGGCTTAAGTTCGTTTTTTGAAACATCGAATTCAATTTGTCCTTTAAACAACGAACCAAATAAATAACTACTGTCAGGTCTTAAAAAAGATAGTAGTAAAATCCCGGCAATAGCAATAAATAAAATGACTATCATAGTCGCTGCTAATGCTTTTTTGTGTTTAAGAACTCTTAATAAATAAGCAGAATTAGATGTACCAAGTGCCTCATCAAAATTAGGTTGGAAATCAAATGCATTGTTATTAATCGCATTCACCTTCATTAAGTAAATACCTGATACATAATGTTTAGGCTTATTACTCAAAACATAACCAACGGTGTAACTAAGAAGTAAAAAAGCGAGAAAACAGAAAATGATGTTTGTAAAGACCCCAAAAATAAAGTTGTATCCAAATGTACTATGGTAATACTGACCAAAATACATAAAGACAAGGGAAGCAAAAAGGAGAAGGAGATACATCATTGTAAAGTTAAACAACGACTTAAGGATTGCTTTCTCAATCGCATTCTTAAAACTATAGTTATCTCTAATATAGCCTTTAAAAGTATTGTTAAAGTTAACGAAAAGGAAAAGCCCAACAAAAAGAGAAGCAATAATTGAAGCATATGATTGTGGACTAAATCCAAAACCACTTGAAGTAATAATTGCAAGATGCGATGTGAACGATGTTGATGAGAGAAGGAAGAAGATTGCTCCGCCTGTTTTATATAAAATAGAAACAACAATTCCAACAATCAAAATCATCACAGCAAGACCGATTAAAACTATTTCATAAGTTTTAAGTGGAGTTGTTGAAATAGCACCATTATTAAAAGTGCTCTTAATTCCTCTTGTTGAATCAAGTACAGATTTAAAATAGTGAGCGTAGTTTTTGTTAACCACATCAAAATGTGGATTGATTAACATAAAATCAAAAGCACTACCAGCGAGTAATCGCAAACTATCAACAGCACTAGTTGGAAGATTATCTGGTTTTAATTCCAAGTGATCAGCAAAATAATCCTTGTTTTCTTTATCTTTTTTAGGAAAATAACTAAAGAATGTTTGATAATCAATTGCTCTTACATATTGATTAATTAAGGATAAGTCCTTAATGTATCATGAATAAAACATTTCATAATCTTTAAAGACTTTATTTTGACCTTGCGGATTGCTCGTGTCACGAACTTTATGCTTATCGGTTTTATAAAACTGACTAATAACCTTAAGTAGTTTATCTTTTTTTGGATCAAAATTATAGTTTAAATCGGTGCTACTAATATAAAAATCTTCATATTTAAAAGTCGAAAGATTGCTCTTTATTCAGTCAATATAAGCACGTTCTTCACTATCTTGGTTAAGACCGTTATAAACAAGAGTTAAATAATTGTATTCATCAACAGAAATGTTTTTTTGGTCAAAACCAAAAGCAAGTAAGGTTAATAAATTTAGTTTGTTAACAAGTGCATCACGGTTAAACCAAATTAAATAACTTTGTTTAGGATCAACTTTTTTTGACTCGGGACGTCCGTTAAAATCACGTACTACATCCTCGTATGTTCGTTCCTCGGTTGGATTATATCCAAGATTAATTCTGAATTCTTGGTCAAAATCCCTCAAGTTTAACGGTAGGTCGCCATTGAATTGTTTTAAATCAATAGATAGTTGATCTTGTGTTCTTTGATTCCGTCGATTGTCCGCATTTATAGTAACGGAATGCACATTATTTTTCTCAACATTACCGTTTACCAATAATTTATTTTCAGTCTGGAAGCGGTTATCCTTGAAAAGTTCAGACTTCTTCTCTGACTTAACTAACAGTTGATTAATGTTTTGAATTTCAACACGGTTGGAGTTAGCGAACACAGATAGTAACTGCAATTTCGCTCGCACTCGTTCATCTGTATTTTCTCCATCAATTAAACTAAGAATGGAAAGGTTATTACTATTCGGCACAAAATTATATGTAATATAACCAATCGTTTCCGAACCAGTCTTCTTTTTAGAATCAGTTCTAACTCCGTAACTTGCTTTAATTTCCTGAAAGCCAATTTGTTCGTAGTTACGAATATTCTTATCAGATATTTCCTTTAAAACAGCTAGGTTTTCGGTATTTGTTTTAAATGAATCAAGACTAACATAAGTTGTGGTCTCAATAGTTCCGTTGAAATTTGCTCCAGGTTTACCTTTTGTAATGGTATAAGCAGTCGTTCCCGCAATAATACCCGCTGCAGCCAACGAAAAGAAGCATAGACCAGCTGCTGCTATGCTTTTCTTCTTTTTGAATGGATTTTTAAACTGCTTTGATTCATTCATACTTAATACTAATAATAACTATAAATTATAAACATTAAATAATATTGTTGACAAATTTTTCTAAAAAAGAAATTTTTCTGCGAATAAATAAGTAAGGTAAAGGAGGTTAGTATTCTAAATTATAAACAAGCTACAGCATTTATTAAAAACAATAAAATTTATAGTGCTATTTTTTATATTTTATCTGTGAAAGGTTTAAGGATTACAAGACAAAATATTGGTTATATTTTATCGTACTTAAAGTATCGTTGCGACCCTTTTCATTTGATAAATTTAATACCACTTTTTAGAGCGAAGAGTCTTGATTTTAAACATCTCAGGGTTATTGGAAACATTGAATTTTACCTTCGTTGCTTTATTATGTCCCTGATTTCAGTTTTCGAGCATTTAGTTAAGGTTAAACTTTGAACTTTAATTAATGAAAAAAATATTGAAAATATTGATCACTATTTTCCACAACTGATTAAAGTAGACGAAAAGTTAATGTTTCCCTATTTTCAAAATATCTTTACTAGGATTTCGATTTCGGAAGCTGTTTATATTATTGGCGAACTCGAAAAAAAACAATTAAAAATCGACTGTCAACTGCTCCGTGAGATAAGAAATTATGTGATGCATCATAATCGACTTGTCGATTTAATTCTAAAAAACCAAAGCGGTTTTTTTCAAACAATTAAATTCATTATTGAATTTATTATTGAAAATGCACAGAGTAAAAAAATAATAAAAAATGCGAAAACTCATTTTTTTAAACTTTTGCAGTACTTTAATAACAACTTATCGCTTTTTATTGATTATCATTTAATTATCCAAATATATGATGGAATTATTGATTTAAAGAAATATTACTAATATGGAAATTAATATCTACAGCAGTGTTGACGAATTTGATACCAAAACATACAAGCCAATATTTGATAATATTGCCGCTTATGTTTTCTCTAAATTAAAATTAAATACAAACCGTTTTTTAGAGGTCAATATAGTAGATCGAGCAGAGATTAGGGTTATTAATCACAAATATCGAAATAAAGACCGTGAAACTGATGTCATTTCGTTTGCTTTTGATGAGTCAGGTTTTATTTCTTTTGCCCTTGGTGAAATTTACATATGCTATCCTGTTGCGGTTGACCAAGCAAAAGAATATCAACATTCGGTTTATCGTGAGATTAATTTTCTTTTTACACATGGTTTACTCCATGTTCTAGGGTATGATCATATCGAAGAAGATGATGCTGCAATAATGTTTGGTTTTCAGGACGAAATTCTTGATTATTTTAAAATTATGAGGGGGTAATCTTATGAATGAAGTAAAATATGCGAAGGTAGCTATTATTGGAAAGTCAAATGTTGGTAAGTCAACATTAATGAATTCCATTAATAATAAACCGATATGTGTTGTATGCAACAAACAACAAACAACAAGAAATGCAATCCGTGCTACCTACAAGGACGAGACAGCAACTATTTTATTTATTGATACACCAGGATTCCATATTCCAAAATTCAAACTTGATCATTTCTTAAACGATGAAGTAAAAAGCACTCTAAACGAAGCTCATATTGTTCTTTATATGATTGACGCACGAAACTTCAACCGGGAAGATGATACACAACTAATTGAAGAAATTATTAACCAAAAGAAGGAAAACATTTTTTTATTAATTAATAAAATGGATCAAGTAACTGACCGTAAATCACTTGATAAACATATTGAAGAATTAAAAACCAAACTTCATCCAAAAGAAGTTATTTACCTTTCTGCGATGAATACTGACGATGCAAAAAAAATTCTTGAATTAATCAAGAAATATAGTTTTACTAATGTCGTTAGTGATTATGTTTTTGAAGTTGAAGAACAAAATGATAAGTTTATGGTTCGTGAAACAATCCGTAAGGTGTGTCTTGAAGTTTTAAAACAAGAAGTACCTCATGGGATCAATGTTGAAATTGAACGTGAAGAATACAATCAAGAACGTCATATGTGATACATTAATGCAAATCTTGTTGTAGAAAAAAAATCACATAAACCGATTGTAATTGGAAAAGGTGGAACAAAAATCAAAGAAATCGGAATGACAAGTCGTAAATTACTTGAAGAACTATTTGATTGTCAAATTATGCTTCATCTTTTTGTTAAAGTTGAAGAAGATTGACGAAATGATCCTAATCGTCTTAAAGCCTTTGGTTATAGTCAAGAAGATTAATGAAAAAAGAGACAAATGCTACTGGTTATTTAATTAGTCGTTATGATTATGATGTGTTCGATGAAATCTTAATTTTTATCCTTGAAATTAAAGATGAAATTGATCCATCATTTTCTTCTTATCATAAAATCTCAATGTTCGGGCAAGGAGTTAAAAGAATTACATCTAAAAATAGTCGTAATTTAATTTTTGGTAATTATCTTGATGTGGTTTTTTTTCAGAGCCAAAAACAAGATAAACTATCTAAATTAAAAAAAGTTCTTACTCTCGATAGTGTTGGTCAAAAAATTTCTAATTCTTATTTAGTAACGACTATTAATTTTTTAATTGAACAAGTCAATAATTTCAATCATCATTGGTTTTTTTGATATCAAAAATACTTGTATGAAATCTACCGTGGTGGAAATGATTTAATGCTTACTATTTACAGTATCATTGATTTTCTTTTTCTAAACGGTGTCACATATATTCTTAATCATTGTGTAATATGTGAAAAGCAAACAATGCTTTATACTTTTAGTAAAAAACACCGCGGAGTCATTTGTAAACCGTGTTATGACAACCTTTTGCTTAATGAGAAGGTTTATGATGTATCAACGATTAAAATGTTTATCAAAATTTGTTACAAGACTGAATCTATTGAAATCGACGATGACTCAATTCTCTTTAGTGTTCTTTTTTTTCTAAATGATTTACTAAAAAATGATTTAGGTATTAATCTTAAATTCATTAAAAATTTTAAGGATCATTTTTGACTTAATCGTCAAATTGCTTAATTTATCAATGTTGTTTACTATATTATTAATAAATATGTAATTTAGAGTATCGGTAATTTATGAGTAAAATTTATTTTAAAAATCAAGTTGATTTGGTGAATCACCTAAAAGCACAAGGATATGTTTTTCCTAACTCAGAAATTTACAATGGCCTTGCTAATGCTTGGGATTATGGGCCGCTTGGAGTGCTACTTAAAAATAACTTAAAGAAATTATGATGGGATTTCTTCGTCACTTCCGCTCCTGATATGGTCGGTCTTGATAGTGCCATTATTTATAATCCGCTAGTATGAAAAGCTTCTGGTCACATTGATAATTTTAGTGACCCATTAATCGATTGTAAAGAATGTAAATCACGTTACCGTGCTGATAAACTAATTGAAAACTTTGATGAAAATATTCAAGTTGCTGAAAATTTTACTAACGAACAATTCCAAAAAATTTTATTGGATAATCAAATTAAATGTCCATCTTGTAAATCATTTAATTGAACTGATATTCGGCAATTTAATTTGATGTTTCAAACTAGTATGGGTGTTGTTGATGAAAAGAAAAGTATCGTCTACCTTCGTCCTGAAACGGCCCAGGGAATTTTTACAAACTTTAAAAATATTCAGCGATCATCGAGAAAACAATTACCTTTTGGTGTAGCACAAATCGGAAAAGCATTCCGCAATGAAATTACTCCTGGTAACTTCATTTTCCGTACACGTGAGTTCGAACAAATGGAAATTGAATATTTTCTTAAGGAAGAGTATGCTCATGATCAATTTTCTCATTTTGAAAACAAAATTAGAGATTTCTTAATTAATAAGGTTGGTTTAAGCGATAAAAACCTACGGATTCACGAACACCCAAAAGAAGAATTGTCTCATTACTCTAAAAAAACAATTGATTTTCAGTACAATTTTATTCACGGATTTAGTGAACTTTATGGGCTTGCTTATAGAACTAATTACGATTTAACTGTTCACCAAAATTTATCAAAAAAAGATCTTACTTATCTTGATCCATTAACTAATGAAAAATACATTCCACATGTTGTAGAACCTTCTGTTGGTCTAGAGCGATTAATGTATGCACTTTTTACCGAAGTTACTTACATTGAGAAAATAGGTGATGACGATGAACGGATTGTAATGGATTTAAATTACGATCTCGCACCATACAAAATATGTGTTCTTCCTCTTATAAATACTTTTAAAAAGGAAGCATATGAACTTTATCTAAAACTTTTAGAAATGGGTGTTAGTGCTACTTTTGACCAATCTGGGTCAATTGGAAAACGATATCGACGCCAGGATGCGATTGGTACCATTTATTGTCTTACCGTTGATCACGATTCCTTTAAAGATGAATCAATCACTTTCACCATTCGAGAACGAAACTCAATGAAGCAAAAACGAGTTGCTTTTAATGAATTAAACAAATATCTTTCAAGAGAATCACATGAAGTATTCAAAAAACTATAATGATGAGTTAAGTAGAGTGGTTGATGAATTAAACATTGTCGATGTTATTTCCAGTGATGTATCTTTAACTAAAAAAGGGAATAATTTTCTAGGTCTTTGTCCTTTTCATAACGAAAAAACCGGAAGTTTTACTGTAAGCCCTAAGAAAAAACTCTTTAAATGTTTTGGATGTGGTGTTGGTGGTAATGTCATTAAATATTACCAACTTAAAAATAATTTAAGTTATTTTGATTCGGTTATTAAACTAATAAATAAATATAACCTAGACATAAACCTTAGTGACCGTCTCATCAAACAAAAAGAAGTCAGTGATCAAAATAATAAGATTTACGAACTAAATAAACTTTATTTTGATCTCACATGTCTTCATCTTTTAAAGTTAAAGAAATACGAAAATATACTTAATTATTTATCATCAAGATTAATTACTACCGAAGATATTGAGTATTTCAAAATTGGTTACAACGATAACGATGCTTTTGTTAAATATATATCTAGTAATCAAGAATATGTTCAGAACAAAGTTAATGATTTTTCATTTAAAATGGTCGAAGAAAATTCACTAATTTCTAAAAAGGATAACGGGTTATATACCGACTATTTTAATGACCGAATTATTTTTTCTATTGACGATGAATTAGGTAATTTAATTGGTTTTAGTGGTCGAACTCTAAGTCAAAACAAAGAAGTTTCTAAATATAAAAACTCAAAAGAAACGAATATCTTTCAAAAAAGAAATACTCTTTATAATTTTAGTCGTGCTCTTTTTAGTATTAGAGAAGATGGAGTTATTTACATTGCGGAAGGTTTCTTTGATGTAATAAGTATTCACAAAGTCGGATTTCAAAATGTAGTTGGAACAATGGGAACTGCTCTGACAAAGGAACATATTAATTTACTCAAAAAAAACGATGTTTCTGTTGTTGTTCTTTCTTTTGACAATGATGATGCAGGAAAAATAACCACGAGAAAACAAGGTGCTTTCCTATTCGAAGAGGGCTTTGTTGTTTTTGTCGTTGATCAATCTGCAATTTCAGAAAAGGATATGAATGAATATTTAATTAAAAATGGTGATGAAAAAACAAGGAATTTAATTAGTAATCAAATTGATTACTGTACTTGATTGATTATTAATCATCCGAAGGAAAAAAACAATACTCCTGCTAGTAATGAGAGTATGTTTAAAAGATTAATCGATTATGTTAAGAATTATGGAACTAGCAAATATATTTCAAACTATTTTAATCAACTAATGAAAAGAATTCCTTCCTTTGATGAAGAGTATGTTTGAGAAATATTAATGAAAATCTTGAACAAGCAAAATTACATTAAAGAGAGAATGTTTGGTAAAGAATTATTAAATAAAAATAATAATAAAATATCACCTATTAATAGTAGTTATACAAGCGGAGAATATAATTGTCTTGAACAAATAATTTTTTGATTGTTTAAGTTTACTTCGCAAATTAAATTTATCTTAAACAAGGAATATATTGATGAAATCCTTGAAAATACCAAAGCAAAATTTTACTTTTCCATTATTGAAGGATATTGGGATAAAACATACTTAAACATAGACCAGGATATTAATCATTTTATCGAATATATCTATCAGGAATATATACCTGACGATGAAAAAATTAAAAGTTTTTTAACGATTATTAACTCAAAATTTATGCACTTTAAATATGGTATCCAATATAATGTCTGAAGTGTTGAAAACGATTCACAAGAGTCTTTTGTTAAGCAACTTGATTACTATTTAATGCTCGTTATTAACAAGAAAATCAATTATTGGATGAATTTATTAAAGAGCAATATTAGTGAAGATGTATCTATTAATTCAGAAAAATTATCGCACTGGTTAAAGATAAAGGAAAAATATCTAATAAATAAAAAAACTTCCACCTAGGAAGCTTTTTTTGTATCATCGAATTTAAATTCATTTGGTATATTGTCAACCTCAAAACCATTTTTAAAAAGGTTTGTCTTCTTCCCAGGCTGACCGTTATATAGGTTCTTAAGTGCTTCACGGTATGACGAACCTTCTTTTTGGTCTTTACCATTTCCGTAAATAAGGTCGTATTGAGCTAGATTATAATTACCATAAAGATTCTTATAGTCAAATCCTTCGCTTCTAAAAGCAGTAGCTAGACCTGTTTTGGTTTGTTCATCACTTCGGTTGTAAATCCCAATTAACTCATTATTTTGATTTCTCATACTACTTCCAGATGAACCACCCTTTGGACTATAGTCACGTAGGATATATGTAAGACCATATGATAGGTATTGTTTATTATTCTTGTCAATATAAGCAGTAAGACGGCCTGTATTTCGGTCTTGTGCGAATGGAGCGGCAAGGAAGATGTCGCTAACTCCTGGTTTGTTAGTGAAAGTTAAATAAGAAATGTTTTTTGAAAGGATATTACCTTGATTATAAATTTGATCGCTTAAATCAAAATTATAGCCTGAATCAATTTCTTTAAACTTCTTCTTAGATTCTTTATCAATAAAGTTTTCGAAGAAGTAAGCAGGGTTTTGATTAACTCATAATGAAGTTTGTTGAGATGCTTCAGCATTTAACTTGGCATTATATTCGTTCTCACTTAGATTCCCTTTTTCTGTCTTACCAATATACGGGAATCGGTCAGAAAGAGCATTTGGGTAACCAAGCAAGAATATTTGATCCTTATTATTAAAGTAGTTAGCTGGACGATCAATTTCTCTTCGATGTGCTTTTGTATCAACTTTATCATAGTCTTTTAAGTAAGAATTATGGATAAACTTGATATGTTTGTCGGTCTTAGTAGCATAGTCATGAGTTATCTCTTTAGCAAGATCTATTGCCTTTAACTTCATAACTTCCGGATCTTTACTTTCGCTAACCAATTTTTCAAAATCAACCATTACGACAGCAAAGTCAGCAAATACATCACCATCTTTAAATTGTTCTTTTAGTGTAGGAGTAAGATAGTCTTTTGGGTTGTTTTTTAGAAATGATTTTCCTTCGTAAATAACCTTAACAGCATCTTGATTAACTTTTTTAACTTCTGCAAGAGTTTTATCTTGTAATTGTTTTGCTTTTTCTTCGTCAGTACCACTTAATGAATTGTGATCAATGTTAGGAATGAAGTTAAACACTTTTGTATCAAAATGCTCGTCACTTTGAGCGAATCCAAAATCGGTTTTAACTGGTGCAGTAGGTTTAATTGTCGTCATCGAGAATCCAGCAAGATTCTTTGTGATATGTTCAGCCACATGGACATTTGTCGCAAAGAATCATTTTGTAGGATATGTTTGGTTATCAGTTTGTTCAAAGTCAAGGATTCACATTGTACCTACAGTTGAACCGACTGTTTCTCCTGCAGGTTTTCCGTCTTGTCCAATCGGATTTAAGATGTGGCCATAACTAACAGAATAAGTTTGCAGAGCAATTTCTCTGTATGTTTCATTAGGAAGAATACGTGGAACACCAGAAGCTAAATCAATTCTTCGATTATAGAGATCAAGGTAGCTAGGCATCTTTGGTAGATAGTTGTTCGTTGGGTACTGTTGACCTTGACTAATAGCATTGGTTTTTGGATACGAGATACCTTCAAATTGACCATCCTTATATGAAGGGATAGCGAGATCACGGAAACCGGCACTATGGAATTTAGGAATATCAAGTCCTGCAGCAGTTTCGTCAAATTTTTCAATTTGTTCTTTGGTAAAAGTGGCATCGTTTCGGTATTTTGAAAGAAGACCGAAATTTTCATCTCCCTTAGGAGTATCGGCAAAATTTGGATTTGATGCTAACTCGTTAACAAGGAATCGAACTAATTTATCATTATCACGATAGAAACGCTCGTTGTTATTTTCTAACTTATTGTAGTCATCATAACCGCTACGGATAGAATAAGTTTGAGGATCTAGTACAACTCCTGTATGATCAATTCCTAAGTTGTTCTTCTTAAAACCGTTTAATGATGCTTTTTTAATAACGGTAACCGGATTTTGATCTTTGTCATCACTAAATGAAAAAGTGACTGAAACGACTCCTTTTCCGGTTACTACGTTAATTGGAACAATAGGGGCATCGGGATTTTGAAAACCTTCAATTTTTCCGTTTTGAATCACTACGTTCGTGTATTCGGGTTCATACTTAACATCAAGCACACGAACTTTATCTTTGTCTTTTCCTTCAATATTAACTTTAAAATCATCTTTTTTAAATCCGTTAATTTCAGATAAAAACACTTTGCTAATGTCCTTATTGCTTAGCTTGCTAGTGTCTGGGGTTACACTAATCATAAGATCTTGAAGCACTTTAACAAGAGCATCTTCTTTTTTCTTGCGATCTTTTGAAGCATCCTGACCATTATTGTTTGGTGGGGTATGTGATTCACCATTTTCTCCTGGTTGTTTAGGTGGAGTTGGTTCTTTTTTCTCTGGTCCACTCTCACCTGGTTTTTTCTGTTTACCGTCTTTTTCTTCTTTACCTTTATTAACACAAGCCACTACTGCTGATGAAAAAAGACTAATAGCAACTAGGCTACCACCTAGGATACTAAATAGTCTTAATGTCTTTTTCGTTTTCTTAGTCATATGTGTATCTCTTATTTAATCTATTTATATTTAATAAATTATACTAAATAAAGATAAAATTCGAAGATACACTAAATATAGTCTACATCAGATGTTGACGGATCAACAACTTCAATATCTCCAAAACCTGAACTTGAAACAAGTCCTTTGATACTTTGGTCAGTAATTTGAAGTTTTTTCAGATTGTGATCACGGTCAAGTTCTTTAAGGACTGCAAGGTTTCTTAAACCATCTGAATTTAAATTACCACCGGTCACTCTTATTGTGTTCGTAATCGAACCATTGCTGTAAAGAATTTTCGCTTTTACCATAGGGTCAAGAGACATAACATCTTTAAATTGAGCTTGATTCAATTCCTCAGCACTAATTTCAAAAACAGGACCATCATTATGAAGAGTAAGAAGAATTAATTTTCTTGATCCATTTTGTGGTTTTAAGTGATCATTAAATCGTAAGCCACGAAGTGATTTCAATTTTGTCATTCTACCAAGGTCAAGACCGGTTGGATAACTATTACCACGTTCGTCGTGGTCAGGACTAAGACCGGAACCAAAACCACCTTGGAAGAAGCCTTCGTTATTTCTTACTCAGTAAGCCAATCTTAAACCATCGTTAATTAATTCAAACGGATTTGATGAACCTTCAAGGTAATCTTCATCATCAAAACTCAGAGTGTTAAAGGTAATACGTGAGTAAACTTTTACATCACGGCCATAATCACGACTTACATTATAGTCAGCGGTGTTTACTCATTCAACATTTTTTAGTGCGAGCGGATTAATGTTCCATGTATCAAGAAGTGAGTTACCACCAGTATATAGTGAAAGTTCCTTAATATGCTTGTTTTTAATCGCTTTTAGATAAGAAGTGTTTTGTGTTTCAAAGAATAATTCAAGTTGTGGAAGTTCATCAGGAAGGGCTTCGAAAATCTTATAGAAAGATTGATTCGTATCATTCTTACCAATATTAAAAATACGATAAGAAGTAATCTTTTCACCAGCATTTTTTAGTTGATTAATTAATTCAAGAGTTTTCTTATAACCAGCAGGGTTCGATGCATCAATTTTAACAACAAGACCTTTGTTAATTTGACCAGGTTCGTTGATTGGTTTAACACGAATTAACTCACTAACTTCAATTCCGTCAGTCGTATTAAAGTTATATTTTTGAGCATATTCCTTAGTCTTATCATCTTTAATTCATCCATCATAGCTTCCGTTTAAGATGTCAGAAGGACTTCTCTTTCAAGGTGAGTTATAACTAAAGACACGTCGCTTGTAATTGTTTCGTGTGTATTCTGCGATAACATTGTTGTTTTCAGCAGGTGGACTAAAAGTATGTGAGTTAATTGAACCATCGGCTTCAATATAAACTTCGCCACCAAGGGTATATCCTTTTTTAAGTTCTTTTTCCGCTTCACTTGAAAGTTTCGTGAACTTAGTATAATCAAGATATTTAAGGTAAGTAATGTATCTTAAATCACGATCTTGAATATTTTTAATTTGCGGATATTTCTTTTTACCTTCTTCGGTTAAAAAATTAACAACATTAGGGGATTCAAATAATCTAAAGTACTTATAGAATAAACCCTTATAAAAATCTGGGTTTTGATTCATGAAATCTTTTAGTTCAGAATCAGGAATTTGACCATCGGTAATCCACTTAACTTGCGGGATATTATTAATGCCTTGAATTCGTTTTCGACCAAACTCAACATTGGCATTACGGAATTCGTCAGTAACTTCAAAAGACTTAATTTTTGGTACTGTTTGACTAATATAAGGGTTTCGGTTTTGAAGACCTTTTTGTCTGTCTTCTTCAAAAGTTTGTCGTGGACGTACCGGTTCTTCTTCTACGTTAATTTCAACATACTTGTCGCCGACCTTAATTTTACGTTTATTTTTCTGCAATTTTGGTGCTTGAGCAACTGGTGGATTTGCTTTAGGTGGTTCTTTTTTTTCTTCCTTCTTTTGAATTTGTGGTTTAACAGGGGGAGGTGGTGGAGGAAGTTCTTCTTTCTTTTCAGGTGGTGGAGGAGGGGTTGGTTTTGGTTCTTCTTTTTTGGGTGGAGGAGGTGGAGGAAGCGGTTCTGGTTCTGGTTGCTTTTTAGGCTGTTCAGGTTTTTCTGGTTCAGGTTTCTTTTCTTCTGGTGGAGGAGGTGGTGGAAGTTCTTCTTCCTTCTTTTCTTCGATTTTTGGTTTTTCTTCTTTAATATCGATAATAATGTCAGGAATAATTAATTTAGGCGGTTCAATTACCTCAGGGGCTACCGGGTCATTTTGATCAAGTTTCTTTAGGTTATTATCAAAACTTGAATCGATAACTTGGTCAAGATCACGGTTACCGTCTTGAAAGGGATAACGGTTGTGCTCATAAATTAACGAATTAATTTTCTTGTTACTATTTTTGGGATTGTTAAAATAAACAGATAAACCAATACCTGTCGCTACCGCACTAACAGCGGCTAAACTGGTTAGTGATATTAAAGCGATTTTTGATTTCTTCATAGATAATAATCCTTTATAGAATTGTTCTTGTTATTCGCCATTAATATTGATATTTAAAACTATATTTCTATTTTAATAAAATCGGATGGATGATGAACAACATCAATGAAAAATAGTAGGTTTTTGCAATATTTTTAATAGTGTTTCACCATAATTTCCAATATTATTCGTTGAAAATTATTTATTTTTGGCCATCTCTTCAAGCATTTCATCGGTTGGAATGTCCTTGTTTGAACCGATGTAACTAAAGATTTCAGGGGATTGGTTAATATATTTTCCTTCAAGAATACGAATGACTGATTCAACCGTCTCGTGAAGTGGTACGAATTGACCTTTTTCTTTGGTAAAGTGTTCAGTCATAAAGAAGTTTTGAGTGAAAAAGTTTTCAAGTTGTAGTGCTTTTTTAACAACGATTTTACTTTGTTCATCAAGTTCGTCAAAACCAAGAATTAGGATGACATCTTCAAGTTCTTTATAACGTTTTAGGATTTTTCTTACTTCAAAAATGGCATCGTAATGTCGTTTTCCAATAATTTTTTCATCAACTGAGTTTGAAGAAGAGGCAAGTGGGTCAAAAGCTGGGAAAATGTTTTTTGCACTTTGAGCTCGACTTAATACTAAGTTACCGTCAAGGTGGTTAAAAACAGCCACCGCACTTGGGTCAGAAAGGTCATCCATTGGAAGGAAGATCGTTTGGAAACTAGTGATTGAACCGTTTTCATTTTTAAACATACGTTCTTCTACATGAGAGACATCACTCTCAAGGGTAGATTGGTATCCCCCAACAGAAGGACGCTTCCCAAGGGAAGCTGAAACTTCGTTTTCTGCTTGAACGAAACGGTAGATGTTATCAATAAAAAGAAGGACATCTTCCTTGTTATTATCACGAAGGTACTCCGCTGCTGTAATCCCGATGGGAACAATTGACATCCGAGCACCAGGACTTTCGTTCATCTTTGAAACATACATTACTGAACTCTTCATTAAGTTTGAACTTTCAAGTTCGTTTAGTAACTCAACACCCTCACGACTTCGTTCACCAGACCCAATAAAAATGTTAGATGAAGCTTCTTTGATACGGTTTACATTGAAAATAATTTCCTTCATTAAAACCGTTTTTCCAACTCCAGCACCACCAAAGATACCAAGCTTACTACCTTTAATAATTGGCATAAAAAAGTCGATTGCTTTGATTCCAGTTTGTACGATATGTACCTTCTGGTTAAGGAAACGGGTATTGTTAATTGTTGAATCCATTTCAACATAAATCGGATTAGCTTGACGATCTTTTAGCATCGGAATACCGTCGATCGAATAAAGGTTATTCTTCGAACCATTCCCTACAGGAACCATAAAACTCTTGTTGGTAATTGTAATTTCGTCATTAAGAGCAATGTCTTTGCTTGATTTAATGATGATGGCACGAGCAGTGTTCCCATCAATGATTCTTTTTACAAGCAAGTGGGTCATATCATTATGGGTTGTTAAAATGGTATTAATTTTAGGAAGCTCGTTATCTTTGAATGATACTTCGACAACATCACTTCAAATCTTTGTAAACTTTGCCATTATTTCTTATCTCCTAGCTTCTCAACGATGAAATCAAGATATTCTTTGTCAAATGGTACAAACTCATTTTCAACTTCGATGTGTCAATTCAATCCAAGGTAGTTGCTATATTGCAGTAAACTATATGCGAAATAATCACGCAGTAGTTTTTCATCATGTTTCTTATTCATTAAGATAGTCTCATAGTGCTGACTCGCTTCTTTATTAGTATTAATTAATAAATTAATAAATTCGAGAGCTTTTTGTTGATTATCAATCCCAGAAAGGATGTTTCAGGTAATTAGTTTTGATGTAAGAAGGATAAACTTATCTGAGTATAAACTATATCCCTTTTGATTAAACATCTTATCAATCAGTTTACCTTTTTTAAGCAGTGCGGTTGTTTCTTTATTAAAGTCATAGTCAAGGTTCGCAAGTTTAAGATGACGCTTGTAAGCACGGAAAGTTTTATTAACTTCACCAGCTACTTTAGTGATTGTTCTTGTCTGAACACTTGAACCTGTTCTTGACACAGAAAGGTCAATGTTAATTGCAGGTAAAACACCTTGAGCATAAAGGTCACTACTCGTTACGATTTGTCCATCTGTAATACTAATAACATTTGAAGCAATTAAACTAGTAATGTCACCATCAACGGTTTTAATGATTGGAAGAGCAGTAATTGTCTTCTTATCCTTGAAAGACCCAGCACGTTCAAGAAGGGATGAGTGAGCGAAGAACATATCACCTGGCATCGCCTCTTTTCCGACTGGTTTATCAGTTAGTAGAGCGATTTCACGGAAGATGTTAGCATGCTTTGTAAGGTCATCAAAAATGATTAATACATCGTCTTTATGCGAAATGTTTTCCGCATGTGCCATCCCGATATATGGAGCTAAATATTGTTGGTAAGCTGAAGTTGATGGAGCATCGATAATAATGGTATTTTTCATCGCATCGTAATGTTTTAAAACACTATAAATACGGGAAATGTCTTCTCGTTTTTGACCGATTGAAACATAAATTGACTTAACTCCACGACGACTTTGATTAATAATTGTATTAAGAGCCATATGGGTTTTACCAGTACCACGGTCACCAATAATCAATTCCCGTTGACCTTTACCAATCGGGATAAGAAGGTCAACAACAACGATTCCTGTGTAAAGTTGAGTATCAAGTGTTTTAACCTTCATTAAGTCGTGTGTTGAACCGAATGTTGGTGATGAATATCCGTTTGTGTCAACAACCACTTTCTTTTGGATAGGAAGCACAATGTTTCCGTTAATGTCAATAACATTACCGAATTGTTCATCAGATGTATAGATATGGTTACTAACTTCGATTTCGATTAGTTCGTCACCGACTTTAATATCAAACTTACCGTTATCAAGCAGTAAATAAGCTTTGTCGGATGAAGCACTAATTAATATCAATCGAGCATCATCGACATTTTTCGTTTTAAAAATTTGTTTTTGACGATATGGATACTCGCCAACAACCTCAATAATGTAACCAAAGACCGCATTGACCTTTGGTTTGTTATTTAAATTATTCATAAAATCCCCCTAGACTCCAATCGCAATAAGAGCGATACCAATGCATATGATTAAAGCTGAAACGATTGCGATAGCAATCATAATTCTTCAGACATTTTTCTTTGATTTCAGTAATTTCATACGACTAACACTATAAGCAAGTGTAGCAACTAGTGAAATCGCACTTAAAGCAAGTGTAATTGATCCAAAGATAATAAAGAAGTTTGCTTGTTCGTGATAACTTTCTTTAATCATAGTGGAAGCATTAGTATACGATTTTTCAAACATCTTTCGATTCTCTTCTTTCGTACTATCAAACACAACGTTTGTTAGCAACTCAGAGAGAAGAAGCATGGCATCATTAACAACTTTAAATTGGTCAAGCATTTCTGATACCCCTTGGATGTAATCAAAAGGTCGAGCATTGATTTTCGCAAGTAATATGTTGTTGTTGTTATCAAGATAATTAAGAAGATCATCAAGGATATAAATATCTTTACCTTGATCCTGGAAGGCCTTCATATATTGTTCTTTATTTTGCTTGATTTGTTGACGGAATGCATTGATATTAGAAGCATTGCCATTTTGTCATAAAATCCAAAATAAAATGTTAGAAATTCTGGTTTTTGCAAGTGAAGTTAAAACTTCGTATTTTATTTCATATGAAGCCTTTTGCAGAATATCTTCAAGGTCTTCTGTTTCGGTAAATTCACGGACATACTTCAAGTAAGTTTTTTCTTTATTTGATGATATGTCTTTTGAAGTATAAACTTGGTTCGCAGCGGAAATCATACTAAAGAGATGGTCTTGTTGTCGTTTATTTCTTAACTTTCTAATGTCATAAGTTTCATCAAGACCAACCGCTTTATAGAACTTTTCAAAAATATCACGTCTTAATTCATTACTTGTTGTCTCAAGGATTTTACTATAAGTACGGAATTGCGGACGGTTATCAATTAGGACTCGCTTAGCATAGAACCGAATACGTTCGGGATGAGCTTTTTCAGCAATTTGAATAATTGCTGTAACATTTCCTTTGTCATCTTTGGTTAGACTATTAACTTGGTAACTATAACTAGTGTTAATTGGGTTGTCAAAGAAGAAAATTTGATCAGAAACACTAATTTTATCAATTGGTTTCGCACTATTAAAGAAAGCGATTAAATCATCCGCACTCTTGTTTGTATGTTCACTTTTAACCCAAGCTTGTAAGGTGTTAATTGCTAATTTTGGAATTGTTGTATCAACATCGTTGTCTTCTGGGATTAATGGTGGAGCTGGTGGTGTTGGTGGTAATTCTGGACCAGGAAGAGGTGGTTTTGGTGGTTTTGGTTGCTCTGGTGTTGGTTCGTCTTCCTCTAGTTTTTTTGTAAACTCGACATTTTGATCAAGGTCGAATTTTGTAAATTCCTTGCTAAGACGTTCCTTAAAGTAAGAATCTCAATCCTTATAACCTTTTGGTGGAGTAATACTTAGACCTTTATCTTTTAAATTTTCTAGTGTGGTATTCTCGTCAATCTTGAAATCATCCTTTTTTTCATCAAAGACAAATTTACGGAAACCGTTTGCAATTCCATTCGCATATCCTTTTAGAGTTGCTTTAAATTCCTCGGCGGTTTGGAAATTCTTTTCTTTTTCATTGAACTTCTCAATATTATCGTCAGTGTTTGGTCGAATGATGCTCTCGTAGTCGTCATTATTCTTTCCTTCACCGAACACAATTTTTTCGAAGTTTTTACCGTCAAACTTAATTTTTCCCTTAGTAAATTCTTTATTATTCGCAATAATGTTGGGAAAAATGGTAAAAACACCAAAAAGTTTAGGGTCTTTTAGAAAAGCTTCTTTATTTTTATAAAGGAAGTTAAGCACCTCGTTAAAGTAAAGAATTTTAGCGATTTTGCTCTTAAAATCAATTTCCTTATTATCAAGGAGCTTTTTTCTTTGAGCTTCGAAAAATTTAATTGCTTCATCGTATCCTTTTTCAAAAGCTTCCTTTAATGTTCCTGGGACAAGACGTTTAAAGGTATCAAACTCAGGACTTAAGATTTTTTGTTTCTTCTTAGGTGGGGTTCCAGCTGTTCCTGAATCCTTCTTATCAGCATCTTTCTTATCATTACCAGGTGATGTTTTTCCTTGTCCAGGAGTGTCTTTTGGTTTATTGTCAGTCGACTCACCAGCAGCAATTAAAGAAACTGGAGCAACAGCTAGTATAGGGAGAATTAGGGTAGAATAAAGAGCAAGTTTTTTTCATTTTTTATTCATAATTAAACTCCTCCTTTAGATTTAGAATATTAATCAATTTATTCTTATAATATTGATGTTTAATCTCATCAAAATTGATCATTTCTTCAATGTCTATCCCAAGGACACGGGTTGATTGAAAATAATTAATTTGTTCATTTAAATCAGTCAAATTCTTGTGCTGTTTCTTCTTCGTATTACGTCGAATAAAATAATTAATTTCATTCGTAGTAGTCACTTCAATGCTATCGTTCTCAACCACAATGGTAGTATTAACAAGGAAGACGTAAATTTCTTTTTTCTCAATGTGGTCAACTATTTTAACAAGGATATCTTCATATGCACATATACTATTGTTATCGATTGTATACCAGTTATTTTCTTCATCGTCATTAAAGAAAAGCGAAGCTACCTGGAAGTGCATTTTCTTACCATGAAGAAAGTGGATATTAAGGGTACTTGTTTTAAAATCCTTAGCCATTTGCTTTTCCTTTCAGCGGAGAATCTAAAGAGAAATTATCAGCACTCTTTGTAAGAAGAACAATTTCTTCTATTTCGTTTTCCCGCTTAATCTTAATGATCTTTTTATTTAATTTAAGAAGGAGATCATCTAAGTTTTTCGTTGTTTGGTTATAGTTAACAAGTCTTGTTTTTGCTTCGTAAAAACTCGATTCAATTAGTAATGATTGAATTGTATTAACAATATAGATGTTGATTTGGGAATTAATGTAAGTATCAATTCCGGGATAAATTTTGTAATTAAGGAAACGGTCATAATCTTCATTATCAAGGATACTTTTTTCATCCTTACTTAATAACTTATCAACATCAAAATGTTTAATTGGTAGGATAGTAAAATAATTATTAAAGTTTTTGTTTGAGTTAAGAACAAAATTTACTTTTTCATAATTAAATTCTTGATACATAATTTTAACCATTTTTGCTAATTTAGGAGCAATGCTATGGTCGTTCTTATCATTAGTAAATGATTTTAAAACATTATAACCGTGTTCTTGACAAAACTTCTCCGCTCTTTCTCCAATACAGATAAAATCGGCCGGAGATTCTTTAATCATTTTCTTAATTAGTTTTTCATAACGGGTATATGAGTCGGTTGAAAACTTTTGGTTTTCGGTGATATACACGATTAATTGGTGAGATCTTAAAAAGGTTTTTTTGACTTTTTTAATAAATTCACCGTTCGTTTTCTTAGTTACATCATCACCGATAAATTCGTTTTGAAAACGATATTTTTTGTCTAGGGTAAGGATTAATTGACGGTTAAGTGTAGAACTATTAATGAAGTGTTTCAGTCGCTTATTTAACTTCATAATGTCAATCAGACAAATATTTTTGTCATTATTAACCTTAAGAAGGATGCTTTGTAGATTCTTTTTTCGATCAATATGTACTTTTAACTGCATAATTATCCTTTAATGTCAGAAACTAGTGAATGATCAAAAAGTAAGACCATATTGTTTGTTTTAAAATCGAAATAAATAATTGTATTTGGAACAAGTTCAAGTAATGAGCCGCTCGAAAGAAGACGGTTAATTTCAAGATTTAATGTGTTATAAAAAACATCAAAATCAGTTCCCATCTTACTCTTTAAAGTAAGAGCTGGGACATTGGGATTTTGGGTTTTTGAAACATAAGGAGCAAGTTGCATTAAACTATAGCGTTCATTAATTTTAAAGGTAATAACAAGGTTATCAAAAACAAGGTCAATTCTTCTTCTTAATGCATCGTTTACATTTTCAACAAATTGTAAATAACGCTCATCATCGAAACCTAAATTATTTTTAATAAGAGCTGTCGCACATAGTTGACGAAAACTTACTAGGTTTTCGTCTTCTTTTAAGTTGTTATATTCCTGATATAAATCAAAACTATTTTCTTCTACCTGATTCATTTCATTTTTCTTTTTATTATTTTTCATAGGCAACCTCTTCTTTTTTCATTTCGTTCATTACCTTTTGTAATTTATTAATACGGTAAACAACAACCTTAATGTGAATTGAGTTAGCAAGCAAGAAACCGAAGTATGAAACTAGGGTAAGAATGCTAAAGATTTGGGTAAAGTTAAAGCGTGAGTCAATAATTTCGAAACTCTTATTATTTTGAACAATTAAAAAGTTATTAACTCCATAACTAAAGAGCACAAGAATTAACGATGTTGTAGTAATTAAAACAAAAACAATCGCATGGTAGTTCATTACTTTTTTACTCGTAAGAAGAACGATTAACATCGTTAAAGAGCAAATTGATGTAAAGAAAATATTAAGCAGAGCAACAAATGAATTACGG
This sequence comes from Ureaplasma canigenitalium ATCC 51252, assembly GCF_000712165.1. Taxonomy (GTDB): domain Bacteria; phylum Bacillota_I; class Bacilli_A; order Mycoplasmatales; family Mycoplasmoidaceae; genus Ureaplasma; species Ureaplasma canigenitalium. Next base: position 188,316 of record NZ_JONZ01000004.1, on the reverse strand, counting down.
TTAACAAAATCAAAAATAACAAGAATTGCTCATAATAATGTTTGGAAGAATGAGAACTGTAGATTTTGGAAAACATCACTTCGTTGCTTTGTTTTAGGCATGAAATTAATTAGAAGATATGATGCGAGAATCACAAAACTAAATAAGATGTTTGTAAGATAAGCAAAGTCTTTTTTATTAGGTACGCCAAGGACACTATTAAATTCGTCAGGTCTTACAAATAAACTTGGTTTTACAACCTGCTTATTATTGATAATTTCAAATTGTGGTATTTCTATTGTTAGTGAAAGTACTTGGATGAACCACAATAACATTGCAATAAAAACAACAAGTAGGATTACCATTTGATCACGGAAGAAATGATATGTGTATTGTTTTGAAGCAATAAACAAAATTTCTGATGTATTCATACCAACTAGTAAAACACCAATTCCAATAAAACCAAAGATAATGATGCTTAAGTTTTTCGAAGAAGCTACTGAGAACAACTGTTGCAAATAAATATAAACCTTGTTGTTATTAAAAATAAACTCATTAATAATAATGTTGTTCTTACCGTCAGTTCGATTTAAGTTATTTTGTATGGAAAGACTTGATTTCGTAAAACTCAAAACAAAAGCAATCACAAGAGCAGCGGTAAGTGCTTGACTAATTAGGGTAATTGAAAGACTTCATACTCTGTTATAAGCAAGTGGTTCTGTTTTTTGCTTTAGTATATGGATGTAAATATGATAAGCAAAATTAACAAAAAATAACGGTAACAAAATATAAACCAACGATGCGTATTGGTATGTTAAGGAAGTTGTTGACCGGATTGGGTGATAACCAACAATTAAACCAAATGCTGAAACGGTAAGACTGTAGTACAAAAAGAATCAAGCACCATAGCGCTTAATTAGTTCCTTCTGGAAATATATATTCCGATAATTTTTAATAATCGTATAGAAGAAAACAAAAGACAAAATGATAAATTTAAAAAGTATAATCGTGTTAAAATGCTCATTTGAGAAGTCAGTAACTTTTAAGAAGTTACGAACCGGTAGAAGATCTGACATGAAAATACTTTTATTAGCATCGATTAAGATCGTTAATCAAAAAGCGAATAAGGATAAAAGGATGATACCTTTATAAGCTTTGACAGGTGTTGAAGCTTTCAATGCTCCACCAAGCTTATAGGTATCATCAAAGACCATCCTTTCGCTGATTTTAATAACTTTTTTCACAATAATCCTTTTACATATTTAATAAATAAAAACAATTTAATATATTTTATTAGAATTCATCGTTTTTTCATCATCTTTTTAGCAGAATATCAGCTGTTTCGCTACCTAGTAGAGTAGATGAAAACATGTTTTTAGTGACCGGTCAAAGGAGATAAAAGAAAAAAAGATGATTGCTCACCTTTTTTTCATTATTTAATGACTTTAATATAAATTAGTTAGTTGTGTGAATAACACTACCGTGACCAACTGTCTTACCACCTTCACGAATAGAGAACTTACTTCCGTCTTCAATGGCAACTGGAGCAATTAATTCAACTGTGATTTCAACGTCATCCCCTGGCATCACAAGTTCAGTTCCTGCTGGAAGAGTAATTGCACCTGTCACATCAGTAGTTCTAAAGTAGAATTGTGGACGGTAACCTGAAACGATTGGTGTATGACGTCCACCTTCTTCTTTTTTAAGGATATATACCTTAGCTGTAAACTTACTGTGTGGGTTAATTGAACCTGGTTTACATAATACTTGACCACGTTCAACGTCTTCCTTCTTAACACCACGTAGAAGAATACCAGCATTATCACCAGCTTCAGCGGTGTCAAGTTGTTTACGGAACATTTCAATTCCAGTTACAACTGTTTTTTGAGTTTCCTTTAGACCAACAATTTCAACTTCATCATTTAATTTAAGAGTACCACGTTCAACACGTCCTGTTACAACAGTACCACGACCTGAGATTGTAAATACATCTTCAATCGCAAGAAGGAATGGTTTGTCTGTATCACGTTGAGGTAATGGAATTCAAGTATCAACAGCGTCCATTAATTCTTCAATCTTAGCTTCTCAAACTGGGTCGCCTTCAAGTGCTTTAAGAGCAGAACCACGGATTACTGGAGTGTTATCACCATCATATCCGTATTTGCTAAGAAGTTCACGAACTTCCATTTCAACAAGGTCTTGCATTTCGCCATCAGTCATGAAGTCACATTTGTTAAGGAATACAACAATCTTAGGAACACCTACTTGACGAGCTAGAAGGATGTGTTCCTTTGTTTGAGCCATAATCCCATCAGAAGCGGCAATAACAAGAATTGCTCCATCCATTTGAGCAGCCCCTGTAATCATGTTTTTAACATAGTCAGCGTGCCCCGGACAGTCAACGTGAGCATAGTGTCGACTTGCTGTTTCATATTCAACGTGGCTAGCGTTGATAGTAATACCACGTTCTCTTTCTTCTGGTGTGTTATCAACATCAGCATAAGAACGAGCAATTGCTTGTCCTTTCTTAGCTAACACTGTTGAAATAGCAGCAGTAAGCGTTGTCTTACCGTGGTCAACGTGTCCGATTGTACCAATATTAACGTGTGGTTTAGTACGTTCAAATTTTGCTTTTGACATTTTTTTCTCCTAATATATAACAAGGTTTTCGTGTTAAATGCTTTTTACATTATAACATTAACCAAGTTTTTATGTTTAATAATAAATGTTAATAGAACTTAGAAAATTATTTCTTAGCTCTCATTTCCATTACTTCTTCAGTCACTGATTTAGGTGCTTGGGCATAGTGACTAAACTGCATTACATATTGTCCACGACCTTGTGTATTTGATCTAAGATCCGTCGCATAACCAAACATCTCAGATAGTGGAACTTTTGCTTTAATAGTGTGAGCATTACCTCGTGTTTCTTGTCCTTCGATAATACCACGACGTTTTGAAATATCACCCATTACTGTCCCAAAATATTCATCCGGTGTTGAAACATCGACATCCATAATTGGTTCAAGTAAAACTGGTTTACAAATTTTAGCAGCTTCCTTAAAAGCAAGTGATGCTGCAATTTTATATGCCATCCCTGATGAGTCAACTTCGTGATATGAACCATCATAGATTGTTGCTTTTACATCAATCGTTTGATATCCAGCAAGTGGTCCTGATTCAAGAGCTTCAATTAAACCGTTTTCAACTTCTTTAATGTATTCCTTAGGAACTTTACCACCGACAATCTTGTCAACGAATTCAAATCCTTTATCGTGGTTAGGTTCGAATTTAATTCAAACATGCCCATATTGTCCACGACCACCAGATTGTTTAATATACTTCCCTTCAGCTTCACCTTCAACAGTAAATGTTTCACGGTATGAAACTTGTGGTGCACCTACATTAACTTGGACATTAAATTCTCGACGCATACGGTCAACAAGCACATCTAGGTGTAATTCACCCATTCCCGCAATGATTGTTTGACCTGTTTCTTGGTCAGTATATGTCTTAAAAGTTGGGTCTTCTTCTGCTAATTTTGAAAGAGCAATTGACATCTTTTCTTGGTCAGCTTTAGTTTTTGGTTCAACACTAAGCGAGATAACAGGATCAGCAAAAGTCATCTTTTCAAGGATGATTGGATTCTTTTCATCACAAATCGTATCCCCGGTAGTTGTGTCTTTTAGACCGATTACAGCACAAATATCACCAGCTGAAATTGAATCAATTTCTGTTCGATTATTACTATGCATCTTAACAAGACGTGAGACACGTTCCTTCTTATCCTTAGTTGAGTTTAAGATATAAGAACCTTTTTCAAGTTTACCAGAATAAACGCGAATGTATGTAAGACGACCAACAAATGGGTCAGTTGCTACTTTGAAGGCAAGAGCACTAAATGATTCTTTTTCATCGTTGTGAACTTCAACTTCTCCACCATGCGGTTTGTGACCTTTGATTGGTGGAACATCAAGTGGACTTGGAAGGTAATCAACAACCGCATTTAGTAGTTTCTTAACACCTTTGTTCTTGAAAGCAGAACCACATAGAACTGGGTATAACTGAGTTGAAATAACTCCCTTACGGATACATTTCTTAATTTCGTCAATAGTTAATTCTTCACCTTCTAGGTACTTATTTAACACATCGTCGTCAAACAGAGCAACATCGTCGATTAGTTTTGCTCTCATTTCTTTCGCTTTTTCAAATAGGTCAGCTGGGATATCCTTGATTTCATACTTTTCATCAGCACCACCATCATAGTAGTAAGCCTTCATTTCAAGAAGATCAATTTGACCAACGAAATCTTGTTCAGCACCGATTGGAATTTGAATCGCTGTTGCCTTTACCCCAAGACGATTTTTAATGGTGTCGATTGAATAGTAGAAGTCAGCACCAGTCTTGTCCATCTTGTTTACAAAAACAATTCTTGGGACATTATATCTAGTTGCTTGTCTTCAAACTGTTTCAGTTTGTGGCTCTACCCCGTTTTGACCATCAAGAACAGCGACAGCACCGTCAAGAACACGAAGCGAACGTTCAACTTCAACTGTGAAGTCAACGTGTCCTGGTGTATCAATTAAGTTAAGTTCATGATCTGCCCATTGAGCATAAGTGGCTGCTGAAGTAATCGTAATTCCACGTTCTTTTTCTTGTGCCATTCAGTCCATCGTAGCAGCACCATCGTGTGTTTCACCAATTTTGTGGTTCTTACCTGTGTGGAATAAGATTCGTTCTGATGTAGTTGTCTTACCTGCATCGATGTGTGCCATAATTCCAAAGTTACGATAAAAATGTAAATCTTTCGTGTACATATTTTTTCCTTATCTACTGAATTATCAACGAAGGTGAGCGAACGCTTTGTTAGCTTCAGCCATTTTGTGAGTATCTTCTTTTTTCTTAATTGAAGCTCCAGTGTTGTTTGAAGCATCAATAATTTCCCCAGCAAGTTTGTCGGTCATCGTGTGTTCGTGTCTTAGACGAGCATATTGAGTTAATCAACGAAGACCAAGAGTTTGCTTACGTTCAGGAGTCACTTCGGTTGGTACTTGGAAGTTAGACCCACCTACCCGACGAACACGAAGCTCAATAACAGGCATAATGTTATCGATTGCTTTATTAAACACCTCTAGTGCTGGTTTGTTTGTTTTCTTTTCAATTAATTCAAAAGCATTGTAAATAATTGATTGTGCTAGCCCTTTTTTACCTTCATACATAATGGTATTAATTAGTTTTGTTACTAATTTAGAGTTATAAACTGGGTCAGCAAGGACTTGTCTTTTTTCAGGTTTTAATTTTCTCATTTTCCATTTCCTCCTTAGTAACTATTTTTTAGCTGCGTCTTTCGGTTTTTTCGCACCATATAATGATCGTTGTTGACGACGTTTATCAACACCAGCAGTATCGGCTGTCCCACGAACGATGTGGTATCTTACCCCTGGTAAGTCCTTAACTCTTCCCCCACGAATAATAACCACACTGTGTTCCTGTAAGTTATGACCTTCTCCTGGGATATAAGCAAGTACTTCAAAACCGTTTGTAAGACGTACCTTTGCATACTTACGCAAAGCCGAGTTAGGTTTCTTTGGAGTCATTGTACCAATACGAGTACACACACCAGATTTAAGTGGACTTGGATTACGCTTTGTTTGCTTTTTTAATGAATTATACGTATATAAAAGTGCAGGTGATTTTGTTTTCTTTACCTTAGGTACACGTTTATTACGAATTAATTGTGCAATTGTAGGCATATTGTTTTCCTTTCATTTCTTAATTTTTAATTTATGACAACACTTTCGGGTGTGTCAAAATGTCGTTTTTTTACTATTGACAAAACTTTAAAATTATAAAGGAAAGTTTTATTTAATTCAAGATGAAATAAAAAAACTGAACAAAAAAATCAGTTTTTTTTCCTTCTTTTATATGTTTACTTTTTTTCTTTATCAACCAGATTTAGTAACTTTAAATACTCATCATAGCGTCACTTTGCAATCGTTTTTTCATCAACCGCTTCGCGGATTCGACACCCCGGTTCGTTCGTATGAAGACAATCACTAAATTTACACAAAGGAGCAATTTGATTAAAATCTTTAAACGATGTTGAAAGTTCCTTTTTCGTCATATTAAGTAGAATGGTACTAAATCCAGGAGTGTCAACAAGGTAACCATCATTAAAATTTAACAAATGAGTATTGGTTGTCGTATGTTTACCTCGATTAAGAGATAACGAAATTTCTTGGGTATGTCGATTAAATGTATGGTCTATCTTATTAATAAGAGTCGATTTTCCAACACCTGAGTTACCAACTAGACAAACCACATGATCCTTGATTATGCTTTTTAAGTAATCAATATCTTCATTCCTGTTTGAGAGCAAAACTTGGTACCCATCTTTTCTTAAATCATTGATGTACTGAAAAACTTGGTTGGTATCTTCAACTAAATCGGTTTTGGTTATCACAATAATCGTATCTTTAATTTGGTATCGGTCATATAGGGCAAGAAAACGACATAGAAGATTCACATTAAAGGTCGGTTTTGTTGCACTCATCACGATAAGAATGATGTCAAGATTAGCAATTCTTGGACGGATAAACCGGTTTTTTCGTTCTTTAATCTCGTCAATAATGTACAAATCATCGACAAGTTTAACGATGACATCATCACCAACAATAGGTTTTAATTCGTGTTTGTCGTGCTTAAAAATCCCCCTTGGATAAATTTTAATAATAGTTTTTTGTTCCTTAAAGTATCCGAAATAGTGATCTTTAATTTGTCGTACAACCTTAACTTCCATAATTACCTACATTATAGTATATAAGTAAAACAATTAACACAAAAACAAGGATACAAACAATCGAAGTAATGAGTATGAGCATTCATTTTCGAAGGTAAAATTTTTGATCTTCTTTTTTGATTGAATTAAGACTTGCTTTCCGATCTTTATATAAAATTTGGGTTTCAAGCGGTTTGTAATAATTTTGGTTAATATCATGTTGCTCATCAAAAACTGCATCAAGATCTTTGATGAAAGCATTAATGTCAGGATACTTCCATAGATAATCCTTTGGTTTTCAAGCAAAGCATCTTGTAAGAATATTGTCAATTCCAATTGGGATGGTCGGATTCATTAAAGATAGTGGGTCGTAGTCATATCGTTCATACATCTTTAACATCTCAATAAATTTTTTGGTCTCACTTTTACCTTTGTCTATTGGAATATGGTCAAATGGAAGTTTATTCGCAATTAATTCGTAAAGCATCACACCAAGAGAGTGAATGTCATAGTGATGGTTAAAAACTTCCTGGTAAATTTTTTGAGCATTATAAGAAATAGCAGTCTTGTTCTCAATTTTCGCTTTCTTCGTAATCTCATTTGAGATTTTAAGAATTGAAGGCGGAGCGTACGGAATCGAACATTTAATGTCCCGGTCAAGTGTTAAATCTTTGTTACTATAAAAAGCAGACGAAGCACCATAATCAATAATTTTAACTTTAGTTAAACTTAAATTAACTAAACAATTTTCTGGTTTCAGATCCCGGTGGATAATCTTGAAATTAGATTCATGAAACGCTTTTAAACCAAGGGCAATTTCTTTGATTACTCGTACCGCTGAAATCCAAGTTAAATTAGGATGCAATGCTAAATAATTAGCAAGTGTAATCCCATCAACATATTCCTGAATAATACAAATTTGATAATTCTCATGTTCAAGAGAACCGAGTTCAAAATATTCAATAAACTGAGCGATATTTTTAGTGTATTCACTTTTTAAATTCTTAACAACTTTAAGAATTTTGACTTCATCAAAAAAGGTTTCTTGTTTTTCCTTATCTTTAATGTAAAGTACTTTACATGCAAAAACTATTTTTTCTCTTTCTTCTCCTTCAAGTTCAGACACCTTTTTCTTCTTAACTTTAAGTTGATCTTTCTCATCATCATAAGTCTTTGCAAGGACACCATAATCCTCTTTGAGACAAACAAGATAAACATCAGAAAAACCACCAGATGCTAGATATTTTAAAATCTGGTATTTGTTGTTTAAGATATCTCCTTTGTTATATCTTTTTCGTTCCATAATTATCCTATATGTTGATAAACAGCAAGCGAGAGGTTATCATTGCTACCGTTTTCTAGAGCGAGAGAAATTAATTTTGTTAATTCTGTATTAAAGTTTTTATGAGTTAATTTTGAATAAATGTCATTAATATCAATAAAGTTGTAAAAACCATCTGACGAAAGAAGAATGATGTCACCATTTTCAAGTGTATTTTCAAAAATATCGTAAGTAATTAAGACATTCGATGTACGACCAATAAATTGTGTTAAAGCAGCAAGTTGTGAACTATATTTTTCAAACAAAGAATCTGGTTCATTTCTTTCTTTTAGTGCTTCAAATAAATTATGATCCTTAGTTATCTTTAATGAGCAATTTTCCTTAAGGAGAAATGCCCTACTATCACCAATGTTAATTGTGTAAACCTTGTCATTAATAATGATCGAAGCAACAAGTGTGGTTCCCATATTATAAGACTCTTTTTCAAGGAGTACACATGCATCAATTTCTTTTTGAGCACTTGTTATTACATTAATGAACCATTTACGAATCTGGTTTTTATCATACCCAATAAAGTTAGTGTTTTGAAATTGATTAACGATGTTATTTAAAACAATATGTGAAGCGGTTTCTCCACCCTTATAACCACCAAGACCATCACAAACGATGAGCAAAAGTTGTTGGTCGTTATTCATTACTGCAGACGAACAATCGTCATTATGTAATCGTACATTACCAATATCCGAAATTGAACCATACTGCATTTTAAAGTACTCCTTGTTCTTTTGCTCTAAGTTGACCGCATGCTGCATCAATATCAGACCCACGTTCAAATCTTGTAGTTGTCTGGATACCGTTCTCCTGGAGAATGTTAGCGAAGTTTAAAATATTTTTCGATCTCTTATACCCGTTTTCAAAAACCGGATTATAAGGAATTAGGTTAACATAACAAAGCATCCCTTTAAGCAGTTCAACAAGTTCATAAGCATGCTCATTATGATCATTAATGCCATCAAGCATAATATATTCAAAAGTAATCCGTCGGTTAGTTTTATTAATATATATTCTAGCTGCATTTAACAATTTCTCAATGTTAAATGCTCGGTTGATTGGCATAATCTGACTTCTTACTTCATCATTTGAGGCATGAAGACTAATCGCAAGGCCGACGTTAGGTTGCAGATTAGTTCATTCTTCAAATTTGTTAACAAGCCCACAGGTTGAAACTGTAATTTTCTTTTTACTTATTTCAAGGCCTTTTTGATGATTAACAATGTCAATAAAACGACTTACATTAACTATGTTATCAAACGGTTCACCAATTCCCATCACAACGATGTTTCTAATTCTACTTTTATCAACATCATTAGTAAAAGTGTTATTCTCATTTTCGTTTTTTAAAGCATATTGGTCAAGATAAAGTTGAGCCATATAAACTTGAAGCACAATTTCTGATGTTGCTAGATTTCGTTTCTTTTTTAAGATACCACTAGCACAAAAAGTACAACCCATATTACATCCGACTTGTGTTGTCACACAGACTGAATATCCGTATTCAAAGAGCATTAAAACAGTCTCGATTTTAGCACCATCATAAAGTTCAAAAAGAAACTTTATCGTACCATCTTTAGACACTTGAGTAATAATCGTTTTAAGTAAGTTCGCATCAAAGAATTCGTTAAGAAATGCTCTCCCAGACTTGCTTAAATTAGTCATTTGGTCAAAATCATAAACTCTTTTACGATACAATCATTCAAAAATTTGAGTTGCGGTAAATTTTTTTAGATCATGCTGAACAAGGAGCTCTTCAAGTTCATTAATTGGATAATCAAAAATTGATTTTTGATCTATATTCGTTTCTTTATTTGTTAACTTCATATCTAATTATTTCTTCAAGTTCAGCGGCCGCTCTTTCTGGTGTGTCATTAATAATGTTATACATATATTTATCCTTAACACCAATTTCTTTCTCGGCCTTAATGATTCTTTTTTCAATGATTTCCTTCGTTTCCGTATTTCTCTTATTTAAGCGATTTCGTAACTCTTCAAGACTTGGAGGGAGTAGAAAGATACTTAGCAAATCATCATCTTTGAATTCTTCTAACACCTGTAGTGCCCCAACCACTTCAATCTCAAGAATGACATGTTTTCCAAGATTTCGAAGTCGATCAACTTCCTTCTTAGGTGTTCCATATTTATTATGGACAAACTCTGCTCATTCAATTAAATCACCATTCTTAATTGCTTGATCAAACTGATTGTGAGAGACAAAATAATAATCAACACCATTAACTTCACCATCACGCATTGGACGAGTTGTCATTGATACACTATATGCCAAATTCAAATCTTCTTTATTTAAAATTTGTTGTAAAATAGTGTGTTTACCAACACCACTTGGACCTGAAAAAACTATTAATTTTCCCCGTTTTACCTTAGCCATAAAAACCACACTACACCTTTTAAAATAAATAATAATATTATAAAAAATCTATATATAAAAATAATTTTAATTAACTTTTGCTATAATTATTTAGCTGTGTGTTTTTATGCAGCTTCAACCACTCAAAATAGGTCTTAAATCTCTTTATTGAGTACCTAAATGGTGAGTCTAAGTAAATTTTATAGGAGAAAAATACATGTTTGCTATTTTCCAAACTGGTGGAAAACAATATAAAGTACAAGAACAAGATGTCATTTATGTTGAAAAACTTGATTACAATGTTGGAGAACAAGTTGAATTTAGTGAAGTCCTTATGGTTGGCAACAAAATTGGAATGCCTTTTGTAAAGAATGCTAAAGTTATAGCTACTGTTGAAAAACAAGGTAAGCAAAAGAAAATCAACATCATCAAATTTAAGTCAAAAAAACACCACCTAAAAAGACAAGGTCACCGACAACCTTACACTAAACTTGTAATCGCTTCAATCAAAGGTTAGTAATGATTGAAATCAAAAGACAAGCATCTTCATTAATCGTTAAAGGTCATGCGAACCAAAACCAATATGGTAAGGATATCGTGTGTGCAGGAGTGTCTGCTATTGTAATGGGAGCACTTAATTGATTTAATGAAAAGGCCAAAATCATTGTCAACGATGGTTATATTGAAATAAACGTCGAAGACAATGAAAGTGAAAAAGCTTATCTTGATTTAATAATGATTCAACTAAAAGCAATCGAAGCAATTTACAAAAAATACATCAAAATTGTAAGTTAGTTCAAAAATAGGAATTTTAAAAAATTATGAAAAAATTATTGTGAATAACTGACCTTCAAATATTTGCCTCTAAAAAAGGGGTAGGTTCATCAAAGAACGGTAGAGATTCAAATCCTAAGTACCTTGGTGCGAAACTAGGGGACGGTCAACACACAAAAGCTGGTCAAATTATTTATCGTCAACGTGGTAATAAAATTTATCCAGGTGTAGGTGTTGGACAAGGTAAGGATCACACACTTTTCGCTCTAGTTCCTGGAATTGTTAAATACAGTAAATTTATGGGAACTAAAACAAAAGTGAGTATCTTAAAAGAAGGTAGTACAGAAAAATAAAAGGTAGACGGAACTTAGGTAGTTCCGTTTTTTATTGTATAATCTTATATTAATATATAAATAGGTGATTTGCTTTGAACTTAAATTACATTTTTAGATATAGGAGAAATATGTATCTGCAAGATACAAAATCATTCCGGTATGTTTACTATACCTTTTTGATGTTATGTATCGCATTTACCCTATGATGTTTCGCGATCAATGTCCTTCCTCCTAAATATTCATACGATGTTCATTCAAACTTCCAACGAATTGAACAAAATATTACACTTGGTTTTTTTCATTTCACTTTAACTAATCCTACAATCATTAATGTGCCCGGTGGTGAAGGAACAGTTAGTTTATCAGAAATTACTAACGAAGCAATCGCTAGTATTTCACTAATGTCGTTCTTTTGATTAGTATTATTTCTCACAAACATTGCTGGTAGTGCTCGTTTCAAAAAATATACTCCTGTCCATCTAATGTGAATTGTTTTATTCCTGATGGCATCTGTTATAGCAACTATTCTACTTGTCGCTTTCCTTGTACCTCCATCACTTCAAGCTTTCGTTGATCTTTCAAATGCTCCTTATGTAAGAAAAGACGACGTATATCTATGATATACACTTGAAATTTACCGAAGTGATGCAGCAAGACGTGTATTGTATTTTGAAATTAACGATGCTGTGATCGGATACGGTATTGCGGTATTAGGTTTCCTTGCTATTTCATTCATCGTAGCCGTTATTGAACTTCAAGTGTTCGTTTACTCATTAAAGGGTGACACTGACACAATAACTGTTCGATCAAAGAAAAAAGTAGTTAACTACCTAAGTTAAAACAATCTTTAAATAGGTCTCAATTTAGCGTTTATTTTAATAGGAAATATTTTTTCTTTTAATTTAATGAATATAAAAATCAATTTAAATTTAACTCGAAACTAAATTTAATTTTTTTTACTTCTCAAACTATATCCATCATTATCAAATCTAACAAACTAACGTGAAAGGCTAGGAAAGATTTATGGAAAATAATAACAACAATAACAATAAAAGACAAAAGAAAAAAATTGCCCTAGGTTTTGGACTTGCTGGTGGTTCGCTAGTAACCGCTGCCATCGCTCTTGCCATCGTTTATCTTAAACCAAAAGAAAAGAACAATGTTGAACCTTTTAAGCCTTTACCAAATCCTAACTTAAGTACTGATGAGAGCAAGGAAAAGGTAGTTCCGGATGAACCTGAAAACAATGATGATGGTTCAAATCTTCAACCCGAAAAGGATAGGGAGAAAGAATTAAAGGCTAAACAGCAAAACTACAAACACCTTTTTGATGAATTAAAAACTATTACTAATATCATCATTGACGATGAATTAAGAAAAGAAGCACTTGATTTTATTAACGACCAAAAACATAATGAGTTTAATGATGAAAACCAGCATGAACTAAACCTTCTTCTTTCTGACATTAAAGCAAAATCTTTTGAAGAAGAAAAAGTCATTAATCAACTTATAAATCAACTGAAGAGTACTACATTAAAGTCGAAATTAAGAGATGAATTAGGTAAGTCAAAAACTTTTAAAGACCGTTTAAATGTAAAAGAAAAAACCGATGCTCTTTTAAAACTACAACCCGTTGTTCTCTCCCTTATTGAAAAAATCAAAGACCCTTCAAAGAAAAATTCATTCCGTCGTCAATACGACTTTGATGTTAATAACATCGATGACGTTAAAAACCTAATGAATGAACTAGCTAAGCAAGAAGCATATGAAGCGATTGCTAGGTTAGACATCAATAGCAATGACAAGAGAAAGCTGGAAGAACGTTTCATTCTTGCGAAGGATTACGATACTTTAAAAAATATCACCAAAGATGCTAATCAATTATTTGATGATGAAAAACAAAAGATTAATAATCTTATTAACTCACTTAATAATAACGAGACTAAGAATAAACTAATTAGTCAACTTAATAATGCTGATAAGTTAACTGATTTATCAAAAATTAATGATCAAATCAATGATGAAAAAATCATTGAAGAATTTGATCAAAAATCTAAAACTGACACCCCAAATATCAATAAAAAAGAGATCGAAATCCTAATCGATCATATTTTTGATGATGAAAAGAAAAATGAGTTAAAAGAAAAATTAAAAAACGCTTCAACAAATGACGAATTAAGGAAAATTGTTGATGATGCTTATGAACAAATTCGTAAAGGAGATGCTAACGGTCAACACGGAGATGAAAACCTTCTTCGTGCAATCAAGAATCTCCTTAAATCTAGAGTTAATAACTCTAATTTATCTCCTGATGAAATCAATGATCTTCTAAAACAAATTGAAAATGCTGAATCGATTGAAGCATTGAAACCAATCGAACACGACTTTAACCGTAAGAACACCATCAGTAAATTAAAAGAAGAAGCTAAAAAAGCAATTAACCAATTAAATGACGGTGAACTAAAAGATAAATTAACTAAGCTTCTTAATAAAGACAATGTTAGAGCAACCGAACTTGATTTAATCATTAAGGCTGCAAAAGAAATCATTAAAAAGGATAAAGAAGCTTCATCTGACACTCTTGATAAGGTTAAAGATCCTAAGGTTCACGACCAATTTAAGGAACAACTTGATAATGCTAGAACTCAAGAAGAAATTAACCAAATCATTAGCAACATTAATGATTATGTAAACAAACATAATAATCTGAAAGACAAGACTTTAGATGCTTTAAACAAACTTGAAGATAGTAACCAAATTAAATCCGATAACAAGGACAATGCGAATAGTCTTTCAACATCAGACGACGAATACTTAAACATCATTAACAAGGTTGATGAATATTTAAACAACTTAAAAAAAGAAACAAATGATGCTATTAACAAACTTGAAGGTGATAACCAGTTTGATGAACTAAAGAAGAAACTTGATACTAACGATTTAACTGAATCGAACTTAAAGATTCTTAAGGAAGATGCGTTAAACATCTTCAACAAGAAAAAAGAAGACGAAAAGACTAAAATCACAAACAGCGGTCTTGATTCTGATTTACAAAATCACCTTAACAATGATGTTAATAATGCAAATAACCTAAACGAACTTGGGGTTATTGATAACAAAATCAAAACTCTTGATGTCATTAAGAAGATTAATGATGAAACTACCAAAAACGACCTAATCAATAAGGTTAAAAATATTAATGTTAATGAGCCTGATGCAAACAAAAAACTAGATGAAATTAGAAAACAAGCTAGAACAAAAGTTGCTAATGAAAGCGGGGACATTATCGAAATTGCGAAGAGTAAGGTTCTTAACCTTCCTTATCCAAAACAAGAAAATGCTCCTGCTGTTAAAGAATTAATTAAGCAATTAGATGATGTTAAAAATAATAGTCAACTAAGTGAAGAGGATAAACGTAAGAAAGCAAAAGAAATCGAAGATCTTCTTCCTTCGTTAACTGTTGAAATTGAAAAAGCAAAATCTGAAATAAAAAAAGTTAGTGACATTCACCATAAAGAACTAAACAACAAACTTGATGAAACTGGTTTTACTTCTACATCAAACAATAAGGAAAAATTTGACACACTCAATAAGCTAATAGACGAAAAGAAAAAGAGTGATAAAGCAAACGGTGTTCAAAGTGTTAATGGTCTTTCAAACCTTTCTCAAGACGAAAAGAATCACTTTAATAACCAAATCAATAGTTCATCAACAGATAACAATACCAAGATTCTAGAAATTGTTAAACAAGCTCGTTTAAAGGATAAGAAAAATGCTTTAATTAAAAAATTAAATAGCATTGGTTATCCTGGTGGAGCTACCGCTCCTGCTATTTCTACTCTTGCTAGCGAAATAAATAGTTTAACTAATATGAATAGTGCAGATCAATTCGATAGCAAAATAGGTCAATTAAAGAACAAGGTAACTGAAGTTAAAAACCAAATTAATTCAATTGATGGTAAGTTTAACTTAACTAAACAAAGATTAATTAACCAACTTAATAGCGCTGATAGTGAAACAAAATTAAATCAAGTCTTTGCAGATATTTCTAAGTTAAAAGAAATCATTGAAAAAGTTAACATAATTTCAAATATCAATGATAATGTGGATCAAGAACACGAAAATACAATCGATGATCAAAAATCCTTAAATCAAGCAATTAACAGCTTAAAAGAAGAACTTTATAAAAAGATTGATAGTATAGAAAACAATCAACAACTTGATTCAACTAAGAATTTGGTTGATAAAACAATAAGTGCTTATACTACACTTAAAGACCGTTTCGGTAATAAAGCAATCAGTGTGATGAAAAACTTCATTAATGAAGTTAAGTCAAAAGTAAATGACAATAATGGTTTATCTGAAATAGACAGTATTTTGACAAAGTCAAATGAATTCAAAAAAGAACTTGATAAGTGATGAAGCCCCGCTGCTGGTAAGGATATTGGTCTTTACATTAAGAAAAATAAGACATACCTTTCAAACAACAACCATAATGCTTCTGATGTTAACCACATTGTTGATAATCAAACTTTCAAAACATACGAAGAAATGATTCGTCTCATAAAGAACACAGCAGATCCCGATGTAATCAAAAATCTAAACGACCGGGGTTACATTCACCATGCTCTAATTGACTATCTAAAACTTCCACAAAACGACACTCAACACCTAACTGATGCAGTTAAGAATGAATTTAAAAAACGAATTCTAAAAGCAACACACCGTCGCGACATTGATACTGTTAAAAACGAGGCAAAACAATTTAATCGAATCGCAAGTGAAGCTAAAGCGATTCTTAATAGTTTCGGAGAAGATAGTAACCGAACTGAAATGAAAACTTTAATCAATAATGCTGCGAGTGTCAACGACATCACTAATGCTAAGAATGTTATTGAAGAATATAAACGTCAATACGAAGAAACAAAAAAACAACTTGACCAATACGAAGCTGATGATAACAAGAACGATGGTATCATCGAGAACTTGAAACGTGAACTAAATACGGTTACAAACAAGGAAGCTGCAGTTAGTCTTCGAACTAAGATTAATTTCGCGAAGGAAAAAGCTGCTGCGGTCGCTTCAATCAAGACTCTAACTCATCTAAAACAAGGTGAAAATGACCTTCACCTTGGTGGATTCATTCTTAAAATTAATAATGCGAATACAAGCGAAATGATTAACCAATTTAAGAATGAAGCCATCCTTCAAGACAAAAAGGAAGCAGCATTTTCTTATGTTGATCAATTAACTCATCTTTCGCCAACCTAAAAAACTGATTTCAACAATCAAATTAACACTAAAACAGATGAAGCTGGTATTAATACCGTTAAAGATGCTGCTGATGTTCAAAATAAAAAAGAAGAATTAAAAGGTGTTGTCAACAACCTTCCTTACCACAGCAACAATCACGACACACAAAATAGTAAGAATGCTTTAAATACTGCTATTCAAAGCATTAACGGTTCAAGCAAGGTCGATACCTTAAGTCAACTAGACCGAAAACTAAATGAAATCAACGATTTCAAGAACTACCTAATCGAAAAGAAAAATGCAGTTCAAAATCTTCCATATCCTAACGGAAATGAAGCAAAAACCGGAATCCTTACATCATTTAATAAAGCATATACTAAAGACCAACTTGATACTTATCTTCCAGCTTACTGACATAATAAAGTTGAACAATATAAGAATGCAATTAAGGAACACTTCGGTACAGCTCACCCACTTAATGCTCGTTTAAATAAGACTTACCCATCTTCAACAGATGGTCATACTGAAAATGATCTTAAATATCAAATTCTTGAAACTAAAAAAGTTCAAGCAAAAAACACTATCAAGACCACTATTAAAAATAAAGGTAATTTGACGACTCAAGATATAACAGTTTTTGAACAACAAATTAATAATCAAAACAATAACGGTTTCCCAAATAACTTTGATGCATTAGCAAACATTAATAATGTTGTAAACGAAGCTTGAAAGAAGAATTTTGACCGATTTGTTGAAAACAATCTTCCTTATCCATCAGAAACTAACCTTCAAGCTGAAGTCACAAACCGTAAGAACAAGATTAAGGAAAATTGAAGTAGTTTTGATGGAACTCAAAATACAATCAACAACATTGAAAATAACATCCTTAATCCAACAAAAACTAAGCTAGAAGCAGTTAATACTTTAATTAATGCTTTAGCTGACAATGCTATTAAAACTAAATTTAAGGAAAAACTTTCATTAACTGATTGAAACAATCTTGATACATTGATTAGTGAAATTAACAAGTACAATACTTTACTAACCGAAGTTAATAAGCTTGTACAAATTAATCAAAGTGAAATTGATTCAAGTAAAAATGGTTCAAATGATTTAACAAATGCGAACACTTCAATTAATAATCTAAAAACTGAATTAACTAACGAACTAAATAACATAGTAACAACAACATCAAACGAAGCTTCTTACACAGACTTAACAAAAGAAATTACAAACAAGCTAGCTGTTTATAACGGAATTAAACAACACCATATGCGTGAAGACGTCCTTGTCTTTAAGACGTTCCTTGATGAATTAAAGACAGCAAAAACAGGAAATGATGCAGCTACTATTAAAACTAAGTTTGATCAGTGAAGTTCTTTATATACAACATTCAAAACTGGAAATGGTAACCTTCATGGTTGAATAGATTCACACAAAACTCTACTAACCGAAGATAGTAATGTAACTGATACTGACATTAAACTTGTTGATCAAACTCACTTTAAGACATATGAAAACTTAATGAATGAACTACGAAGCTCAAGTAGTGTTGAAAAGCAAAGAGAATTTAATACCACAACCGCTGGTAAATACCACGCACTAATTGATTATCTAACTGTCGTTAAAGCAAGTAACGACATTACAAAGGCAGCAAAGATTAAATTCAAAGACCGAATTTATAAAGCGGTTAATCGTTCTACTATTGACACAGTAAAAACTGAAGCTCAAAACTTCCAACGACTTGCGAAAGGATCCAAGGATCTTCTAAATTCAATTCCAGGTGTGACTGAAAACAACAAGTCATATTGAACAGCTGAAATTGAAAAAGCATCAACAGTTGAAGAAATTACAGCTGTCAGAAATCATATTAATGAATACAAGACCAAGCTTATTGAAGTTCAAAATCTTCTAAATAGTTTCGGTGAAGAATCTAACCGAAGCGAAATGAAAAATATTCTTAACAACGTCAATAAAGTTGGTACTTCAACTGACCAACAAAGTCTAATGTATGTTCAAACTCAAATTGAAGAGTTTAAAAAGGAATATGAAACAACTAAGAATCTAATTGCTCAATATGAAAAAAATCCAAATAAGAGTAGCGAGATACTAAGTAATCTTAAGAATGAACTTAAGACAGTGACTAACAAAGATAAAGCAATTCAACTTAGATCAAAGATTAGTTTTGGTAATGACAAAACAACTGCTATTGAGTTCCTTAAATCATTAAGCGACCTTAAAAAAGGTAACGGTATTAATGAACTAGAAAACTTTATCAGTAGAATTAATAGTGCTAGTGATGCTTCAACTATTGAACAAATTAAAAAAGAAGCTATTCTTCAAAATATGAAAGAAGCTGCTTCTAAATATGTTGGTACTTTAAGTCATCTTTCAACGGATCAAAAAAATAATTTCAAAACTGAAATTAATGCTAAACAAAATGAACAGGAAATCAACACTGTCAAAGATAATGCTGAAGTTCAAAACCGTAAAGAAGAGATCAAGGCAGTTGTTGATACAATTCAGTATCCTCAGAATAATGCTGATTCAACAAGTAGTAAGAACACTCTAAAGAATGAAGTTGAGGGAATCAACGGTTCTTCAAAGACTGATAACTTAAACAAACTAACAGAAAAATTAAACGAAATCAATGAGTTCAAGACTTATCTTGACCAAAAGAAACAAGCTGTTGAGCGTCTTCCGTACCAAAATGGTACTGAAGCGAAAAACTCAATTCTGCACACTTTCAATAAAGCACATAATAAAGCAGAACTTGATAGAGCCCTTCCAAATGACTGACACAATAAGGTAGAAAAATACAAAAATACCATTACATCTAACTTCGGTACGAATCACGGTCTGATGGGTCGTCTTAATAAGACTTATCCAACATCAACTGATGGATTTAATGAAGATAATCTTAAGACTCAAATTATTGATACTAAGAAAGCTAATGCTAAGAGTAAGATTAATCACGATATTAAAAATCGTCACAACCTTACAGATCAAATGGTTAATGACTACATTAATAGAATTGATGCCGTAAACTCTAATAACTTCCCAACTGACTTCAATGCTCTTAAAAACATTGATGACATTGTAAAAGAAGCTTGAAAGAAGAACTTTGATCAATTTGTTAATACTAAACTTCCTTATCCAACTGAAAATAACTACAAAGCTGAAGTCACAAAACGTAAAGCTAGGATTAAGGAACAATGAAAGAATTTCGATGGTCAACAAAGTACTATCGACCGAATCGAAAGAGATATCCTAAACCCAACTAAATCTAAACTTGATAGTGCTAATAACCTAATCAACAGCATTACTGATACTAATGTCAAAAATAAGTTTAAAGATAAACTTTCAAGAACTGAATTTAACAACCTTGATTCAATCATTAATGAAATTAACAAGTATAAATCACTTCTAGCTGAAATTAACAAGATTGCTGCAATCAACAATGATCAAATTATTACATCAAATAATGGTCAGAATGACCTTAATGATGCGAATACATCGATTAATACTCTAAGAAATGATTTAACTACTGAGCTTAACAACATTGTTAACAATAGTTCTAATGTCAATAGTTACAGTAACCTTGAAAATACATTAGCTAAGAAAGTTGCTCTTTATAATGACATTAAGAGTAACTATATGAGAGATGATGTTCTTGTCTTTAAGACTTTCCTTGATCTTATAAAAACAACTAAAGATACGGCTAAAGCTCAAGAAGTTAGAAATAAATACGATCAATGAAAAGCACAATGACAACGATTCAAAACCGGTTCTGGTGAGCTTCATAATTACATTAAAAATTGAAAAGAAACTCTTAACGAAGATAGTCGTGGAAACGATAGTTCAATTAAGATTGTTGACCAAAATCACTTTAAAACTTATGACCAATTAATCCATGAATTAAGAAGTACAAGCGATGCTAATAAGATTAAAGCATTTAATGATACAGGTGCTGGTAAATACCATGCAGTTATTGATTATTTAAGAGTATTAAAGGATAGTCACAACATCACAAAGAATGCTAAAGTTAAATTTAAAGAAAGAGTTTTCGCGGCACAGGTTCGTCGTCCAATTGACACTGTTCGCGAGGAAGCACAGAACTTTGAAAGAATTACAGTTGAGGCTAAAACATTACTTAATTCAATCATTGGAGCGACCGAACACAACAAAACTCAATGAAATACCCGAATTAATAATGCTTCAACACTAGCTGAAATTACCCAAATTAAAAACGAAATCGCTGAGTTTAAGAATCTCTTTGCTGAAGCTAAGAGTAAACTTGATGAATTTAAACTGATTAATAATCAATTCGCAACTCAAGCTAAACAAGAAGAGTTAACTAAAAAACTAAATGAAGTTCAAACTAAAGACCAGGTTAACTCCCTTAAGAATATGATTATCGACGAAACTCAAAAGGCTCGTCAAAAACAATATGAATTTGAGAATATCACAAAACAAAACATTCAAAAAATTGTTGACTCACTTCCTCATGGTAACAAAGAAAGAGAACGTCTTGAAGCTGAAATAAATAAACTAAAACAAAGTAATGATAACAGCATTGATAAGTGAAATAAGATACTCAGTGATGCTGAACAGGAAAAGGTCAAGATTGCCAAGGATATGATTACCAAAAATCTTGATAAGGTATTAAAGAATAAGGGTGAATCAGATAAAATTAAAAATGATATTGATAAAACAAACGATATTAATAAGTTAAAACAAATCGAAAAAGAATTTATTGACAAGGGTAAAAAACAACTTCAAAAAGATCTTGGTAACACCAACGATATCGAAACTGAGCACATTAAGCGAAATATTAATTCAATTAAAACGATTGATGATGTGATAAATATCAACAATCAGATTAGTTTGAAGAAGCGAAAAGATGAAGTAAGAAAAATTTTAAACAATTTGATTCTTATCGACCTTGAACGTTTTGGTGGAGCTTATGCTCGAAGCAATTATGACAAAGTTCTAAAAACCGGTAATCCAGAAACTCTTTATAATATTAATAACCTTGCAAATAAATTGAACGATGCTGTAACTACTGAAGAGATTAATAAAGTTAAACAGTATGTAGAAAAGCAAAGGGTTGCTGAAGAAAACGACTTCAAGGCAAGAACCGCTGAAGGTTCTGAATTAGATATTTTAAGACAACAAGGTACCCACTATTACAGTTATCTAAAGAGTAACTTATTTAAAGAAATTATCTTTACTCCTAAAAGAGAAGATGATGCTTACTTTAATGAACTTGATAATTTTAAATATCGAATTAGAACTATCAAAAACCTTAATGAATACCGTAAACTAATCGTTGATGTTGAAGAATTTAAGAGCAAACATAAGGCTGGTGAAGCTTATACTAGTAAATACACAAAACGAATTCGTCACCACTCATATAAAGTTGTTGAAGGAGTTAACAGTGCATTTAATGTAAATGTTCCAACCTGACAAGTTGATAGTGTTATTAATGCAATTAAAGCAACTAAGAACGAAGAAGATGCGAAACGACTTGAGAAAGAGTTTATGAAGAACGCATACTTCATTGCCCGTCGATCAAGAAAACTTGATTACGAAATTGGTCACTATTTATATGACAAGTTTATAAATAATGCTAGTAAATCAACTGAAATCAAGGATCTTGTCGGATTCAAATTAAATCAAATCCGAAATACTTACGAAATCAATAACAAGAAACAAGTATTCCTAGGAATGGATAATAGGATTCTCGACCAAACCACTAAAGAATTTAAATGAAACCTTCTTGCTCAAGAAGATGCTCTAAACTTTATCGTTAATAACATTATCGAAAGCAATATGACCGAAGAGCAAAAATACTTATGACTAGATCGATATGCGATTAATGTTGATAACTTTGATTCTCTGGTTGAAACTAATAGTGCTTTCGTCAAGGCTGGTTATGAATGAGTACTTAAACTAAATAATCCAAATCCTAAGGCAGACAAAGCGGGTCTTCCTGAACGAATTAAAGTATATGGACTACCTACTCAATTCTTCTGAGACTAACAAACACTAAGCGAAAACAAAAAACTCAAGCGAAGGGCTTGAGTTTTTTTATGTTTTGTTTTTATTTGTAATTCTAAGACTATTCGTCACTCTTAGAATCTGAACCATCTGGATATTTTTCCTTAAAGTATTTTTCTACTAAATCATATGAAATACTTGGGTTGGCTTGTCCGTTTGTCTTTTTCATTAAAGAACCCATAATAGCTTTAAACAGACGATCCTTATTTTCATAATAAATGGTTTCCGCATTCTTAGTTTCAAGGACAATTTCTTCAATAAGTTTAAGAAGCACTTGTTCATCCTTGATTTGTTCGTAACCAAGTTCAATAATTAACTCTCTTGGAGTTTTCTCTGTCTTAAAAATATGTTCAAGAAGACTCTTTGCTTGTTTACCATTAATTTCCTTATTAATTAATAAGGTAAGCATTTCAGCTAAATGAGCTAGGAAGAATGAAGGTAAATCAGTAAGTTTTTGATTTTGTTTATTAATCAATCCATAAACTTCAATTGCTAATCAATTAAAGGATATTTTCATATTATTGATTTTTTCATTAACAAAAATGAAAGCACGATAAAGATCAATATCGTTTAATAAAATATTAATTTCCTTGCCATTCAACCCGTTTTCAGTTAAGGTTTTAACCAGTTCATCTATATAAACAACATCCTTAATGACTTCATTTTTATATTCATCGCTTAAACTAATTGGAGTGATGTTACCTTCAAAAATGTAACGATAGTTAATAGCGTTGTCTTTCTTTCGCATAAATATTGTTTGGTTTACAGAGTCATCAAATCGTCTTGTTTCTTGATCAACCTGCTTGTTGTTTAAGATTAAACCAATTTGACGTTTAACCTCAAAATCAATAGCTTTTTTGACATTATTAAACGAGTTAATATTTTTAATTTCAACCTTAGTACCAAACTTCTTTTCACCATGTAAACGAACTGAAATATTAACATCAGCACGCATTGAACCATCTTCAAGCTTAGCATCTGAAATGTTATTAAGAAGTAAAATTTTTCTTAATTCTTCAAGGTATTTCATAGCTTCATAACCAGATCTGATATCAGGTTTGCTAACAATTTCAATTAATGGTCAACCAGCTCGGTTATAGTCAAGATAAACCTCGTTTTCAATGGTCATTTGCTTCGCTGTATCTTCTTCAAGGTGAATTCTTTCGATGCGAATTTCTTTCATATTGTTACTCTCATCAAGGATAGTGAGATAACCATTTTGACCTATCGGATTGTATTGTTGGGTAATTTGGTAACCCTTCGGCAGATCAAGATAATAATAGTGTTTACGATCAAAGGAAATGTTCTTATGGTTTGTTTCCATATGAAGAGCAGAAGCTAGTTTAATGCCCTTATTAACAGCACTTCGATTAACTGTCGGTAAAGTACCGATGTGAGCTAAATCAACCGGATTAATGTTTGTGTTAACAGCACTATTATGGTCGCATACTGATGGTGAAAACATTTTAGTTTTTGTATTTAATGCTGTATGAACTTCAATTCCAATAATAACTTCAAAATTATTCATTGCTACCACCATTTAACATTTTTTCAATTGTATAAGCTGCATTTAAAACTGTTTGATCATTTAAATGCTTACCGGAAATATTTAGTCCAATGTTCCCATTATGAAGTTTTAGGAAAGGGATGGTAATACTTGGTAGACCACCAAAATTAGCAATTTGAAGCAAGTCATCGTAAACATTAGGAATGACATCGTTCGATTTAACATCACTAACAAGTTCAGCGACATCATGTGCTCCAAGCATAATCAAACATTCGTCATCGTTAATTAGTGAAGTAGTCTTTTCGACAATTAAACGACGCATTTTCTTTGCTTTAATAAAAATAGAATCGATGTTCTCTTCATTTAAAATATAAGCACCAATCATAAAACGACGCTTGATTTCGCTATTGAAATACATATCACGAGCTTTATAAATTAAATCAACATAGTTTTCGTATTGAATATCTTGATTCCCGAAGGTAATGTTCGTTAGATTGCTAAAAGAAGAATAACCTTCAGCATAAGCAATGATTTGATATACACTACTAATGGCTTTTACGAGATTCATATCATATTCAACGATATCAACTTTATGGTTGTTTTGACGTAATTTATCAATCAGTTTTAAAAATTCCGTTTGGTAGTTTTTATCAAGAAGATTAATAGCGGGAGTTAATACCTTTAATTTTAATTCTTTATCAATTTTAAGATTTTTTACATATTCGTTTTCAAGTTTAATTGAAGTGGCATCCTTCGGATCATATTTAGCAAGAGCATCCATTAAAATTGCGACATCGTAAACATCATTCGTAAAAAAACCGACATGATCCATACTAACACTAAAAGGAAATACACCGTAACGAGAGACAAGACCATATGAAGGTTTGTACCCTACGATTCCCATAATTGAAGCTGGTCTTCGAATTGAATCGCCGGTGTCGGTTGCGATAGCGAAAGGAACTACATTTTGAGAGACAACAACAGCACTCCCAGATGAACTCCCACCTGTTACTTGTTCGGGATTTAATGGGTTGATTACATCATTGTACCCTGAAAAAAGACCTGTACCTCCAAAACCAAATTCGTCAAGATTGTTTTTTGAAATTAAAATTGCTTTTTGATTATTTAATAAATCGTGTACTGTAGAACTAAAACAGGGTATGTATTTGCTAAGAAAACGTGAACCACCTGTTGTTCTTATATTTTTAGTTGATATATTATCTTTTAATGAATAAGGAATCCCAAAAAGATAATCACCTTCTTTAATTTCAGTTTCATCAAGTGTCAGAGCTTGGTCAGTAGCATCATCATAATTTTCGGTGATATCAGCATTATAAACATCAATACCAATTGATTTAGCAATGGCATTCTTAACAAGTTCACTAACACTTGTTTCATTTCTGACTAGTAAATTATGTAATTCTCTAATTGTCTGATTTTTCATTTTTAAGAACTCCGTAACCGTCAACTACTTTGATGTGCCGTTTTAGTGTTGCCTCCACATCAATTTGTTCTTCACCACAAACATCATCCCGCAATTGATTATTATTATGTGCGACAATAGAGTGCATTGGAGCAATTGTATCAAGATTAAAATCGTCAAAAATTTTAATCTTTTCAGTTAGATTCAAAATGCTTTCTGTAACACTTTTTTGTTCTTCGCTAGTGATGTCAAACATACAACTATCTGTCAGTTTCTTTATGTCAATTAATTTCATCGCAACTCCTTTAATCAACCACTAATGGGACATTTTTATCTTCAACTACATCATCTTCATAATCATATCTTATTAATGGTACAACAATTTTAAATATCGGATAAATGATCATTAAGTTAACAACAATCATTGGTGCGAACATTAAAGCTCGAATGGAAAGTCATTGAGTATAGTTAAGACTTGTTAATTCAACATCAAAGCTTGGAAGCATAATTACATTTACAATTGCTTCTGTTAAAAGGATAGTTACCAAGACGGGAGCAAAAACGATAAACCAACTTTGCTTTTTATTAGGTAATTTATTTCGTTTGTTAATTTTCTCATTAATATGTTTGATTAACAAACATAATCACACAATAACAATAGAAAACCCAAAGAAACCGGCCATCATTCCTACCATTATTTCAGCACTAATCTTAATATCGTTGTTAAATAATTGAAGGTTAAAACCTTCCTCACTCACTCCTGGAGCAAAGTATAGGAAAAGACATACCGCTGCTCCAATTAAGACTGTCGTAATACTTGAATAAATAGCAAAGGTAATATCTCTCTTTTTTGATGTTGTTAAAATTGTTCTGATTAACCCACCTATTAACCCAAAAGCCATTGAGGCGATTAAGTAACCGTGGTGGAACACACCCGCAGTTAGAGCGACAGATAAAAGATCAGTCATTGCTCCGATGAAAATTCCTAAAATAGGTCCAAAAAGAAGTCCACCTATCTTAATTAAAATACCTTCAAGGGTAACACGGGTACCAGGTCAAGCACGGAAAATAATGCTTGCAGCATTAGCTGAGACA
Organism: Ureaplasma canigenitalium ATCC 51252; assembly: GCF_000712165.1. GTDB lineage: Bacteria > Bacillota_I > Bacilli_A > Mycoplasmatales > Mycoplasmoidaceae > Ureaplasma > Ureaplasma canigenitalium. Next base: position 161,406 of record NZ_JONZ01000004.1, on the reverse strand, counting down.
ATGGTGATAAGAAGGATGATACTAACTGAAATGGAAATAACCATTCCAATCGAAGAAATACCTTTGACACTCACACGCGGAATGATGTAAAAACGTTTTTGGTATTTAATGGAATAGTAAATTTTTTTAATCGCGGTAAAAATAATAAAGGTGATGACAAAGGCTAAAAAAATTAAAATGGTTTGTCAGCTTTGAATGTGAACACCTTTGCTACTACTATTTGCGTGTAAAACACTACTCATTTGTATATCAAAACTCCTTCTTCATATTTTACCATTTAATTACCTTTCGTTTATTTTTAAAAAGATAGTCATTAGCTGCTGAAAAATGTTTGTTAAATAAGAAACCACGATAGAAACTAAGTGGACTTGGATGAACGCTTTTCAAGATTAAATTATTTTCACTATCAATTAGTTTTTCATAAGAACATGCTTTCTTCCCTCAAAGGAAGTAAACAACATTTTTAACTTTTGATAGTTCATTTAGTATATTCGCAATAAATTCATCATATCCGACATTTTTATGACTATTCCGCTCATTAATGTTTGTTGTTAATACGGTATTCAATAGCAAAACACCTTGCATCGCTCAATCAGATAAATCAGGATTATCCCTTTTAATTCCAAGATCATATTCGAGAGCACGGAATATATTAAGTAGTGAAGGTGGTAGAGTTTTTACTTTTTTTGAGACACTAAAACAAAGACCGTTTGAGTGGTCTTTATTTGGGTAAGGATCTTGACCTAAGATTACTACTTTAGTTTCGTTGATGGAAAAATAATTAAAGCAATTGAACATCATCGAGCAGTCAGGAATAATTTCCTTTCCGTGACTTAGTTCATTAACTTTTTCCATAATTTTTTTAAAATATGTTTTTTCAATTTCCTTACTTATATACTCTTGTCATTTCATATACGACCTAAATCAGTGTTTGAAGTGACATTCGCACCTTTAACCTGATCAAGGTCAAGTACGAAGTTTCTTAGATTATCAATTGCACCAGAATAAAGGGTATCGATGTCAAGTGTAGTCACATCTGAATGGTTCAAACCAATTAATGCTTTCTTTAAAAGATTTAATTTATTATTCTTATCACTCTTCTTCAGGTTCTTTGAAAGAACTCCTTTTTTGATGTATTCAACAAAGTTTTTTGACTTAATAAAGTCTTCCCGACTAGGAACTTGATTACCATAAGAAAAAGCATACGGATAGACACCGTGTAAACCATTATTGTGGTCAACATAATCAGCATTATTAATGCTTTGGTCTTCAACGAATTTTTCGTTTTCAAACTCTTGTTGTTTTTTAATGTCTTCCTTCAGATCCTTTCCAAGTATTTGAAAAGGTGAAACAGCTTCGATCAAACCTGTATAGTATTCCCGATATATATTGATGTTGTTTAAATCTTCCTCTTTAATATCAGGATTAATAGTTTTTACATTTTCACGTTGTTTTTGTGTAAGGGCATCTAGTTTCTCGTTAACTCTAATAATTCCTGGTTTAAATAAGAAATACTGATCCTTTAGTGGGATATCGTAAACAAGGTTTTTAATCGTTCCATCCTTATAAACACTGGCATCATCAACACTAAGGTGTTTATTTAAAGTATTAAGGGTTTTATTTGAACTAGAGACAATAAAATCTCCTCCCCTTTTATTTGACGAATCATACCAAGCATACTGAAGTTTGATATTACTAATTTTATACATAACAAGTCGTTTGTTTGGGTCAAGGATTTCATCATCAGTTAATTTAGTCCCGAATTTAGGTAAATCTCTCGAGGCCCCATTAGTAGCATTGACTTTGCTAATATCAAAACTAATGTTATAAAGGTTAATTTTATAAGTAAATTTACCACTTCCAACACCACGGAAAAGACCGCGGATAAATTCATCACGATCATCGTTTGCGACTTGATTATTAAATACTGGTGACTTGTCAACTTCTAGAAGGTTAGTTAAATACTTAAATAACTCATCAGTAAATGACGATAAGTAAACATAAACTGCTTCAGCTATATTTGCAGTATTAAAAGCATTAGCTTTTTTCTCAATTAAGCTTTGCTTTTCAGGGGTATAAATATTTGTATTTAAGTTGCCATTAACTTGAAAATTAGTTGGAAAATAAACTTGATTTGGATTGTCTTGGTTAATCGAATCAAAAGTTAATGGGTTGTAGATTTCACGTAAAACTTCATTCTGTAGAGCAGTAAGAGGGATATTTTTACTTTTACTCTTGTCTTCTAGATCATTTTTTCAAACTAATTTGCGTTCGTTTTTTTCATCAAGCACATAACCATCTTGGTCAATTTTTTGACTATTTTTATCAATTCGTAAGCCATCTTTGTTAGTGATATAAGTAAGGTCACCCGGTTGGTAGTATTCTTTTAGGAGGTTATTTTCATCTTTAAAAATAATTTCGTGGGCACTATTTTGAGCAGTTGGAATACGGATATTTACTCGAATGTTAGCATCTTTATTTGTTGAACCAACAAAAACATGTGGGACACCAGGAGTGGCCGCTGAACTACAAGATGCAGCGACAATCGGAGTTAATAAAGCAATGGTTCCAAGACCGAAGCCAAGTAATAATTTAACTCTTTTACTTTTTTTCATAATTAACCTCAATGTTATTTAATTCGTTCATCCCCAAGTTCTGAAGGATCTTTAAATTGTGATTGCTTTTTATTAAAGAGCAGTTGTGTTTCACCAGTTTCACCGCTTCTATTTTTAAGGATAATGAACTGAACATCAACCTTAAAATTATATAGTTGAGTTGTTTTAGCACGGTTATCATCAGCGGTTGTTCTTCGATCGTAATGAATAAAACTAACAATGTCAGCATCTTGCTCAATTTGACCAGATTCCCGTAGGTCACTAAGTTTTGGAACATTCTGGTTGATTGATCCAAGAATATTCGTTTTTCCGCTTCCTTCCCGTTCTTCAATTTTTCTAGAAAGTTGAGCAATAGTAAGAATTGGTGCTTCAATTTGCTTCGCAAGTTGTTTAAGTCTTTTTGAGAAATTACCAACAATCTGAGTTCGATTAAGACCACGGAAACTTGGTGGTTCATCGATTAATTGAAGATAGTCAATGACAACGAGAGCGATATCATATTTTTTTCTTAAATCATTCAATTGACTTTCAATATCAAGGATGGTTAGATTCTTATCAGTTAATTTAAGTGGTCAGTGTTTAACAAGTTCGGATACGCTAAGAACCGTGTGTTCGTTCATCGGATTATTAGTGAAACGATATGATGAAACCTCGTTTGATGAAATGTCACTGGTTTGCATTGAAATTAATTTCGCTATGATTTCATCAATAGTCATTTCAAATGAAAAAAGAACAATAATTCGTTGTCGGTCGCGGCTGATATTCTCCTCTTGAAGCAACGGAAGATTTCGAGCAATAATGTTAAGAGCAAGTGTCGTTTTTCCAAGACCAGGACGTGCCGCTAGAATAATTAATTCGCCAGGTTTAAATCCTTTAGTAAAGTGGTCGATAGATGGAAAACCAGAATTAATTTTCTTATCAACCTTAGGATCTGACTTGATTAATTCAACTTTCCTTTGGAAAGATTGGATTGCTAGATCAAGCGACTGCATTTGTTCTGCGGTTCGTTTGCTCATAATATCATTAATCTCAGATACTTTCTGATCAAAATAATCACTAGCACCGATATAACTAATGTCGGAATTAAGAATATTTGAAGCAAATTCATTAAGTCTTCGCTTGGTCGCATAGTTTTGAATGATTTCGATAATCTGCTTAATATCAACGATGCTCGGTGTGAAACTAATAACCTCGTTTAGTAAGGAAACTAGACGTTCTTTCTGTGTATCATCAAGGCCATTAATTTCATTAAGCAAGACGGGATAACTAATAGTCTTCCCTTTTTGATCAACACGAGATACAAGACTAAAAAGGATGGTAAAATCATCCTTATTAAAATCATCAACCTGGATTCGCTTAACATCATTAATTGTATTCGGATCATTAATGATGCGATTGAACAAGGTAAGACATGCGATTCGATAACCGAGTTCGTACATCCTAAGCCTCTTCTACAATTACTTTAACATTTGCTATCACCTTTTTATGAAGTTGAATAGGTATAATGTGTTCCCCAATAGAAAGGGCATGTGATTTTGTAATCATATGCTTTGTTATAGCATGATCAATTAATCCGTTAATTGCATCAATGATTTGTTTATTTGAAATATTGCCAAATGTTTTACCATCATTGACCACCAACTTGAAAAAAATTGGAGTTGATTCAAGTTTTTCTTTCAATAAAGACATTTGAACAATTAATTCTTGTTCGTTTTGCTCAATCTCAAGTAAATCTTCTTCAAGTCGAGTTTTTGAAGCATTAGTGTAAGCAACTGCTTTCTTCTGCTTAATTAGAAAGTTTTTTGCATAGCCATCGGATACTTCAACAACATCATTCTTTTTTCCAAGATTCTTAATGTCTTCAAGTAAGATAATCTTCATATAGAAACCTCCATTAAATATAAAAAATAAAGCTAGACGAGCTTTATTAAAAAATTATTCTTTGACAAATGGTAATAAACCAACGATACGAGCACGCTTAATTGCATTCGCAACTCTTCTTTGCATACGTGACGAACAACCAGTTACTCTTCTTGGAGTAATCTTGTTATTGTTGTTAATGAACTTTGACAGAAGTTCAACATCCTTGTAGTCAACATGTTCAATTCCTTTAGCTGAAAGGACACAAATTTTCTTACGCGGTTTACGATTTTTATTTGAATAGTTTGCCATAGTAAATCCTTTATTTATTCATCAATATCATCACCATCATCATCAAATCAAACATTTTGATCAGCGACATCTAGTGATTGTTCAATACTTTTTGTTTTGTTATATGGTTGCTCATTAATCGGGTGTATAGCTTCAAAATTTTGGTTTAGATTTTCGAAGTTTTGTTGAGTATTAGGTACAACACCTTCAGCTCTTTTTGGTGAGTTCGCTTGATCAACAACGACATTAACCCGGTACACATTTTCGTTATTTTGGTTAACTCCTTGGTAAGTTGAAAGACGACCTTCAATTAAAATAGGAGACCCTTTTTTTAAATAGTTATTAATAAATGAAGCTGTTTGACCGAAAGCAATACAATTAATAAATTCGGTTTTTTCGTTTTGTCCAAAACCGCTTTTTACAGCTACGGAAAATGAACTTTGATCACGACCTTTAGAAGTCACCTTACTAATTGGTTGATTAGTTAAATTACCATATAAAAAAACTTTGTTCATAATCTTTAATCTCTTTTGTATTATGCTGATTGTTTACGATAACGATAACGATCAACAAAAGGTAATCCTTGAGCTTCACGTTGAGCTTTAAGTGCTTCATAAGCAGCTTGACGTTCAGCCATTTTCTTAGCATATTCTTCTTGATTCTTTTCGTAAACTTGTAGTTTCTTAGCATTACGTTCAATCTTCTTTGGATTGATTGTTGCTTTGTATCCATAGTCGTTTTCTAGGTTAATGATAATGTGACGCAACACATTCTTGTTGATTAAAGCTAGTCGACGGTATTCGTTTAAAGTTTCAACATTAGTGGTTGTAAATTGATAAACATAACGATAGCAATATTTATTCTTTTTAATTTCGTATGCAAGTTGTTGCAACCCTTCATACAAATTAAGTTTTTCAACCTTTGTATCACCAAGTGTTTTTAATAATTCATTAGCAGTTTCATCTGCTTGCTTTTGTTCGATGTCTCCACGAACAACTAGCATAATTTCATATTTTGCCATTTTTTCTCCTCTTATGGTTTAATAGCTAAGGAACCTTAAAACAATGCTTAAATCTATCTTCCTTAGCAAGAGTTGTTTATATAGATAATAAACTTAAATATTATAACTTATAAGTATAATAAAAGAAAGGTAAAAGGTATCATTATGAACATAAAATATGAGCAAGTTAATAATGAAAAAATTGATGAATCGGTCAATTTCATTATGGCTGGTCGCAAAGTCATTTTTCCGATGCTTGAGCATTCTAAAATGCCTGAAGACCTAATTAATTTTAAGCAATATTATATGCTTGATAAAGATGCATACTGGTTAAATGCAATTGATGCTGACACGAACCAAATAGTAGCAACGATTGCATTTCGTAAATATGACCACCGTTTTCCTTTTTTGAGTTTACCGAGAGACAAAAAAATTGTCGAATTGCAGAAGTTATTTGTCGATCCAAGAGTCCGTCGAAACGGTATAGCTAAAACATTAGTAAAAATAATGATTGATAAAGCATCAGAGATGGGAATTAATTACATTTACCTTCATACCCATCCTTTTTTAATAGGTGCACAGCAACTATATTTTAAGTTAGGATGAGATTATCTTTATAACGAAAAAAATGACCCATGGAATACCATTCATATGTTATATGATGTTAAGAACGGGAGAGAACGAAAATAAAAGAGCTCTGCACTCTTTTATTTTTTTTGTTTGGACACGAATGACCGAATCGAACGGTAGTTTTTCCTTTTCGTGTTTGGTGGAGATGAGGGGAGTCGAACCCCTTTCCGCAATACTTCTTTCCTAACTTCTACAGTTTAGTATTTCTTTATGTAATCAGGAAGAGTAGTAGAAATACAACATTGTTTTCCTGATAATTAAGAAACTTATTTTATCAAATACTCTTAATTAATGTATTTGATAAAAGTAGTTGTGACTCATCTACTAATGAAAGAACCAACTACCATTCCTTCTTAGTAAATATGAAGAATTAAAGAGCGAAAGCTAATTGATTATTCATAACTGAAGACATTAACATATTAACTGTTACATTAGCTTCAGGTTTAGTTTGTTTTTTGTTTGCATTTATTATGCCTCGACAGCTTTGAAGGGCTTACCCTACTGCCATTAGGATTGAAAATATCACGTCGAATCCACTGACATCCCCGTAATTTAATTATAACTAAGCTAAATTATTTTTCCAAGTTGAAGACAAAAAAATCAGCCAGTAGCTGATTTTATTTCTCTTTTTTCTCCTCGTTTTCACCAGTAGTTAAAGATTTTTTAGACGGTATTTCGGAAGCGAAACGAGGATTACCATATTTTTCTCCTTGAACTATACTATTTGTAAGTGGGTCTTTGTTGTAATAAATGTAGGTGATTGAAGCAATTGCTCCAACAACAACAACACCACATAGTGAAAATCAGGTAATTTTTTGTCATTTTTTTAATGCCATTTAGTACACCTATATTACTAACTGACCATTGAAATAATTGTTCATTTTTATTTTATAACATATTTATTTATTGTCAATGGTTTTAATGTAGTTTAAATTACCTTTTTGTTCAATTTCCTTGATTTGCTCACTTGTAATAAGAAAGACAACACTATTTAGAATAGTATCGAACTGAAGAGTAAATCGTCTTTTTGTTACAAATGGAAAACCGTCAGGGTGTTCCGTAACAAATTTCATTGGTAAATGGAGTGTTAAATGACCAAGTTCGAAGTCGATTGTATAGGTAACAGGTTCTTTTAATCCTTGAAAAAGAGCTGTCTTCTTCCCTTTATCGTCCTCGACTTCGCTAACAATACTCGCTTTTAAATTATTTAACTCACCTTGCATGTATTGGCTTCTTAACCGGTAGAAACGGGAAATAGCGAATCTTATATCATATCCGTTTTCCGTCTTTTTAATTTCAGTATAAGCACTTTCAAGTTTACTTGTTTTTTTACCGAAAGCAGCGGCTACTCCGATAACTATACCAAGGGCTGCGACACTTAAACCACCAAGGATAAAAAATAGTTTGTATTTCTTTTTTTTATCAATATTAGTCATTATTGTTAATATTCTTTATTAAACATCTCTTCCCCAAGAGCAAGAACTTCATTCGGTTTTTTAAGACCTGTACCAGCTGGGATTAAGTTACCAAGGATGACATTTTCCTTTAATCCAATTAGCATATCTCGTTGACCACGAGCAGCGGCATCGGTCAAAGTTTTCTTCGTATCTTGGAATGAAGCAGCTGAAAGGAATGAACCTGACTTACTTGGAGCATTATCAAGACCAAATACTTGATTAATGGCCACTGGTGGGTGTTTACCTGTTGAAAGCAATTTATCTGATATGTCAATGAAATCATTTATACTAATTGTTTCACCAACAAATAGTTGTGAGTCACCAGTAAATGTAATTGTCACCTTATTTGTTAATTGAGAAATAATCACTTCGATATACTTATCTGAAATTTCAATCCCCTGAAGACGATAAACTTTCTGCACTTCCTTAATAATGTAATGACGAACTTTCTCAATTCCAGCTCATTTAAGGAGTTCATTGACATCAATAGAACCTTCGGTAATCTTTTGACCAGGTTCAACTTGGTCTCCTTTTCTTACTCGAAGAACAGCACTATGCTTTGTAGTGTAAACCACTTCTTCGTTGTCATTATAAGCAACGGTAATTTCAAAGTTATGGTTAGGTAATTTCTCAATTTTAGTCACCTCACCTTTAACTTGTGAGATGATTGCTTTCTCATTTTCTTGTGGTTGGATACAATCAAACAATTGCTTAATTCTCTCGAAACCTTGCGTAATGTTTGTATCCCCTGCAACCCCACCAGTGTGGAAGGTACGCATCGTAAGTTGAGTACCTGGTTCACCGATAGATTGAGCAGCAATTACTCCGATTGCTGTCCCTTTTTCGATTAGTTTATTTGTACTTAAATCAAGTCCGAAACACTTTTGACAAATACCACGCTTACTTCGACAGTGAAGCGGTGATCTAACTTCAACTTCGCGAATCGCAAGTTTCTGAATCCGGTTTGCAACTTCTGTTGTAACGATGTTATCATGTGAAAGAATCTTATTACCTGTTGAGTCATAAATGTCGTCAAGCACAAAACGTCCAACGATACGATCTTTCAACGGTTCAATGACAGTGTTGTCTTTTGTGTTTCGAATTTCCCGTACTCAAATTCCTTTAGTTGTTCCACAATCATCATTTTGAATAACAACAGCTTGGGTACTATCAACAAGTTTTCTTGTCATATATCCTGACTTCGCGGTCTTCATCGCAGTATCGGTCATCCCCTTACGGGCACCAAATGAAGAGTTAAAATATTCAGAAACTGTTAATCCTTCAATAAATGAGTGCTTAATTGGAATTTCGATGGTGTCTTTAATAACTTTTGATTGATGTTTTTGGTCATAGTTATATGACTTCGACATAAGACCACGCATTCCAGCAAGTTGGGTGAAGTTTGAAGTATTACCACGAGCACCAGACTTGGCCATAATAACAATTGGATTATCCTGATACTCAGGACTTTCGATTAACTCTTCAATGTCCTTTGTAACTTGATCCTTCGTTTCACTTCAAGTACGAACAACCTTGGTATAACGTTCATCATCGGTTAATTTACCATCAAGGTAGAATTCTTTATAAAGATTAATTTTTTCGTCTGTTTCTTTAAAGTAATCATACTTTTTATCATAAGACGGGATGTCAAAAGCAGAAATACTTGTCGCTGAAATCATTGAGTATTCAAAACCAAGACTTTTAATTTTATCCATTGTTTCAGGAACAACTTCAATCGGACATGTTCGGTATAAGAAATCAATAACATTACTTAATGTTTTCTTAGTTAATGGTTCTCGTTTTAGATAACTACTTAAGAAACTTCGATAGTCAGCTCCGTATTCAATAATTTCATGAGCATTCAAATCGGTTAAATTCTTAACACTATTTATGTAAGGGAAGTCAACCGGTAAAGCTTGGTTGAAAATGATTCGTCCAACCGTTGTAATAAGTAGTCCCTCGCGACGAAAACGTTTTCCTGGGAAAGCTTTTGTCGCAATACCGATTGTTTCATTAATCTTAATTGTTTTTAATTTATAAGTGTTAATTGCTTCATCAATACTATGGAAAGTATGAAGGTGGTCATACAATTCATTCATTGCTTTACCCGGTTCATCCTTCATCATTTGCTCAATCTTAGTTGGAAAATGTTCTTTCGTTAGATAGTAAATACCAAGAATCATATCTTGTGTAGGAGTAATAATAGGTTTACCATCTTTTGGACCAAGAATGTGTCACGAAGCTAGAAGAATTGATCTAGCTTCAGCGACAGCTTCTTTTGAAAGAGGGATGTGAACAGCCATTTGGTCCCCGTCGAAGTCAGCGTTAAATGCCGTTGTTACAAGCGGGTGCAGACGAATTGCTTTTCCATCAACCATCTTGGGTTCAAAAGCTTGAATCCCAAGACGGTGAAGGGTTGGAGCACGGTTTAAAAGAACAGGACGTTCCTTAATTACTTTTTCAACAATTGGTCATATATCTTTATCCTGAGCGATAATTTTTTGTTCAGCAACTTTAATATTTGTACAAATTGGTTGAATTTCATTTCCGTTATCATCATGCTTTGTAATTAACTCAGCAATAATAAACGGTCGGAATAATTTAAGAATCATTAAAGCAGGAATCCCCACTTGATACATCTTTAATTCCGGGCCAACAACAATTACACTACGTCCTGAATAGTCAACACGCTTACCAAGTAAGTTTTGACGAAATAAACCTTGTTTCCCTTTTAAATGATTGCTTAATGACTTAAGAGGACGTTTATCCTTACCGACAACTGGTTTCTTTCTTGCATTATTATCAAATAATGAGTCAACAGCTTCCTGTAGTAGACGTTTTTCATTGTCAAGTAAAATTTCAGGAGCATCGGTTTGCTTCATTAATTTTAAACGTTCATTTCGAATGATAATTTTTCGATAGAAAGTGTTTGTATCACTTGTTGTAAAACGACCCCCATCAAGTGGAATGATCGGACGTGTTTCACTTGGCGTAATTGGGATTCGAGTCATAATCATTCATTCTGGCTTGCATCCAGAATCTTTGATTCATCTTACACACTCAAGACGACGCAGTAACTTTCGTGTTTTTTGATCATTTGCATTATTTGATGCTTTAATATCTTCTTTAATTTTTTCAAGTTCCTGTTCTAAATCAAGAGTTGATAGTAACTCACGGATGGCTTGAGCACCAATCCCGAAACGAACACCAGTATGTCGATAGATGAAAGCCATTACATCTTTTAGTGAAAAGGGAATATTTGAGTCCTTTAACATTTGGTCATAAGTGACAGCAAGACGGAATTCACGGTTGTTCATTAAGTCTTCATTTGAAAGACCAAGTGAGATTTTTTCTTGGATATTTCTTAATGTACGTCTTAACTTATTTCTAGATCTGATGGAATTTTTTTGAGAAGTTAAGTCTAACACTTCCTTCTTATTAAAGATAGGTTTTCCATCGTATTTGTTGTCCCCTTCATCCATAACAATGTAGTTTACGAAATAAACAACTTGATCAACTTCTTTATAGGTAATATCAAGCAGTAAGGAAATTTTTGAAGGAGAGGGTAGTTCTTTGGTAAATCAAATATGAGCAACTGGACTCGCTAATTCAATATGCCCCATTCGTTCACGACGAACAATTGATTCTGTGATTTCAACCCCACATTTTTCACAAATTTTGCCTTTGTGTTTTACTTTTTTATACTTACCACAGTAACACTCATAGTCCTTTGATGGACCGAAGATTTTTTCATCAAATAACCCGTCTGGTTCTGGTTTAAATGATTTATAGTTAATCGTTTCTGGTTTAGTTACCTCACCACGTGATCAACTTAAAATTTGTTCAGGAGAGGCAATTCCTAGTTTAAGTGACTTAATTCCTTTTTTATTTGTCATAATCTAAGTTCTCCTTTATTAGAAATTATCCTCGTCATCATCGTAATCACTCGTAATCACATAAGAATCCTGAGTATAAGTAATTGGTTTAATTTCTTCTTGTTCTTCAAGCTCTTCTTTTTGTTTATAGTCACGAAGAATGTAGTCATTAATATCAATTTCCTGACCATCGTGAGTTTCAACTGACAAGCACAATCCAAGTCCTTGGATTTGTTTTGTTAATAATTTAAACGACTCAGGCATTCCGTTTGCGACGATGTCTTTTTTCTTTATAATCGCATTATAAGCTTGGTTTCGTCCTTGAACATCATCTGACTTAATAGTTAGGATTTCAAGTAAGTTATAAGCAGCACCATAAGCTTCAAGTGCTCAAACTTCCATTTCTCCAAATCTTTGACCACCATTTTGTGATTTACCACCAAGTGGTTGTTGTGTAATCTTACTATAAGGTCCGACACTACGGGAGTGAATCTTATCATCAACCATGTGATCAAGTTTTAGCATATAAGAAACACCAACAGAGATAAGACCATCAAATGCTTCACCAGTTCGACCATCATAAAGAGTTTGTTTTGCACGCTTTTCATTTGTGTCGATATCTGCTTCATCAAGCATCTTAACAATATCCTCTTTAGTAGCTCCATCAAATACAGGAGATGCGACCTTGATTGCAATATCATCCATCGAAAGACCAAGTGAGTTAAGAATAATTAGCTTATCAATTAAGTCGATGTCTTCAACTTTAGTTGCATTTTTCTCCTTTACAAGATCTGTCATCTTTTTATAAAGACGTGATGCAATATTTTCGTGCAGACCAAAAAGGTTTACATATTCTTCAAATCCTTTACCTTCAAGAGCAACTCGGACAAGTTCCTTCTTTCCTATTTCATGAGCGGCATAACCAAGGTGTAACTCAAGAATTTGACCAATATTCATCCGCGATGGAACCCCTAATGGGTTAAGAAGGATATCAAGCGGTGTCCCATCTTTTAGGAATGGCATGTCTTGTATTGGAACAACTTTTGAGACAATCCCTTTGTTCCCGTGACGTCCCGCCATTTTATCTCCAACTTGGATTTTACGTTTTTGAACGATGTAAACTTTGACAATTTCAAGTACATCATCAGGTAAATCACTCGCATTGTCATCCTTGCTTGAAATTCGTTTAACAGCAGCAACAATACCTTCTTGACCATGTTTAACTTTAAGTGAACTATCTTTGACTGTTTTTGCTTTATCACCAAAAATAGTTTGCAGTAATTTATCCTCAGGAATAGTGTCAACATTACCACGCGGAGTTGTTTTTCCAACAAGAACATCACCCTCATGAACTTCAGCCCCAACAATTACGATTCCATTTTGATCAAGGAAACGACGTGAATTATCGGAAGTGTTTGGTACATCACGAGTAATTTCCTCATCACCATTCTTTGTTTTCATACATTGAATAACATGTTCGTCAATGTGGATCGATGTAAATACATCACTTGTCACTAGTCGTTCAGATATAACAATGGCGTCTTCAAAGTTATAACCACGTCATGTTGTATAACCAACAAGAACATTTCTTCCAAGAGCTAACTCCCCATTTTGCATCGCAGGACCATCAGCTAAAGTTTGACCCTTAGTAACATGTTCATTAACATCAACAATCGGGGTTTGATTATTACATGTATCTTGGTTTGATTTACGATATTTAACCAACTTAACTTTTTCTGGTTTCTTTGTATCTTCATATTCTACTGTAATACTTCGACCATCAACATGTGTAACAATACCGTTATCACGAGCTGTGACGGCCATTCCAGAGTCATGAGCAATCTTAAATTCAGTACCAGTTGCAACAATTGGAGCATATGGTCGAATTAACGGTGTAGCTTGACGTTGCATATTAGAACCCATTAAAGCACGAGCCCCATCATCATTTTCTACGAACGGAATTGAAGAAGCGGCAATTGAAACTACTTGGCGCGGAACAATGTCAATAAAATCAACTTCAGATGGTTTGAAAAGACCTGTCGAACCACGATAACGACAAATAACAGAATCACCCTTAATTCGGTTGTTTTCATCTAATTCAACTGTTGATTCGGAAATAATATAATTGTCATCTTCGTGAGCTGTTAAATAAACAAATTCGTCAGTTACAATTCCATCTTTAACAACATAGTAAGGAGCAACAATAAATCCATTTTCATCAATTTTCGCAAGCGAAGCTAGCGACATAATTAACCCGATGTTCATCCCTTCAGGAGTTTCAATCGGACAGATTCTTGAATAGTGTGAGTGGTGAACGTCACGAATATCAAGGTTTGGGTCTTCACGTGAAATCCCACCAGGTCCCATTGCTGAAATCCGTCGCTTGTTAGTTAATTCTGCAAGCGGATTTTGTTGGTCAATAAATTGTATTAATTGGTGACTGTTGAAGAAATCTTTAATTAATGCTTGGAATTGCTTTGTGTTAATAACCGACTTAACACTGATTTTCTTTTTCTTTTCTTCTTCAGTTAAATCACTTTCTTCAAGTTCTCTATCAAGTTCAGGGTCAATATTTTTATCATTGGTGTTTGTGATATTGTTTGAAGAACCGTCTGAAATTGCAAGTTTTTCAGCAATAAACTTTTCGATACGACTCATACTAGTCGCAACTCGAGCACGAAGAAGTTCGTGAATTAATTTTAGACGCTTATTACCTATATGGTCAATGTCATCAAAATCACCAATACCATAGTTAAGGTTGTAAATATAACTAACTGTAGCAACAAGGTCAGCGACAGTTAAATGTTCAAGTTTACAACCAGGAGCAATACCGACGATTCTAGTTGTATCAGTACGGTCATCATTATCCTTATAAACAGATATTGATTCAATATCAAGATACTGGTCAACATCATCACGCAGTGAAGATTTTGTTAATTTGATTCTTGAAGCTCATTTGATGTCGTTCTCTTTACCATAATCTTTAATCAATCTTATGTGATCTTTAGTAATTAAGGTATCCTTCGCAACAATGATTTCACCCTTTTTATTAAGGATGTCTTCTGAAATTACTTTTTGGAATAATCTAGATGTGACAAAAAGTTTCTTATCAAACTTATAACGTCCAGCAGAAGAAATATCATATGAACGCTTGTTAAAGAAATGGTTTTGAAGCGCATATTGGTAAGAAATATTAGAAATATTTTTAAGAGTTTCAATGTTTTTGATATTGATTGAAAGTTGCTCTACTACTTCTTTAGCAGCTTTTTCGGTAATAATTTCATCAAGGATGTCGTTAATTTCGTCATAAAGTTTTTTATTTGCTTTTTTAAAAGCCGCATCCTCTACATCTTGGTTCATATGAAGAAGGCTTTCAAGTTCTTCTTTTTTAGCTACATAATCATAGACAAGACCCTTTATGTGAGCCAGTAAAGGAGAACCATTTCACATGTATTCTTCTTTATTATTGAAGTATTGGCCAATGTGGAAAAGTTTATCGTATAGGTCTGTTACATCAACAAGAATTTTAGCTAAAATATCAGAATCAACCGATGCTGCAAAGATGTTTTCTCTGTTGTAGTTTTCTCAAGTTAAGGAATTTTGAATTTCAACCTCATCCTTGAAAATATTTAAAATTTCATTATTACTTATACCAAAAGCTTTAAGGATAGTAGTTGCACTAAAGACCTGAGCATTATCCCCAGAAGCATCACGTGCTACAAATTGAATGTAGTTTTTATCTTTTGGACAATGTCCTAACATCAAAGTACCTTTAGCAGGGAAAATTTCACAAATTCTCCCTTCATAAAGACGTTTTCGAGAACCGTTTAGTTTAATATTCGCTTTCCCAAGGACATAAATCCCGGGTGATCTTACAATTTGAGAAATTACAAATTTTTCAATCCCATTAATTATGAATGTCCCTTTTTGAGTCATTCGAGGAATCGCACCAAGGTAAATACCATCTTCCCCAGACTTAGAATTTTTAACAGCACGTTTCACTTCACCAGTATGATTATCTACCAGTTCAAGATCAACATAAATTGGTGTTTCGTAAGTTTTTGTTTCATCACGACATTCATCTTCACTACGGATTGGCTCTTTAATTTTAATTCCCTTAAAATTAAGACTATACTTCCCTTGTGGAGACTTCATTGGAAAAATCGAGCTAACCACTTCTTTTAAGTCCTTCTTAATGAAACGAGCAAAAGAGTGTACTTGTAGTTCTAGTAAATTTGGTCCTTCAAAAGAATTTTCGATCTTTGAAAAATCACGACGTAAAACACGTCTAGCGATTTGTTTTAAACGATAGTGTCGGTTCGTTTGCATCTATTTTTACCTCAAACATCTTTATAAATGACAAAATACCCGATTAAGGGATTTATATCAAAATATATAGTAACTATTAATAATAGCAAAATAATCAGTAAAAGTAAACTACTAAACCGATAGATTTAAAACGATTTTGGTTCATAGAAAGCGATGATTTCGCTTAGCTTATCAACCGCATTAAGTGGATTAAAACCGGCGGCTGTTTCGCCAGAAAGCATTAAATATTCTGCATTGCTTTTAATCGCATAAAAAACGTCGGTAACCTCAGCCCTTGTTGGAAGAATGTTTTTCTCTAAACTATCTAGCAATTGTGTAGCAATAATAACTGGTTTACCCATTTCTTTACATTTTTTTACAATAATATCTTGCAGGAAAGGTACCATAAAAAAATTAGTTTCAAGCGAAAGGTCTCCTCGTGCGACCATTACCATGTCAAAGTGATGTACAATTGCTGTTAAATTACGAATCGCTTCGCTAGTTTCAATCTTCGCAATCAATGTTGGTTTTCAATTAGAATCAATTTGTTTAATTTCGTTTATTAAATCCTTTATTTCGTTTTGGTTACTAATAAAGGAAATGGCAATTAAATTTATTCCCAATTCGTAAGCTAATCGAAGATCATCCTTATCTTTCTTTGAGAGAAAAGGTAGGGAATAATTTTTGTGAGGTAAATTGATTCTTTTGTTGTTTCTGATTGTGTGAGTATTTAAAGCGATACATTTAATTTCACCTAAATCAACATCTTTACTAATCACCTTAAGCATTAGTTTTCCATCATCAACTAAAATAGTATCATTCTTATCGACATCGGATGCCATATTGTATGTGCCTGACCCATCAGTAAGAAAGATTTGTCCATCCATCACATTTCTCTGTTTTGTGTATAGAACAATCTCTTCGTTCATAGCAACCGCTCTAGGAGCGGTTAAAAATGAAACTCTAATCTCAGGTCCCTTGGTATCAAACATAATATCAACATTCAAATGATAATCATTTTTAAGTATGACTACAAGGTACTTAACAAGTCGGTAGTAGGGTTCGTTGTTGTGTGAAAGATTAACACGAAAAACATTAACACCATGATTGACAAGATCAATTAATGATGTAATCAATTTTTGTTTTTCATTTGACGGTAAATGATTAAATTCGTCAATCGATTGAAGTGCTCCAAGGATAGCCGGACCTGTTGTTGCTATGATTTTAGTCTTTTTTTTCATTTTAAAGTTTTTTTAACCTCAACTACATCTTTTTCTTTATCATAACAAATCACATTCATCTCATGATTAAATAAAATAGTCTTTAATTGAGAGTTAAGAAACGAAGTGATTTGCTTTATAATTTTCTGATCACTAATAGAGATATTAGCACCACGTTGTAAATAAGAAAGATTAATATAACGAAAACGGTAGAGCGGATGTTCTTCAATAACACCCTTAAGATTTTCAAAGAGACCAGCACTAAAAACTTTTTCTTGTACCCCAACAATAGGATCGTAATTCGACGTTTTATCTTTCATTCGTTCAAATATTAAATCCATTATTTCTATTGTGTCTAATTCTCTATTTGTGTTGTCGAGAATTAAAAGTGGTTTGAAAGTTTTAAGACTTTCTCTTGTTAATCAGTTACTATTACGACCCATATATTCTATAAATTGAATAGCATCATGTGTTCTAGCACTTTTAATTAGGGCATTAGTATTTAGAATATTCGAAATTGTCGCCGAATCTGCTCCGACCGTGTAACTATATTTGAAATCATTATCAATTGAAGCTAAAATACCGATTGATGTAATTTTGCTTTTTTGGTGCAACTCATTAAGTCCTGCCATTGAACCATCGCCACCAATAACCACTAATAAATTAATTCCTTTTTCTTTCAGATTTTTAATAATTGTTTTAGTCTCAATATTGTTGCCAAGATCAACAAAGCGAGCACTCTTAATAACCGATCCAGAAGCATTTTCGTCGATAAAAAAAATGTTTTCTGGTTCGACTTCTTTTATGTCATCCTGAAAAAGTCCAAGATAACCGCGATATCCAAAGAAAATTTTAACTTCCTTTTTGTTGACTCTACCATAATGAATTAAATTCAAACTTGTCTCTTTAATAAGTTTATTCATTCCCGGACTATCCCCACCGGAAGTAATAATTAATGCATTAATTTTTCCCATAAATTAATTTATCCTTTAACTCATTTTCAATTTCAAGGATACGGTTATATTTCGAAACCCGTTCACTACGCGATAGTGAACCGGTTTTAATATAGTCAGCAGAAACCCCAATACTAAGATCGGCAATAAAAGTATCTTCAGTGTCACCAGAACGATGTGAAACAATAATTTTCATCTTTTTTGATTGGGCGAACTTAATTGTTTCAATTGTTTCTGTGATTGAACCGATTTGATTGGGTTTGATAAGGATAGCATTAGTAAGATTCATCTTACTATATTCTTTTAAATAATGAAGATTCGTACAATAAAGATCATCTCCAACGTTCATAATCGAGCACTCTTTATTAAACTGGGCAAATCCTTGAAGATCGTTCTCCGCAAAACCATCTTCAATACTAACAATAGGAAATAACTCAATTAATTCCTTATAGTATTGAAGGAGTTCTTCTGATGTATAAGTTAATTGACTAAAATTCGAGTTGTTACTAATTGCTTTTTTAAAAATATAAATTGAATTATCAGAAAGTTCGTTAGCAGCAACATCGATTGCAATACCAACTCCTTCGGTTGAATCGGGAGTATATTTTGCTTTTTTAATTGCTCTTGTTAGTAATTTAAGTGCTTCTTCAATTGAAGGTAAATCGGGGGCGAAACCACCTTCATCTCCTTTTGAAGTGCTCAATTTTTTTTGCTTAATAAAAGCTTCTAGTTCATAAAAAATTTCAGCACTAATCTTTATTGCTTGAAAAAAAGAACTTGCTTTTTGGGGGACAATCATAAATTCCTGAAAGTCAAGCGAATTATTCGCATGAGCTCCACCATTAATTAAGTTAAGCATCGGAATCGGAGCATGGTAAAGATCTGTCTTGTCACCCATTAACTCTTTTTTTATGTAATCATAAATTTCCATTTTCTTGGTAAGAGCAACCGCTTTGAGTAGTGCGATGCTAACTGAAAGAATAGCATTTGCTCCTAGGTTGCTTTTATTTTTTGTTTCATCTAATAGGAGTAGTTTCCTATCAAGTCTAGTAAAATCGTCAAGTTCTTCACCTATAAAAACAGGGGCGATGATGTCGTTGACATTTTGAATTGCATTAAAAACACTTTTACCCTTAAATTTTTTCTTATCTCCATCTCTTAGTTCTAGTGCTTCTTTCTTACCTGTACTAGCACCTGAGGGAACAATAGCACTTACTTTTTCACCATTACTAAGAATAATTTTGGTCATCAAAGTAGGATTACCACGAGAATCTAAGACCATAAGGGAAAACATGTTTTTAATTTGCATAAAGAAACATCCATCTGTATAAAAAGAAATAAAGATTAAAGATCAAGATCAACGAACACTTGTTCAAGCGAAGGGTCAGGAGCGACAATCATTGGTTTTCGACTCCGTTTTTTCGGTAGTTCGTCAACTTGTTTAACCGGTTCTTTGACTAAAGCATTGATTAGCTGAATAGCGACAATTAAATAAAAAATAAAGGAAATCATTAGAATGATACTTCCTATTGTAATTGTAAAATAAATAAGACTTTGATTGGTATAACCAAC
Source organism: Ureaplasma canigenitalium ATCC 51252 (assembly GCF_000712165.1). GTDB lineage: Bacteria > Bacillota_I > Bacilli_A > Mycoplasmatales > Mycoplasmoidaceae > Ureaplasma > Ureaplasma canigenitalium. The sequence continues at coordinate 141,625 of NZ_JONZ01000004.1, read as the reverse complement.
ACTATGATAAATAAACGAAGGACTGATTGAAAGATTATCGCTAGCTATTGTGAAACTATTAATATTTAGTAGGTTTGTGTGTAAATCTTCAATCGGAGTGATGTTGTAATAAATCATAAAATTCATCAGCATTTGATTTTTCTCATCAATACTTAACGCTGGGTTACTAATAACCAGGTTGCGATAATTATTATAGAAAGAATTAGCAATTATCTCATTTACATTTGAAATATGCATATTAATTCCAAAAAGATAAACTATGGTAGACATTAACATTGTTGTAAGCACTATTCAAGCAATGCTACCACGTCCTAAGTTTAGTTTCCCAATTAGAACCATATTGAAAAAATAGAAAAAAATAGCGATACTAAAAAAGACGCTAACTAGTATTCCATTAGGACTTAACGATGTTCAAGTTTTGATGTATCCATTATCAAAAACGGAATAATGATAATCAAAGTTTAAGGTGACACTTGAACTATAATCTTTGATATTAGGATTAAATTCAATACCCGATGGTTTCGCAATCGCTCCTACAAACAATCAAGAGAAAACGAGCAATCCAAAAAACATCGTTAAGAAAAGGGTAGTAAAGTACATTTTAAATTCTTTGTTCATATTACCTATTTTTTTCTAACATACTTTCTTTCATCAATAAAGGTTGATCAATACCAAGATAATCTAAAATAGTCGGAGCGACATTCGCAAGAGAATAATTGACATTATCTTTTAATTTTACCTTATTATCGGTAATGACAAACAAAACTTTACTATTTGTGTGTGAAGTTATAACTTGTTTATATTCATCAACCATACAATCCGCATTTCCGTGATCAGCGGTAATAAAAAGAATTCCGTTGTTATTACTAAAATAGTCGTAAAGTTTTTTAATTTCACTATCAAGGTGTTTAATCGATTCCTTCGTTTTTTCAAGGTTCCCTGTGTGACCGACCATATCAGCATTCGCATAGTTAATAATAAAAACATCGTATTGATGATAAAAATCAATCGCTACTTTAGTTATCAAGGAAGCTGACATTGTAGGATCTAAATCGTAGGTTTTGATCTTTTTCGAAGGGACAAGTATTTGGGTTTTTGAAGGGTATTTTTTATCAATTCCACCATCAAAAAAATAAGAAACATGAGCATATTTTTCTGTTTCAGCTATTCTCGCTTGACGAAGATTGTTTTGCTTTAAAACATCACCGAGCGTTTCATTTATAATCTGTTTTTTAAATAACGACGATGAATTAATTCCCGGAAATTCAACCATGGTAAATAGGTTAATATTTTCAATATATTTATTATGACGATATTGAAAATAATCACTATGTTTAAGAAGATGACACATCTGCATCATTCGGTCAGCACGGTAGTTTGCAATGATTACTGTGTCATTTTCTTTTAATGCAAAATCAAACTCAGTAGGAAAGGAAACAGGTTCAATAAACTCATCCGAAATATTTTTACTGTGAGCTTCATTAAAAATCTCTTCTAAGGTTTTATTAGTTGTATTTTCATTAAAAAACATCACATTAAAAGCTTGCGAAGTTCTTTCTCATCTTTGGTCACGATCCATTCCGAAATAACGTCCACCTAGCGATTTAATGACTGCATTATGTTTAGAACAAAAATTTGTTATCTCATCAATAAATTTATGAAATTCATGTTTATAAGAATCTCGACCGTCAGTAAGAATATGCAAAATTGTCTTTTTATTTCGTTTATAAAGTTGACTAATTAATCACTTAATATGGTCATGACTAGCATGCACTTTTCCTGTTGAATAAAGACCAACAATATGGACATAATCATTTTTAATCGTGTCTAGGAGCGGGTTACGATAGTTTTGATCATCAATAAAACTGTTAATTTGTTTCTCATCATTAAGAATAATTGTCCCTGCACCAATCGTAAGATGACCAATTTCTGAATTACCAAATTGGTTATCATGTAACCCCATATACCTTCCACTAGCATGAATTGTATTATGCGGATATTTAGATAACAATTCTTTTATAAAATGATCATTCTGGTAAATGGCATTGTGTTCATTTGCTTCACCAATTCCATATCCATCTAGTATCACTAAACCTATTTTTTTTCGTTTCATACCTACTTACCAAATTGACTCATAATTTCATTAAATGAAACCGGATCAATTGAAGCTTTACCAACAAGTACACCATCAATGCCCTTAATATTTAACACATTAGCAATGTTATTCGGACTAACAGAACCACCATAAACAACAGGGATATTAAAACCTGTTTCCTCCTTAAGGTGGCTTTTTATCATATGAATCATTTTTTCAATATGTTCACTTGAAGCAATTTTCTTCCCAATAGCATAGATTGGCTCGTAAGCAATTATCAAATGATCAAGATGATCAAAGGTTTTAATCATACTTAGTTGATTTTTTAAATAAGCTTCTGACTTCATTCCTTCATAAGTTTCAAGTGGTTCACCAATACAAAGAACTGTTCTCATTCCGTATTTAAGTGCTCTTCTTGTTCTTTCATTAACCTCATCCTGACCGATGTAAACTCGAGTCTCACTATGACCAATTAGCGCATATTTAACTCCAATATCTTTTAACTGTAGCACACTAATATTGCCAGTAAAAGCACCATTTTCTTCATAATGGACATTTTGTCCAAGCACTTCGAAACCTTTTTCTTTAAAAAGTTTTCGATAGTGTTGCAGATAAACATCCCCAATTGCTATCCCAACAAATAGGTCGTCATTTTTTTTAACATCTACCTTTTCAAGAAACGAAAGCAACATTTCTCTTGTACTATACATTTTAAAATTTGCTATAAAATACCGCATACATTATCCCTATAATTATTTAGTATTAATTATACATTTGAAGAATTTTAAATATGATAAAAATCATTGCGGTTGGTAGTGTCAAAAATAACCATCTTAAAGAATTGATTAATGAATACCTTTGTAGAATTCTCCCTTATAGCAAAATTGAAATCATTTTTCTAAAAGACCATAATGATCCGAAAAACGATAGCCAGGGGGAACTTGAAAGAATCTTAATGGATGAAGGAAATGAAATAAAAAATAAAATCAATCCTAAGACCGATTTTATCTTTAGTATGTGTATTGAAGGCGAATTATTTGACAGTGTCATGTTTAGTCAAAAAATCGAAGAAATTAACATCGGTGGCCATAAAAATATTGTTTTTATCATTGGTGGTTCTCATGGACTGTCAAAAACCATCAAAGAAATCGCTCACGTAAAACTTAGTTTTAGTCCAATGACCTTCCCACATAACTTCTTTCTTGTAATGCTACTCGAACAAATTTATCGAGCTATAACGATTACTAAAAACATTAAATATCACAAATAGTTTAATCTTCTTGATTATATTCTTCAAATACAGAACCACCGTGTGAATCAAACTTAATTAAATGAATATAGTGATCGACCACTGGTTCAATTTCATGCAAAACGAATTCAACGGGTTCAATCTTTTTAACATCACCGACTGAGTTTTCAAGGATGATAAAATCATCAGTGATTTCCTTAATCCTATATATTTTTTCGTCTTGCTTCTGTGGTTTAATTAACATATTTGTGAACCTCTCAAGTTAACCATATAACTATACATTAAAAATATCTTTTTTAATTATTTCTTTTAATTTAAGGCTAAAATCACCAATGACCAATGAAATCTGCTGGCCATTTGATAAGATGCCTTTAACTCCTAGTTTTTTTAAGTTATCTTTATTAATTAATTCTTTGTCTTTGACTTGCAGTTTTAGGGTATTAATGGTTGCATCCACATCAAGGATATTATCCTTCATTCCGACATAAGAATAAAAATCATTAATATCAAATGGTAGCTTTTCAGTGATTGAAAGTTGCTCATTGTGCATCTTTGCTCTTTTTTTCGCCTTCGCTCGAAGAACGAAATAGGCTATCCCAAAAGTAAATATATACAACAAAATGATCTTTCAATTCTTCTTCATAACTACCCTTTCAAATCTACATATAATTATAAATACGACCTAGTTATTTTGTTAATTAGTTTTTGTTTTTTCAAATTAAACATTAAAAAGATTTTTGATTTAGATAATTCAATCTTGATGGTTGAAATTTTTTTATTTTTTAAAACAAGTCTACCATCAATTACTATATTCGCTAAATTGTCATCGTTTTTGATAATTAAACTGTTTTTTTTATCAAAAACAATCGGTTGGTCAAAAGTTCGATAAACATTGTTATTAACACTAAAAACATTTTTAAAAATAAAAAGATTTTCTACATTAAAGAGCATTGGCCCACCGATTGATAAATTTTTTCCAGTAGAACCTGTAACTGTTGAAACATAATAAGAACTACTATGTGAGGAAAAAAAGAATTCGTTATCTAAATATAAATGATGTTGAAAAACTGTGTGGTTTTCAACATATATTTCATTAAATGAAAAATATGTTTCGTTATCAACCTTAACTTCCAAAACATCTAAATGCTTATACGATGACGGTTCTAGGATTAAATTTATGTCAAGATCATCAATACTATCGAAAAAACTATAAAAACCTAGTCTCCCATAATTAATACCAATAATTTTAATATCTGTTTCCTTATACCTATCAAGGTTAAAGAGAATTGTTCCGTCTCCTCCAAGAACAAAGAGATATTCAAACTCTTCTTCATCGTAAATAAATAATGAGTCCTTACCTGAGTTTAGTTTATCCTTCAGTTTTTCAATCAGTGAGGTGCAGATGTTATTGCAACAGTGAATGTTGTATTTAAGAGTTTTGCTCATTTTAACGAATATCTTCCTTATCTCGAAGAAAAATTTCTACATCTTGTGAATTATAACCAACTAATAGTCGATATGGTCTTTGAAATTGGTCGTATTGAATAGTGATAGGACTTTTAAATAGATTAGAATGAGTAGAAAGTAAATTAATCGCTTCATTAGTAGTGAAGTTATTAAGTTTTTCCTTTGTAATATTCATTTCTTTCGCAATTGCTGTTTTTAATGAAAAAATGTTTTCAAAACCGTTGTCACATAAGAGCAAAATGTCAAGTATCATACTTCTGCTGACATGATCTATACCAAGCAAAATTTTGTTAAACCTAATTTGATTCCTTCTAAAAAAAGCAACGATTTTCTTAGATGCAGTACAGTTTTGCGAGTAAAGTACATATATCATTAAAGTTCCTATATTTTCTTCCAATGTTATTTTATCGTTAAAAGTAATAAAATATATTAAATTTTTTAAAATTTTTTCGAGGAAATATGAAGCGTATTCTATCTGGTATTCAACCAACAAATAACTTAACACTCGGTAACTACCTAGGAGCCATTCTCCCGCTCGTCTTACTTCAAGATGAATATGAGATGTTTCTTTTTGTAGCAGACCTCCATGCTCTTACGACAAATCTTTTTGATAACACTGATTTTATTACAAAAAAGAAAAAAATCATAGCAACATATATCGCTTGTGGACTTGATTTAAATAAGGTTAACTTCTTCTATCAAAGTAAGGTGGAAGCAATTCCGCTTTTATCGCATATCCTTTTGTGTATGTCAACCTTAGGAGAGTTAGAACGTATGACACAATATAAGGATAAGATTCAAAATTTAAAGAATATGTCTAACAACACAAAGATGATTCCTACTGGACTTCTAACTTATCCAACCCTAATGGCTGCGGATATTTTAATTTTTAATGCTGACTTAATTCCTGTAGGGAGCGACCAAAAACAACATCTTGAATTAACACGTAACTTAGCTTCCCGTTTTAATCAACGGTACGAAGTAACCTTTACTATGCCAACTCCATTTATACCAAAATATGGTTCGCGGATTATGGATTTACAAAACCCATTAAATAAGATGTCAAAATCCGCTTCTAATACAAAAGGGACAATTTTTCTTACTGATGATGAGAGTACTATCAGAAAAAAAATTATGTCAGCTAAAACAGATAGTTTAAATAATGTTAAGTATGACCCTGAAAAACAACCAGGCGTTACTAATTTAATCAACATTTTTGTGGCACTTTCATCTAACTCAATAACAGATGTAGAAAAAAAATATGAGGGTAAGAGTTATGGTGAATTTAAAAAGGATGTTGCCGATTTAGTTATTAATAAGTTGTCTTCAATTAACGAAAAAGTTGCTGAACTAATGTCATCAAGTGTTCTCGATGAGGTAATTAGTCGTGGAACTCTCAAAGCAAATGATGTTGCTAACTCGACAATTGATTTGGTGATGAAAAATATGAAATTTAATTAATGGTATTCTATATAATATATAAACTATATAAAGTTTGCAGGAGGAAAAATGAATACACGATTTAATAAATTTCTAATTACCTGTGATTTAGATGGTACTCTATTAGATTCCGAAGGTAAATTGAGTGAAAAAACAATTCAGGGAGTAAAAAAACTAGTTGAAGATGGCCACATTTTTTGTATCGTAACAGGAAGACCAATCCGTGGTGCTCTTCATGTTTATGAACAGCTTGGACTTAAAACATTAATGGCCAATTACAATGGTGCTTATATCTCAAATCCAACTGATATTAACTTTACACCAATTAACATGCCTTTTAGTAAAAATATTGTTAAGGCTATTTTGTGTGACCCTTATATCTCAAAAAATATCTCTAATGCGGTTGTTGAAGCAAACAATGAAGCGAGACTTCTAAATGACCATATGGACCCTGTTATTTGAAAGTCATTCCGTGATATTTTCCATGTTAAAATGGAAGAAGGTGGAAACTTATCACACAATCTTGAAAATAAGATTGAAAATATCAAAGACGATGTTAATGCATTATTGCTAAATGTCGATTCAAAATCATTGTTTGACACTATGGTTTACCACATCAAGCAAATAGCTCCGACTCTCGCTGTGAGAAGTTGATCAACATCAAGTGCTGATACCGTTGAAGTTATTGAAATTAATTCCGCTTTCGCTGATAAAGCAATGGCCATGCGTTATCTTTCGTCATATTACGGTATTCCTCTTGATCGTTGTATTTCCTTTGGTGACGGTGAAAATGATTTAACTATGTTAAATCAAGCTGGTTATGGTTTCGCAATGAAAAACGGTACAAGAAGTGCTAAACTAATGGCTCGTCATATCACGAAACACACTAACCAGGAAAATGGTGTAATTTGAGAATTAGATTATGTTTTAAAGGAAATTTACGAACGTAATTGCATTAAATAGTAAGGTTTTGTTTCATCATAAAAAATCATCAAATAAAAACTGTTTGATGATTTTTTTGCTTTTTTAGATAGTAATAAACTGTACCAAATTTTTTTTATGTTTAAATAATATTGATATATAAATCTATGTTTTTATATATAGAACATATATTACTTATTTATATCGTTAAATAAATATAAATATTGTAAAGGATTGTAAAATGAAAAAAAACTCAAATAAGAAAAGCCTTAATGCTCACTTTTGGAGCACTAGCAATTGGTGGAGCAATCGCTTCTGTTGCTGTGGCATGTCGACCAAATAACGGTGGAAGTCAACAACATAAAGGAATTGTTGAAATTAATGACATACTTACACCAAGTATTCAAGCTAAGCAAAACCCATCAAAAGGTAGCGACTACGAATTAAGTGAAAACGATAAAGGTACTCTTGTTGCTAACTCAATGACTGACCCTTACAAAGCAGCTCTTTATCTAGCTAGAAGTCTTGATAATGCTGGTTATAAATTCAGTGAATCAGGATTGAAGGATAGAAAAAATAGCCAAGGTAAGAATTTTGCTTCTTATGAAGAATATGCTTTAGATGCAATTGCTAAGGTTAAGAAGTATGTTAAAGCTGTTGCTAATCTACCTAAAATTAAAAAATTAAGAGATGATAACACTACTCTTCTTTATGCAGAAGTTGCATACAAAGATATTTCAACAAAAAATAATGATTTAGCTCTAAAAGAATTCTTTTTCCAACAACCTTCATTATTCCCGGTTATTTATGGTCAACCAACCGATGAAGTACCTGGCTTTGGTTTAAGATTCCCTAAACCAGTAAATAAAACCACTGACAAGTTTATCGATGTTTGATACGGAATTGGAGCACAAGCTAACTATGGTGGTGGAAAAGGAGCTCAACCTTCTTTCTACGGAACCCTACACGACTCATATGCTGGAACAGCTGATTATTTAATTTTTAACTATGATAGTAACAAAATTAAAGCTGGGGAAACTAAGGCTGAATGAGAACAATATGCTAAGAACAAAATTAACAATTCCCGTGTATTTGTTTCTGACTTCCAACACGGTTATGCTGCAATTTGAGGTTTAATCGGTACAGTTCACTTAACTAAACAAATCGCTAAGTTCCTTGGTGTAACTGATGCTGAGCTTAACGCTATTCAACTTGAATGAAAAATTCCTACAAAGGATGAAATTAATTATATAAGATCATCAAAAGCTCCTGCTGAAAAGCAAAAACTAGCAACTCACTTCTATAGTTTATGAGACCACTTGATTGCTCTTGGAGTTCAACCAGATATTTCATCTTATAACGATGATAAAGGTACAACTCATAAAGAAATTGCTGGTTTCCTTGAAGAATATGTTGATAAGTCAAAAACACAATTTGTTGACTCAGCAACACTTACTGACCCAACTAAGGCTGGTTCATTAGGAATTTATGCCCTTGCGGCTAACTCAAGCCATATTGGTCGTTCATTCGCTAAACACTTTGAACAAAAGTCAATTATTGCAAAGGTCGAAACAGAACGTGGTGACACAGGTAGAACGAGATCTCCATGAACTTTTGAACTTTATGACAAGAAAGCTAATACAATACAAAAATTCAAAGATGATGCTAGCACACCTTATGTTAAGTCATTTAAAAAGTTAGCAGACGAACTTAAAGATGCAACTGACAAGATGGCAATGGAAGCAAAAGAAGAAGCTAAGAAACTATAATTTTTATGTTTAGTTATCAAAAAAAGCTCGAAAAGAACAACGATAACAATGAAAAAATAATAGATTTAAACTTTGAAAAAAAGAAAAAAAGAAGACTAATGTACCAATCATTCATTCTTGTGGTCGTTGGTCTTCATGCTTCTATGTTTTTTCTCCTTTATTTCTTTTATGACAAAGAACTTGGTATTTCCCTTGAAGCAATCCAGCGAAAAGTGGATCAAATAGAAAGAGGACGTGATTCTGCACTTAGTGCAATTGTTCTTGAACCGGTCGGGGTTATACTTTCCGGTATTGCTCTCTCATTCGCTGGATTCTCAATGCAGATAGTTTCACGAAACCCCCTTTCCGGCCCAACAACTTTAGGATACTTACCCGCGGCAATTCTTGGTCTAGCGGTAAGTAGTCTCGCAACTGGTGCTGAATTTTCTCTTCCAATCGTTCTTGGTGTTGTATTCGCAGGTTCCTTAATCGTTATTAATTTCTTTATGATTAAAGGTAAAATTTTTGAAGCTGGTTTTAAACCAATTCTAGTTGGTTTTGCTATCGGAGGGATGATTACCGGGGTAAACTTCCTACTAAAAAATTATGTTAATGAATTACGTAATGCAAACATCGCTAACTTTGTTGGTAACCCACTTTCTGGTCGTCCTGTGATTCAAGACTTATACTATACAACGCCTTTAATCCTATGTTCGGCTATTGCTGTTCTTGCGATGTCACCATATTACCAAATTATGAGTAAAGATATCCTTCTTGCAAAGACTCTCGGAATTAAGATTAATTTAGTCTTTTGAATGACCGCAATTTTTGCCGTAATTTCAACGGTTTCATCTATCATCCTTGTCGGCGTTGTAACCCTTATTGGCTTAGTCGCACCACATATAGCACGGATTATTAATCCTAGGGGATCTATTTGACAAAACTTATTCCTATCATTCTTTGTATCATGATTCTTCGTCTCAACATCAAAATGATTAGGACGATTCCAACCAGCATATGATATTAACTTCCTAAGTTCTATCCTTGCTATGCCAGTGTTCTTCTATATTTTTAGTTCAAAGAGGTTCGCAAAACATGTTGAGTAATATTGAACTAAAAACACAAATTAAAAAAAAGTGATTTATTCCAATCAAGTATCGTCCTTTGACGACAATGTTGTTCTTTATCCTTGCAATCGGGTGTCTTATTTGTCTTATTTTTGGGGTGACAATTGTCGAAGGTAAGGCTTTTACAAACTTCAGTCAAAATGCAATACAAACTTACAAGGTTGTAATACAACTGCTAATGAGCGGGATGGCATTAGGAACTAGTTCGTATATCATACAACGACTAAGTAAAAACCGGTTTGCCGATGTCAGCATTATGGGGATTGGTGCTATAAACTTACTCGTCTTTTGTTGTATCGGACTTTATGTTAATTTTAATGAACCATCTGAAACAGAAAAGTTATCCGCAATTACTCAGTGAATCTTCATCCCGGTTAGTCTTGGTCTTACTCTAATTTACTATCTTTCAGCAAAAAGTCGTGGGGTTTTTAACTTTAAAAAACTTTTGATGTTTGGGGTTATTCTTTCATTCTTCCTAATTGCTGTTGGTCAGTCGATTAAATCATTTCTTGACTATGCTGCAACTCCGTATATTGAAGCTTATATCCATGGGGGAGCAATTATCAAAAGCAATGTAACCATTTATGTTAGTCTTGGTTTTATTGTTGTTTGTTTAATTTTCCTTGCTTTCTCAAGTTATAACTTGCAATTAATTACCATTAATCAACAAATCGCAAAACAACTTGGAGTTAAAGTTAATCTTCATATCGCTCTTGCGATGGTATGTATCGGGATAATGGTAGGGGCAAGTTATGCACTTTCTGGTGATTTTGTTTATGTCGGATTACTTGCTGGAAATGTAGCAATGCGAAAACGAAATAATAATATGGGTTTTGGAATCTTTAATTCAGGTTTCTTTGGTGCTATTTCAACCCTTTTAACATACTTCATTGCCGTTAATATGTTAAGTATTGATCCAGAGTCGTTCGGTACCTTAGTTCCATTAATCATCGGTCCATACTTCATTTACCAGGTTATTAAAGGATAAAATATTATAAATTCAGGTTTTGGCCTGAATTTTTTGTTTACTTTTTCTTTTTAACTAATTATACAAAGTTATTATTTCCCCAAAAAAATGGACACTTATTGAATGAAAAAAGTAGATTTTTTTAATATAAAGAACACAAAAAAGGGTTAAAAAATCGTAATATTATACGAACATTTTAAATATAAAAATTATTCTTATAATGGTAAAAAAATAAATGAAATATTACAAGGAGAAGACGAAACTAAAATTTATGTTTAATAATTTATCAAAAAAAGTAAACAAGACACTATCAGCAGCGAACATTATCTTCGATATAGGTTTCATATTATTTTTCTTTTTTATTTTATTCTATTACCTTTATGCTAGCTACTATAATCACTCTTTAGCCAATAATAATCAACCTCACCCATTCCTATATTACCTTAAGTATGGTGATTACTTTAGTGGTCATTATGCTTCCATTATCTTTAGTATGGTAATTATTTACATTACTCGATTAACAATCTTAAGACAAAATGGAACCAAGGTTTATTTACTATTCTTTCCTTTTGATGTTAACGGGAAAATATTGTATTTAAATAAAGATAATAACAAGATGAAAAACCAATTAATTTCTTATCTTGCTATCTTTGTCATCTGTACTTTAGGAATGTTAATTAACCTTTTCTTCGTCATCAAAGATCTGGGAGAAGAGAGAAGTGTACCGTTTTCCTTCGTCCTTTACTTCTTCTTTATTGTTCCTTTACTAATATATATCCCTCTAGTCTCTCTTAAGTTGTATATGATAAACAACAAAGTCACAATGAAGCCGGCATTAAACATAATTAAGTAGGTGAAAATGCAATTAAAAATTCAAGCAGAAACTTGAATTTTTTTTATCATCTTTTTTTATGCTAATTTACTCTTTCTTACTACCATTGTTCCGTCAATTTGAAGAATCGGATAAATAATTAACAGACCATCAGGGTCGACTTCCCTGATTAATCGAAGAAGACTTGGGAATTCAACATATGGTGAAATGGTCTCAAGAGAAGTTGTCTTAAGAGCACAGCTTTGACCGCTTGTCGAAATCGTAATCGAATTGTTATAATCGTGGTTTCGTAGGTTTTCAATCACTTCGTTCAATTTAGTAGTATATAGTTGAACCTTCAATGTCTTATTTTGTGGAAAGTAAATATTTAATACTACACCAAGAATAATTGAACTTAAAATAGAAGCTACAAAATTAGGGGAGAAGAAAAGTTGAGCATCAAAGAACTTATGGTCAGAAAGACCAGCGGGAATAAAAGAACCAAGAATTATACCAAGAATTAAGGTCGCTACATTAAAGTACGTAAGAATACTTCCAATTGGTTTACCATACTTCTTTGAATAATAAAAACTGGCAACATCAGTCCCACCTGATGATCCTCCAACGATATAAACAACACTAATGAAGATTCCATCAAAAATCGAGAAAACAATAGAGTAAACAAAAAGACTTGGTATTTTTGTGGCTTGATCACTATCCGTTCACGGAAGAATTTGAACCTTATTCACTATTAACTGGTGATATTTATAAAGCGGCTTGGCAAGTTCATAAAGAGCATTTTGATAAGCTTCATTATGGTTGTTCGCAATTCTGAAAAGGTCGAGCACCTTCGCATCTGGATTCTTATCAACAAATTCAAGGAATGTTGTCTTAATGTTTTCATCAGCAATTGAATCAAAATTAAGGGTATCCTTCTTCACTACCGTGTTTAGAATGTTGTTCGTAAAGAAATTATCAATATCTGGGTAAGTAATTCGGTTATCCCCGAAAATATTAATGTGATCACTTCCTGGAATTAAAGCAAGAATAAGGCCAAAAATCTGAGAACCTATTAAAAAAACAAGAGTAAGAAGGGCAAAATGCTTTCCTATCTTAAAGTAACTAAAAATGACAAGTGGAACATTAATTAAAATGACCAACAACCAGAAGAGCACATCATATGTTGTTTTACTAACTTGAGCACTATATCCAGCTTGAATAAGAAGAGTTTGAGTTAAACGAGCAACTCCTTGTGATAAACCGGTAATCCCTGGTGAATAAATACCTGTATTTTGAACAAAAACAAGACCAATCAAACCAGTAAAAAGACTAAAACCAATCACAATTAAATATGTCAAAGCAATATTTTTTGTCGCATAAAAATTAGCAAATTTCAGGATCCCTGCTTTAAATTTAATTTTTTCGGTTAAAACAATTGTCTCTTGTTTTTTAGGTCTTATTATGCCTAAACCATTATCCTTTTGTTCAGTGTGATTTTCTTCCATACTTTGTCTATTTTTCTAAATATATAACAAAATAGTATAACCAAAGGTTATTACTATATTAGATTATAAAAAATTAATAGTTTATTTTAGAATTAATGTTTTAAAAATTAATCAAAGATTTTAAATTTTAGGTAGTTAAATCTTTTTAATTAATGATTTTTAAAAGTATAATCGCTAACTCCAATTCAATTTAAGTGTTCTTTATTAAAACTCGTTTCTTTAAGTTCATTAATTCTACTAGCCAATTTCTTACTAACATTCTTCTCATAGCAAATTATGTTTACTTTAGAAATATTTCAAAGATTCAACATTTTTTTAAATACGGAACACATTAAAAATGTAGCACCAGATTTAGTCCCTGAAAAGGTGGCGTAGATATTTATTTGATTACCATTAATTTTCTTAACATAATTTGAATCATTTTTTGGGTACCTTTTTCTGTCTTTTTCTTTCTCAACAAATAGTCGATAAGTTGTAAATTTGAGTTTAAGCTATTATCAATATTTAAGGTATGTTTGAAAATTCCACCAAACATTTTCATTTAAACGATGGAGGTGACAACACTACTCGCTGTTGGATGATATGAATCAAAAAAATTATTTAATATTGGATTTAGAGAAACTACTAGTTGGTAACCTAGATTATTAGCAATCGTAAATGCTGAAGGAAATGTTTGAGCTAAAAAATATTTCTTGACCGCAATTTGTTATTTTTATCAAGCATGAAACATAAACATCAATCATTATTATGTATATTCTTTATTATCCTTTTTGTAGTTTACCCCTTCTCAAACATGAATGTCCTTTGATTTAAAAAGATTATTACAAATCCACATCGATGCAAAACTAGGCCGCTGTAAATTAAGGACATCATAGTTCAAATGGTCTTTTGTGAAGCACATTCTCCTTTTCAGATGCACATATTGTACTCTTTTAAATTTTTGTAACATATCACAAAATTTTTCACTATTTAGGGCTTGGATACCAAAAATTAATGCTCATTGTACATCGCTACCAAATTCTAATATTCGTTCAAGTAATTTGTGTTTATTTCTAAAAGGAGGATTGGAAATAATGATATCAAAGTGTTCATTAGGAATAAAATTATAAAAATCCTGTTCGTAAAGAATATGTGAAAAAATAACCCTATAACCGTGAAATCTAAAGGCTCTAACAAAATTCGAAGTTTCTAAATCAAAAGGGCATCAAATTACTTTATCTTTTGGTATTTTTGCTTGTTTTATAAAAAAATCAACATCTTCATATGTTGTATATCATTCATCATCATTAGCATAGCGAAAGGCTTTAGTAATATCATTAGAACGAATAGCTTTACTTGTTAATTCTTTTTCGTTTAAATACAGATGCAAACCCTTATTGGTAATTTTTAAATCTGATACAGAAACCTTTTTTATTTTTTTATTATTCACATTTATTACCATTTTAATTAATTTTAATATATAAAAGTTTTTAAAAATAAATTTATAAAAGTTCTAAAAAATTTTTCAAAAAATACCAGAACCGCTCTAGGAGTGCTTTCTGTAGACTGAGATAAAAGAGAGATAACAAAAATTATTGCTTACCTTTTGTTATTAAATACTTACGATATAAGTCTTTACGATATTTTTTAGTTTCAATTATTCTGTTATTGTAATTGAACTCATCAATTTTTTGATGATTACCTGAAAAAAGGATTTCAGGTACCTTGTGTCCTTCAAAATCTCTAGGTTTGGTATAGACTGGAAAATCAAGTAAATAGTGATTAAAACTTTCATCCCTTAAACTTTCATTACTAATTACCCCATCTAGTGTTCTAATGATTGAATCAGCAATTAGCATACAAGGAATTTCTCCACCAGAGAGAACAACATCTCCAATACTTACATAACCATCAATATAGTGTTTAATTCTTTCATCAAAACCCTCATAGTGACCAGCGATAAGAATAATGTCACTCTGTTCTTCAACAAACTGATTAACCTTATTTTGATTCCAAACAAATCCTTTCGGACTTGTTAGATAAACTTTTGTGTTCTTTTTTTTATATTTTCTAATACACTCAACAATCGGCTCAAGACAAAGCACCATCCCTGGTGAACCGCCATAAGGATAGTCATCGACCTTTTTATGTTTATCGTGACTAAACTTCCGAAAATCAACGATTCTTATCTTAACCTTCTTCTTATCTATTGCTCTTTTGACGATGCTGTGCTTTTTCCATTTATTTAATAAATCCGGAAAAAGTGTCATAATGGTTATCTGCATATACTCTAACTCTCAAGTAAGTAATTATTAATAAACTTAGCAACTGATTTTTTATTATTTTTCTTATTCATAATAAAAGTAGCATCTTTAACTAGCTTGATATTTTTAACCCGTGCTAGTGCTGAAATTGCTGATTCCTGAAACATTGGAACATCATTAAAAGAATCACCAATGCTCGCAATCTCATCCTTTTTAAGATTAAGGAGATTAGCTATAAACTTTAATGAAGTTCCTTTATTCACATTTAGGTTTGTGATTTCAATAATATGTTTGTTAGTAAAGCAAAGATTTAAATTTAAACCAAAAGCATCCTTCATTTTGTTGTAGATCTCTTCTGTGTGTTTTTTAAACAAATGTGAAGGAATAATATTAATTTTGTAAATATCATCAAACAAATCATTGATTACTTTTGTATTTACACTGTTTTGCTTTTGATAAAAAAGCTTAATGACAAAAGCATAATTAGTGTTTAAAATATCAATTATTTTTTTATCAGTATAGCGTTTATTATATGGTCAAAAACCTAATTTATTTTGAAGAGCATACTGGTAAATAGCTTTAGCTACATCGACACTGATTTTACTATCAAAAAGTGGTTTTTTTTGTTCTAAATCATAAACAATAGCACCATTAAAACAACTTACATAACGAATTTTAACTTTTGTATTTGATTCAATTTTATCGACTATTTTAAAAGTATTTAAAGGACTTCTTCCTGTTGAAAGAACGATACTTCCTCCTCCGAGATAATATTTCTCGAGAGCTTGGAGGTTCTCTCTACTAATTTTTTTAAACTTACAAAGAAGTGTCCCATCCAAATCAATAAAAAGTGCTTTGTATTTCATTGTGTTTATATTTTTTCTTTTTTCATATAAAATTATATAAACTTGACAATATTATTTTTGTTAAATTACTGCAGTTTTACTGTGACTGAAATATAGATAGTAAATAAAAATTATAGATATGAGAAAACAAACAAATAATCGCAAAGTGCAGACTAAACCTACTAAAATTTTTGCCATCGGTGGAATGGAAGAAATTGGAAAAAACACCTATTGTATAGAATACGACGATGAAATCGTTATCGTTGATGCTGGAATTAAATTTGCTAATGCGACCTTACCCGGTTTTGACGGAATGGTTGCTAATTTCGAATACTTACAAAATACTGATAAGAAAGTGGTTGCTCTTTGTGTTACCCACGGACACGAAGACCACATCGGTGGAATTCCCCACCTTCTTCGATTTAAAAATGTAGAAAAAATTTATGCTGGAGCTTTACCAGCAAAATTAATCGACAAGCGACTGTCGGAGTATAAAGACATTAAGCGGCCAATAATTGAAGTAATCGATGAAAACAAAATGATTAAGACAAAACATTTTACTATTGACTACTTTCGGGTTTGTCACTCCATACCTGATGCTTTCGGTGTTTTTATTGGAACTCCAAACGGAAATCTTGTTTCAACTGGTGACTTCCGTTTTGACTTCGCAACCTTCGGGGATCAAGCCGACCTATTAAAAATCCACTCCATTTCTAAGCGGGGAGTAGATGCTCTTTTATGTGAATGTACTTCAGCTGAAATTCCTGGTTTTAGCGAATCGGAACGTTATATTCTTACCAATATTTACGACTATATGAAGAATGCAAAAGGTCGGATTTTTATTTCCACTTTCGCTAGTAATCTAAGTCGTGTTGAAGAAATAATCGCGATGGCTGTCGGTCTAAACCGAAAGATTTGTATCATTGGCCGAAGTATGGAAGCCAACATTAAAATATCTCGAAACTTAAAGTACCTTACAGTTCCTGAAACTTCTTTTATTTCCCACAAAGAAATTGCTAACTACAATGATGACGAAATCTTGGTTATCCTTACCGGTAGTCAGGGTGAGGAGATGGCCGCTTTAAATGTTATGGCTAATAACAACCATTCTAGAATTACCTTTAAACCATCTGATACCGTTATTCTTTCTTCGAATCCAATTCCAGGAAACTACTTTCAAGTTGAGCAAATGATTAATAAGCTTTACCGTCTTGGTTTGACTGTTTATGAAAATCATCCAAATAAAAAAATTCATGCTTCAGGTCATGCGACACGAAGCGAACAGCAACTAATGATAAAAGCAATTAATCCTAAATATCTTGTTCCAATCCACGGTGAATACAAAATGTTCCGAGCTATTCAACGAAATGCTGAAGACCTTGGTTTTGATCGTGATAAGGTCATCATCGCTCAAAATGGACAAATTACCGAACTTCTAAACGGGGAAATGACATTGACCGATCAATATGTTCCTTCGTCACCAACTTTTATTAACGGTAAAGATGTGACCGCCAACGCACAAGCTTTACTTAAAGATCGTCTTACTCTCTCAAGTGATGGTATCCTTACCATTCAAATCGCGACTTCAATCAATAAGAAAAAAATCTTAACCCTTCCTAATCTTTCAACACGTGGATGTTTTTTTAGTAAGGAATCAATGCGACTTGTAAACAAGATTGTAACTTCTTCCAAAGAAATTGCAGAAAATGTTATTAAAACGGCTTCTATTAAGGATTTTAAACAACAAATCACCACTAAAATTGAAAATGAAGTTAAAGCAATTGTCTGAAAATGGCGAAAGAAGAATCCAATCATAAACATCGCTATTATTGATGAAATGGACATTAAAAACCTAATTGCAAAAAAAGACTATATTGAATTCATTGAAAAGAAAGACTTCAAAGAAAGTATCGAAGAAGATATCGAAGATATCGTTTCTGACCAACTTTAGTCTTTTCCTTGTGTTTTGTTTCATCCCTCCTCCTTTTTTAGTTTATATAATTATTTTGATTTAGAAAAAGTAGGTAAATATGAAAAAGAACACTCCTAGCAAGGAATTAATTGCTTTTGCTTGTACTTCCATCACAGATGGTGATGACCGAAGATGAACAATGAAATTCAGCAAGGATAGAGGTTTTTTTATCAACTGACAAAAAAACAACGAAACAAAACGCTGAATCCAATTAGATACTCACGATACTAAGGAAATCACAACTAACCATTTCCCTTTTGATGATATGGTCAATGCTCTAATTGACCAGAGCAATAAAAGTCTTAAATATGAAGTACATCTACCAACTAGGGATAAGGTTACCCTTGAAATGATCGATGCTCTGCATATTACATATAATGATTACGGTTATCTTCTTCTAGCTGGTGAGGAAAAAGGTGCTATTCGGGTTGTAGATATGATGAACAACCGATCAAAACTTTTTAAAGCTAGTAATGTCAATGATGTGCTTAAAATTATTGAGCATTTTGAACAAAGATAAAATACCTATGAAAAGACACTAATAATGATTCATCTCTGTATGAATCTTTTTTTTATCTTTCATATGTTCTTATAACTGATGAATGACACTAATAGGTAATATAATAAAGTTAATATGAATGGTGAAATGAGTTATCAATGACAAAGCAAAATAAATTAATATTATCTTCACTAGCTTCTTCTCTCGCACTAATAACCATTATTCCAATCATTGTCTCTTGTAGTCACAATAAGGGTAATAATGGAAAAACAAAAGTTCCTGGTGGAACTGACCAAGCTGGTGGTAGCTCTTCATCTCCTAAAACTGAGAAGGATAAAAACAACTCTCGCACTAATGAAAAGGTATTCCTTTATGACGGGATTAAGTATGTATATCAGGATGAAGACATCGAAAGTCAAAAGTATAATGTCGTAATAGAAAAGATTAAAAAACCGGATGGTAAAGAAGAAGCGTTTATTACTAAGAAAAAAATATATGATGGTAGTTTAGAAAAGGGTAAAGAAGCATTTGTTGATTTAAAGACTGGGATGTATGAAAAAGTAGATAAGGGTGCTTATCAGGTAGAAAGTATCGAAGTGACAGATCCAAATAGTCCTTATTACTATTTGTCGGATGCTTTTTTAAGTAATGAAAACTATATAAGAATGCTTTTCCCGGTAAGGGAAGAATTTGCTAATATTCAACAGATTGTAGGTGCCGTTTTTCCAACTTTGTCCGCCGCATCTAGTCTTATTCGTCGGGTGAAGGCTAAACAAAAGACTCTTAGTAAAGAAGCATATAAGACATTATTCAATCGTGTTTACGGTGTCGCATCTAAGGCCATTCATAATTTAAACGAAAATTTCTTTGATGGTGAAACGAACATAAAAAATTTACTTGATAATCTAAGAATCTTTGCTGGGATTGATCTTGTCCGTCTTTCCGGGTATGATAGTTATGCATTGTCAACGAAGGATGTCGTTGGTGCTATGAAAAGCATCGGTAAACCATCCGGGATACCACTTGCTCTTTTAAAAGTGCCGTTTGTAGAAGAAGGCGATAAGTATAAGATATATCATATTGATCAATGGGAAGAAGAAGACGTCCACGTTTCAAATAATGTACGAACAGGTAGTGACGGGAAAGATTATCGCTCCCCTAGTTATGCCTGGTCGCTTAATCGTGTTTTTATTCCAAATAATACTCCCGCTTGAAGTAGAATTGGGGCTAAACAATACCGTTATCGGATGGATAGCGAATTATTCCTTTCCCGTCAATTTTTTGAGAAAAATGAGTTAAATAAAACTAAGGATGAAAACATCATTGAAGTATTTTCAAATGATTGATTGACTTGGTTATACTCTAATACCATTTCCGCTTTGCTTATGAGTAAACTAGAAGCAAAAGTGCTTGAAACTTTCCTTGAAAAAGAAAATGTCTTGGTTAATGGGCTATGAGAAAAGGATAAAAATTTTAAGGATAATGCATACGCTAATGGGTACCGTGACAAAATTGGGTTTTACGAAAATGCTTTGCTTGATTACATCACGGTTAAAGATATTTTAGGGATGACAGTGAAGGAAACCGCGAAGGTACAGATTCAAATGTTCCCTGGTAGTCAACCGTATTATGGGAATTACAAAACAGATTTCACGGAATTCTTTTTCTTTGCGGCGAAAGAATACTATGACGAAGTCGCTCCGGTTTTGACGGTCATTGATACTTTGTATAACCGCCAAAACACTTTTAAACTTGCTTTTCTGGATAAATATAAGGGAAAGCGGGATATGGTGTATGCTTTCTTAAAACAGGCATATGGTCATTTTTGAAGAACTCTTGATTTACCAAAAGGGGAAATCGGGGCTCCGGATGATAGTTATATCGCTAAGGGGGAAAAGAAAATAGACTCCATCATAAAGGAATATGACATTGTGGTGAAAGAAAAGGATGAAAAGACTGGGAAATAAATAAGTAAAGATTAAAACTAAAAACTAAACAATAAAAAGTCCACTGAGTTTTACACTTACTAAAAGTGTATGCTTTGTGGTTTTTTTCTTTTTAAGGGGGGTTTATGTAAAAAGGGGTATATATTGTCGGGATTGTTATTAATCCCTTTTCTTAAAATTTATAAAATAAGTAACAACAATAATAATTACTATTTAAAACACTACAGTAAGATAATATTAATATTGAAACATTAAGGTATAAATTATGGTTAAAAATCCTGCAATCGAAAAAAAGTTAGACATTCTTATTACTTGATGGTTAATAGAGCTTCTAAATAATGCCCAAGTGGACTTCGATATTAATGAAAACGAAAATAAGAGTTGAACCATAGGAACTAGACAGTTTAACAAAAATAACAAAGGTTTTAAAAAGTTTAAACCTGCAGATATTAAGAATGTTGCCAAGTTTTTGCAAGACGAATTTCAAAAATACCGTGAACAGGCCACTACAGAACATCGATCGGTTAATAATTTAACTTTAAAATTATTTTTTAATATTGAAAAACTAGAAAAAATCTTACCTAAGCGCTTTTTACAAAACGAAAATAAAGAGAACAAGCAAGATCCTGATGAAAAATTAAAACCAAAAGACCGTTTTGTCGCTTGCTACACCATTGAGGAAAATGATTTTTCCTATAGCCCTATTAATGACAAGGAAGATGAGATAAAGAAACGAGAACGGATTTATATTTCACCTTTTTACTACATTCTTCAAAGAAACAAACTTCCGACATCAACTGATGACTATCAAGACTTTAACAAGGATGTTTATAAACTTTTTGAAAAGTTCGAAATTTCGCAAATCAATCCGGTTTTTGACCTACTTTACAAAACCTTTAATCGTGAAGAAAAGAACGAAGGTTATGTTTTTTTCACTATCCAGGAAAAAAGGGATTTACCAACCAATTTAGATTCGTTTTATACTAAAAGCATTGAGCAAGCTATTAAAAATATAAATAAACCAAATCCCCTCCTTGATCGCTATTTGCTTCCCCAATGAAAACTAGATGAAAAATATAATTTAGACATAAGAAAAAAGGAAAAACACGAACTTTTTTATTACCTGATGAACCCTAAAAAATGTAATATTGGTCGCTTTCCATCAAACCCAAAACATAAATTATCCTTAATGCAACAAATTGCTCTTTCTACTTTCTTCATTAAGAAAAGTAATGAAAATTTTAACGATAACATCATCAGTGTAAATGGTCCACCAGGGACTGGAAAAACAACTCTTTTAAAGGATGCTCTCAGTCACATTATGGTTGAACAAATTTTTGAGTTACTTGACACTAACAATAACTATACGACGATTAACAAATATAAATCAGATAAGCAATTTATTGACAAGGTTCCTCAAAAAAGGTTAATTCCAGCAGTTTCAAAATATTCTATTGTTGTCACTAGCAACAACAATAGTGCAGTTCAAAACATTGTTAACGAATGACCAATTTTCCAAAAAGATAGTATTGATGATGAAGACCTCTGATCTTTGATTAAAAGCATTAATTATTTTTATGAAAAAGAAAAGAATCTCAATAGTGATATCCATCATATCGGTTTTACTTTTGAATGTGGAAAAAAAAGCAATACAACTAAACTACAGTACGCTATTGATTGATTGCAAAACAGAAATAATTTAATACAAAATAATGAGCGAGTAAGTGATGCTGACTTTTTTAATTTATACAAAGCAATCGAAGATCAGTTCTGATATCTTGGAGATGAGCTGAAAAAAATAAAAACCCGATTACAAGGTGATTGGAGTAGTTTAACATATCATAATCTTTTAGACAAACTAGATTCATTAAATTTTGAAAACGATGATAATCAAAAAAACAATGAAAATTTGTGATCTTTATTAGCAAAAATCAAAGCTGATAAAGAGTTTTGCGAGAATGTGGTTAAACAAAACAGGGAGCGGATTTATGATCTTGAACTAGAATTAAAAGGATTAGGTCCTTTTAATTTTAAGCGAAAAAAATGATGCAAAAAAATGCTCCAAGATGAACGACTAAATTTAACTAGCAACCTTGAAATCCTTAATAGATTTGTTAAGGAATATAAAACATGTAATGATGATCTTGAATACACAAAAAACTATGAAAAAAAGCTGTTAAACGAAATTACATCATTGCATCAATACAAGAAGTATTTTAAATTTCACTCATTTTTCTTCAAAGACCAAACTGGTAACAAGGATGCTGTTGAAATGGAATATCCTTTCTTTGAACCAGAATTAAATAAACTAAGGTCAAAACTCTTAATTTATAGTCTAAAAATTCGTCATCAGGTGATTAAGGAAAACCTAGACGATATTATTAAATCCATCGAATTTTTTAAAAATAACTATTCAAAAGACATCGAGAAAATTAAAGTGAAAATGGATGATTTCAAATTAGCACTGCACACTTCCTTCGAATGATTAACTTTTTGTTTTCCTGCGATTAGTACAACACTTGCTAGTTTTGAAAAGATGTTTACCCATTTCTCTGTCGGTGAATTAAATTATGTTATTCTTGATGAAGCCGGACAGGCGGTACCTTGTAGTTTAATTCCGGTTATCAATCGAGCATCAAAAATAATTGTGGTGGGAGATCCAAAACAAATTCCCCCTATAAATAATATTGAACAAAATGTGGTCAACGGAATTGCTAACTACTTTAAGGTTGATCCTAAATATGTCAGCTTTAATTCATCAGTACAGTCGATAGTGGATGAAAATGCTCGCTTTTGCTACATTGAAAAAGATAGACTGATAAATAAATTCTACGGAATACCACTCTGGGTTCATCGACGTTGTAAATCTCCTATGTTTGATATTTCAAATGAAATTTCATATAACGGTAATATGGTGCAGGGTAAAAACGATGCAAAAGGTGCTGCTTATATTTTCGATGTTGTAGGTACATCGAATAAGAAATATGTTAAAGCACAAGCGGAAATGGTTGCTAATATTTATATTAAAAAGTTGAATATACTATTAGCTTATGATGCGACTGAAAGAAAAAAGGAAAAGATTAAGCAATTTCTAACAGATACCTTTGTGATTAGTCCTTTTAGAGAGGTTGCTGATCAAACTAGAAATTTTCTTAAAAAGTCAATTAGTGACTATCTTAAAGAACAAGGAATCGCTACCAATGAACACGGAAATGAAATTCCGATTGATGAAATACTAGAACAAAATGTAGGAACTATTCATACTTTCCAGGGGAAGGAAGCGAAAAGGGTTATTTTAGTATTTGGGTGCGACGAAACAGAAGAGGAATCCGCTCGTTGAGCACTTGAAGAACCTAATATCCTAAATGTTGCTGTTTCTCGCTCAAAAGATGAATTATATGTTATTGCTAATCTTAATTTGTATTCCAGATTAAAAAATCCATATTTTGACAAAATGATTGAAATAATTAAGAACTTTAATAAAGAGAAAAAAACTAAAATAATCCAGGAAGAACAGAGTATTTAGAATCATTTCATCCTGGCCTAACGAAGAAAAAAGATAGTAATTAGAAAAAAATATTACTATCTTTTTTTAGATGCGTTTTCCATTTTATACTTTTTAATACGTTCGGCTTTCATCTTTTTTTCGATGTGAGCTCGCTTATTTTTCTGATTAATTTCCTTTATAACTTCTTTAATCTTTTTTTGATAACCAGGTTTAACTTTCTTCTTTATCGTAGCTAACTTTTTCTTAATCTCAGCTTCAGTTTTATAGTCAACTATTTTCTTTTTTGTTTTAAATTTAAAGTTAATAGGAACAAGGGTGTTATTGGTTACCTTTAAATGATGAAAAGGGATGTTTCTTTTTTCAAGTTTAGATAAATATTCATCTTGTTTTCCATCATAAAGAACATACGATTCTCCAGTATATTTTCCCCGACCGCTTCTTCCTGCTCGGTGAATATATCATTCAGATTCATTTGGTAAATCATAATTAATAACATGAGAAACACCATTAATATCAAGACCACGACTTGCGATGTCAGAACAAATAACATATTGAAAATGATTACTATTAATTTCCTTTAAAGTATTTTTACGTTCTCGCTCTTTTAAAGACCCGTGAAGAATAGTAACAGATCTTCCAAGTTCCTTAAAATACTTAAAAATTTCATCAACCTTTTTCTTAGTATTACAGAAGACAAGACAACAATAAGGATTGATTGTTTTTGTGATTATCGCAAGACTATGCAATTTATCATTATTATGAACAATATAATGCTTAATATTGTTATTAGTATATATTGATGAACCAGTATTGATGATTTTAGCACCATCAAAATATTTTTTAAGTTGGTTAGCAAGTAGATCATTGATAGTCGCTGAGAAGCATAATTTTTGTGGATCTATCTTACTTAAACTACTCATAATAAAATCAAGATCGTTAGCAAAACCAAGATCCATTAGCATATCAGCTTCATCATAAACTACCGCTTTTAAATCTTTAAAATTAAAAAGATTGAGACTGTATAATTCCCTTATTCTTGTTGGTGTACCAACTAAAATATGTGCTTCATCAAGTCTTTTGTTCATTTGTGTTTCCTTTGAAACACCACCAATCAATAATTTAACATTAAGGATAGAATAATGTTTCTTAAAGGAGGCCAGAACACTAAAAATTTGGCGAGCTAATTCACGGGTTGGAACAAGAATCAAAACTTGATTTTTCAATTTAAAATCAATGTTTGATAAGTGAGGAAGAAGGTACGAAAGGGTCTTTCCAGTACCAGTCGGAGCTATTGCTATTAAGCTTTCCTTCTTCATAATAGAAGAAAAAGTTTTTGATTGAATTTCAGTGGGTTTTTTAATGTTTAAATCAATTAGTGTTTCTTTAATCCACTCATTTAGTAATAAAAAATGGTTACTGTCCATTCTGTACCTCATTTACCTCGGTATTAGTTTTGTTTTCTATGTCATTAACTTCCTTATTTACTCCAACAATGTTGTTCGCTCATTTTGTCTTAAGAAGAAGGATGATACTGATAACTAATATTAATAAATTATTAAGTTCAATGATAAAGAAAACAACAACAACATTAATCCGTTCATTAGGATCTTCTGGAACATTAATGTTGGTTAGACATCCGATAATAATTAATCAAATAATAATTGGTAGAGTGTTAATCAAAAGAATAAATCGACTTCCCCCACCACGGATACAGAAATACATAACAGCCATTGGTGACTGTAACATTACAGTCATCATTAAAATTCATTCAAGATGTTGTGCGGTTAAAGCAATATTCTTAGCATGCTCAACGGATAGTTTGTTATTGATGTCAGTTGGAGGATTTAGAATGGGGTTAATAAAAAGAGAAATAATAAAAATAATTATACCAAGAACAATACCAACTACAATACTTCAATTAAGGATGATTTTTGTATTTTTCTTCGCAAGTTCTTGCTTATTTGCTCCGAGTTCAGCTATGACAAAAACAGAAACAACGACAGCGGCACCAGGCCAGACAAGTCCGGTAATTTGGACAAGCAATGCTACGGTTGAAATCGCATCACGATGGACAGCATTGTATCTTAAATAAAACATAATGATGACCGTAATCCCAACACTATAAGCAATCTCATTAACAATTATTTGTCAACCGTGTTTAAAAATTTCTTTAAAAACGGTCTTACTTAATTTTGGATGATTAAAGATGTGATAAGGTTTATTCTTTCTTACGGCAATGGTAATAAGAAGGATAAGCATATCAAGGAATCGAGCACCGATGGTAACATAAGCAACATTCCTAACCGCTTCCAGAGCGGTTGATGCATGAAATTTAATCAAAATAGGGTCAAGAATTATATTAAATAAAACGGAAACAATACTTGAAATGAGCGGGACAACCACGGCACGATCCTGACGAAGAGCATTAGCAATGACAAGTACAAAAGCAAGCGGAATTAGGGTGAGAGATAAGAAAAAGAGAAAGTTGGAAGCAAGTAGGTTAGTCATCTCATATGCTTTTAAACCTGCGATATCATTTGTATCAGGTAAATTATCACCAGCAAATAAATTAATCATTTGAGTTGGCACACTTAGATAAATAGACATAAAGGTAAGAGAGGCTATCATTGAAAATAGCATCATAAAATTAATACATTCTTTAAAGCGTTGATAATCTTTCTTACCGTAATATTGTGCTGCAAGAATGCTTCCAGCTGATGCGATCGCGAAAATAATTATTTCAGGCATAAACATTAACTGACTAGTAAGAACAGTTGCTGTTTTCGCGATTGTCCCTTGATTTTCTGGTGTAAAAAGTGCTAAAAATAAGCTATCGAAATAGTTTAAGGATGTAACAATAATAACTTCAAGGATCGCTGGAAAAAATAGTTTAGCGAGCTGTTTAATAAGATTTTTTGTACCAAATCTTTCAATAAATCAGGTTCGTGTTTTGGTCGGCTGATTAGCTTTCATAATAAGATAATAGTCTTAAAACTATGCTCCTGTACCTACAAGGTAGGTCATTTAAATGATATGAAAAAATAGTCAGTTTGTCGAGTCAAAGCGAAAAACAGACTGTTAGTAGACTATAAAAATTATTAACGATTCTTAAAAATAGATGCTCCTCGAGAAGTACCAAAACGGGTTGCTCCGGCTTTTAAAAAGACTTCTAAATCTTGATAATCTTTGATACCGCCGCTTGCTTTAATCCCTTTTTCATCCCCCAAAATAGACTTAAATAATTTAATATCGTGTTCAGTCGCACCACCTGTACTAAAACCTGTAGATGTTTTGATAATATCTGCATTAGATTCTTTAACAATTTCAGCTGCTAACTTCTTGTGTTCTTCATCAAGTAATGCAGTTTCAACAATCACCTTAAGAGTATGATTTGGAATAACACTTTTAACAGCATTAATTTCTTCAAGACAATAATCTTTATTGTTATTTAATAATTGGCTAATGTTAATGACCATATCAATTTCATCGGCACCATTTTTAATTGCGTCATGTGCTTCAAATTTTTTAGTTTCAATGGTATTACCACCAAGAGGGAAACCGATAACAGTAACTACTTTTACATTACTATTTGTTAGTAAATGTTTAGCATATTTCACAAAAGTTGGATTGACACAAACTCCAAAAAAATCATATTCAATTGCTTCATAACAAAGATTTTTAATATCTTCAAATGAAGTGTTTGCTTTTAAAATTGTGTGTTCAATTAATTTATTCAACGACATAACTACTCCTTAAGTTTAGATAAGATATTTTCAACACTAAATCCCATCTTCTTCATTAAGGAATTACCGTCAACGCTTTCTCCAAAATCTTTCGCTAAAATGAAATCAATTGATCTGGTATTTTTAAGTAAACGGTATCACTTAGCATCATTGCTCGCTTCAATAACCAAAACTTTTTTATTCGCAAAAAGCATGTTAGAAATGACATTAGAGTTTTGATTTAGGAAGGTATTTAATTCGAAGCAAGAAATAACCTTAACCTTACGGTGTTCTTTCTCAAAAAGAGTCCGAGCGGCTTCAAGAGCAAGTGAAACTTCAGAACCGGATGCAATTATTGTAAATTCATTATTTGAACTAAAACTAAACTGACTCTTTACAATATATGCACCTTGTTTAAAATCATTAGGAATATGTTCGTTAATAGCAGGAAGATTCTGGCGACTTGTAATAATACAGTGTGGTTTTGTTTTTGATTGATAAGCTTGAACTAATGCATATTTCAATTCATATTGATCAGCTACACGATAAACAGCTAGGTTAGGAATAGCACGAAGCATTCCTAATTGCTCGATAGGTTGATGAGTCGGCCCATCTGCTCCTACCGCATAAGAATCGTGACTAAAAACAAAAATATTCGCTAACTTAGAAAGTGCTGCTAATCTAATACCTGGTTTCATATAATCACTAAATGCAAGAAATGTTCCTGACATCGCTTTTAAACCACTATGATACATAATTCCATTAGCAATTCCAGCCATAGCATGCTCTCGAATACCAACCTTAACATAAGGTGCTTTGTGATTCATTTCAAAACTGTCTTCACCAATTTTTGTATAAGTTGAACGAGCAAGATCAGCACTTAAAACCATACAAGATTTAAGATGGTTTAACTGACCTAAATAATCTTTTAAATAAGCACGTGTACTTTGATTTAGTTTGGTAATTTTATTTTCATCCAATAATTGTTCTAAATTTTCAAAATTACCGTTAATATAGTTTTTAAATAATTGAGTTAATTCTGGTTTAGTTTGTTCGTATTGTTCAAGTAATTGTTCTCATTGGTCGTAAGCACTTTGTCCGCGAGCAACCACATTAAAATAAAAATGATCAAAGATTTCACTATGGAATTCAAAATTTTCAGAATGAAAATGTGATTTAGTGTGAAAATCATCAAGATCTTCCTTAGAAACTGAACCACCGTGTGCCATAAAAGAATTTTCTGATTTTAAATTTTCGCCAATAATTGTTTTAACTTCAATAAAAGTAGGACGAACATTTTTCTTCATCTTCGCTTCGGCAATTGCTTTAAAGATGTTTTCTGGGTTATTATCAACCTTGATGTAATTTCAATTCATTGAATGCATTCGCTCTTCAAGATTTTCAGTAAACACATCACTTACTTTACTGTCAAGTTGATAATCATTTGAGTCGTGAATCACAATCAATTTCTTAAGACCAAGTTTACCAGCTAGCGACATCGCTTCGTATGAAATACCCTCTTGAATATCACCGTCACCGACAACACAATATGTATAGTGGTTAACTAGTCCTTTTAATTCGCTAAAAATTTCACTAAGATATACCTCAGCCATTGCCATTCCCACCGAATTAGCGACTCCTTGTCCAAGAGGACCAGTTGATGCATCAATTCAGTTATTAGGAAGAGCTTCGGGATGCCCACTAACAATTTGTGACCCGTTTCTAAATTTCTTAATTTCATCAAGCGAAATCATATTAGCAAAATAAAAAACAGGATAAAGCGACATACATCCATGACCAGCACTTAATACCATACGGTCGCGATTAAATCACTTCGGATGATCTTTTGAAATGGTCATTAAACTTTTATACAAAATATAAAAAATTGGCGCTGCGGAAATCGCCATTCCCATATGACCTGAACCAGCATGGTTAATAGCCTGCAAAGCGAGAGAACGCATCGCATTAACATATCTATTCATATAAAACTCCTTGAATATAAAAACAAATAGTTCCGTATGGAGCTAATATTAGTAACTAGATTAAAGATTGTTCTTTTAGGACTTTATCGATTTTGCGAAGAGCATCCTGTTCGTCGTCACCTTCTGCAATTACTTCAATTTCTGTATTTTCCTTGATACCAAGTGCCATTACATTAATGATTGACTTAGCATCTGCGGTATGACCGTTGGCATTTATTTTGATGTTAGATGAAAATTCACTTGCTACATTGACAAGAAAAGTTATTGATTTAATAAAAACAGTTATTTCTACCTTAATTGTATATTTCTTCGATGTCATACCTTTTATCTTTACCTTGTATTTTTCTTAAATTATAAGTTATAAGATATCTTGTCGTAAATATTTTAAATGAATAAAAAAACCAGGCGAACCTGGTTTTATCAATTAATGGCGGAAACAGTGGGATTCGAACCCACGCGCCGCAGAACGACCTAACACCTTAGCAGGGTGCCCTCTTAACCACTTGAGTATGTTTCCAATCGACCTATAAAGTATACTACAATATAGATCATTAATCAATTTTAAAAAATAGTGATTAAAGGTTTTTTAATTTAGTTACTAAACTAATTTCATCAATAAACCCAACCGATGAGGCTTTTTGTTCACCATCTTTAAAGTAGAAAAGAGCTGGAATTGACTTTACTTGGAATTGACTAGCATAAGCCTCGTGGTGGTCAATGTTAATTTTAACAACTACAAATTCACCTTCGTTATACTTATCAGCCTTATCAATAATCGGTCCTAGTAATCTACAAGGACCACATCAGTCAGCATAAAAATCGATTAATACTGGTTTGCTACCAGCTTCTTTAATTATTTTATCAAGGCTTTGACCTTGTTCTAAATTAATAATCATAAAAAATCCTTAAATTTAGTAATCTATTTAATTTTACTTTATTATTTTTTATTTTTCTTAGTTTCTTCATTACGAATATAGTTACATTGGGGGAAGTTATTGCACCCAATAAAGAATTGGTTCTTCTTGTTTTTTCGTCTAATTAATTGTCCTTGACACATAGGACATTGTTCATCAAGGATATCGGGCTTATCAAGAGGTTCGGCATAAACACACTTCGGATACTGTGGACATGCAATAAATTTCTTTCGTCAACGCGACATTTTAATTACAAGAGTAGAACCGCAATTAGGACATAAACGGTCGGTTTCTTCATCCTTAACCTTTTCTATAATTTGGTAAGCATTTTTTACATCTTCATCAAACTGAGGTAGAAACTCTCTCAATGGTTCTTTTCAATTAATAAGACCACTTGCGACCTTATCTAAATTCGTTTCCATATCTTTAGTAAACTCAATTGAAATTACTCCAGGAAAGGCTTTTTGCAATTGAAGAATAATGTTAATTCCTAAGTCAGTCGGAATTAATTTACCTTCCTCTTTTGTAACATAACCTCGCTTTGTCCCAATTGTTGCCATACTAGCATAAGTAGAGGGACGTCCAACTCCGTTTTGTTTAAGAGCAGCAATCAAACTAGCTTCTGTGTAGTAGGGAGGAGGAAGAGTTTCTTTATTTATAATCTTTAGCGATTCTTTTGTAAAAACATCTCCAACTTTAGCTTCGAAAACATTATTATCTTTAAGAAATGCTTCCTTTTGCTTTTGATAAAAAGGCAATCTTCAGTATCCTAATTCATTGATAGTTTTATACCCAGAAATAAATTTATATCCTTTGTTATCAAAACGGACTGTATGTTTATTGAAGGTCGGTACCTTCATTAGCGAAGCGACTGTTTTAGTTCATATTAAGGTATATAGTTTAATAATGTCATTGCTAACTTTACCACTTAACATGGACGGTTCAAGTGAAACATCAACAGG
Organism: Ureaplasma canigenitalium ATCC 51252; assembly: GCF_000712165.1. Taxonomy (GTDB): domain Bacteria; phylum Bacillota_I; class Bacilli_A; order Mycoplasmatales; family Mycoplasmoidaceae; genus Ureaplasma; species Ureaplasma canigenitalium. Next base: position 109,702 of record NZ_JONZ01000004.1, on the reverse strand, counting down.
ACGAATAGCTTCGTGTGCATCTTGAATAGCAACATCTGGCTTGCTTGATTTTTTTTGCTTCTTCTCGGTAAATGGTACAATTTGATCTTTACCATAATATTTTTCAATATAGGTATAGGCTTCGTTTAAGAAATCTTCGCTAAGACGTTCGCTATCAGTTCTTGGATATGAAATTAAAGCTCGATGTTGCTCATCGATTTGTAATCCTTCAAACATCGTTTGAGCTAACAGTGTAGTTTTATTTGCAGATCAACCGAAATAATTAGAAGCCTGTTGAAGTAATCGGTCAGTCGTTAACTGGGCAACCGTATCACCTCGGGTTAGTTTAACTCCATCAACATTTTCAACAATAAAATTATCACTAAGTTCTTTTAAGATTTTTTCAGCATCAGCCTTGTTTTTTATTTTAATACTTTGATCTGATTCTAACTTTTCATTTAAAAGTTCGATGTTGTTATTTGGAAGACCCTGAAGATAAATCGGAATCTGTGTTTTTAGAGTACCATAAATTTCATATCATTCAACTTTAACAAATGAACGACGTTCAAGTTCTCGTAAAACAATGAAAAGGAGAGCAACGGACTGCACACGACCAGCTGATAAACCCTTTAAATTTCGTTGCACAATCGTCGATAATTTAAACCCAATAGCTCTATCAAAAACACGTCTTGTAAATTGTGCTCCAACTAAATTTTGGTCAATTTCATGTTTTTCGTTAATTGCTCGATCAATTGCTTTTTTAGTAATTTCGTTAAATGTGATTCGTTTTACCCGATCCTTAAGATCTTCTGGTAGTAAATCGTAGACATGTCAGCTGATTGCCTCTCCCTCACGGTCCGGGTCGGTTGCTAGTAAAATTTCATCCGCTTTAGAAGCTTCTTTTAAGATTTTACTAATAACTTCTTTCTTATTATTTTTTGCATTATCAATAATCGTTCATTGTAGGTCATAGGTAGTTGGATTATAACCACCATATTTTTTTAATTCTCTGATGTGTCCACCTGTTGCTAATACAATAAAGTTATTTCCTACATAACTCTGGATAGACTTTATTTTATTTGGTGATTCAACGACGATTAAACTTGATGACATTAGTAACCTACTTTTTTCAAAATATCAATTATTATATAGCATAAATAACTAATTACATAGAGAAAAGTTAGGTAAAAAGAAATTAACTAAGAAGGTTTGTTTGTCATAATTTCCTTGACATCATAAATCAATTTAGGGAAGATTGTCTTCTTTTTATTCATATCTTTATTTAATAAATAAAGGGTTGGCATTTTTGAACCATATTGGTCTAAAACATATTTATTAATGGTCTTAATATCGCGATCATCTCCGCAGAGTACATCATTCGAAATAGCACAACAAATTCTTTTAGTATCTTGATAAACTTGGATATTAATATGTTTATCTGGAATTTCAGTTAATAAGCAAACATTCTTTAATTCGAAATATTTCTTATTTAAATCAGAAAGTACTCCGCTTTTTGAAATCACAATCAATCTTGCTCTTAGAGCAATTAATAGTGTAATTAGATGTTGATGGTCATCATCATCAAAAACAACAAAACCATAGCCGTAAGACATTAGGAATTTTAGATCCTTTTCGTTTAGCGTCTTATACCTGTCGATTAACCATATATTCTTATTTTCAATTCAATTTATATTGTTTGAATAGTAAAGAATAAACGGTGGTTGTCTCAATTGTTTTAAACGGTCGGAATAATTAAAATCAGTAATGTCTAACATTCCAACTAGGTTGTAATCATGATTGATAACTCCACCCTTAACATGTTCACGGTTAAGAATAGCACTATAAATTTTTCTTCAATCACCTTTGTATTTATTTGCGAAATAATGTGTTAGTAAAAGCATAAAATATATCACCCATTTATTTATTCGCAAAAAAATGAAAAAATTAGAAATCAAAATTTATTTTTCCAATTTTTCCGTCAGCAACATCTTTAAAAATTGCTTCATATGCCCTGTTTAGATCAGACTCACCATTCGTTGTTTTATACTGAAACTTGTCGCAAAAGGTATTGATGAAAGAAACGAAATCATTATTAACATCCATTTGATAAAAGTTGAAGAAAAGATTCTTATAATTTTCAACCATGTAGTTAAAAAGATAGTGAATAATACTCTGCAAATCAATTACTTCTTTTTTTATTGTTTTTAGCAAACAAAGGATAATCCCTGTTTTTGTGTCGCTAACCTTTTTAAGAAAAACACCTGGAGTATCAAGAAGATAGAACATATCATTTACTTGCCGAATAGCAATGTTTTTTGTTACACCAGGGCGGTTTTCAGTTTTAAGAACTTTGTTGTTAGATAGAAAATTAATCAGTGTTGATTTACCTACATTAGGAAGTCCAACTACCATTCCCTTAAAAACCGGACAAATAAGACCTTTGTTTTTTAATTTTAGGATTTTTTCTTTGTTTCTCTGTTCTAGTTCTTTAATGATTTGTTGTTTAAAACTTTTGTTTTTAATTGTCCCTATAAGAATGTCAGGATAACTTTCTCTAATATCAGCAAGATCTTCTTTAAGAGCAATTCTTATTACTGGTTTGTTTTTAATAACATCCTGTAAATCAGGATTGATAGAAGCTTTGATGGAACGTGCATCCAGTACTTCGATGATAAAATCAACATCGTGGATTTTATCTTGAATCTCCGATGTTGTTCTCTTCATATGACCTGGAAACCAGTTTATTATTATTTTTTTATCCATAATTATAGTTTAGTTGAAATTCGATAATCATGATGGTTAACAAGGAGGGTAAAAAGTTCTTTTCAACTTTGTAAGAGCAAATCATCCTTTTTTGCAAAACAATATAGAGACAAGGTTAACTTGAATAAATAAGGTTTAGGATTTTTAAGTGGTTTTTTAGGGGCATAATAGTTTGTTTTATTAATGACAAAACTAATTACATCCATGTAAATAGTAAGCAAAATAACAGAAATTAAAAGCAAAATAAAAATTGGTGTAAAAACTGCAAGCAGGATAATAAAAGGATATGCTTTCAAATAATTAATGACATTTGGCGATTGATGATAAATAGAAACAACCACCATCGAAAAAAGGAAAACAATGAATGAAGCAAAAAAGAAGAGATAAATAAACAAAGGAATTAATTTGAATCGGTACACATTGCTCTTCAATAATTTTTCCCGAAGTTCAGTCAGTCTTGTATCCATTTTAATTTCCTTTATTTGCTTTATTAAACTTAATAAACTCTCTTGAGTTCTTAACTCGATAAGGTCGGTTCGGTACCTTATGGTGATGACGACAAACAGCTAAGTACTTTTCTTGACAACCAATCATTACCAGTTGGTCATTGTAATCTGCATTCTTATTATTAACCTTACGAAGAGAGTATGTCGCATCAGCACCACACTCAGTACAAACTGCAGAAAGTTTTGTAATTTGATCAGCATAAGTCATAAGACCACTCATCGGACCGAACGATTCTCCCCGAAAGTCTTTATCAAGCCCTGAAATTAAAACAACATAGTTGTTTTCTGCAAGTAGGTTAGCGACTTCAATTAAGTTATCATTAAAAAATTGGGCTTCGTCGACAGCAATCACCCGAACTATTTGCTTCGGGTCATGATTCATAATGTAATCAAGGATTTCGAATGGTTCTGTGATTTCAATACTCTTCATTGATTTACCATTACGGGATAGGATTTGATCGCAAGTTCTTGTGTCAATTTTTGGTTTGAAAACATAATAACCAACATCGGCATAATCAAATCGTTCAAGGCGGCGAATCATCTCTGTTGTCTTACCGGCAAACATTGGACCAACAATTAAATGGATGGAACCTAGTTCTGGGAAAAATGCATGTTTCTTAGCCATATTAGTCACCTTTGTTTATTTTGTTACATTAAATCGGAAGAAACAGATGTCACCATCCTGCATTAAATAGTTTTTGCCTTCCATTCTTACCTTACCATGTTCCTTAGCAGCGTGTTCTGAACCGTATGTCATAAGGTCATTGTAACTAACAACTTCTGCCTTAATAAAACCTTTTTCAAAGTCAGTGTGAATGATACCAGCACATTGAGCTGCATTCATACCATCGTGAAAAGTTCAAGCTCTAACTTCTTTTTTTCCAACTGTAAAATATGTTTTTAGATGAAGTAATTTATATGTAGTTTCAACAATTAAATCAAGACCTGTTGATGCAATATTTAACTCTTCAAGAAAAATTTTCTTACTTTCTTCATCAAGTAATGAGATTTCATATTCAATTTTCGCAGAAACCGGAATACAAACTGAACCATTTGCTTCAGCATATTCTTTTAATTTTACAAATTCGGTATTTTTAAGCGGATTATTAATTTCATCCTCGGCAATGTTACCGATATAGACCATTGGTTTAAGAGTGATTAAATTAAAACTACCAAGCATCTTCTTTTCAATTTCTGTTAATGGAACAGTGTTAGCAAACTTATTATCAAGAAGGGCATCGTTAATTTTTGAAAGCAATTCAAATTCAATTTTTGCTTCCTTATCATTAACCTGTGCTTTCTTTCTTATACGATCAATTCTTTTACTAATAATTTCAAGATCAGCAAGTACTAATTCCATATTAATGATTTCAGCATCATATACTGCATCAACTGCATTATGAACATGAGTAATATCCTTATCTTGAAAGCAACGGACAAGGTGACAAATCGCATCAACATCTCGGATGTTACTAAGAAATTGATTACCAAGCCCTTCACCTTTTGATGCACCTTTCACAAGGCCAGCAATATCAACAAATTTAAAACTAGTTGGAACTACTTTTTCCGGTTCAACCATTTTTTGAAGGTTATCAAGACGAATATCTTTTAGATTAACATAACCTACATTTGGTTCAATGGTTGCAAAAGGATAATTAGCCGCTTCTGCTCTAGAATTAGTGATTGTATTAAAAAGGGTAGACTTGCCAACATTTGGTAAACCTACAAAACCTGCACTTAAACTCATTAAATTACCTATTAATTTTCATTTCGATTAACACAATTAAATTGATGATATTTCTCAATAATGGTTTTTTTGATTGCTTCAACTCCGTCCTTTAAAACCTTTCTTGGATCATAATTTTTATTTCTATAAAGGTCATTTTGGTGTTGAACGAAGTAATTGTTAAGAGCACTCGCGAAAGCAATTTGACATTCGGTATTAATATTAATCTTAGCAATTCCAAATTTAATTGATTCTTGAATCATTTCAATCGGAATTCCGCTCCCTCCGTGCAGAACAAGTGGTAACATTAACTTATTATTAATTTCTTTTAATAAGCTAAAGTTTAAACCTTTTCAATCAACTGGATATATTCCGTGAATATTACCAATACCGCAAGCTAGCATGTCAATACCAGTTTCCTTCATTAGAAGACATTGATTAACATCAGCTAGTTCACCATCTGATGTTATACCGTCTTCTTCACCACCAATTCCCCCTACTTCGGTTTCAATTGAAATATTCTTCTCTTTTATATATTCGACAAGTTCCGTAGTTTTTAGAATATTCTCTTTAATATCTAATTTTGAACCATCAAACATAATGGAAGAAAACCCACTATTGATAGCTTCATAGCAATGCTCGAAATTACCATGGTCAAGGTGAAGCACAACAGGGATGCTAATATTCATATATTTCATTAGTGATGTCACCATATGATATATATTTTGATAGCCACCCATATACTTTGAAGCACCCATACTAACCGCTAGGATTATTGGCGAGTTAACAGTTTGAGCCGCTTCCAGAGCTGCTTTTGTTCATTCTAGATTGTTAATGTTAATCGCTGGGATGGCATATTTTTGTTCATATGCTTTCCTTATGATTCCACGAGCATTGACTAGACTCATACTGTTTAACTTCCTTTATATCACTCTTAATTATTTGCTTTATCGTTTAGATCTAAATCATCCGATTCAAGGTCAACTTCTTCCACTTCGTCATCAATTGGATCATCAGAGTTAGTATCTTTGTAGTCTTCGTCGTCCTCGTCATCATAAAGGATTGATGAAACTCCATCTTCATCGTCTTCGTCTTGATCTTCGATAACAATTTTTGTTTTCTTCGCTGATTTTACCTTCAGGTTAGAAATGTCATCAACTTCTTCGCTCATGTCTTCAGCATCTTTGTCTTTATAAAGACCTACTTCGTAAAGAGCATTGTTAATTTGGTTAATTTTATCAATTGTAAGTCATTCTCGAATGGTTCATTCCAAATCATTAATAAGGATAAAACGAGTATCTTGAAGAAGACCTGTGTAAAGTTCACCATGAATTTTCGACAAGTCTCCTTTTTTAATATCTCCTGACTTATTCAAAATATCTAAGATAGCTTGAAAAGTAAATGTTTTTCCTTTTTCATTGTCTGTTGGATTGCTAATAATTCCATTGTAAACTTTATCAATAATGTCATTCTTTGTCATATTTTTACCTACTCTATATATCTTACAAATTTTGTGTGGAATAAAACACTAGTTTTTTTGTTTGTTTGGTTTCATCATCATCCTTTTTAAGGATTTTAAAAATCATAGATTTATCTTCAAGTTTGCTAATGACAATCTCATTTTTTCTGTTGTAATGGTAAAGTTTAATTGGCATACTGAAATCATAAACAGCTTTATTTTGAGCCTCAAATTGGTGAAAATAATAATTATTTTGTTTATCTTTTAAATCTTTAAGATAAAAGCTTAAGTCGCCACGCTCAACGGTATTAAATTCCTTATTTTTAAGGAAATTTTTAGCAAGACGACTTAATATTTCATCGTCTTCATTTTGTAATTTTTCTATGATATAGTGAAATTCAAAATCATCAAGGTTAATGATATAGTCAAGAGTTCACTCTGTGTCATCAAGGAATGGTTTCAGTTTTTGGATTGATGAATCATCCTTAAATTGAAAATTCTTTTTATAAAGTTCTTTAAAACGTTGAAGAGTTAACTTCATAATTTGGTCGTAAGTAACACTCTTTTTGTTTAGGTAAATATTCTCAAAAGCTGCATACCGTCCAAGCAAAATGTGTTCAATAACATTTCAACTATATTTTGAAAAAACTAATTCATTTTTATAAATGATTGCTTTTTCAAAAATTAAATCGTAATCAATTTGTCCATAACTAGTTCCGGTGTAGTGTGAATCACGTTCTAGATAGTCCAAACGGTCACAATCAATTTGAGAAGAGATTAAATCAACCATTCATTTGTGTTTTGCTTTATGGTCAAGAATGTTCGCGACATCATATGGATCAAGATTATACTTTCTAAGAATCTTATTAACCTCTGATTGCTCGTCGACAATTATAGTTCTTCCGGCTTGCTCATGATTGTAATTAGTTGCTTCTTCAAAAGCATGGCTATATGGTCCATGCCCAATGTCATGAAGCAGAGCAGCGGCTACAACAACTTTCTTATAGTAGTCAATATTTTCTGTACATGAATCCACAAAGGTGATTTTTTCAATCATTTTTTTAGCAACTTCAAAAACACCGATGCAATGGACAAAACGAGTATGAGTAGCTGAAGGGAAAACAACTCATGAGTTACCAAGTTGTTTTACCCGATTTAATCGTCAAAACTCCTTAGTATTAATAATTTCACTAGCGAATTCATACTCTCCACTTAAGTTAATAAGACCATGAATAGGGCAACGAATAAAGTAATTTCTTTTGTTAATATCCATTATTTATCTCCGTTTGATAAATTATTTTCAAGGTTTTTCAATACTCTATCTTTTCCTAGAAAGAAAATAATTTTAGCTAATTCGGGACCATGCGAAACATTTGAAGCACCGATTCTAATCGTCATAAATAAATCTTTACCTTTAACCGATAGTTCCTTGCTTATTTCTTTAATTATCAACTTGATATTCTCTTCTACATACTGATTTAGATTTTTTATTTTTTCATAGAATAATTTGATGATTGCTTGAGCACGATCATTATGAATAAATTCTTTATCTTCGTCAGTCAAAAGTGGTTCAACCTTAAAAGTTTGATCAATTAACTCAATGAGATTATGTAAGCTGTAGACTTGGGGTTTAAATAGTAAAGCTTTTTCTAAAAAATATGGATCACTAACAACAAGTTGCTTCGTTAAATGATGACTTTTAACAAATTCAATAAATTCATCATTAGTAAGGTGATTTAAATAGCGGTTACCGAACCAGTTCATCTTTTTCATATCAAAAAAAGCAGGAGCTTTTGAGACCAAATTTAAATCAAAACTTTCAATTAATTTTTCCATTGACATTTCTTCAATGTTATCTCTTGGAGAAAAACCTAATAACGAAATAAAGTTAGTGATAGCATGTGGAAAATACCCATCATTCATATAATCACTGACAAATTGTTTAATAGAAAGATTGCGTTTAGAAAGTTTCTTGTTATTTTCATCAACAATAATTGAAAGGTGAGCGAATTGTCGCTCAGTCATCTCGTAACCAAGAGCTTCCATAATTGCTAGTTGATAAGGAGTATTAGAAATGTGCTCTTCACCACGAATTACATGAGAAATCTCCATATCGTGATCATCAACAACAACTGCAAAATTATACATAGCAATGCCATTTGACTTTAGGATAACAGGATCTGTTAGAGCTGTGCCCGGAATACTAATGTGTCCCCTAATTAAATCGTTCCATTCATAAGTTTTTTGGTCATCGATTTTTAGACGAACGACATAAGGTAAGCCATTTTTTAAACGCTCATCAATGTCTTTTTCAGTGAGTTTAAGACAATGACGTTTATATTTTGGGGTTGATTGAGTTTTTAAAGCGACTATTCGATCATGTTCCAGATCTTCCTTGGTACAAAAGCACCGATATGCTTTTTTTTCTATTAAAAGTTGATTAACTAATGAACGATATTTTTCTAGTTTTTTGCTTTGAATATACGGAGCATAGGAAGGATTCGGATTTCTTAGCGATTCATCCGGTTTAATTCCAAGTCAAGCAAGGTAGTCAAGCTGATCATCAGCACCACCTTCAACATTTCTTTCTATGTCTGTATCCTCAATCCGAATGATGAAGGAACCATTATTTTTTTTAGCATATAGATAATTAAATAAAGCTGTTCTAGCACCACCAATATGAAGAAAACCAGTCGGGGAAGGGGCATATCGTGTTCTTATTTTCATTATTTCTTCTCCTTATTTTTAATGCAGATGAATGAACTTCCAGCGCCTGATAATAAAGCAAAATATCCATTATTCGTAAGTTCTGTGTATTTATGTTTAATATTAGGATAAAGGGTAAAACAACTTTCTTGGAGATCGTTGTAAACATCTGGCATCTTTTTTCTCTTTAAATCATTGATAATTTGTCAATAATTATTTTTTATAACATGGTATTTATTACTATCAAATAATTCATAAATAAGTTTGGTGTTAACATTGATATCCATTAAGTGGATTTCGTATTTTAATTTAAAAAGTTTAGTTAAATCCTTTAATGATGTACCTGATTTGCTGACATAAGCAATCCGATAACCGCTTAGGAAAAACGGAATATCAGTGCCAAGTTCCTCAACGATTTCTTCAACATTAATATTTTTAATTTTTTCAATTTCCATAATCATTCGCATAATAGAGGCAGCATTTGAAGACCCACCACCAAGACCACCACCAATAGGAATTCTTTTTCTTATATTAATTTTAAAATAATCCTTAAAACAATATGTTTTGCGCATGTAATCTAACATACAGTAAACAAGTTTTGAATAAACAAAAATTTCTCCTGTTTCGTTATAATATCTAACTTCATCATAATTTCGATTATTAATGAAGATTTCGATGTCATCATATACCGAATCAAGCAGGATGAAAATTGATTCAAAATCATGTTTGCTGTGGTCTTTTTGCTTTCTAAAAACACTCAAACCGAAATTAACTTTCGCATATGATTTAATTTTCATACTTTACCTAATCTTCTAAGTCTTTTAAGAATTTCAGGAATGCAATAAAATCTTCCTTTTTTATACTCTCAGCTCTTATATTTTCATCTAAATTAAATGACTTGTAAAGTTTAGTAACTGATTCTTTTTTGTAAGCGGTAATTAAATTATTAAAAAGTTTCTTTCGCTTATTTAGAAAGCAAACACGAAGGAATTTTTCAATAGCAGTTAAATCAAAAAGAGATGTTGGTTGAATTCTGGTAAGTTCAATTACACTACTTTTTACTTTAGGGGGTGGAACAAAATTTTTACCGTCAACATTAAACAATAATTTAGCATCAAAAATAAGCTGAACAAGAACAGTAAAAGCATTATAACCTTTGGTCGAAACCTTTGCTGCAATTCGCTCGGCCATTTCCTTCTGCACCATTATATAAACATGTTGAATTTGCGGAACTTTAAGTATCTTTAAAATAATTTTCGAAGATATCGAATAAGGAAGATTAGCCACTACAGTCACAGGTTCATCCTTGTAGTAACTCTTCAAGATTTTTTCTAAATCAACTTTAAGTACATCATCGTTGATTAAACTTAAATTGTCATCGTTCATCGTTGTTTGAAGATGATCAAAAAGTCTACGGTCTAGTTCAATAGCAACAACTCTTTTTACATTTTTAACTAGTTCGCATGTTAAAGCACCAAGTCCGGGACCAATCTCAAGAATATTGCTGTCGGCTGTTAAATTACTCTTTGAAACAATATCATTAACAACTCTATTAGACGATAAAAAGTTTTGCCCCATTTTTTTCGATGGTACAAAACTTGATTTATTTAATTTATCCTTAATAATCTTTTTATCGTGCATCTTACTCTATACCTAATTTTGCAAGTTTCGAATTTATCCGTGTTGATGAATTCGCTCTTCGTTTCATAATAATTTTGTGAATAATCACACTTTGAAGAATTGTAAATAAGGCATTAAAGAACCAGTATAAACCAATACCGGCTGCAGAAATTGCAACAGTTACTGCAAGAACAATAGCGATGATGTTTTGCATCATTCTCGATCGTTTAAGTTGCTTTTGATTATTAGCACCTACTGTCGTCGCACTCTTATTTCTCTTTTTGGCAAGTCATTGTGGAATTTTTTGAGAAAGAATTTGAACAGGAATAATAATTAATAAGAAGAATAAGTATGGTCAACCTGTTGTAGAGAAGTTGCTAAATAACTCTGAAATTGGTGATGTAGTTAGGTCTCAAATACCAAATAAACTAATGAATTTTAAAGGACGTAGGATAGTCACGACACGGTAAATAATTAAGAAAATTGGTAAAGTAATAATCATACTCTCAAAAGGAGCAAGCGGTTTAATATTATGTTTCTTATAGAGTTCGCGAGTCTCCATTTGTTTCTTTTGACGAGATTGAACATCTTTCGCATCTTTATACTTTGCATTAATTTCCGCAATTTTACCTTGGATTTCAGAAATTCGTTCTGTTTGAAGGGTAGCACGTGCTGTAATTGCTAATGTAATAATCCGAATAATAAATAAGATAATAATTAACCCAAGAATCGCATTTAATCCTACCGGTCAATCCCTAGTTGCATACATAAAATGCAGCAGAATCTGAGCAATTGGTCAGACAAAAAGAGCATAAAATGGACCAAATGCAAAACTATGCTTATCCATTGGATACCATGGTCCTGAACCAGCATAAACTAGGTCATAACGAATATCATTAACTCCCTTAAGTGGATCAACTTGAAAACCCATTTCTAAACCATTACCAACTGTTGTTGAGTTAACGGTTCAGTGATCAGTTAGGTTTTGAAAGCAACCATAAAGTCCAATACCAAGGAAAAAGAGATAAATGATTGTTTTGAAAATTAGTCTTACTATTTTTCAAACTTTTTTTGCTTTTTCATTTTTACTTGAATTAGCTGACGAGGCATTATTAAAGTGCGAAACAGTAAAACGTAGTTTTGCAGCTTGATCTCTTTGTTCAATAACAGATGATCCCATTTACGCCTCCTTTGTCTTTAAATTTTTTGATATTTTATTTAAAAGTGTATTTAATCGTAAACATTTCTTCTCAAATTCAAAGCACTTATAGTTCGGTTTGATGATAATAACAATATCGACCGGGATATCATGTTTTAATTTAATAAACATCGCTCTAATCTGTCTTTTAATCCGGTTTCGATTAACGGCTAGTTTAAAGTGTTTTTTAGAAACACTAATCGCATACCGAATTTGACCTTCACTATTTTTTTGATAATACAAACTAAGGTCACTGGAATGAATTTTTTGATTTAATTTAATAATGTTTGCAATTACTCTATTTTGTTTTAAACTGGAAAGGTTAACCATTTTATCTTTCAGAAGATACTGTTAAGTTATGTCTGCCTTTTAAACGTCTTCTTGCTAAGACATTTCGTCCGTTCTTAGTGCTCATACGAGCTCTAAAACCATGAACCTTAGCACGCTTACGGTTATTAGGTTGAAAAGTTCTTTTCATAATACACCACCTTTGTTTTTCAAAACACTTTTATAATTTTAACATTTATATTAATAAATAAAACATTAATTATAATCGAAACTTCTTTGCTTTTTAAATTTACTAGCAAAACTAAAAATGTGTTTTACCTAAAAAAACGGTAAAAAGCTTTCTATCTGTTTGATATTTCAAAAATACACCAACCTTTTCAAGGTTATTAATTAATATTGTTTATAATTTTAAAATATGGTAGACAAAAAAATATTTTCGCTATTTGAGACTGCATACAAAAATATTTCATTTAATCTTCTTGACTCAGAGGTTTGGACAATTTTAAAAGCAATCCAACCACAGAATCTTGAATTCAACGATGGTGTTCTTACCATCGTTGTTGCAAAGAAATTAGATGAAATGATTTTGAAGGATGCAAATACTTTTTATATCCTTAAAAAAAAGATAATTGAAACTTTCTCAAAAAATGAAATATCAATTGCTAATATAACCATCATTGACCAAAATAATTTGTTGTTAGTTAAAACGGGATACCTAAGCCCAGAAAGTAAAAACGAACATAAAATAAATGGTTTTACTAATAAATTGTTAGAACATAATTTTGATAATTTTGTAGTTACTGATTACAACAAATTTGTCGTTGGAACTGTCCAAAAAATGTTCGATAAAAGTAACCGTTTTTATAAAAATCAAGTTTTGTTTATCCACGGCCCGGTAGGGGTTGGAAAAACTCATTTAATCTGTGCCGTTGGTAATGAATACCACAAAAATAATCCTAAAAATTTAGTTTACTATATTGAAGCAAATGATTTTACCAATCGATTTATTAAGGCATCTGGTACATCGTCAAGTGCAGTTGAAGATTTTAAACAAGAATTAATGAAAGCTGATTTATTAATTATTGATGACATTCAAAACCTGAAACAAAGAGAAACTTTTGCTAATTTGTTTTTTACCATCTTCAATGAGATTACTAAAAAAAATGATGGCAAAATAATTATTACCGCAGATCGTCCACATTTAGAATTAAAAGGGTTAACCGATCGTCTTGTAAGTCGTCTTGGTAGTGGTTTTTTTACAACAATGGGTTCACCATCAATCGATGATGCAAAATCAATTATTAAACAATGAATTAAACATCAATCAACAAAAACTTTTACCGACGATGCTATTGATTTAGTTGCAAACTACTACCATAAAGATATTCGTCAAATGATTTCCTTTCTTGAGAATACACTTCTTTGAAGTGAATTAGATGAAACCGAACAGATTGATAAAACTTTCATCATTAAAAAAGCAAGCGAACAAAACCTAATTCTCGGAATTAATGATGTCGAAAACATTACACCTGAATACTACCTTGAACAAATTGCTAAAATGACTAACATCAAAGTCGAATCATTTAAATCCGACTCAAGAAAAGCTGATATTGTTTTCGCACGTAATATCCTTGTTTATGTCTTGTCAGAAAAATTGAAACTCACTTTGCAGGACATAGGTAGTTTTCTAGGTGGAAGACGACACACTACTATAATGCATGCTAAAAACCAGGTCGTTGAGTTGCTAAAAAATGGTGGTGAAGATGGGAAAATTGTTGCTGAAATAATTGCTAAATTAAATTAGATTAGAAAAAAATCTTATTTTAATATATAATAATTTTTATGATTTATAAACAAGGAGCACAACAAATAATGAAAGATATTCATCCAAATATTCACCAATGTACTTATAAATGTGTAACTTGTCACAAGGAATTTTTAATTAATACTGCTAGTAAACAAAACGAAGTATTAATCGAAGTTTGTTCAGGTTGTCACCCTTTTTATATTGGTAAACAAAACGCTTCAACTACTCTGCGTGGTAGAGCTGAAAAACTTAACACAATGTTCCAAACTGGTCTTAAGAATGTTAATGCTAAACCAACTAAAAAAGAAGCTGTGAAAAAATCTAAACCAAAACAATCTCTATCAAGTTTATAAATCTTTTTGTCTTTATTATTATCAATAACAGGTTATCCTGTTATTTTTTATTATCATATGAATAAATAACTATTAGGTGGACTATGGAATATAATAAGAAACTCTTTGAGGCAATAAATAAGGTATCGGTTAAGAATGAAGAACTAAATAAGGAGCTTGAAACTTGTACTGATCACAAAAGAATGCGAGAAATTAACATTCAATTAAAAAGAACGAAAGATGTCGCTGAAGCTTTTAAACATTACCAAAAACTAATAGAAAATGGTCTAAACGACGAAAAGATCTTAAAAACCGAAAAAGACGACGAATTATTAATGTTAGCACAAGCCGAACTCGATGAAATAAAGGAAGAAATACCTAGGATAGAACATGAATTAAAAATTCTGCTTCTTCCAAAAGACCCAAATGATGATAAAAATGTTATCGTGGAAATGAGACCAGCAGCTGGTGGAGATGAATCATCAATTTTTGTTGGTAATATGTTTGACCTTTACCGTGCTTTTGCAGAAGCAAATAATTGAAAAATGAAAATTATCGAAATGTCACCAAGTAGTGTTGGGTTTAGTTTTATTAGTTTTATGATTTCAGGTAATGAAGTTTACTCACGGATGAAGTTTGAGTCTGGTGTTCACCGAGTTCAAAGAGTTCCCGCTACCGAATCTAAGGGACGGGTTCATACATCAACTATAACTGTTGCTGTACTTCCAGAGCAAGATGAGGTCGATGTCACAATTAATCCTAGCGATTTAAGAATCGATACCTACCGAGCTTCAGGAGCTGGTGGCCAACATGTAAATAGAACCGAAAGTGCTGTTCGAATTACTCACATCCCAACAGGAGTCGTAGCGGCTTGTCAAGAAGGTAAGTCGCAAATTGAAAATAGAGAAACTGCAATGAAGATGCTACGATCTAAATTATGAGAAAAGGCACAAGAAGAACAAAATGCCGAATTTTCAAACTTGCGGCGTAACCAAGTTGGTACTGGTGACCGCTCTGAAAAAATAAGAACATACAATTATCCACAAAATCGAGTAACTGACCACCGAATTAATTTAACCCTAAATAAACTAGATCAAATAATGCTTGGTGATATCAACGAAATTATCGATGCATTAATCGCTGAAGAGCAAACATCATTAATTAGTAACTTGGGGATTTAATGACTATCATCGAGTTAATTAGTAATGCAATTACTACTCTTGAAAAAAACGGTATTGATTCTAAAAATGCTTATCTTCTTTTTTATTCTTTACATAAAAATATCAAAGATAACATTACATTTATAAGTCAAAGAAACACAGAATTAGAAACCGATTTTATCCATCTTTACCAAACTAAAATTGATGAACTTCTAGAAGGAAAAGCATTACCAAGAATAACCAAAAAAGTCACTTTTAGTAACAATAATTTTACTGTTTATGATGATGTCTTTATTCCGCGTGTAGAAACAGAATTAATTATTGAATTTGTCGAACAATTTAGAAAAATTAATAAAGTTAATTTTTCTAATGCAGTTGACATTTGTGCAGGAACTGGTGTTATTGGTATTTCATTATTAATTAATAAATTAACTACTCATCTTACCTTAATCGATAAGAGTGAAAAAGCTATTTTAAATATTAAGGAAAATTTAATTTCATACTCTCTGGAAGCGGATGTTATTAAAACTGATTACAAAGTTTTTCTTACAAATACTAAATTTAAATTTGATCTCCTTGTTTGTAATCCTCCTTATATTAAGAAGGATGATTTGACTTATCTCGACACCACTCTTTTAAAAAATGAACCACTAGATGCTCTTATCGATTTTAAAAGTAACTCAGGTATTTCATATTATCAATTTATTATTGAACAAATCCCAAATATTATGAATGACCGATTTTTAATTGTTTTTGAAATCGGATACGATCAAGAGCTGGTATTAACTGAGTTACTAAAATCGATGAATGTAAACTACAACTATTATTTTTTAAATGATTATAATTATTTAGTTAGATTGCTAATCATACATAGTAACAATTATGAAAACATACAAAATTACTGACATTACCAAGATGCACGAAATGCTTCAAAATAATGGATGTGTCTGCATTCCAACGGACACCATTATGGGACTTCTCGCTAAAAACGAAGATATCATTTACTCGATAAAAAAAAGGGATAGAAATAAAAAGTTAGTCCTTTTTGTCAAAGATTATCAGTTATTAAAAAACCTAACCGTCGAACAAGAACAATTTTTGAACTTGTTTTGACCAGGACCTTTGACCGTAATTAAAGATGGGATTTCATACCGAATGCCAAATTGTCCATCCATCCTAAAATTAATTGATAAATTAGGTCCTCTTTACTGCAGTAGTGCAAACATCACAAACGAAAAGCCAGTGCAAAATACACAAGAAGCTATCTTTAAATTTGGTAGCAATTCAAAAATTCTTTATATAGAAGGTAAGCAGAAAGTTGACCTTCCTTCAACCATTGTTGACATTGATAAATGGGAATACATACGCAAAGGTGAGAAGGTCGAACTTATTGATGAATATATCAAGGAACTAAAAAGTCATGAATAAAAAAATAAAAATTTTTCTAGGAAATGATCATGCGGCTTATGAACAAAAAGAGGCTATTATCAAGTTCTTAACTAATAAAGGTTACGATGTAGTTGACCTAGGTGCTCATCCAAACGAAGGACGTGTTGATTA
Organism: Ureaplasma canigenitalium ATCC 51252; assembly: GCF_000712165.1. Taxonomy (GTDB): domain Bacteria; phylum Bacillota_I; class Bacilli_A; order Mycoplasmatales; family Mycoplasmoidaceae; genus Ureaplasma; species Ureaplasma canigenitalium. Next base: position 92,598 of record NZ_JONZ01000004.1, on the reverse strand, counting down.
TCCTGATTATGCCTTCCTTGTAGGAAATGCTGTCAACAAAGAAAAAGACTCACTCGGAATTCTTCTTTGCGGTTCTGGCATTGGTATGTGCATCGCTTCTGGAAAAGTTAAAAATATCCGTCCTGCCTTGCTTTACAATAAGGAAGTCGCTAAACTAGCAAAAGAACATAACAATGCAAATGTCATATGTTTCGGTGTTAGAAACTTTTCTGTCAATGAAATAAATGAAATGATAAATAACTTTCTCGATGCTCATTTTTTAGGTGAACGTCACGAGGAACGAATTGAGAAAATTGAAGATTTTGAGTCCAAAAATAAATAGACTTTGAATGTTTTAATAACAATATTTTTATAATCATTATATTTTTATTGTTTTTTTTAACCTTTTGTCATAATATTAAAATGAAAATATAAAACAAAAAGGTGCAAAAATATGTCAAATTTTGATTTTTTAAATGTATCTAGTTCCCTATACAGCGCAGCACCTAGTACTAGTACTGCAACCGAAAGCAATCTTCCATCAGAAGATGCTATAAACGGTGTGCTTGGGAATTTAGGTACAGGCGCAAGCCCAATATCAATTGCAATTGCTGTTTTTAGTGTAGTTGGTACTATTGTTATTGCCTTTAGTGTTTTACCTCAAACAATAAAGACATTTAAAGACAGACAAACTCAAGGATTATCATTCTTACTATTCTTCTTAACTGGTTTAGCGACTGCTTTCCTTACAATTTATGGATGCTCACTAGTTGCAGCTAACCCTGCTTCATATACATTCTTAATTAAAGATACATTAGGTAAGGCTTATCAAACACAAGACGGTTTCCTAATCTTCAACTATCAAGAATGAGTAGCTGGATTCCTTGTTCCAGGTATCTTCCTAATTGGTGGAGAACTATTGTGTTCAATTACTTCATTTATGACTGCTTTCCTTATTATTTATAACAAGAGAAAAGCATCTTCAATGGGTATGACTCATGCTGAATATTGTCTTAGTTTAAAGAGTGGAAAGGCAGGTAAATAATTATGAGTATTCAATCATTATTACATGCTGCTGGTAAAGTAGGAAATGTTTATGTAAGTAACGAAGTCCAAGTTGGTGTTTTTGATAAGGTTCAAGGTTTATTCCCAAGTGGTTCAACGGCAGAAGCTGACTTTATTAACCCAACTAGATATGGTTATCCAACCGACATTTGAGGAGTTGTTTTCCAAGTAATGGGTGCTGTTCTTGTATTTGCGGCATTCGTACCAGTTGTTATTCAAGTTCTTAGAACAAAACGTACAGAAACAATGAGTTTATTGATGTGAATTATTAATGTTCTAGCTCTAGGTCTTCTTTCAATTTTTGCTTGAATGGGTGTATCTGTAACCGTTGGTGGTTTCATCCTTGTTGCGATGTCAGAAACTCTTTCATTCCTTGCTTCACTTATTGTTATTGCTGTCAAAGCTTACAATATGAATCAAGCAAAAGCAAAAGGTATGTCTGAACTTGAATACTGCGAAATGCGTTACCCAATGAAATAACTCAAACACTAAACATTTGAAAAAAAGAGCGAACCGCTCTTTTTTTTATCCTTTGTTTTATGGTTAAAGGTAAGTATAATAATAATTAGTAAAAGGGGGATGATTAGTTTGGCTATTTCATTAACAAAAAATCAAACATTTTTAATTCAACAATTAAGCAAACAAATAGAACAATTCTTTGAACAAAAAAATGTCAATCTCCTGCTTAAAACGTTAAAGAACAAACCAATTGATGTCATCGTCCATGCTCTTGAAGAAATTAATGATTCGCAAATCATTATTTTTGTCCTAATAGCAATTAAGGATACAATCTGTACTGATGTCTTTAAATCAATTAATATTGAACTTCGATCAACAATTATTGAAGAGGCTACAATCCAGCAACTGCGGGTTATTCTTTTTGAGTTGTTTAACGATGATATCGTCATTCTAATGAAGGATCTTCCTTCGTTAAAGATGAAAATTCTCCATAGTCTTGATAGTAATCAGAGAGCAGCAATTCGTCAACTCGCTGACTATGATGAAAACTATGCATACTCTCTTGCTAATACTGACTTTTTTACTCTAAATGAAGACTTTACTATCAGAGAGACATTGGTTGAAATTAAACGGATTCAAGATGATTATGAGCGAAACAACATCATGTATGTCACTAATAATATGAGTAAACTTGTTGGTTCTATCTCAATGCACTCATTGTTGTTCGCGGACTCTTATGATATTAAGTTAAAGGAAATCGTCGATTCATCAATTATTACCCTTCACAAGAACGACGACATCGATGATGTCGTAAAGGCTTTTAAGAAGTATGAGCTTGAGCAGCTTGCGATTATCGATGAAAATGAACATCTTGTCGGATACATCACTGACAATGACATTCAACCATATATGGATGTTGAAACTACCGTTGATATTTATAAGATGTACGGGATTACAAAATCTGATTTTCCATACATTAAGTCAAGTCCAGTTGTATTGTTTAAATCTCGTTTTTTTTGATTAGTGTTATTAATGATAGCAGCAACAGTCACTGCTTTTCTTATTGACCGCTTCCAAGACGTCGGTCAAACAATGACCGCTGGCCTTTCTACCTTAATCATTGTCCCTATTATCCCCGCTGTAACGGGAACAACTGGTAATGCTGGTTCTCAATCGGCCGCAAGTATCATTCGTGCTCTTTCCATAGGTGACATCACAGTTAAAGAGTACGGAAAAACAATCTTAAAAGAACTACTCGCCTCGAGCTTAATCGCTTTTATTCTTGCTCTTGTCAACTTCCTTCGGCTTGTCGTCTACTTTGCAATTATTCCACCTAAGATTCACAGTAGCGGGATAGTTATTACAACCATTACCGATCCAATGATTGTTGGATTAATTATAGCTTCATCAACTTCGCTATCGCTTTTTATTGCAACTGTAGTTTCAAAGTTTCTTGGGTGCAGTCTACCTTTTTTTGCTACACGAGTAAAAGCAGATCCTACAATTATGTCAGCACCTATCCTTTCAACTCTTTGTGACATGATTACCACCGTTGTCCTTTTTGGTTTTGGTATCCTCTTCCTTATCTTCATCATCGATAAAGGTAATGTGGACCAAATAAATATGCTTCATCAGCCAAAGAGTGAGGTAGCTTCAACCATTCAATCATACTTGAACATAGGTGGAAATTATGAATAGTAAGATTAAATTAAAATCACCTTCTAACATCCTTCTTCGTGAAAGTATTCTTTCTCTTTACAGTAACAAGGACATTCATGGGATTAAAAAACTTTTTAAAGGGAAAAGTATTTATACCATTGTCTCTTGTATGGAAGAAATTAATAATCCTGATTTAAACATCTTTATCTTGCTTGCTACCAAGGACAGTATTTCATCGGAAATTTTCCGTTTCATTAACAAGGAATCGACCACTAAAATCCTCGAATTCTCAACTAATCAACAACTTAAAATCATTCTTTATGAATGCTTTAATGATGATGTCCTAAAGATTATGGACCAGTATCCTAAGTATGTCAAAAAGATTTTGCTTTCCCTTGAACCAAATCAAAGAAAAGCAATTAAGGAACTTGAACAATACGACAAAGACGATGCTGGTTCAATTATGAACAGCGAATTCCTTAACTTAAAGGTTAATGAAACAATTGAAGAGGCTCTTTATAAGATTAAAAAACACAAAGACCAGTACGAACACACAAAAATAATTTTTGTCGTCGATGAAGATGGAGTAATGCAGGGTTTCGTTTCACTACACGACCTTCTACTTGCCGAATCCTTCAATAACAAGGTAAGCTCAATAATGCGTATTGATGGTTTCATCATCAAAACGAACGATGACCTTGATTATGTTATAGATATCTTCCGTAAATACTCCCTTGAAATGGTTGTCGTTGTAGACGAGTATAACAAAATGGTTGGTTATATCAGCGACAACGATATCCAACCAGCTTTTGACACCGAAGCAACTAACGATATTTATAAAATGTATGGTATCTCCAAACCTGAGTTTCCTTATTCAAAACAAAATCCTCTAATGATTTTTAAATCACGGATTCTTCTTCTGGTCATCTTAATGGTCTCTGAAACAATTACAGCTTTCCTTATTGACCAATTCCAAGAATTAGGTCAATTTATCACGGCTGGTCTTTCTACTCTCCTTGTTGCTCCAATGATTCCGGTCATGACCGGGACAACCGGAAATGCTGGTTCACAAGCGGCCGCTAGTGTTATTCGGTCACTCTCGATTGGTGAAATCACCACCCGGGAATATTGGAAAGTTATTTTAAAAGAATTCCTGGTAAGTTTACTGATTGCCTCCTTATTATGTGTTGTTAACTTCCTTCGTCTAATGATTTATTTTGCAATCATTAGACCCGACCTTTATAGTAACGGTCATCTTCTTACAACCATTAAAGATCCGATGATTGTCGCAAGTATCGTTTCAGCCGCTGCTTCTATTTCACTTTTATTATCAGTTATTGTCGCTAACTTCCTTGGTGCTAGTCTACCGCTTTTTGCAAGCAAAATTAAGTTAGACCCAACTGTTGTTTCGACACCTATATTAGCTACTCTACTTGATATGATCACTAGTGTGATTCTTTTTGGTTTCTGCATTTTAATCATCCTTGCTATTATTGACCCAGATAAAATAAAAATCATTCAAGAAATTGAAAAAGTGAAAGAAACAAACACAATTTTTAGTAGCATCCAAGCTGCGCTTAACAACTAATTCATCCTTGTTTTATAACGAACTTTTTGGTAAAATAGAAAAGCAATGTGCCTAAGAAAGTAACTGTTTATCTAAACTTAATTTGTTACCGAGGAAGCAAGTGCATGTTGCCATTTTTTATTTAATAAGGAAATCATATGCAAAAACAAAAAGAAAGTGTTGTTAAAAAACAAGCTTTAGTAGAGCATATGGCAGAAGTATTTAAGAGTGCAAAGTCTTTTGTTGTATTCGAATACCACAAACTAACTGCAGCTAACATCCTTGCTTTAAGAAACACATTACATGAATCAAACTCAAAGATGTTTGTTTTAAAAAACAACATTTCAAAGCGTGCTTTTGAAAAAGCTGGTATTAAAGGGTTTGAAAACTCATTAAGTGGTCCTAATGCTTTCGCTGTTGGCTTCGACGACGAAGTTGCTGCCATCAAGGCTGTACACGGGATACAAAAAGAATTTGATTTTGTTCCTATCAAAGGTGCTTATCTAGAAAATAAGTACATTGATGTCAAACAAGTTGCAAGTATTGCAAATATTCCTGGACGTGATGGATTGTACTCAATGCTTCTCTCATGTTTCACAGCTCCATTGAGAAATGTCTTATACGGATTAAAAGCCGTAGCTGAAAAGAAAGGTGCTTAATTTTAAGCGAACGAAATTATGTCAAACAAATTAACTATTGAACAATTTATTGCTGCTATTAAAGAAATGTCAATGCTTGAACTAAACGACCTAGTTAAAGCTATCGAAACTGAATTCGGTGTTTCAGCAGCAGCTCCAGTAGCGGCAGCAGCAGCGGCAGCTCCAACTGAAGCCGCAACTGAAGCAACTATTAAACTAGTTGAAACTGGTTCTAACAAGGTTGGTGTAATTAAGCTAATCCGTGAAATTACTGGTCTTGGTTTAATGGAAGCTAAAACAGCTGCTGAAACAGCTGGTAGCATCATTAAAGAAGATGTGAAGATAGAAGAAGCTAAGGAAATCAAGAAGAAATTCGAAGAAGTCGGAGCTAAGGTAGAATTAGTTTAATTCTCTTTACCGTCCATAAACTTGATAAAAAAAACACTACAAGCTGTTGTAGTGTTTTTTTTATATTAGGTGCAATTTGTCTATGTCGTTACCAACCATCTTTATTATGTGTAAATGCTAAATACATTTCAGGTAAGAAAACTTTATATAAATAAAAATGAAAACGAGAATAAATAAAACTTTTATCTAAGAAGGATGGTCAGTATTTTGTTCCCCTATACAAATTAACATAGAAAAATTTAGTTTAAAGTAAGAGCCGGAACCTAAATAAGGCATCAGTATTTTAATATCATCTTGTTCTCTGCACTCTTACATTTTATTAATACCAAAATATTATAGATTTTGGTAAGAGAGACGACCAAAATGGTACAAATTAGCAAAAATTCTTGTTAACCACTTATTTTATTTATGTAACTAATTTATTCGATAAGGAAAATTAGTTGGTTAATCGAAACTCATATTATTAATTGCAGAAATCATAACAAACCAAAATTACTTAATAAAAGGCAAAAGATGGATTACTAAGGCATTTAAATCGCATTAAGTTTATTAATTAAATTTCGTGTTTCGTTACTGCATTCTTGTCAAAGTCTAATAATAAATTCCGATAATATTCGTATTGTTTCTTTCTTAGGTTGATCTCAAGTGGAAGACCAGTGGTGATGTCTTTTGAATAAGTTTCAAGTTGGTCGAGAATATTAACAATTTTGTTCTGGATGGAAAGAGAAGGAACAGGGATTTTAATGTTTTCAACTATATTGCTTGTTAACTTATAGTTACTAATAGATTTATTTACAAACTTAGGAAAAATAATCCTGATTATATACGAGAGATATTTAGCATTTATTATGTTTCCATCTTTGATATGAAGAACTCCACAACGAGTTGTAGCTGAAAACTTACCATTCCTATAAAACACAGTTCCAGCATAACCATCAGTTGTTCAGGTAAGATATTCACCATCAAAATCATAAGTGTTAATCATTCCAAGAACCCCATTATTTAATGTTTGTGATGAGTAGACTGGATAGATACCTGGATTATCTCTGATATAAGGTTTTGAGTAAACTTTTCCGTGTGCGATATTGCAAATATCACCTATTTTATAAAGTTTGGTATCCTTTCTTTATTTATATATGTTATGGATTAATCCTTAATAAGTTAAAAAAATTCAATTTATTGATAAAAAAAGAACACCGTGTGTTCTTTAGATTTTAGGTGTCTTGATTCCTTGCTTCGAATAGAAGTTGTGAACCCCTAAGTATATTGATTCATTAAATCCTTTATCGTTAATAACATCTGAGGGAGATGTAAGTACTTGAGCAACTCGTTTCTTCTTATCTTCATCACTTAACATAAGATAATCATTCTTAAACAAAGAACTGGGACTATTTGCTAAATAAATTGATTTAGGAATATGATAGTTTCAAGTCTGTTCATGATCTCCTTGTTTGCCAGTATAACTAATTTCATCAATTAGATTTTTAAAAACAGTTTCTTTAGAGATAAGGTCAATCGCTGTTTGATAAGTTAGGTTATTATTGTTGTAAATTAGTTTAGCAATATTTGTTAAGTATTCTTTTCCGATTCCAGAAAGACCAGTAAAGTTATCTTCAAGTCCAAGAACATTAACCGTTCCTGGTTTGAAACGGTCTTCAGGTGCCAGAAGGGCATCGCGTTTCGCATTCGTATTAACATAACTATCATTACTGATGGCCGTTGTTAATGTTTCATCAACTGCTTTGGTAAGGTTTTTGATAACACTAAAACGAATTGGTCGATTTTGATCCTTGAAGTTAGATCCTTCTAGGTTATTATTTCGATATTGGCGGTTAAAAGAGTAATCGTCTTCCTGCGGACCATCTACCCCAATCATCACAGTTCTTTTTTGTGATTCAACAAGAATATTAACCGCTTCTCTTCCCTGAATCCCCCCAGCAATCGGGAAAATGACATCAACTTGGTGAGTGATGTAATCATTAATAAACTTTTCACCTGCTTTTGATTCAAAGGAACCAGCATTATTACCAAATTGACTAACATACTCAAGTACAGGTTTATAAGAAAGTGTTTTATCCTTACCGTTTTTCTTAATGGTAAAAGATTTACCGTTCATCTTTTCGTTAGCGAAGGAAATTCCTTTTTCGAAACCAGAAAGGTAAGAAATAGCACCAATAGTGGGCATTCCAACATAACTAGCCCACAGTAATTGTTGCTTATCTTTTGGTTTATTTTCAAGGAAGAATTCCTGGTTAGAGTTTAGCATATAAGCCGCTGCCATCCCAGCAAGAAAAGAAGCTAGTTGCACATTAAATTGAACATTAATGATTTGGTCTAACTTTCTTACAATACTCGGTTCATCCTTCATATTTTTATCTTTTAAAGGGACTTCGTTATCAATAAGAAGGAACAGTTCATCATCGTGAACTAAATTCTTTTTCGTAAAGTCAAGAAACTTATCAGGATGGTTAAATCCTGATAAAATTAGGAAGCGTTTATCGTCATGGTAAAGACTATCATAAATTTCAACAAACGATTGCGTTGTATTATTCAGCGGAGTACGATAAAACTCACGTATATCAGACTCTTGTTTGACACAACTGACGATTAAAGGAATCGCTGACGAGAGAACAAGAGTAGTTGAAAATAAACTTATCACAATCTTTTTTTTATTTTTCTTCATTCAAAAACCTAAATCTAACGTTTTGATTTATCAAAAGGAATACCAATATGTTTCGGTGCGGCGGAGAACCTTGAGAAAACAACCATAGCGACGAGAGTGATTAAATAAGGTAAAAGTTTACCAACTTCGCTTGGTATTCGATTAACCTGACCGAGTGTCTTTGTAATAAGAGCGAATCCAATGGAAACTACCGCGATTAACGGAATCTTTCAAGCTCCTGCGATTAGGATAGCAAGAGAAAGGAACCCGATACCACCAACATTACCATTAAAGGTACCTCTTGAAGCATATACATATATACTACCACCAATACCACTTAGAAGACCAGAGATAGCTAGAGAAATTCATTGGTACTTATAAACATTGATCCCTTGTGCATCAACCGCATTAGGGTTTTCCCCGATTGCTGTAAGACGAAGCCCAAAAGTCGTCTTCTTCATTGTGTAGTAAATTGCGACAACAAAAGCAACAACAGCAATTAGAATAGCAATACTTCCAATGTATACCGTGGTATTACCATCACCAAATTTCCACAAACCAAAATAATCACTAGTAAGAAGAGAATTACCGTTAATCTTTCGACTAATAACTGGTGAAAGGAAAGTTGCAACTCCTGTAGTAAGTAGGTTGATTGCTGTCCCTGCAATCGTTTGGTCAGTTTTTAACTTAATAGTAAGGAAGGCAAAAAGCATACTAACCGGAATAGTGCAGAGAGCAGCAAAGACCAGCGGAACAATAAAGGTGTATTCAAATCCTTGAATCCTACCGAAGTGTTTGTAGAAGATGGTTGCAAATAAAGCAAAAAAGAATCCTCCCATTACCATCTGGCCATCAATCCCGATATTAACAATTCCAACACGCTCACAGAAGAAACCAGATAGTGCTCCAATAATAAGGATGGAAGCATACAATGCGGCTTCATTAACTAATGATATTGTGGGCATAACCTTCCTCCTTACTTGTATTTATTGATTGGTGAAGAGCTTTGTTCGTAGTGACATTCAATCACTGTTGAAGTAAGCTCTTCTCTTTAATGTCAAGTGTTGATTTTTGAACCTTCTTTGTAAATCTTAGATAAGCATTCATTAAGTAACGGTAACTATATTTAGGTACTTTTCAAGCAACTTCTTTTCTGATTTTTTCAACATTAATTGGTCTGTTGTTGAAAGCATCTTTTTGTGCTTGATATTTTTTATTTAGTTTTTCTTTTTTCTTTAGAATTCGTTTGTAAGTACTATTTAGATTAACCATTATTTTCGATATCTCATATAGGTCATTAAAGCTATGAGTACGAAGTTCCATCACTTTCTCATAGTGATCAGTGAATTGATTATTAATCAAATCTTTTAAATAATCTTCATCATAATCTGAAACAGTATCATTCATTATCTTAAGCTTCTTCAGGTAACGAATTAGTTTGTTCATACTAGAACTTTTTGAAGCATATTTAACTAACTGAACTACTTGTTCATTTCTAATCGGTTTGTTCTTATCAATATCTTTCTTCACTGATTTAAGATAATCGTAATTAATCTTAAAACTGAAGAGATAATGTGAAATATGATTCTTAATAATGATGTTAAGAACATCATCAAGTTCCCCGATTTTGTTATTAATATGGTTTAGAACTGCTGCTCGTTTTGTTTCAAGGTACTTTATTCTATTCTCAACATGACGTTCAACATAAATTTCAGGGAAGAAGAGTAGGGATGCTCGATCAACAATAAAGTGTTTCATTAGTTGATTACGATTATCACGCATTGCTTTTATATATTCTTGATATTTAATTAAATAAAGGTTTTTGAAGTGTTCTTTAACTTTTTGCTTTAAATCATAATATTGTTCCTTAAGAGCTGGATAATCACCATCTTGTTTATGACGGTTAAGATCAATTAAATACTTCTTTAGAAGAATCATATTCTTCTTCTCATTTTTACTGATTTCCCGGTAGATGAAGTAATATTCAGAAATATTATCTTCGTTGACATTCTCGTAATTTCGATAGTGTTCAACACCTTTTCTTGTATAAAGAAGAACGATCGTTCAGTAAACTGGTGAAATTCGTTCGAAAAGAACGAATAAGGCAGCACCTAACATTACGAATGAAATAATAATTCCAGATACTTCTTTAGGAATAATCCCCCCAAGCACCTGAGTTGATTGTTGAAACATTCCGACTAAGAAGGAAACAGGGATTGAGGCAAGCGGATGACTTTGGGAGATTAACCCGATAGCTATCCCGTCAAACCCTTCAAGCGGAAGGACATCGGAAGTTTGGGGAATATTAATAGCATTTGTTGTTGTTCCAGTATATGTCACCATCGCAAGAGCACCGGCTAACATCCCTGAGATAGCAAAGGTTAATAGCGAAATTGCTTTAGTCTTATATCCAGCATATTTTGAAGCGCTTGCTGATCGACCAACCGAAAGAATTTTTTTACCAAAAACAGTAAATTGAAGAATGATGAAAACAAGTAAGGCTAAACTAACAAAAATTAATAAGTTAAATAAGTATGTGTATTTCGGTACAAGGTGTGATAGCGAATAGTTTTCAGCAAAAGGAATTGATAAGTCCCCAATTTGAGTTGGTTTTGGATTATAAATTTTATTTTGTGAGGTAAAGACCACATATCTTGTAATGTAGAAGATTATCCAGTTAAGAAGGATACTACTTACCACCTCATTGATCTTAAGGAATATTTTCAGAATACCAATGAAAACAGTGAACATTGCTCCGGCGAGCATTCCGATTACTAAAAGAAAAAACTGACCAGCTCATTTCGGCATATTAATATTAGCAAGTTCCATATTTTTAACAACAAGGAGCATGATTAAACCAGCACCAAGCATTTGGCCACTTATCCCAATGTTAAAAATTCCAACCTTATAGGTAAAGATAAAGGATAATGCTGCAATCCCAAGAATCGCGACCTTAGTTAGGTAAAATTCAGGGATTAACTTTCACTTCGTAAAAAGTCGTTGAAGGAAATCATTGGTATCGTACCCAAGGATACCAACAAGAATAGCACTTGCGACAACAGCGGAGAAAATCGAAATAATTGTTGATAGTATTTTTTTACTTACACTTCGTGATTTTGAACTGTAAAAAAGCGAGTCAAAAAAGAGTCTTGTTTTAAATGTATTCATTATTTTTCACCCGCCATTAATTTCCCTATTTTATTCCGTGTCATATACGAACTTGGACCAACACCAATAAAAGATCCGACATTAATTACAGCTATTGTATCAGCTAACGAAAGAATTTCGTCAAGTTCGTATGAAATAAGGAGAACTGCTCTTCCTTTCTTTTTTTCCTCTAGAATATTTTGGTGAATAAATTCAATTGCACCAAGGTCAAGACCACGAGTTGGTTGAATCATTAAGATTAAATTGTGTTCCCGTTCGATTTCACGACCGATAATTAGCTTTTGTTGGTTACCACCAGAAAGACCACGGGCATTATTATCCCCTCGTTTTGTCCCTCTTACATCAAACTTTTTAATTACTTCAATTGCTTTTTTCTCAATTTCAGCATACTTAACAAAACCGTTAGTGCTATATGGTTTATTACTAATTTCTTGAAGAACAACATTGTATGCAATTGAATCATCAAGGATGAGACCGTGCTTGTGACGGTCTTCAGGTACATGGGCCATTCCAAGGGTATAACGATTTTTAATGCTTTGGTGGGTAATGTTTTTTCCATTAAAAATGATTTCTGAACCACTAGGTGCTGGCAGTAAACCTGAGATAATTTCCGCTAATTCACTCTGACCGTTACCTTCAACACCAGCAATCGCAAAAATTTCACCAGGCATTATCGAAAAATTAAGGTTATAGTCAATGGGTTTAATTTGGTTTTCATCCGTGTTAAGATGGTCAGCTTGTTTTTTTAAGATTTTTCTCAAATTAAGGTTCTTTACTTGAAGAACCGGAGTAGTATTTTCATCACGAACAAACTGCTGACTGTTCTTAATTTCAACTACCTTACGACCTACCATTAGTTCGGTCATTTCTTCGATTGTCTTATCCTTAACCGGAAAACTATCAATATATTCTCCACGACGAATGACAGTAGCGGTGTCAGCAACTTCTTTAATTTCATTAAATTTATGAGTAATGATAACAATTGTTTTACCAGCTTTTTTAAAATCTCTTAATGATTGAAGAAATGCTTTAATTTCATCTTCCGATAAAACAGCAGTTGGTTCATCAAAAATAAGAATGTCGATTTCCCGATAAAGCAATTTGAGAATTTCGGTTTTTTGTTGTTGACCAACAGTTAATTTAGCAATTTTGCTTCTCGGATTAATCTTCAAGTTGTAATCGTCAATTAGTTTTTTAAGTTCGAGTTCAATAAAACGGCGGTTAATCGGAGCACCAGCAAAGGTTTGTTCTTGACCTAAAATAACATTATCAAGAACTGAGAAGGTATCAATTAGTTTAAAGTGTTGATGTACCATCCCAATACCAAGTTTGGTCGCATCCTTCGCTGAGTCAAAAAAGACATAATTACCATTAATTTTAATGGTACCCTTATCAGGTTTATATATCCCAAAAAGAATGGACATCAGGGTTGATTTCCCCGCTCCATTCTCTCCGATAATAGCATGAATTTCGTTTTTTTTGACCTTTAACTTAACGTCTTTATTAGCGACAACAGCACCATTTAAAAACGTTTTAGTAATACCCTCCATCTCTATGGCATAGGGAGTGTCATTCATAAAAACAAATCCTTTAATCTTTTTATATATTTATATTATAACTATTCAGTAATCGCAGGTAATTCCGCATCAATTGTGTCTTTGTAGAATTTAGTAATTCCTTCATAAGCACTTTGTGTGAATGAACGGTCATTAATTCCTACAGTACCATTGTCAATTGAAAGTTTAATTAATTTACCTTTAGCTTCATTAGTTGTTGCAGCTTCTCAGGCATTTTTAAGATCTTTACTTGTAGATCCTGTTTTCTTTGTTTCATCAATGTATGATGAAGTAACTAAATCATAATGAATTACATGAGTACCGTGTACATAGTTATTAGCACCAATAGTTTGAACAAGTTCTTTAAATGGTTTGTTTACATACTCAGACTTTAGAGTAAGACTCTTATCAGCATTTGTTGTAACGACATCCTTGATTTCATCAAGAGTTTTTGTTGAATCAAGTAATTTCATATATTCATCATTCTTAATTACATTAGCAACTTCTTGGTAAGTTGTAAAAGAAGTACCTTTAGCTACATTATAAGCATCAATCAAGAACTTTTGACCAGCTTCACTAATTTGAACTAACCCTGAATCAAGATCGGCGTGTGTATTAACCCCATCTTTAAAGTAGTCTTTTGTAATATCACCAGTTAAATCTTCACCAGCAATTTTCTTTTTAAGGATGTTGTAAACAGCAAGGTCAACACGCTTTAAAATTGAGAAAAGTATTGTTTTACCACCTGTTAAATCTTTGTTAGAGTTACGACGTTTATTTGCAGTATCATCAAGTTCCTGAGCTGAGTCAATCCCAACAACAAAGGCTTTTTGATTAGATTCAGCCACAATAGAAGCTGAGTCTAAACTTTGCTTTCCAGCAACTGGAAGAATAATGTTTGCTCCGGCTGAAATTAAATCATTAGTAATTTTTTTATCCTTGTCCCCTGGGTCAAAACCACCAGTAATTAAGTCAATATTCTCACTACCGTTTTTAGTTATATAGTCAACATTAATATACTTCTTAGAAGAACCGTCAGCTTGTTTAATATCCTTATCCTTTAATAGGTCGTTAGCTCACTCAACACCAAACTTAAATCCTTGATTAAATTGAAGAACTGAATAAAATGGAAGACCGGCATAACCACCTCATCCTAACTTACCATTAGTCACAAATTGAGCTTGATTACTATTTAAATAGTAAGCTGCAGCTATTCCAGCAAGTAAAGCCGCTTGCTCAGTTTTAAAAGTAACTGAGGCAACACGAAGAGCATTAAGTTTTTGATCGTAAGCACCAAAAGAACCAGAGTATGATTCATCGATCAATGCAAATGAAGTATTATTACCAAATTTACCAGCGTTTAAACTTGTCCCAAGCTTTTCACCTTGACCATAACCGATAGATAGTAATGTTTTTGTCCCTTCACTAATCGCACCTAAAAGAGTACCTGCGAATTGATCTGAGTTTTGTCCGTGAACACTAACATAGAAATCCTTCGTACTACTTCCAATACGTTTACTACTACCTGCACCACCATCTTTTGAACCAGAACCATTATCATGATTATTAGTACATGCCGCTATAACCGGTGCTACAAGAGCGATAGCACCTATAAAACCAAGCGAACTAAATAGCAGTTTTTTATTTAATTTCTTCTTCATCCAAATTACCCTAATTAACTTGTATATATAAATTTTGTTTTTTTTAGTAATTTATTATAGATAATTTTTAAAAAAGGAGTACCATTTTTTTTAAATAATTTTAAAAACTTTTAGAGCATTATTTTTTAACATCAAACATGCATCATCAATTGGAATATTTTTAACTTCAGCAATCTTTTTCATCGTCTCATAAACATAATAAGGATAATTAACTTTTCCACGATACGGTACTGGCGTTAAAAATGGTGCATCTGTTTCAACAAGTATTTTATCTTCTTCTGTCATCTTAATAGCTTCATAGAGATTAGCAATATTGTTATTCGGAGTATTCTTAAAGGTAATTACTCCCGGAAAAGAAACATAACAACCAAGCTTCATATAGTCACTAATATACTTCTTGTCATCAGTGAAACAATGCACGATGCAGCGATCTGGACGATTCTTATTTTTATTAAGTAATTCAATAGCATCTGTATGAGCATCCCGAATGTGCATCATTAAAGCTAAATCATATTTTTTAGCTAACGCCATTTGTTTAATAAAGAAAGATTTTTGATCTTCTTTATTAAATGGTTTATGGTAATAATCAAGACCACATTCACCGATACCAACTATTTTTTTCTTAACATCTTTTTTAATCAGTGCTTCTAACTCATCAATAAATGTATTAACATCAACTGTGTAAATATCAGTTGGGTGGATACCGATGGTGCAGAAAACATGATCATATGTTTGAGCTTGCTCTAGAGCAATTTTACTCGTTTCTAAATCAGTACCAACTACACAAATCAACAAAGATTTTTCTTTACATTCTTTAATGATTTCATTGGCATTAGAGGCAAGGGGTTCGATGTTGGTATGGGTATGAGTGTCAAATAATTTAAAATTCTTAAACATATTATTTACCTAAGCAAAATCTTTTAAAGAGATCATCAAGAAAATCGTAGTTTCGGCTAGTACCAAGAATCTCATTAATTTTAAGATTACACTCTTGTAGGTAATCAGCAATTAAATCAACTGTTGCACCGCTTAAAAGATTTTTTATTGATTCTTTAATTAAAAAATGAACTCTTTCAAGCAATGAAATTTGGCGAACACTTTGGAGAGCATTTACATTTTTCATCTCAAAATCAACGATGTGAAATAATTCTTTAAGTTTTTGAATCAACGGTGAAATATCATTGTCTTTTGCATTAATATAGATTTCATTTTGATTAAAAGATGTTATTAAATCTTTTTTAGTGTGAACAATAAGGTGATCCTTATCCTTAATTAAGTCAAAAAGATTCGGGTCTTTTGTTTCATTCTTTTCAATTAAATAAAGAATAATATCAACTTGATCAATCTTCTTAAGAGTACGTTCAATCCCCATCTTTTCAATAACATCATTGGTTTCATGAATCCCTGCTGTGTCAATGATTTTAAGAGTAATACCATCAACATTAATTATTGTTTCAATAAGGTCACGAGTTGTTCCAGGGATATCGGTAACAATAGCCTTCTCTTCGTTAGCAAGAGCATTTAACAATGTCGATTTACCGACATTCGGTTTACCTAAGATAAGAATTTTAATTCCTTCGTTAATAGGAATAAATTTTTTTGAATTATTAATGATTTCAGCAACATCTTTTTCAATTAATTGAAGTTGATTTAAACACTTATTTTGATCAACATGTTCAACATCATCATATTCTGGGTAGTCTATGTTAACCTCAATGGTACCAAGTAAATTAAAAATTACATCCTTAATGTGATTAATTGGAGTTTGAAGTTTACCAACAAGAGCTGAGGCTATACCATAAACGGCATTGTCATTACTTGCATTAACAAGATTATTGATGGCTTCTGTTGTAAGTAAATCCATTGCACCATTCATATATGCTCTTTGAGAAAATTCCCCACGTTGGGCATAAACACAACCATTTTGCAAGAGAAGATCGATAATCATTCGTGCAACAACAACTCCACCATGACAGTTAATTTCTATCAAGTCTTCTCCGGTGAATGTTCTTGGACCGACAAACTTCATGATTAAAACATCATCAAGGATAACACCTTTGTTAACAATTTGTGTTCGCTGTATCTTAAAAGTTTCCTTAGTAATTTCCTTCGAAGAAACTTTGTTAATAATTTGAAAAGCTTCCGGACCACTAATTCGAATAATGTGTATTGCACAATTCAAATTAGCAGTTGCAAGAGCTACTATGGTGTTGTATTTCATTAAATTCCTTTCATAAAGAAATAAGCAATTAATAAGGAATAAATTCCCTTTTTATTTAAGTCAACAGTATTAAGCGAAGATAATAGAGAGGCTAGATTTTTCTTTGCTAATAAGTCTTTACTTAAAAAGAAAAGAATATTAATTACATATTTAATAGCAAGGTAACTAAGGTTGTTAAAGATTTCCCGATTAGTAATAACTAACTTTAAATCTTCACGGTTGAAAGACTCGATGATATTTTTAATTTTAATTAATTCATTATTGCTATCTAAAGAAAAAAGATCCTCATAATTTGCAAAAATATTTTTGCTCGTCAAATACTCCAATCCGCTCCTAGAAAGGATTTCGTTGATTTTATCCTTAATCTTTTCATCCTTCATTAAAATAAATCTTGTACATCTTGAAACAATTGTTGAAAGGACATTTTCGAACTCATCACAAACAAAAATTCCAACAATATTATCTTCTGCTTCTTCAATTGTTTTAAGTAAAGAATTAAGGATTAAAGAAGAACAGCGATCGATGTTTTTTATGATGTAAAAAATATAACCAATCTCTTCTCCGCTGTTATAAATGAGTTTATTCTGTAGATTGATGACATCTTGTTTTGTAAGTTCTCTCCCATCAAAAATATATGTATCAAAATAATCATTTTTGAGGATTTTTTCAACAAACAAATCTTTTCTCGGATGGTTAGTTTCGATAATTAAATTAACCATTATTTGTTTAATTGATTCATCAACATTACAGTATGGAGTTAACTTTAATAAATAATTATTTGTCATATTGGTAATTATCAATAATTGTGGTTAAAACTCGAAAAAACTCATTAAAGACCTCTGACCAAGAGCGATTAGCATCTATCACAATAATCTTTTTAGGTTTTTGATAAGTACTAATTGCCTCTTCATACTGATCAATTAAAGTTTCATACCAAGTCTGTTCCTTCTTATCAAAAGCATTAACATTATTTGAATTTAGATCACGAACCATTATCCTATTCATTGCTGTTTTAGCATCAACTTTAAAGTAAATAAGATAATCAATTGCGATGTCTGTTGTTGCTACTTTATTAATTTGATGAACAATTTCCATCGGAACATTCTGCATTTTCCCTTGGTATGCATATGAACTATGAACATAACGGTCACAAATAACAATAGACCCATTATTGATTTTAGGAAGCAATTTAGTGATCGTGTGCTCAGCACGACTCGCCGCATATAAGTAGGCAATTGTAATAGGATGAAAATCATCAAGATGTTTAAGAAAAAAATCCCGGATTAATTCAGCATAAGAATTAGAACCACCGGGTTCACGAGTAAAGTAAAAGTCAATGTTTGGATACTTCTTGTAAAGAAGTTCTTTAGCGGTATTAATAACTGACGATTTACCAGCACCATCTATACCCTCAAGCACAATGAAAAGACCTTTTTTACTCATTGTATTCACCATCATCGATATTTCTTCCATCAATAAAATCCTTAACAACCTTCACAAATAAATCAACTTCCTCAATAAAAGGAATATGACCCGATTTATAAAAAGTATAAACGATTAATTGATTATTCGCCTTGATCTTCTTCCTAGTTGTTTGACAATTAATTAAACGGTCTTCTTTTGAAAGAATAAGGAGGGACGGAATAGATAGGTGATGGTATGCGTCTTTTAATTCCTTACGGAGTTTTATAGAAAAAATTAAATTAGCAACTATGTGTCATACCGACCTTAACCCTTTTTGTAATTTCTCCCTTGTAATCTGGTCAATTCGGGTATCCGGTAGAGTAACATAATTTTTTCGATAGTCGTAATAAATTTGTTGAAGAGCACGATCTGGGTGCTTTTTGACATTAAAAGGTAAAAGTCAGTAAAAGTTTTTATGATTAGGGTCAAATCCATAGGTGTAAGGACATACAAGAACACATTTTTTAACAATATCTTTTAAGGGGTGTGCTACCAAAGCACAAAGAGCAGCACCAAGAGAATGACCGATAAGAATTACATCTTTTAAACCAAGATTTTTAATTTGATTAATAACTATCTCTTTAAAGGACAGTGTATTCATAAATTTTGGTGGCAATTCTGGTGTTAACCCATGACCAGGTAAACCAAAAAAATAACAATCGTATTCGGTAAAGTCATTCTTCATTAGAAAAAAATAATGCGGAGTGCAAGATAAACCATGGATAAAAACAATGGTACCTTTTTTGTTCTTTTTTGAATCACTCTCGATAAAATAATAATTTAAATACTGACCTTCAATATATTCCATAAAACCACCTTTTAAAAATTTTAAACAATTAATTTTTAAAAGTTATTAAATTTTTGATAACAATACCATCCCAAGGAAAATGGTTCCACTTAAAATTGGAAAAAGAACAATGGTATTAGCTGCATCGACATCTAGTATGAGATAAAAAATATCGTACGAAGAAATCATAAGTACAGAACTGATTAGACCTGAAATAAAACAACCTTTAATAACATAATTCCGTGAAACAAGAAACCCGCCAAAAGAGCCAACAAGACCGACAAAAACCACATTTCCATTTAGGAGATAGCTACTTGTCGTAAAAAGGGAAATAATCAAAAAAATAAGAAAAGTAATTCCTTTTGTGTTTACTCCTAGTTGACGAGCGATACCTTCGTGGCTAACTAGAAGAAAAATTTTTCTTTGAAAAATAATTAGGATAAAAAGGGCAAGAAGAAGCAAAACTAAGCTAACAAAAAAAGTATAGTCTTCTTTAGCATTAATACTACCAAGAATAATGGTTTTCAAAAAAAGACTATTATCCTTGTTTACATAAATCCGTAGTGCTTGAGCAATGATAATTGCGATTAAATTAATTACTATCCCAATAATAACTAGTCGTTTAAAGTAATAACGGTTAAAGGAATGACAAGTTAACTGAAGAATACCAGTAACTAGGATTGAACCAACAAAAAAAACCAAAGGAAGAGCATAAATAATATTCTGATGGTTCGCTAGTGAAACAGAATCGGTAATAAGAAAGATGACTAAAAGAACAATTAAATTTATGTTTGATATTCCTGTTATCGATGTGTCAACTAACTTGTTTTTAGTTAACCTTGAAATTAAATAAGAAGCCGCTCCTAGAGCGAACCCTGATAATAATAATTGGAAAATTATTTTGTATTGAAATCATGATGCATTCTTAAATCCACTTGATGCATAAACTGAGATAAAAAATAACAAAAAGATAAGAAAAATCAGAGGTAAAAAAACCTTAATAAATTTTCTTGTTAGCTTTTTCTCACTAAAAGATTTATGATTACCTACCATTAGAAAAACTTCCTTCTAATTTGGTATCTAACTAAAAAAATAAGGGGAATTGCGAGAAAAGAAGCAACCAAAAAAACAAGATTAATCGACAAGAAAAATTCAACTAAAATTCCATTTAGTTGAAGAAAAATATTAGCAATTAATCCTGCACCAATATTTTTTATCATATAGTTTTGCTTTTTAAAAATAAGTCGAGAAAAGAAAGGCATAATTGTCGCGATTAGTGAAATACTACCAAGTGAAAGAACAGTCGAAACACTAATTAAAATAGCACATAAGGAAACAAGGAAATAAATAAGATTAACACGAACCCCAACTACACGAGCATATTTAAATTCAATATCCATAATGTTAATGTGCTTATTAATAATAAAAAGTGTAACTGTAGATAAGGTGATTAAAACAAGACTAATAACAAAATTATCAACCGAATAATAAACAACCGAATTACTTATCAGCTGTACAAAACTTATATTTTCGTTTTTTACATAACTAGCGAGCACCAAATTAATACCTGAAAAAACAACACCTAAACCAAAACCAAAAAGAAGGGGTTTTTCGGTAAATTTACCTGTATTTTTTGTTTGAAAATAATAATTAATTAACAATAAAATTGAGCAAAAAAGAATCGCTAGAAAAAAACCTAGATAAGTAATTAAGGAGTTGTTTTTTGTAATTTGTAGAATCAAAAAAGCAAAAACTGTAATCGGATAAATTCCCATCATTGACGGTGAAGCAAGCTGATTTTTATTAATAGCTTGTAACGAAAAACCAACAACCGACAAACCAATTCCAGCAACCATAAGAAGTGTTGGAGTATAAAAATATTTAAACAAAATTTCTTTACTAGTTAAAGAATTAAAGGTGGTTACTAACGGAATATCTTGAAAGTAAAAGATATTACAAAAATAAGTAATTAATGAACAAAAAAATAGGAATGATAAAATAATCAAACCTTGTTTATTTAATGGACGAAAGTTCCTTTTCTCTTTAAATATCTTCATTGATTAAATTTTTTGCTTATATTTCTTTTCTTTACCTAAATTTAATTTTATAAAAAATACATTTTCTTTATTTTCTTTATAAATAATCTTAAATTCATCTTCTAATCACGGATGAATTAAATAAATAGCATTATTCATATTTAAAAAATCTTTGGCATTGCTTGAACTAAATTCCTTATTAATTAAATTTAACGGTAATTTAGGATTTAAATATTGCTTAAGAACACTAGACATTCCATAAGCATTATCCGAAGGATCCAGGAATTGATTATAGTCAATTATGGTATCCGGTTGAATACCAAAAAATAATAATAAATCAATGCTAAAAGATGTAGATGCAACAATCCGGCGATTAACTTTGTGACTATTACCTTTGAACAAAGGCGATAAATCAAGAGAACCGTTAGCGATATTAATTAACTCACTTTTTTTAAATGGTGTAAAAGCAAAGGATAGATTTAAATTAAACTGGTTATTTAAAAAATTTAACATTTCAAAAATAGCGAGTGGGGCGTGGTTTTGATTTACAAAAAGCTTACGATCAGCAAATAAAACTTTACTATTTCTATCTTTTAGTAAATGATTAGGTAAAAAATTATCCGTCGTTCTTAGATGATTAAAAATGAATTTCTGGTTGCTAGCTAAATCATCAATATTGCACAAATAAATCACATAGTCAACTTGGTTTTTAAAAGCATCTTTTATCACATTTGTACTTAGTGTCGGATTAACTCTTAAACTTGTTTTACCAATTCCATCAGCATTGTCAATCAAGCTATTTATTGTTTTATTATTAGTTAAGGGAAAGTGAAACCCAAGACCATTTTCTTTACTATAAAAAAGACTATGGTTAGGAACAGATGAGATAAAAAAATTATTGTATGAATGTTCATCAAAAGTTAAAGGTTGACGATTATCTAAAAACAAAATGGTCTTATTTTCGATACCCTTTTCCTTTAATTTATCTTTAGTCTTTTCGATATCTTTTATTAATAAAGAAAGTTCATTTTTTGAGTAATCAAGAAAAGACTGATAATGTTGGTAACGACTAGGCAATCTTTTTTTAAGTTCATTAAAATCGATAATTTGATCAAATTGTAAGGCATAGTCATTTATAATGTTAAAAAAATCCTTAGTGTAATATTGTTTGGTAAAAAAATGATTATCAGTAATCTGGTAATCGGTCTTTACACAAGATACAAAAACTAAAGATGCTGGTATAAAAACTAGTGAAACTAACGATAGTTTAAATAGTTTTTTATTTTTCATTATCTGTCTTTCATATGTGGGAAGAGTAAGACATTACGAATAGTGTCGTTCGAAGTAAAGAGCATAACAAGACGATCTATTCCTATCCCAAGTCCGGCGGTTGGTGGCATCCCGTATTCAAGAGCTTCGATAAAATTAATATCCATTTCGTTAGCTTCATTATTTCCAAGACGAGCTTCATTTAATTGATCAAGGAAACGGTTGTATTGGTCGATTGGATTGTTTAATTCACTAAAAGCATTAGCAAATTCTTTTTGGGCAATAAAAAGTTCAAAACGGTCTGTAAATCGGTCATCATCTTTATTACGTTTAGCAAGCGGAGACACTTCAACTGGATGTCCATAGACAAAGGTTGGCTGGATGATTTTATCTTCAACAAAATGTTCAAAAAATAAATTAATAATATGTCCGGTGCTTTCTTGGTGCTTTTCAACCTTGATATTATTTGTCTTTGCTAACTGCATTGCTTCTTTCACATCAGTTATATTAAAAAAATTAATACCTGTGTGTTCCTTAATTAAATCGACCATATGTGCTTTATGAAAAGGTTTTAAAAGATCAATTTCATGACCACGGAATGTTGGTTTGTTAATATTAAATTTAGCAGCAATATGACGAATTAACTTCTCAGTTAGATCCATCACATATCACATATCTTCATAAGCAGCATAAAGTTCAATACTTGTAAACTCCGGGTTGTGTGTTGAGTCCATTCCTTCATTGCGAAAGATTCTACCAATTTCATAAACTTTCTCAAAACCACCTACAATGCATTTCTTAAGCGGAATTTCTGTCGCGATGCGAAGGTAATAATTTTTATCAAGTGTATTGTGATGAGTAATAAAAGGACGAGCCGCAGCTCCAGAAAGGATGTCATTTAGAACTGGTGTTTCAACTTCAAAATAACCAAGTTGATCAAGATAATTTCTTATCTCACGAATAATTAAAGATCTTAGGATAAAAGTTTGCTTACTATTTGGATTAACAATTAAATCAACATAACGGTGACGGGCACGAAGTTCTTCGTCAACTAGACCGTGATATTTTTCAGGTAGCACTTTAAGACTTTTTGAGATTAACTTAAGAGACGAAATATTAAGAGTCAGTTCATCGCTGTTTGTTTTCATCGGTGTACCCTGCGCTTCTATAATATCCCCAAGGTCAAGACTCTTAAAAAGTTGAAAAAGTTCGGGTGTAACATTTTTCTTATTTAAATAGATTTGAAGAGTGCCTGAAAAATCCTGAATAACACCAAAAGTCTGACGAACATTCATAAGACGACCAGCTAAAGTGACCGGTTTAATGTTCATATCGTGTAATTCATCCTTTGAAAAATTAATATATTGTTCCTTAAAGGTTTTAAGGTCAGAAGAACGAGCAATTTTTGATGTGAGATAGGGATCTTCGTTATTCGAAAAAAGTTTCTCTAATGTGTTTCTTCTAATGATTTCTTGTTCGGTAAATTTACGATTCATAACTTCCCCTTGTTTTTATTCATTAATATGCTTAGTTGAGTAATTAGCATAATAAAGCTCTTTATAGAACGGACATGAATTAAGCAACGTTTCATGATTTCCCTGTCCTATAATTTCACCATCTTTAATAACTAAAATTAAATCAGCATTTAATATTGTAGACAATCGGTGAGCAATAACAAATGCTGTTCGTGAGTGAATTAGGTTTTCAATTGCTTTTTGAACTAATTTTTCAGTTCTAGTGTCAATAGAACTTGTCGCTTCATCAAGAATAATAATTTTTGCATCAGAAATAATCGCACGGGCGATTGTTAATAATTGTTTTTGACCCTGCGAAAGGTTTCGACTGTCATCAAGAATTGTCCCGTAATCATTTTCATACTTCATAATGAAATCGTGAACTTGTGCTTTTTTACATGCTTTAATAACATCTGCGGGGGTCGCATTTTCGTTTCCCCGAAGCACATTTTTTAAAATTGATTCACTAAATAAGAAGGTATCCTGTAATACAATTGAGATATTCTTTCGAACACTATTCCGACTTTTATTAACAATGCTTACACCGTTAAAAGTGATGTCTCCTTGGTTAATATCATAGAATCTGTTAATTAAGTTAACAATTGTTGTTTTACCTGAACCAGTCGGTCCAATAATAGCAACCTTCATATTTCGCTTAGCAACAAATGAAACATTTTTTAATGTTGGTTTGTTTTCAAGATAGTTAAAATACACATTTTTAAATTCAACATCAATCCCCTCTGAAGGGTCGATATGTAACTGTTCAATATCATCATGTTCTTCCTTTTCTTGGACTAGTTCATTCATCTTTCTTAAAGAAGATTGAGCTGAAATAAAAATTTGAATGTTATTACATACAGTACTAAAAAGGTCAGCGAACAAGTTTGAAACAAGGGATAGGCTAACTAATGTACCAAAGGAAATTGTTTTGGTCGCATGATCAATATTTTTGACAATACCAGGAAGTTCAATCTTTGAAATAGAAAGTAGTAGGAAGGCAACGGTAATACAAACATTTAAAATTCTTAAAGCAAAGACACTTCACGGAAAGATGACCCCACTAGTCGCATAGGCTTTAATTCAGTTAGCTCTTAGTCCTTGTTCAATTTTCTTATAACCATCAACGATGTAATCTTGTTCACCATAATTTTCAATAACACTTTGTGAAGTAATCATTTCCTCCATATAGTCATTAAGTTGAACAAAATCTTGTCGCTTTTTAATTGCAAGCTTTTGAGATTTCTTAAAGATAAAAGCAATAATTGACATCAGAAGTCCATAAAGAGCAAGACCAATAAGAGCGATGTATGGACTTAAAAGAATAAGAGCGATTCCGTAAAAAACTCCCCCAAATATTGCTTTATTTAATTCGATATAAAAATTAACCATCCCATTTTGGATATTAGTGGGATCGGACAATGCTTTATTAAAAATTTCACCAGCATTGTTCATATCATAGAATCGCATCGGTAAGCGACTTAATTTATTAATCACCATCATTGAAAGATGACGCTCAAGTTTATATGATACCTTAATCGAAATTAGGTTAATGAAGAAGTTTAAAATACCAGCAAAAAGGTAAAGACCCATTACTCCAAGACAGAAGTATACAAGAATTTCCTCAGTCGTTAAACCTTTGGAAAATTGATCAATCAGTGTTTGAAGAAGAAAGATGGCGCCGATGTTAAAAATTAATCAACCAATGATAGTAAGTGTTAAACCCATAAAATATTTCTTAAAGGGTTTAAAGTAAAACCTAATTAACTCTCATTTAGAATAAACTGCTTTATTACTTTTTAAACTCATAATTTAATCTTCTTTAATTTGTGATTGATAAATTTCTTTAAACACTTGACAGTCTTTTAATAGTTCATTCCATTTCCCCATACCAACAATTCGCCCACTATCCATCACAATAATTTTGTCACAGTTAACGATGTTTGTAATTCGTTGTGCAATAATAATGATTGATTTAAATCGGTTTTGTTTTTTAAGGGCGTTGATTAATTTCCGTTCAGTAATCATATCAAGTGCTGATGTTGAATCATCAAGAATTAAGGTACGTGCTCCTTTTCGACAAAGTGCTCTAGCAATGGCAAGACGTTGCTTTTGACCACCAGAAAGATTTTTAGCTTTAGGTGCTACCAACGACTCAAGACCTTTTTCTGTGCTAAAAATAAAATCTCTCGCTTGTGCTATGTCAATCGATTCATCGATGATTTCCTTTTCTATATTTTTCTGACCAAAAAGGATATTATGAATGAATGTACCTTTAAAAAGAAGGGGAGTTTGCTCATTAATAGAAAACGAAGAACGAAGGCACTTAATATCAATTTCCTTAATTGGTATATTATCAACAAGAATATTACCTTCAGTTGGTACAAGACGGTGCATTAATAAATTAATTAAAGTGGTTTTACCAGAACCTGTTGTCCCAATAATCCCAACTGTCTCATCACTATTTATTTTAAAAGAAACATTCTTTAGAACATTGCCACCCTCTTTATCGTACATAAAGGACACATTATCAAACACAATATCGTTGGTTAAAATTGACTTTGTTCCTGTATATTCAATTTTGTTTTTATAGAAGATGATTTCCCGAGTACGAATAAAACTTACATTGGTTCGAAGAAGTTGTTCAGTTGAAAGAGCAATTAAGGTAATCCCTAGAATAAGAAGGTTGCTTGACTGCATAATTGAAAGGATATCAGCGGCTTTTAAGTTTGTTACTGTTATCCCAAGAAGAAGAATAAACGGACTAATTAAATAAATAACAACAGTCGCAAAAGCAAGAGCTCCCTGAATCACTAGAGCGGCATACTCACTTTTATGAACAACTTCCTTTCATCTTTTTTCAATGTCATAATCAAAAACGGATTGTAATAAAAAAGATCTAATTGGTCTTACTCCGTTAATTTTTTCGTGAATTGAAACAGCAAGCTTGTCGCTCGCTTTCTTTGTTCTTACTCAAAATTTTCTAGCTCAAATAGCAAAGCAACCATAAATAATGCCGATGGAAACGGCAATTGTGACAATAGCAACTGGTATTTGTCAATTCTTGCCATTTAAAACAAAAAGCAAAACGATAGCACCAATGAAGTAAAGAATACCAAGAAACATCGGACGGAAAATAAAAGTTGATGTCTTTGAAATTTCTTTAACATCCTTAACACAAATATTAATTAATTTACTTTTGGAAAATAGTTGTTTATCCTCTAGACTAAGGAACATCGATTTTTCAAAAACCTTCTTCTGAAGCTGCTCCATCACAGCAACTTCGAGTCGCGTTAGTAAATAATTTTTAATTAAAATGATAATAATCCAAACAACAGCAAGAGCAATTAATATCCCACCAAGGATATAAGTATCTTGACTAGTTGTTGGTTGTGAAATATCTGATTTATTATTAAGAGCACTAAGTAGTAAGGGTTGAGCTAAGATTAACCCTAATTGTAAGATGTTAAAAAAAATGACTAGAAACAAAAGGGCTTTGTGTCTTCTTAATAAAACGTGTCATATTAATTTCACTTCATCCACCCCCTATCTTATTCTAATCTAATATTAATATTGTTTAATGAATCTAGCTTCTTGAGATAATGTTTTCTTTTTAAGATCTTCTCTCTTGTCATGTAGTTTCTTACCTTGACAAAGACCAATTAACATTTTTAATTTATTATTTTTTCAATAAATTTTAAGTGGTATTAATGTTAGGTTATCAGTCATTACTTTATGACTGATTTTAATAATTTCTTTCCTATGGAGAAGTAGTTTTCTCGAACGATAGGGATCTTGATTGAAGCGATTTCCTTCGAAAAAAGGAGCTATATGCATATTAATAATATAAACTTCCCCTTTGGTTATTTTAATAAAGGATTCGTTGATTGAGCAATTCGCATGCGACACTGATTTAACTTCGGTTCCCTTTAACACCATACCAGCTTCATATTCTTCTTTAACAAAATAATTGCGGTTAGCATTTTTGTTTGTAATAATCATTTATCCACCAAAAATTAACGATAGAACTTAACAAGTGAAAACTCAATTTTTCTTGTTAATTTATTAGCATCAATTACCTTAACTCTAACTTTTTTACCAATTGAAATTACATTATTTGAGTTTTGACCTACAAGAGTATTATTTTCTTGGATATAAGTGTAATAATCATTGTCAAGATTTGAAATTCTAAGCAGACCCTCAATGGTATTTACAAGTTCAATAAAAACACCAAAAGAGTTAACTGCAACTACAACACCATCAAATTCTTCATTTAAATGAAAGTTCATATATTCAGCAAACTTACAAGCATTAACATCTCGTTCAGTCTTAAGAGCGATAATTTCATTTTTATTTGCTTCATCACAAAGTACTTTTAAGTTAGTTTTAAGTTCTTGTCGTTCTTTATCGCTATAAGCTTCTCTATCAAAAACATACATTCAAAGAAGTCTATGAACAAGAAGGTCTGGGTATCTTCGAATTGGGGAAGTAAAATGTGTATAGTCTTCAAGAGCGAGACCAAAGTGACCAGTATTCTTAATTTCATAACTTGCTTTTGCCATTGCTCTAAGGAGAATTTTAGAAATTAATGATAAGTTTTCATTATCCTTATTGCCTTCAAGTCAATTACTAATTGAGTTTGGTTTGATGTTTTCATGGTCGGAATCAATATGAAAGGCTAACTTCTTGGATTCGATTTCAAAGCGTTTAAGACTTTCGATGCTTGGTTTATCGTGGACACGATAGATAAACGGCATTATATCCTTGTCACCATTTTTAATTTGCTGTTCAGCAAACTCATTAACAAAAGTAGTTACTGCTTCATTAGCAGTAATCATAAAGTCCTCAATCATTTCTTCGGCAATTCCAGAATCTTTAACTTCGATTCTGATTGGAATACCTTTATCATTAAGAATAATTTTTGGTTCCTTGATGTCAAAGCTTACATAACCATCATTCTTTCGTTTTTGGCGAATGTTAGCACTTAACTCACGAGCTTCATCGAGCATTTCCTTAATCGAAATGCTGAGTGGTGAACGTAGATTATTTTTGAAATAATAGTTAACTTCATCATAACTAAGTTGTTTTTGACTCTTAATAACAGAAGGATAAATATCCTTTCAAACAATGTGCCCTTTACGATGGATAATCATGTCAACCGTAATCGCCATTCGTTCCTCGTGCTGGTTTAAAGAACAAATATTATTAGAAATGTTATGAGGTAACATTGGAATTA
The DNA here is from genome assembly GCF_000712165.1 of Ureaplasma canigenitalium ATCC 51252. Lineage (GTDB taxonomy): Bacteria > Bacillota_I > Bacilli_A > Mycoplasmatales > Mycoplasmoidaceae > Ureaplasma > Ureaplasma canigenitalium. The sequence goes on along the minus strand of NZ_JONZ01000004.1, from coordinate 63,252 downwards.
CACGATCTGCAAGATAAACGCTTGTTCCTTGTTTTCTTGCTTGTTGATCAAGAACTGTACCAGGTTGTACGTAAAAACTAACATCGGCAATGTTAACACTTAAAAAATACTTGTCAACATTCAGTTTTTTTACAAAAACAGCATCATCGATGTCTTTAGACCCTTCGGGATCAATCGAAACAATCATACGATCAAAAAGGAATCTTCTTATTTTTTTTTGGTGTTCGTCAACATTAAAAACACATTTAGCAGCGGCTTCATTGACTTCTTCACTAATTATTGGATTAATTCCGTTGTCGTAAACAATACTTAAAATATCATTACCAACATCATTCATATGACCAATAATATAAACAACTTCACAAAGTGCTTTCTTGTTATCGCTCTTAATAATGTGAAGTAGAATTTTGTGGTTATTAACAAGTCCCTTAATGTCATCTAATTCAACTTCTAGATAGAATAATGGATCATCGATTTGAACTTCATAACCTTTTTGGTTTGACTTTTTTTTAAAAACACCAACAAAATAATCTTTACTATGTTCAACAACTTCAATGATAGCGGCATCATAAAGTTCATTCTTCGGTTCTTTTTTGAGTTTAACAAATTTGACTTTATCAAACTTTAGGGCACCATTTAAATATTTTTTATTGACATAATATTCAACTTCGGTTTCATCTTCCTTAATAAAACCATCACCTTTTGAATTTATAGAAACAGTACCTGTTCGAATGTCAGTTTCTTTTTCAAAGTCATCATAAGACAATACAAATGAGCCACTATTTAATTGTCGTAATGTGTGTTCGTTCAATAATTCTTCTAAAGTTTTATCAAGCACATTAGGATTAAAGTTTTTAACTTTTCGACTAACTACATCATAAAGAGTCTTCGTTGAAATGGGTTTTCCGGATTTTCTAATAAAGTTAACAACCAGCTTACGGTAAAAATCACTTAAATTATGCGGCACGGTAAATTATCACAATTAAAAGAAGTACTATAGCAATGAAAAACATTGCTATTTGAAATCCTTTTGTTCATCCCCTGTCTTTTGTTTTTTTGAAAAGTTCAAGATCTTGTCCGTTAAGGCTGCTAAGACCACCAGTTGGTGAACTTCGCGATAAAAGTAAGCCAATGATAAGGGCTAAGATAGAAAATAAAATTATTGCGATTGTTAAACCCATATAAATCCTTATATTTTTTATATCTATATAGTATAACAATAATAAAGTAATTATAATAGTGAGTTATAAAGGTTTCTTAATTATCTGTGCTCAGGTTCTCGGATATTTCTCTTCTGTTTTCTGTGTTTTTGTAAAATAACCAACTGTGTGTTGCTGCTCATAATGATTAAATTGATCAAGGTAAACTAAAGAAAGTTGAAGAACCTTAATTGTATTTAATGCATCTTCCATTTCTTCATCGAATTTAATTGACTTTGGACAAATAATTAAACCATTAACTCTTACAAATGGGGCTGAAATTTCAAGTATTTTATAGAGTGAAGCCACTGCTCTACTTGTTACGATATCAAATGTTTCTCGTTGCTCTTTCTTAATGTCTTCAGCTCGCATATTTCAAACTTCAATATCCTTTAGTTGTAGATCATTGATGACAGTTCTTAAAAAATCACATTTTTTAACATTAGATTCGAGCAAAACCGCTTCCAGAGCGGGGAAAATGATTTTAAGTAAGATACCGGGAATACCATTTCCACTACCTATATCTAGCAATTTATAACCAATTTTAGAAAGATTAAATTTTTCCCTAAGTGCCTTAAACGGAATTAAAGAATCATATAAAAAAGCTTGAAAAATATCATCAAGATTACTAACCAATCGAGTTAAGTTAAAATCTTTATTTTTTTCTTTAACTAATTCTACATAACGAAAAATTTGAGAAAATTGTTCATCAGTTATTTCACCAAAATAATTTCTTATTTGACTTATAAAAAGCGGTTTATCCATGTTTAATTCTTTCTATATAATATTTAATCATCGCGATATCTGATAGGTTAATTCCGCTAATTCTAGAAGCTTGGTCAAGATTAATAGGTTGAATTTTATTTAATTTATCAACGGTTTCAAGACTTATATTAGGAACTTCTTTATAGTCCTTAATCGATGTTAAATTAATATTATTTAACTTACGTAGTTGATTAATATTTTCTTGTTGGTTTTTAATATAACCCTCGTACTTCACAGCAATATTCACTTTATTTAACATCGATGCATTAAATTGGTCTTGATTGGGATAAAAACAAATGATATCGTTGATAGTAATTTCTGGTCTTTTTAAATAATCAACAAGGTAAGTATTTGTTTTTTGAGTGGTGTGTTTAAGGCTATCTATTTGTCCGATTGTTGTGGTTCTAAGTCAGTTAATTAGGTATTCGATTTTATTTTTTTCTTGAAGGAAACTATCATATTGTTCTTGACTTACTAATCCGATTTGATATCCAATCTCTCGTAAACGATCATCAGCATTATCATTTCGTAGATAAAGTCGGTGTTCAGCTCGACTTGTTAAGAGTCGATATGGTTCAGTAATCCCCTTAGTAACAAGGTCATCAACCATAACTCCAATATAAGCTTGATCGCGACCAAGGATAACTGGTTCTTTGTTTTCTTTTTTGCATATCACATTAATAGCTGCCATCAAACCTTGTGCAGCCGCCTCTTCGTAACCGCTTGTCCCGTTAATTTGTCCAGCAAAAAATAGATTTTTAATTTTTTTATACTCTAATGTAGGGAAGAGTTGGGTAGGATCAATTGCATCATATTCAATTGCATAAGCGTATTTTTCAATTACTGCATTTTCAAATCCAGGAAGAAGCTGAATCATTTTATCTTGAATCTCAACAGGCATTGAAGTAGAAAAACCCGAAAGATACATCGTGTCAAGAAAAAGCGATTCTGGTTCAACGAAGATTTGGTGTCTTTCTTTTTCTCGAAATTTAACAACTTTGTCCTCAATTGAAGGACAATATCTTGGACCAATCCCGGAAATCATCCCTCCGTACATTGCTGATTGATTAAGTGACTGTTCAATTAAACGATGAATCGCTTCATTTGTGTAAGTAATGTAGCACGAAAGTTGCTTTTCAATTGGTAAATATGTTGGGTGGTCATGACTAAATGCCAATTTTTCTGCTGAACCAGGTTCTTCTTTCAATAGGTGATAATTTATGGTATCTTTTTTAATTCTCGCTGGAGTTCCAGTTTTTAACCTAAGAAGACCAATTCCTAACTCCTTAAAATTATCAGACAAATATTTAGCATTCTTTAAATTATCAGCACCAGTATTTTCCTTAATGTCTCCACGATGAGTAACCGAATTAAGATAAGTTCCAGTAGTTACTATTACAAAATCAGCTGAAATTAAAGAACCATCAGCCAATACCACTCCTTTAACAATTCCTTCGCTAACCTCTAACTTAGCAACTTCATTAATTAATAAATCAAGATTTTCTTGTTCTTTTATCTTGTCGATAAAATATTTGTGATACATTACTTTATCGCTTTGACATCGCAAAGCTCAAACACCAGGACCTTTTGAGGTGTTTAACATCTTCATTTGCAGAGCTGTTGCATCAGCAGCTTTACCTTGCATTCCACCAAGAGCATCAATTTCTCTCGTTACAACACCTTTAGCTGGACCACCAATACTCGGATTGCACGGCATCATTCCGATACCTTTTTCATCAAGGGTAATCAATAAAGTTGCTAACCCTTTTTTAGATGAGGCAAAACTAGCTTCAAGACCAGCATGTCCTGCACCAATAACTATTACATCGTATTTTTTCATATTTACTTAATCGGCCTCAACTTATAAGTATATAAGTTATCGTGGATTAATTTATTAATAACTGATTGGCGAATATCCGTGTCACCTGTTAAGTCATCTGATTGTGCAACAAAAAGATTAGCAATTTGTGTGTCATAAGATGCTTTATACTCTGTTGAATAAAGAGCAGCATAGTGAATTCCGATAGGATTAAAATTAGCATCAATAACTAAGGAACCAGATGAACCAGGATAAAGCATTCCAATTTCCTGTGATGTAATTAATCTCGAACCAATATTATAAAAATAATTGGTTATTGGCATATCTTCACCACGAATTCGCGATTGGTTATCCTTCTTAATAGAGTAGTAAGGGAGAGCATTAAATTCATCAACATTACGGTCAAAACCTTTAACTAGAGAACCAAAGCCTTTTGATGATTTTCAAGCAACAAGAGAACCAAAATCAAAATTTTTATTAGAATTATAACCTCCGCGGAAATTTTGAACCATAGGTAAGTATTTTTGAGAATTGCCAAGTCCTGTGTATCATTGTGCTTCATTTTTGGTGTCAAGCACACTAAAAAGAGAAGGTAATTTTTCTTTGATGTCTTTCTTCTTTAAAACCATTTTTGAAATAATCAAATCCAAGGTACCATTTGAGATATCACTCTTACCGGCTGATTTGATTTGTTTATAAACATTATCGTTTTGAAAAACACCCTTTCCACTTAATTTAGGAAGGAATCAAGTTCGATTACCATAATTTTCATTAGTAATGTTAACCACCTTTGAAGCATTAGCAAAGCTGATTGCACCAAGGATGTCATCAGTATCAGAACGATTAGGTTTTAAGGGAACGGTGTTTCAAAGAAGGTAACGATATTTGTCCTTATCGTGATATTCTTTTTCAGAAAGTACTGGTTTTTTCTTATTTAAATAACGAGAATATTCTTCTTTAGTAAATCATCTTCAAGGAAGTGTTTTCTTATCTTCTTTTGTTTCCCCTTTACCGATAAGTTCGCTTGAAAACGAACTAAAATTTAAAACATGATTGTTAGTCGCAACTAAGAACTCCGCTTCATCATCAGCGAGATTGTTGTTAACGATACGATCAACGATTCATCCTGTCCCAGAGCGAACAGAAGCTTCTTCACCGTCTTGTGTGCTAATGTAAGATAGACTAATTGAACGATCATAAATGTATCTATAATAATCTTCGTTTTTAAGTAACGAAGAATTAGTTGGATCAAGCTTTATTGAGAAGATAAAATCTTTACCATTAGTTTGTATTTGCCCGGTAAAAATAATTTCAATTTCACCAAAACGGTCAGATAATCTAAAAAGCATTTTATCGATCGTTAATTGTTTAAGAATTGAATTTTCTTCACCTTGATTCTCTCCACGAACAGAGAGTAAAGAGTGATAATCACTCTCTTTTAAATTTGATAATAATTGAACAAGCGAAGTTGGAAGACGACCATACGGATTTTGTCTAATTAAGGTTTCGATTACATCTTTGTTAAAAAAGATTTGTTTACCTGTTATCTCGTCATCAAGTTGATTCTCTAAGACTTCATCACCTTGATAGGTCTTATTAAAAATGTCAATTTGATACGTATTCTCGCTATCGTTTCTGACCTTCAAGTAATTGTTTTGTCGTTCTTCTGTCGTATCACCAAATTCACTATATCCAACTCTTTTAATATAGTGAATGCTTTCTGTACTAGTTAATGGTTTTTTACTTTTGAATCGATCTTTTGCTATTTGAAATCTTCTTTGATAGTACTGATTATTAATTAAAAAATCTTGTGGATTATTTTTGGTCTTTTCAATTATTTCATCTAAGGAATAAATAGCAGGTGTCGGTTGACTACTTGCCGCTTTTTCAATATCGTCATCATAATAAGATTGAAAATCATATTTAATTTCAACAGAACCAAGAATTTTCTTTTTAGGGAAGAAAAGTTCTGCTGATAAGGTTCCGTTTATATCGTCTGCTTTAATCGATCTTACCATAAAACTATCATTACGTAGATTGATAATAGCGGTGTTTTGAAGAACACTTTTTACATTTTTCCCAAGGACAGGGAAAGTACCGTTAGTAGTTTTTACATCAGTTACGACATACTCAAAATACTGCTGCAAAATCTCTTCTGTAACCTTTGACGGACGGATTTTAGAAGTTATTTCTGGAGCATAGTTAATTGCTCTTAACTGAACTGATACAACTCGATTACTTGGTCGACAGCAATTGCGATAAAGATGACTACAGGCCGCAATGGTAGGCACAACAATTGATAGTGCACCAACTCCTAAAAAGAGATTTAAAATTTTTTTCTTAAAATACAAGACGACCACTACCTTTTAGTTGTTTTAACTATTTAATTAATAATTAAATATTATTTTATAATTAAAAAACCTTTATGGAACTTATTAGTTGAAAAAGAGATAAATAAAGAAGATTTATAAAGAGCAAGCGGTATAACAAGCAATATAGTTGTAATAATTAATAAAGGTAATTATGTAAACCTTAAATCAATAGAGAGATTTGCTTAGCTTTAAATTTTAATGTTGAAGATATAGTAGAAATATAAACGGATTACTAAGGAAGATAATAAAATGGTTAATAGTAATTTAACACCTTTCGTAAAGTGAGTGGGTGGTAAAAGACAATTAATTAATGAAATTGAAATACGACTACCAAAGCAAATAGAAAACTATTATGAGCCTTTTGTCGGTGGAGGTGCAATTCTTTTTTATTTAAAACCAGAAAAAGCACACATCAATGATATTAACTCTGTATTGATAAATGCTTACAATGTAATAAAAACAAATCCAAATCAATTAATTAATTTATTAAATTATTTGGACAAAATGGAATGTACAAAAGAAACATACTTTAGTATAAGAGACAAATTTAACAATAAGATACTATCTAAAGAATATGATGTGGAAATGGCAAGTTTATTTATTTTCTTAAATAAAAGATGTTTTAATGGATTGTTTAGAGTTAATTCAAAAGGATTATTTAATGTTCCTTTTAACAACAAGCTTAAATGTGATTCTTACAATAAAAAAAACATACTCGGGATAAGTGAGTATTTGAAAAACGTTAATATTACAAATTTAGATTTTGAAGATAGTTTAGAGAATGCTAAAAAAGGAGATTTTATTTTTTTTGATAGTCCTTATGCTCCTTTAAATCCAACATCATTTGAGGCATATACTAAAGACGGTTTTGATATAGAAAATCATATTAGACTATCGGAAGTTTTTAAGAGATTGGATAAAAAAGGATGTTTATTAATGCTAACAAACCATAATACCGAGTTAATTAGAGATTTATATTCTGAATATAAAATAGAAGTGGTTGATGTTAAAAGAAATATAAATAGTAATGGTAATAATAGGGTAGGCGAAGAGGTTATTATTACAAACTATCAGTATTGATAAGATAAAAGTATTTAATGAAGACTGTTTTAAAATTTACCAACCCTAAATGATGAAGGTATAGAGATGAATTTTGCAAATCCATCATACTTTTTTATCGAAAAGTGGTTTATTTTCTTCTAGTGGAAAAATAGTTTGGGTAGATAAAGGATAATCGAACAAAAACAATTCTAATAAAGAAATTTACGCTTTTAATATTTAAGTGGATATTAGAATGTAAAAGTGTTTTAAAACACATTATTTGATAAAAAATAAACCCACCAACTAATTTATCTTGTAGGTTTCTGCACACTCAACAGAATATATAACATAAGTAAAAAGGTCGGAAAATCTAAACATTTTCAATTACGAAAAATGCCTATTCATCTATTTCTGCTGAAAATTCAAAAATGATACATTGACTTTAAAATGTTTAATCAAAAGTAAAATCTTAATATCAAATCTTTAACAATTGTTAAATATTCACAAACTGTAATTGAATATATGATGCATATATATTAATGAGTATAGGGACATAATTTCAGATAAATTAAGATAATAAGCAATAAAGAAATCTGACCCGAATCTTATTTTTAAATCGCACCCACTTAATCACAATTAAGAGCCTTACTTTTTTAAAATGAAAATTTAGTAAAATTTAAATAACATTTTTTTACTAATAAGTTGTGTATGACTTTTGGAATATATAGATTATGACAAATAAAAAATTATTTATTGGCATTTTTTCAGTAGTTACGGCATCCGCAACTGGTATATTAATCACAGCCAGTTGTAAGGAAAAACCGAAATTTGTTAAAGAAGAGTTTGAAAAGTTACATCCAAATGTCGTTATTAAGGAAGAATACAAAAGTGAAAACATAACGATTGATGATGCTTTAGTTGAATATTCTAAACCTCTTGAACAAAATAGAGCAGTTATTATTACAAATAAAATAGAAAGTGATAAACATAAAATTGTTTATCACATCAAGGATGTAAAGAAAGTTAATAACGAAGTGCTTGAACTCACAATGGTCGTCACTTTTAATAACGGTTATCCTTATGAGTATGTAAGTTCTTTCCGTAATTTTATTACGGAGGAAGAAAAAAACAACCGTAATAAAAGAAAAGAAAATCAAGCATTTTTAAACGAGGCGATTCAATACAGTGAGGAAAAAAAATTAAAAATGCTTGAAGTGAAAATTAATGAACCGTTTAAAAATAAACCTCTCTCGATTCTTAAAACAAAAAGCGAAATGGCATTTACGGTTACCTTTAACGAATCTTCATACAAACATAAAGATGATCCAAAATTTCAGGGGATTAAAATTGTTATCCTTGATATCAATAAGAATGAACCGATAGATGAAGATGGCAATCAAATTATCGTAACACTTGGAGTAACCAAAGGTGAGGGGAAAACTATGGCATTTAAAAAAGTAATGTATGTAATTGAGGGGTAATTATGAAGTATAAAATTAAGAAAAAATTAGTTATTACATCTGGTGTTTTATTGACATCATTAACTATCGTTCCTATTGTTGCTTCGTGCACTCTTCATTATCAAGATTTAAAAAAATACCACCTTCCGGTTGGTTTTCGTGATACTCAAGTTAATTTGGTAGCAAAGACAGAAGCAAGTGAATTTTTAAAGGACATTGAAGATAAAATTCTTTTACCAAAAAACGAGAATGGTGTTCAATATTTCTTTATCGGTGCAAGATTAGTACCGAATGACCCAGACTTAATTGAAGTCATCGTTCGGGTAACATTTGATGACAAAGAAACTACTTACTCTTCCATCTTAAGTGGTTTTTTAAAAAAGGAAATCGCCATTGCAAAACGAAAAAACCGTGAATTCCTTGAATTACAAAAGAAAGATGCATCAAGTCCTTTCAAAGTTCTCCCACTTCTTTCTGGTGTAAGTGTTAATGAATTTAATATTGATTTTGTGGTTGCTTCCAAAATTGAAAATTTTGCTTTTAAAAAGTTAGAAGAAGATGTAAATTATCGACTAATTTCACTTAAAAAACTAAATGATAAAGAAGTGCAGTTTACGATTGAGATGTCAAAAGGTGTGGGTGAAGCGATTGAAAAATTAGTCTACGAACGAATAGCTCCTGGTTTCCTTACAGATAAGGAGGCAGAGGAAAAGAATAAGAAACTTGTGGCCGATGTCAATAATCATCTTAGTGTAAGAGTTAAGTATCCAGAAGTACTTCAACTTTCTGGAAGTGAAGCAAAGAAGAATCGCGAGAACTTTATTATTCCATCAAAAAGTGGCTATACTTTCGAAATTACAAATATTAAGGAGAATGTATCGGATCTTACTAAGCTTGATTTTGAAGTTAAAATTAGTCGCGGTGAGGGAAATCGTAAAGCAAGTTATACCTACATCACGAGTATTAGTGGTTTTAAAATCTAGTAATGTGCTATAATTAGAAGTTATTAATTTATTAATAAACAAACAAAAAAAGAAAGGTGCATTCCTAAATGGAAAATTTGACTAACTCTGTTGAATCGGTTACTGAGGAAAAAAAGGAAGAGCTACAATCTTCCGGTGAAGTAGTCGTAACTGCCAATGCGAAGCAAGACTCTCGTCCTGCTACACCTGCTGACGCCATTCAGTTAAAAGTCAACGCAAATTCAGCAATTAAAAACTTAAAAACACTTGTATCAATTCAAAAGCTTACTGAGTCTGGTGCTCACATCGGATTAAATCCTAAAAAATGAAATCCAAAAATGGCTTCATATATCCATGCTAAGCGTTCAAATAACCATGTTATTGACATTGTCAAAACTATTTTATTCCTTGACCGTGCTTACAAATTCATACAAGAAGTTGCACAAAATGGTGGGACTGTTTTATTAGTTGGGACTCGTGGTCGACCAGTTAAAGAACTAATTAAGGCAGAAGCAACTAGAATTCAGGCTCCTTATGTAACTCAAAGATGACTTGGTGGTACGTTAACTAACTTCCAAAACATTACAAAGAGCTTAAAGAAATTTAATAGTAATCTTGCTCTTCTTGAATCAGAAGACATTAATAAGTATTCAAAAAAAGAACAACTACAAATTCAAAAAGATACTGCTAAACTAGAAAAGTTTTATGGTGGTATTAAAAATTTAAAACAAAGACCAGATGTCATTATTCTTGTTGATCCGGTTAATGATATAAATGCAATTAAAGAAGCTAGAAAGCTAAACATCCCTGTTGTTTCTCTTGCTAATACAAATGCAGACCCGTCACTTATCGACTACATTATCCCTGTTAACAATAACTCAATTAGATCAACTACTTTAATTCTTGGCGTCCTTATTGATGCTATTGCTGAACTTCGAAACGAACCGACAAAAGTTGTTGGTAAAGATGATAGCGAAATTATCTTACCTGAAACAAAATCAGCAATGTGAAAACAAGCAAACCAAGACCGAAAGATGATTAATCCAAAGTATTTAAATCATAAACGTGGACAAAAACCAACCAAATAAATTTAATTACATTTGTTTTTAATAAAAAGGAGCACGAATTTGTGCTTTTTTTATTATATTTAATACCTATGTATCATGAAGAAAAATTATCTTAATGGAATCTATTGCTTCTACTAAAAAATTTTTTAACTACCGAAACATCGTCTTTGACAAAAAAAAGATGCCTAACAAGATGTCTCAACTAAAGAAAAACGTTGTTGTCTGAGCAAGCTTTTTTTTGTTACTAGTAGTTATATTCCTTGTTTGGATATGAAACATTTCTTATGCTGAGTACTTTGATGAAGCAACATCAAAATTAGCTTTTTTTAGCATAGAGGAATCCCTAAAACTAATTTTTACTAGCCAGTTTCTTCAACTTAAAAAGGAATATATCAATTTACAACAAACTGTTTATGTAAGTACTGCTTCTATTCTTTCAGGAATTGCACTAGCTTTTGCTGGGTGTATTACTCAATCATTAACAAGAAACCCGTTGGCCGATGCATCAACACTCGGAATTGTTCATGCTTCTGTTTTTATGGTAGTTCTTGCTTTCAGTCGTGGTTTAATCACCGAAGCACAACTTTATGGTTTCGCTTTTATCGGAGGGATTATTTCTGCCGTAATGCTATTCGCATTAGTTTTTGGTGGAAGAAATAAAGTTGGATATATCAAAATGACTCTTGCTGGCCTTGCGATTGGTGTTTTTTTTAATACAATTACTTATTACATTAGAGTAGAAGATGGATATAGTGCGAAGATTAATCTTCTTTTTGTTTTCGGCGGTGCTGAAAATATCATTAAGGCATATGAGTATACTGATTTCTTTAGAATTCTTTGAATATCCACAATTTTAATTGCTATCGGGGTTATAACTAGTATTATTATTTCTCACAAATTAACCATCATAGAAGTCGGTGATGACAAGGCAAAAAATCTAGGAACTAATGTCATTACAATTAAGGTAGTATCAATTATTGCGACAATGTTTTTAATTCCACCAGCTATTCTACTTGTCGGGAATGTAGCATTTGTTGGTCTCTTTGCTCCGCACATCATACGAAAAGTATTTAGTATTCGTGATTACCGTTTAGTTATGCCACTTTCAGCCGCTCTAGGAGCGATTATTACATCTGTTGGTGTCGTACTCTTCCGTGAAACTACTTACATTAATTCTTCAATCTGAATGACGATTATTGGGGCACCTGTATTAGCTTATGTCGGTTGAATCCATTGAGAAAAACGTTAAAAAATATCAGGAAGATTCCTGATATTTTTTAAATAAAACATTAATAATCGTATCGTTTTCTTAATAAGATATTAAGTATCAATTTGTTCTTATATTAACTTCAAATTCTTTAATTCTTATTTACTTTTTTTATTTAATAACTTAATTGATTTTTCAAAGTCATCAATTCAAGAATCAAGGATTTGGTGGGCTTCTTCTCAAGGTTCATTTTTACTTAAATCAATGTCTAATAATTTAATTGTTTCAAGTGGTTCACGACTTCCACCAGATGAAAGAAAGTTAAAAACATTTTCACGAGCATTTGGTTTATTTTCGTAAATCCGTTGACCAGAAATAGTCCCGCACACTTGACCAATTGCATATTTATAAACATAGAAAATACCAGCATAGAAGTGTGGAATTCTAAGCGGAGTAACAAGTTTTAACGAATAAATGGAATGAAACTTGTCTCTTGGTTTAGTATTAGTATATTCATAATTAAGTTGCTCATATGTTTTCATTACAACTTCAGCATTAAATGGTTTTCCATTATTAATAAGTTCGTTAGCAATTCATTCGAAATTACTAAACTCAACTTGTCGAGTTGTAGTAGCAAAGAAACTGCTAATCATTTCATCAAGAATCATAACCTTCATTGCTAAATCGTTTTGGTATTCTTTAAGCATATAATAGTTAAAATAAACTTCGTTTGATACAGAAGCGATTTCAGCATAAAAGATTTCATAATCATTGTAAATTGGTTGATTCTTATTTGAATAAAGGGAATGCATACTATGACCAATTTCATGAACAATCGTTTGAACACTTCGAATTGAGTTATCAAAATTCATTAAAACATAAATCTTGTCAATTCCCTTTGTACCGCCGATAGAATAAGCACCACCACGTTTATTCTTCTTTGGTAACCAAGAAACTCAGTGTTCATCAAAAGCTCGTTTAACATTCTTGACATATTCTTCACCAAGTACCGATAAACTCTTGAGAGCAAGGTCTTTTGCTTGTTCGATAGTATATTCAATTTTCTTATTAATCAAAGGAACATTAGCATCTCAAGGTTCAATTTTTGTTACATTGAGAAGTTTCTTTAAAAATGCCTTTCTAATCTTTTGATAACGCTCATAGCTAAACTTATATTTCTTAACCTGTTCATAAACATGTTCAATAAATCCTTTTGAAACATGGTCATCAAAACAAGTCCGTGCAATATAGTCTTCGTAATTCTTAGCCATCGCTTCTTGATTTAAATAAAGATAATTGTAATAAAGCATCTTAGCAATCGCATCTTTATTATCGTAATATGCACCATACATTGAAAGGTAAGCTGATTTTCTTAATTCACGGTCTTTATCTTTCAAATAAACAAATGCTTTTGCTTCGTTTTCAATTTTATGCTTCTTTCCTTTACTATCGACAGCATCAGCAAATTTCATATTCGCATCAGTAAAAGTACCGAAGATTTCAGAGAAACCACTATTTTGACGAGTTAACATCGTATAAAGTTTCTCTTTTTCTTTATCAAGTGTGTGTGGTTGATAACGAAGAATTTCATCATAAACCATCTTGTACGGTTTAACTCGTACATCTTCAAGATACTTGCTTACAAGTGAAGCATTTTCAATAATCTTGTTTTTGTAATCGCTTGTTTTTGTTTGTAAATCATAACTCAATGCACTCAATTTTTGTTGCATCGCATTAAAGTAAGGATCTGCAACATCCATGTTGTAATTATTTGAGATATAGTTGTAAAGTCGATTAGAGACAATGGTGAACTTTTCGTTAAAAAGTTGTCATTCATAAAAGTTATCAACATTATCAAGGAAGGTCTGATATCTTTTTAGATACTCATCTTTCATTGACTCTCATTCTTTAAATAAATCCTCGAGTGTTTTACCTTTCAGTAAATCATCAAGGTCTCAATTGTATTGATCTTTCATAACTATTACTTTCTTCATTAATATTTATAATTTTATAATAAAGTAAATTGGATTACTAAGTAATATATATTATGGATTTGTTAAATAGAATTAAAGCAGAAATCACACATCTTGGAAGTATTTTCATTAGGGTCTTATTAATTGAAGATTCTGATGAAATAAAAAAAGTTAAAGAGGTTATCAAAAAAGATCCTTATCTTTCTCTTGTCCAACTTGATTTTTTTCGGACAGAAAAAATTATAAATGAGTGCTGTCAGCTATACTATGAGATGAGAAAAGACAAAGATGGTATTAGTTTTGAAGACGCAAAGAAAATTGTTACTAATGATAATCTCACATTTGCTGTTCTTCTAACTAATTTAAATTATGTTGATGTCTTTGTGGTAGGTAAAGAAACAAGCAGTAAAGAATGCTTTACTAAAATCTTACGAATCATAAAACCCGCTCCAGGACTACGTTGTAGTGCTACAATGGCTTTGATTAAACAGCAAAAAATTATCTTTTTATCAGATGTTGCTCTTAATCTTAAAGTTGAAAAAGATGATATTTATGACATCGCTAGAGCGAGTGTTGGTATTGCAAAAAATATATTTAATATAAAAGAAAACCATGTTGTTTGTGCTTCTTATGTTTCTGATATCATCATTGATGAAAAATATAATGATTATAACCTTCTTGGATACCTGCAGTATGATGCAATTGTTGACCTTAATGTAAGAAAAAAGAAGTTACAAAAGGTTATTAACTACGAATTTAATCATATTATTTTTCAAAACATCGAAACAGCTAACACTGTTTATAAATTGATGAATAAACAACTTGATTATCAAGCTGTTGGAACGTTCATTAATTATCTAAATAAAAGCATAGGAATGGTCTCACGTTCAGCAACTGTTGAAGAATTAATTCTAACCATTTATTGTCTAGTATTAGATTACTTAAAAAGATATCAAAATGAAAATAAAAAGTAGTTTTGTTCGCTTATTCCATATTAGTTAAATCTTGCTTAATTAATATTCATTGTCTCTTTCTTTTTGCAATTCTCAAAACAAAAAAATAGCTCGAATGAAAACTCAAGTGCAACGCATCTGGGTTTTCATTCGAGCTCCAAGTATTGGTTTTCCACCCCTTGGATTTTTAAATATTATTAAATTTTTTATGTTCTTCAATAAGAAGATATTTTTTCGTTAAATGTGTAACAATAATAGCTTGTAGTTTGTTTTCAGTGTTATAAAGTTTAATGACAACGACGGGAACATCTTCTTTAATTTGTCCTAGAGGGAGCATATTTCCGTAAATTTCTCGGTTTTGAAAAGAAATTGTCGTTTCAACATTAAAGAAATCATCAATCCCACAATCGAGCAAAATTTTAGCCATATTGATGTGTACATCAGATAGTCGGTCGCTCTCAATAAAGCGATTAAGAAAAAAATATGACATTCCCATCAAATTTTTTTGTTTGTCATAAAGGGAAACCCGTAGAGCATGTGAAAATCTGCGGTCTTCAATTAAATAATTAATAGCAAATTGTTCGTAACGAATGCGATCAGTAAAATGATAAAGACGAGCAAAAATAGGATTGATGTATTCATCAATCGTTTTTGTGACATAAAAACCAGAACCTTGAATCGGGGAAATAATTCCAAGAACCTTTAGAATTTCATATGCATTGTGAACTGTAATTCGACCAATACTAAATTTATCAGCTAATTTGTGTTCACTAGGAATAATATCCTTAATTTTAAATTCTTCTACAGCAATTTTCAATAAGACATAACGTAGAATATATGCTTTATTGGTCATACCATCAAACTAATTTTTCTTAGTTTCTTCTTTATCTTTAGATTCTTCGTTTTCTTTTTTAGTCATTGATTCGATTTGTTTTTCAAGTTCCATTTGCTTAGCAAGTTTTTCACGAATATTTTTTTCAAGAATACTCAAATCACGATTAAACTTATCAATGATGAAAGCGGTAGTTTTTTCTTCAAGAAGAGTAAGACGTGCCGCTTCTCATTGAGCTTTATTTTCTTTAAAATCACGAATTGGTTGGTTCGTTTCTTCGTAATAACTTGATAATATTTTTTCAAGTTCTTCATCTTTAATTTCAATATTAAAAGTATCTTGAAGATCTTTAAAAATTAAAGTTTTTTGAATAATTTTTTTAGCAATTTCAGGGGCAATATTGTTTTTATATTCGCCAAAAGCTGAAATGATTCGAGGAATTAAATTTTTGATATCTTCATCTACAAATTCAAATTCATAAAATTCAGCAAGTTTATCCATTGCAGCAGAAAAAAGGTTATCACGAACTACGATATTGTGAAGTTGTTGAGCCTTTTCTTCATCCGATTCCTTAGCAAAAATTTTTTCAATTCTTTGCTTATGATTTTCAAGAGCGGTTGGATCAACACGAAGTTCCTCAAGGACGATTGTATATGATCAATCAATATCCTTTTTATTAGTTATCTTACTTTTAAAATCCATTTTAAATTCCTTATGTTATTAATCAATGAATTAATCATTAATACTATTATATACAACTTTACAATTAGACTTTTAAGATTTAATATAATGCTTAACTTTAATATTATGAACAAGTTTAGGACAAAGCGTATCTATTAAACAAGCATCAATATCATAAACATCTTTTAATAGTTCTTTAGTAATTACATCATCAGGGAACCCTGTTGCTTTGACATGACCATCTTTAAGAACATAAATGTAATCGCTATACTGAATTGCTTGGTTTAAATCATGAAGAATAGCAATTATTGTTTTGTTTTTATACAGTTGCAAATGTTTCAAAGATTCTAATAATTCATATTGGTTCTTAACATCAAGATAAGTAGTCGGTTCGTCAAGAATAATAATCGGTGTATCCTGAACAAGACAAAGAGCAAGAATAACCTTTTGTCTTTGACCACCAGAAAGATCTTGCATAAATTTATGAGCTAAGGATTCTATACCCATATCCTTAATAGTTTTGTTAATAATATCCTTATCATTCTTTGAAAGAATACCCGTAATTCCTAGATACGGGTTACGACCATAAGTAATAAAATCAATAACTCTCACACCTTGTGGGATTTCAATTGTTTGAGGGATGTAGGAAATAATTTGTGCTAACTTTTTATTCGATAGTTTGCTAATGTCCTGATCAAACACTTTTATCGCTCCTGGAGCGGATTTTAAAAGTTTTACAATTGACTTTGCAAGAGTTGATTTACCACAACCATTAGGTCCTAAAACAGTCGTAAATTTATTCTCAAAAAAATTTAGATTTATCTCATCAATAGCATTAGGTAAATTACGAGCATACTTATATGAAAGATTTTTAATTTTAATAGCAGTATTCATATTATTTACCTTTAATAATCAAGTACATAAAGTAAGGAACAATGATAGTAGTTGCTAGGAAACCGACTGGAATTTGGGTATTTAAATTATTTGAAATAAAAAGAGCAATAAGAACAACAGCTGCACCAATAAAGAAAGCACCAAACATCATTAAGCTTGTTTTATTACCAAATAATTTGCGGGCAACAGCACCACCAATAACTCCTAAAAGTGCAACATAACCAACAAGAACAATTTCAAGACCAGCAAGAATAGCAACTAATGAATAAACAGCAATTCTAAGTTTTTCGGTATTAATCCCTGTTGTTCTAGCAATGTCTTCTGAGGTTTCGTATAGATCAATTTTTTTGCGAAGGAATCAAATTGGAACTAACGTTAAAGCTATCAGTGTACTGCAGACCACAAGGGTCGGAATATCTATTTGTTTCGAATTAGGAATAATTCCAAGAGTATAGTTTTGGATAAAACCAAGAGCGAGGGTAATGCTCTTATTTTTAAGTTCATAATTGCTTGGATTAACAACAACGACTGATATAGCCTCAAAAAGAAAGTTAAGAGCAATACCAACTACAATAAATTTTTCAGTATTTGCCTTACCCAGACGGGAAAGTGTGTAAATAATTCCTGTCCCAAACACACTTGAAAGAAACATTATGATGGGTAACACACGCATTTCGATGCTTGATGTGTCTTTAATTCTTCCAGAAACAGAAATTAAGTAAAAGGTCATTAAAATAATATTTAATGAACCAATACCTAAAATTGACACATCAGAAAGATAATTTCTGGTTACCTTCTGCAACAAAACACCAGCGACAGCGATTGCACCACCAGAAAAGAAAGCCATCATCATTTTTGGCCATCTACGATGAATACTGCTGACAATATCAGCTTCTAGTCCGATGTGTGTATCGTAATAAATAGAAAGAGTTAGAAATACAAAAAGGATACATATCCCGATTAACAAAAGCATTTTTAATGCATTTCAGGTTGTGTATCTTTTGTCTTTAAAATTATCAAAAAAGGTTATCTTACTTTTATTAAGATTTTTATTGTTCAACAACATTAGTTACTTTCAACAAATCTATCTCAATAGCTTCCTCAGCTAATTGCTTTAGATTTAGCAGCTTCAATTTGATCTTCAAGTTTTTTCTTAAATGCTTCTTTTTCAGTACCATTAAGGTTCTTTGTTTGATCATCAAAGAATTTAGTTTTAACTGACTCAAAGTGGTTTAAAACTAGTTTTAAGACTGAGTCAAGTGCCTGATTAATTCCAATCGGATTCTTTACACCATCATTTCAAATTTCGAAGTTATCTCTTAAAATTTCGTGATTAGTATCCTTTTTTAATAAGCTCTTAACAATTGTGTTATTAATACTTGAGAATTCTTTACCAGCTTTGCTATAGTCAACTTGAATCATAAGATCTGTTGATCCTGAGAAATAGTTAAAGTTTTCACTCTTTAACTCTTTTTCTCCAAGGTTTCATCATCAACCGTTATCATCCATATTAAAGATACTTCCCGTAATCTTTTCAAGTAATTTTGCATCATAACCTTCGGGACAGTGAAGACTTCCGTCGGGGTGAGTATGACAAAGTTCAATATCTCCTTTGATTTTTTCAAGAAGAGCTTCTGGATCGTTACTTTTTAATTTAGGAGCTGGTGCTTTAAAACCTAAATCATAGTAAAGGAAACCATACTTAGATTGACTTTGTACAGTTGATGAACCATCAGTAGTCGAAAGAGTTAATAATGAAAGAGTTTTTGAATTTGTGTTATCAAAATTCTTTGTATCTGGATCATAATTCTTATCAACATAACCAATTAATTTAAATAGGTCACGCATATTCTTAAGACGATCAATGTAATTACCAACTATTTCGTTAGCATTCTTTAATGCATCCTTCATTTTTTGAAGACGTTCTGGTTCGCTTTTAAAAGCTTCTGCTGCTTTTTCTGTATGAGAATACTTTGTGGTGTTATAAGCAATTTCATACAAATAAAGACTAAAGTCACGCATGCTACCTAAGTAAAGTTGAGTACCACCATCACGTCTAAGGTTTTGTTCGAAGATAGGGTGGTGATGCAGTGTAGAATGACTTAATTTTTGAACAACCCCATTGGGAACAATTAAGTTTGAAGGATGATAATTCAAATGGTCAAGACCACCTTTTTTAATTTCATCACTAAGAATTAGTTGTTTAAGAATGTATCAAATTTTGTTGTTTAAACTAGATTTAGTGTTTCAATTTTTTTCAGCATAGAAAAGTGGAATGTCATTGCTATCAAGTACTCGCTTTGCAAAATTTGAATTAGCAAAATTAATTCCATCAAATGTTTCACCATGAAGGAACTCTTTATTTAACTTTTGAGCAAAGTATCCATAATTATGAAGGGGGTGAAGACTCTTTGTGTCATCATCAAGGTACTGTAAACTCTTTCTTAATTCAGTTGTTAAATTATCGTTAGCATTTGCATTCTCAAGGTTTTCAATTTCATGTTTACTTAATGAAAGATACAAGTCTCGACTTAATTTAAAGTCAACAGAAACAACAGTAGAACCATCTGCAATCGGACCATTTTCCGGTGTTAGTTTTCGGTCTTTATTAGGAATAAAGTGAGAGTTGTCAAGGAGATATCGGTCGTAGAAAACAAGACCCCCTTTGTGCTTATCTCAAAATTCTTCATTCAGGTTTTCACCAAATTCATTACCACTAAAACTTCATCAAGTTGAATCGTAAGTTTGTACTTTATCAAATAATGAAGTTAGTTTATCACCAAGTTTTTTTCGAAAGTCTGGTTTCTTATATATTGATCGTTGAAAAATTTGAGAATTTGAAGTTGCATCAAGATAAGGAAAAGGTTTATTACCTTTTCAATAAAGTTGATGAGGATAATAGTCAGGTGTAATTCCAAGTGCTATTAAATTATCAGCCTGTGAAGAGTAAGTAGGCATTATTTTATATCTAATTTTAGAATGACCAAGCGTATGTCCTGAATCAGAACCTTTACGGTTTTCATTATTGCAAGCAACAGCAACACTAGTTACAGTTGCACCTAGAGTCAATGATAATAAAGAGAAGATTAAAATTTTTCTTTTGTTATTTTTAAGTTTCATAAATAAACTAATTTCTTCTTTAATATGTTGTTTTATTATAATAATAAACAATAACTATCTAAATTTTACTTATAGAGTACTAAAATAGAGTACAATGCTAAGAATAATTAGTACATTTACAACAAAAAATATTTACTCATTGGTGTAATGAAAGAATTTCAGCAAATGGATGAAGTGCCTGTCAAAGAGATTGAACCGTTAAACCACCATCAAGAAGAATTTTTCTCAACTGGTGTTTTCATCGCAATCGGTTGTGTTACTTTACTATTAATATTGTTATCAGCAATTTTCTCTGGTGCTGAAACTGCTTTTACATCAATGAATAAAGTAAAATGAAAAACTGAATCAACGAAAATCAAGTCAAAAAAGTTAGTTAAAGTTGTTTATTTTTTATTAACCAATATGTCACGGACAATCGCGACCGTGCTAATTTTAAATACCTTAGCTAATATAGCGAGTAGTGCACTTGCCGGTTTGTTTTTTTCAGGGATAATTAAGACCTTTACATCATCAGGACAAGCTGAATCAATTGGTACTGGGATAGCAACGGGAGTAATGACTTTTTTAATCCTTGTTTTTGCTGAATATTTACCTAAAAACATCGGTCTTAAATCACCAATAAAATTCATTATTTTTTCAGGATGACTCCTTTATATTTTCTACTATCTTTTTTGACCCTTCACTTGAATTCTAAATAAAATTTTTAATAGAAAAGAAAAGACTTTAAAGGCTACCATTGAAGAATTAAAATCGTTAGTTGATGTCATTAACCATGAAGGAACCCTGGATAGTCAAGAAGCTTTAATTATTAGTAAAGCAATTACCTTCGATACCATTAAAATCCAACAAAAAATGGTAAGCTGAGATAAGGTAGCAAAGATAAATGTAAGAACTTCCATTCGTGATAGTATTCCGTTTTTTTTAAAAACTGGTTTTTCTCGTCTAGTAGCAATTGATGACGACGGCGAACTAGTTGGGGTGGCACATGTAAAAAAGGTTCTACCATACATAACAAATAACGAAACTGGAATCATTAAGGATATCCTACTTCCACCATTTTATGTAAAAGGTGAGGACACACTTTTTGATGGACTAAGACAAATGCAGATACAACAATGTCACCTTGCTATCGTCGTTGATAATATGTTTGAAAAAAACATCAGCGGAATTATCACTCTTGAAAACATTACCGAGGAACTAACAGGTCAAGTATATGATGAGACTGATTTAGATAACGATTCCATTAATGATATTCAACATATTAACGAGCATACATGAAAGGTGAAAACTAATGTTAATGCTAAGTTGTTTTTAAGCACCTACATTGATAAAGATTTTAAAGTAGATAAGGACTTAAGTATTAGACAATTTGTATCTTCATTAAATAAAAATCGACCCTTTAGGGATCGACAATTAATAGACCACGACCTAATGTGAATTGAGGTTTTTAAAGATATTAAAGGTAAAAAATTTACCTTCTTAATTGAAAAGAAAGTAAAAGAAAATTAGTCCCTATTAACTAGTGACTGATAAAGTTGTTTTATTTTCGTATTAAAGTGGTTAAGACCACTTTTTGTTATTTTTATTTCGTATTTTTCTTCCATTAATTGTGCTATCTCATTAAGAGATGCCTCGTTATGTATCAATCTTATTTCACAATACTTTTTTTGATTTTCATTTAAGGTGTCAAAAACTTCTTGGTGCGACATAATGTGCTTGATCATATTTGAAATAAGAACACCACTACGTGCTGATTTATTGATGTTTGAAATGTCAAGATTATTAACTCTTTGATTTTGTATTATGAAATCTTTGGTAGTGTAAATATCAAGAAATTCAAAAACCGAATCATTTGCTTTAATCGCTACAAGAAAGTCTTTTATTGAGTCAGCTTTTTTTACATAAATAATTTCTTTTTGATGACGATTTAGAACACGAAACTCAATACCAAAGCGGGTAAGAGCAATTTTAGTAAGGTCAGCATAGTTATGCGAATCACATCTTATTTCAAGGTGATATTGCTCATTCGGATGACTAATTGAACCGCCAGAAAGAAAAGCACCAATAAGAAAGCAAGAGGCTACTCTCTCATTCGCAAGATAGCTCTCATCAATTCCTTCATAAAGTTTAATTGACTTTTGAAGATTGTCGATTTCTTTTTTTAGAATTAACTTAAAATTTATCTTTTCCTTCTTTAAGATATCATTTTGTTCTTCGATAATAAAATCAATATTAACATTGTTTAATGTTTCAATAGCATTAAGGATAAAATCAATAATTTGGCCGTTTTGTGATTTTATTATCCACTCTTGTTCTGTACCGAGTTTTACGGTTAAATTGTTCTTAAAGAAGGAATACAAAATTCATTTGTAATCTTTCACATTGTAGAATTTGTTTGTACACACATCGTGTTTTACAAATTCACTAAAAGTAATATTACTTTCCGTTTCCTCAATCGTTTCGATCAATGTATTCTTTGACATAAAGTGCTGCTATTGTTCCATCGTTTATTGCTGTCGAAATTTGTCTAATATTTTTGTGTCTAATATCACCGGCTGCATAAAGACCTTTGGAAACGGTCTCCATATTTTCATTTGTATTTATAAAACCTTGTTGGTCTTTAAGTTGGTCAATTAGGTCATTTTTAAAAATAGAAGGAAGGAGACCAATGAAAGTAAAATTAGCCTTGACCTTTATCAACTCTATTTTACTAGTGCTTTTATCTTTTAACTTAATATCTGTAAGGCCATTACTATCACCTAAAAATTCAATGGTATCCTTATTCATTAAAACAGTAATGTTTTTATTTTTTTTCAACTGGTTAACGATCAATTCATCGGCTTTCAATTGTTCCTTATTAGAAATTAAAAAAACCTTCTTACAAATACCAGCTAGAAAAATTGCTTCTTCAACAGCAGAGTTTCCAGAGCCAATAACACTTACGATCTCGTTCTTATATAAAGCTCCATCGCATATAGCACAATAAGAAATACCCTTACCTTCAAATTCAGTTTCACCAGGGATATTCAATCTTCGATTAGTCGTTCCTGTCGCTAGAATTACCGCTTTCGCCTTCGTAGTGAATGACTCCATAATACCGGTGTTAAAATTATCATTCACCATACTTGTAATTGTGTAAATTTTGCTATTTTTATCAAACTCAATATTAGTTACATTTTGGTAGATAATTTCGATATCAAGGTTAGTAACTTGTTCGTACATACTAAAAGCAAGATTAGGTCCCTCAATTGATTTAAATCCAGGATAGTTTTCAACCACTGAAGTGGTAACCACTTTACCCCCAGGTGTGTCTTTTTCGAAAATAATTGTTTTTAAATTCGCTCTTTTAGAATAAATAGCAGCGGTCATGCCTGCGGGACCACAACCAATTATTGCAACATCATATAAGTTATATTTTTTATTTTGCATCATTATTTATGACAATAGTAAAACATTTCTTCTGGTTTTTTATTATCGGTAAATTTATGTTTTCATTTCTTAGGTAGCATAAATGAAAATAGAGAATCAACTATTCATTTATGACGATAACGCGGAAGGAGGAATTGAATAATTAAAACAGCAATTAAACCACCAATTAAAAGAAGTGAATTAATAACATAAGTACCAGTAAAGGTGAATTGTGAAGCACGGGCAGATTCGGTACTAAATCGAATAATTCCATAACCGATAAAATAAGAAGCACCAACTACTCCGATTCTTATTTGCTTAATGTAAGAAAGTCCGAAATAAATTAAGGTGAACACCATAATATTGCCAAATGATTCGTAAAGAAAAAGTGGTTGATAAATGACAAAAAGGGTTCTTTCCTGATTAATAAAGTGTTTCATACCTTCGAATACTTTAGGCATCGCATTTTTTAGTCATTC
This sequence comes from Ureaplasma canigenitalium ATCC 51252, assembly GCF_000712165.1. Taxonomy (GTDB): domain Bacteria; phylum Bacillota_I; class Bacilli_A; order Mycoplasmatales; family Mycoplasmoidaceae; genus Ureaplasma; species Ureaplasma canigenitalium. The sequence continues at coordinate 39,020 of NZ_JONZ01000004.1, read as the reverse complement.
GAGAGCTTCGGGGGTAGATTCTGCACCAAAAATTTCACCATTAACAAAGTTTCCTCAACGTCCAAGAGCTTGACCTAGAAGGATTGTCGGAAGAATGGCATCGCAATAAATTCACATACTAGGTTGACGGATAACAACATTACCATCGGCATCTACATCCCGCACATGGAATGTAGGTTTTTTTAAAATTAAAGGGAAGAAAATAAGAGCAGAAATAACTCCACCAATGACTCCACCTTGAATAGCAAGACCACCTTGTCTAAAGTTTAAAAAATCCGTCGCATCCCCTATTGCTAGACTCCAGAGTCGAGCACATAAAATACTCACCGGAATACATACAAACATATAATAGAAACCTGGTTCGTAACTTACCTTGTAATGGAATTTAAGTCGTAAACAATATGTCAGTACCGCAATTCCAAAACCCATCATAAAGATAATTCCATATCAATAAACAGGGAAGTTAGCACCTAAATTAAATGCTACACGTCCATCAACAATGTAATTATCTAATGATCCAGATGCAGCTACATTTGTTAAAATAGTTGCATTATTTGTCATTATCGCTTTCAACCTTTCTTTTTATTTGTTCAATAAACATATCTGCACTATTATAACCACTCGCTTTCAGTTTATAGTCAGTAATTGCTGTTTCAATAATGTCTGCAATACTTCTTCCTTCAATTACCGGGATAGTATAGTGTACCAATTCTACACCACAAAAGGATTTTTTTAAAATTTCTTTTCCGAATCGTTCAAATTGAATTCGTTCCTCTTTTACTGGTTTAACTAATTCAATAATTAATTCTATCCTTGTGCTTTCAATCATTCGCTCAATTCCAAATGCACGCGGAAAGTTAATAATACCAAGACCACGAACTTCAATAAAGCCTTTTGTGCTTTCTTCAGCAGTTCCATAAATATTGTTAGCAATACGGTTAATGACAATTGCATCATCAGCTACAAAAATATTACCTTTTTTGACAAGTTCAATTGCAAGTTCGGATTTACCAACACCGCTTTCACCAATCAACATCACACCTAATCCAAAGATATTTAAAAGAGTTCCGTGGAAGAGGCTTTTTGGTGATAATCTTTGAGAAATATAGGAGTTAATAGTAAAGTTCAATTCATAATAACTAAAGTCAACTTTAACGATAGGAATCTTATATTTCTTACCAATTTTAAGCAGCATATCGCTATGCTTAAAATTTTTACCATAAATAATTAAAGGGGGATTCAGTTTAAAAATTCGATTTAATTTTTCCTGAATGATGGTTACTGAAAACTTATCAAAATAATTACTTTCTTTTGATCCAAAGTAAACAATAGACCAAATTTCGGTAAAAAGAATTTCACCTGATAGTTCAAACCCTAGTCTTGAAATACCAGTTGATAAAATTTCCCGGTCAATATATTCTTCATTAGCAACTACATCAAGGTTAAATTTATTAATAACTTGACTTACATAGAGTTTATTTTTTAATTCCATATCCAACCTAATCAATTATCAATTCTTTCTCTTCATTATCTTTTATATAAAGAGCAATTTTTTTATTTTCATTAACTGTGATAAAGGTATTATCTTGAACTCGGTATTTCCGAGTTGCTTGATTTTTTTTTGATAAAAAATTAAGAATACCGTTAATTTTATCTTCTGATACATTTTTAATTTTTCAATGATTTAAAAGATAAAACATTAAATAATATTGGATAGAATCGGTTTGAATAAAAAAATAATCGAAATCAAAATCTTTGTTCATAAACTCCGTTCAACCTAGTTGAACATTAACATCAAGTCAACGATTTTGCTTATTATATTCATTTATTTTTTTAATGAATTGGAAAATTCTTTCTTCTGATCAATCAGCCATCATTTTTCTTACAGCATTTCGTTCATAAATAGTAGAGTCGTTTGTTTCATCAAACCCATAAGAAATGTGGTGTTCATTACAATAACGAATTAAAGTGGTTTTTCTTAAATCAATGAGAGGACGATAAACATTTAGATTATTAATAATGGTTTTCTTTTTAATACCATAAAAAAGAGCTTTACTTTCTTTTGACTGCAACATATAAGCAGTTTCAAGATGATCATCTAAATGGTGAGCAAGCATTAAGTGGTTAAGGTTGTATTTGTCGGCAATTTGCTTAAAAAAATCATATCTGATCATTCTTGCTTTCTTCTGAAAGTTATTAACATCGTCATAAAGATTATAAATTTCATCAGTGACAGTTAAAACTTCACAGATGATGTTGTTTTTTTGACAAAAATTAATAACGATTTCCTTATCTCTCTTACTTGATTCACGTTTTCCATAGTCAATATGACAAACTACTTTAATTTTCTTTTTATACATATCAAGCATTGCCATTGAATCAGGTCCTCCTGAAACTCCAGCAACATACTTTTTACCTTTTAGTTTATCGATTATATTTATTCATAACTTTGTCAAAATCTTCACCAACCGCATCTATCAATGCTTTTGAAATTTCTTTAATAATAGGAATCAAATCTAGTCGTTCTTGAATTGAAAACGAAGAAAGAACATACGAAGAAAGTTCCATATTTTTATTTCTTCCAATTCCAACACGAACACGTTTAATTTCATCAGTTCCTATGAGATTAATAATATTTTTCATGCCATTTTGTCCACCGGATGAACCTTTATATCTAAGTTTAAACGAACCAAAAACTGTGTCGATGTCATCGTAAACAACAATAATATTTTTTGTATTGATATCAAAGTACCTAATAAAAGCTGAAACAAACTCACCTGAAAGATTCATAAAGGTCATCGGCTTCGCAATATAAACAATTTTATCCTTCAAAAAAGTTTTTGTAAAAGCACCATTAAACTTTGTTTCAGTTAGCTTAAGATTAAGTGCTTCTAAAAGTTCATCAATAACCATGAAACCAACATTGTGCTTTGTTTTTGAGTAATTTGAACCCGGGTTCCCAAGACCTACAATTAAATATTTTTCCATAACATAAATTTTAACTATTTATCTTATTTTTTCCTAAAAACTTATTTTTTATCAAATATATAAATAAGGAGGAAAATAAAATGGTAGTTTTTTCTTTTAGTAAAGTTTTCTACATATCTACAGATAATATTTATTATTATTTAAATAAATTAAATTTAAGTTAAATTGGATGTCACATGGAATTTTTAATTAGTATTAAGAAAATAGATAAGGTTATGAAGATAATAAATCTTGTTACAGCTAATGCAGGAAGCAATCTTATTGCTTCGTGTGTATCAATTGAAGTTGTTAATAATATGATTTATTTTCAAGCCCAAAGTAACATTAACAGTGTTAAGGTTGAAGTAACTGATGAAATTGAATGTACAACCGAAGGTAAGGTTCTTGTTAATGCTAAATTATTAACTAACCTAATTTCTCGACTTAATGAGCCTAATATTTTATTTAAATTAATTGATAATCAAATTCTGTTTATTAAAACTAAAAAGTTTGAAACTAATATCAATGTAATTGATTTTGATCGAATGCCGATCAGTAGTTTTAATGTGATGACTAATAATGAAGTAGATATTAGCTATGAGATGTTAAATAAAATTATTAATCAGGTTGTCCCAAATTGTCTCACTACTTCTTTGACTGAAAAATTGCAAGTAATATCCGGTGTTCTTATTGATAGTACACGAGAAAAGGATAAGGTTTTTCTAGTCGCAACCGACCGATGAAAAGCATCGAGTGTTGTTTATCCTTATTCAGGCAAAGATTGTAAGATTATTTTGCTTTCACAGAACATTAAGTTAATTAATGATTTACTTAAGATTTTTCCAAAGGAAAACTTACCAATTAAGTTTTATATGCAAAACAATGACCTTTTCTGTTGCTACGATAACATTGTTTTTATACTTAAAACAATTAAAGGGGAATTTCCTGATGCGATTTCCATCTTTAATGATACTGAAACATATACAGATGTAAAAATTAACCGTAGATTCCTTTTTGATGCTCTTGAACGGGGAAAGGTTTATGTTGAACAAGAAAATAAACCGAAAATGGTGGTTGAAATAAAAAATAACATTGCGACTTTATCTTTTGATACGATGGAAGTTGGGTCATTAACAGAAACCGTTGAGCTTGAAAATACGATATTTTGTGATTCGATTAAATTTATAATTAATCCTAATTTTCTTTCTCACTGCATTAAACTTTTTACTAATGATATTCTTACTTTTAGAATTCAAAACGGAAAGAATCGACCGATTAAAATTTTCGATGAAAAGGATTCGACATTTCAACAAATCATTAGTTTAATTGCTGGTGAGTAGTAGTCGGTTCTATACTAAAACTACATTTTATATATAAATATATAAACTTGTTAAATATGTTATAATTAATATATTTTATTAATAAGGTATTTAAATGAGTGAAAGCACAAAAGATATAACCAAAGTTTATATCGATAGTGAACCGATGACTTTATCCCAATTTCTAAAGTTTACAGGTAACATTAGTTTTGGTGGGTTGAGCAAAGAATTTTTAAAAAATAATTTAATTTATGTCAACGACGATAAGGAAGAACGTCGCGGTCGTAAATTATATTTTAATGATAAAATCAAAATCAACAAGATTACTTATTTACTTTTAAATACCAAGGAACGAGATAATTAATGGTGGATAATAATCAAAATTACACATCAGAAAGTATTAAGGTACTTGAGGGTCTTGAAGCTGTTCGTAAACGTCCTGGTATGTATATTGGGACAACTCAATCTGAGGGTTTACACCATATGATTTGAGAAATCGTTGATAACTCTATTGATGAAGCAATGGGTGGATATGCTTCGTATGTTCGTGTTGCTATCTTAAAGGATGGTTCAATAAGAGTTGAAGACGATGGACGTGGTATTCCGGTTGAAATTCACGAGAAAACAAAAAAGAGCGGGGTTGAAACCGTTCTTACTGTCCTACATGCTGGTGGTAAGTTTGACCATTCAAGTTATAAAGTTTCTGGTGGTCTTCACGGGGTAGGTGCTTCTGTTGTTAATGCTCTTAGTAAATGATTTAAAGTTTGAGTTAATAAGCAAAACGAACTTTACTATGTTGAATTTATTAATGGTGGAAACACGGTTGAACCATTGAAAAAAATAGCGACTAATACTCCAAAAGCTAATGGTACAACTATTGAGTTTTTTCCTGATTTCGATATTATGGAAAAAAACGAATGAGATGAAATGAAAATTATGGCAAGACTTAAACAACTTGCTTACCTTAACCGTGGTGTTCATATTTACTTTAATTCAGAAATCACAGGTCGAACTGAAGAGTGATATTTTTCAGGTGGTCTAAAGGAATATATCCAAGATCTTAATCGAGAAAAAGTTCCGCTTTTTGAATCCATCATTTATGGAGAAATTGAAAAAGATGTAAAAGTTCCTGGTCACGATTCAGATGTTTATAGTATTAAGTGTGAAGTTGCTTTCCAATATAACACCTCATATAACAATTCAATTCACTCGTTCTGTAACAACATTAATACCACTGAAGGTGGTACACACGAAGAAGGTTTTAAGCTAGCGGTTACTAGACTTATTAATAAATTTGCACTTGAAAAGAAGTATTTAAAAGACACTGACGACAAAATTACAAAAGATGATGTAGCAGAAGGTTTAACTGCAATTATTTCAATTAAGCATCCAAATCCTCAATATGAAGGTCAAACAAAAAAGAAACTTGGTAACTCCGAAGTTAGACCTTTTGTTAATGAAATCACAAGTTTAATTTTTGAAAAATACATTAATGAAAACCCAGACGAGACCAAATTAATTCTTGCTAAGGTAATGCAGGCCGCAGAAGCTCGTCGTCGAAGTCACGAAGCACGGGAAGCGACACGTCGAAAATCTCCGTTTGAAACAAATAGTTTACCAGGTAAGCTTGCTGACTGCTCAAATCGTGATCCATCTGTGACAGAAATTTATATTGTCGAAGGTGATTCGGCCGGTGGTTCAGCAAAAACAGGACGTGAGCGAGAATATCAGGCTATTTTACCACTTAAAGGTAAAATTATTAATGTTGAAAAAGCGAAAATTGATAAAGTTTTTGCGAATGAAGAAATTCTAAATATGATTACCGCAATTGGTTGTGGTGTTGGTCCTGAATTAAATCTTGAAAAACTTCGTTATTCAAAAATAATTATTATGACCGATGCTGATGTTGATGGTTCGCATATTAGAATTCTTCTACTCACTTTTTTCTATCGTCATATGCTCCCGTTAATTCAAAACGGAAATGTTTATATTGCACAACCACCTTTATTTAAAGTTTCAAGTGGTAAGAATATTAAATATGCTTATACCATGAATGAATTAGATGAAATTCTAAAATCATTTGGTACTGCTAAATACAATATCCAAAGATATAAAGGTCTTGGGGAAATGAACCCAGAACAACTTTGAGAAACAACAATGGATCCTAAGAATAGATTTTTACTGCAAGTTAAAATTGAAGATGCTGCGATTGCTGATAAAACATTTAGTCTTCTTATGGGTGATGATGTTACACCACGTAAAGAATTTATAGAAAAGAATGCAAAATTTGTGAAAAACCTTGATATTTAAGGATTTGTGTGTAAAAAAATATGGCAACTAAAAAACCAAAAAAAAGTAGATTAACTACCGAAGAAATTAAAGAACAACTTTCGGTATCAGTGATTAAAGATCATAGTATTGTTAAAGAAGTTGAAGACTCATTCCTTGATTATTCAATGTCCGTTATTGTGTCTCGTGCTCTTCCTGATGTGCGTGATGGTTTTAAACCAGTGCATCGTCGTGCTCTTTACGCCGCTTACGAAAACGGGATGACAAATGATAAGCCTTATAAGAAGTCAGCACGGTGAGTTGGGGATGTAATTGGTAAGTATCACCCCCATGGTGATCAAGCTGTCTATCAAACAATTGTTCGTATGGCACAAGAATTTAGTCTACGTTACCTTCTTGTTGATGGTCATGGTAACTTTGGTTCTATTGATGGAGATAGTGCCGCTGCAATGCGGTATACCGAAGCACGTTTATCAAAACTAGCTGGTGAAATGTTAAAATACATTGATAAAGAAACAGTGCAGTTTGTTCCTAACTACGATGGTTCAGAAAAAGAACCATCGGTATTGCCTTCCGGTTTTCCTAACTTACTTACAAATGGAACAACAGGGATTGCGGTCGGAATGGCAACAAATATTCCACCACATAATTTAAATGAAGTTTGTCTAGCAACTAAACTTTATGCGAAGAATCATGATGTTTCTATTGACGAACTTGCAGGAGTTATTAAAGGTCCTGACTTTCCAACAGGTGCTGAAATATACGGCGAATCTGGAATTTATAAGTATTTTCACACCGGTAAAGGTTCGATTACAATACGTTCAAAATACGAAATTGAAGACCTAAGTGGTGGTCGTCAAGCGATTATCATTACTGAAATTCCATATATGGTTAACAAGGTTAACTTAATCGAAAAGATTGTTGAACTTGTAACTAATAAACAAATTGAAGGAATTTCTGACTTAAGAGATGAATCAAGTCGTGATGGAATCAGAATTGTTATCGAGTTAAAACGGGACATTATCCCTGAAGTCCTTTTAAATAAACTTTTTAAAATGACAGCTCTCCAATCTAACTTTAGTGTTAACAACCTTGCTCTAGTAAATGGTGTTCCAACAATTCTTAACATTAAAGAAATGATTAAGTATTACTTTGAACATCAAATTGATGTGCTAGTTAAGAGAACCGTTTTCGACCTACGAAAAGCGAAGGAACGAATCCATATTGTTGAAGGTCTGGTGATTGCGGTTGATAACATCGATGAAGTTATTAAGATTATCAAAGCTTCAAGTAACGATGATGTAGCAATTAGCACACTTACTAGTCGTTTTAACTTAAGTGAAATACAAGCAAAAGCAATTCTTGAAATGAAATTGCGAGCTTTAACTGGTCTAAATATTGATAAACTTAAACAAGAACACGCTGAATTATTAAAGATTGTTGCAGATCTTGAAGATATTCTTGCGAACTACGACCGACAAGTTAATATTATCTGTGAATACCTAGATTACCTTATTGAAAAATATGGTGACGAAAGACGAACTTATATTCAATATGGGGTTTCAAGCAATATTGACGAAGAAGACCTTATTCCACGGGAAGACATTGTGATTACTATGTCAAAACGTGGTTACTTCAAACGCCTTCCAATTGACACCTATCGGTCTCAACGTCGGGGTGGTGTTGGTGTTAAAGGTATTAATATGTATGAAGATGACGATGTTGAAAAAATCGTTGTTGCAAACACCCATACTGACCTATTAATGTTTAGTAATAAAGGAACCGTTTATCGGATTCGTGGTCATCAAATTCCGCTTGGTTCAAGAACTAGTAAAGGGATACCAGCGATTAATTTCCTTCCGCTTGACAAACAAGAATCGATTATTTCAATCCTTCCTATTGAAAATTATGAAACCGGTTACTTATTTTTTACTACCAAAAACGGAGTTGTTAAACGTTCGCTAGTTAGTGAGTTTAAATTAATTCAGTCCAACGGAAAACGATTTATTACTTTACGTCCCGATGATCAACTATTTAGTGTAATGAATACAAATGGAAATAATCAAATTTTCATTGGAGCTAGTAATGGTAATGTCGTTCGTTTTAATGAAGATGATGTCCGTAGTATGGGAAGAGTCGCAGCCGGTGTTAAAGGAATTCATTTAAATGAAAATGAATTTGTTATCGGTACTGGCATTTCAAGCCAAGGACAATACCTTCTTGCGGTTGGTTCAAAAGGTCTTGGTAAGTTAACTTCTGTTGAAGATTATCGAGAAACTAAGCGTGGAGCAAAGGGAGTTTCAACTCTTAGGGTTAATAACAAAACTGGTAAACTAATCAGTATTAAAGTAGTTGACACTGATGAACAAGCATTGATGATTACGACGACTGGTAAGGTTATTCGTCTTCATATTAATCAAATCTCCATTATCTCACGAAACACTAGTGGTGTTAAATTGATGTCACTTGAAGATGGTGAATCAATTAAATCAATTGCTATTTTTAAGAATAGTGATATTGACGAAGAAAACGACGATGAAACTATATCAAACGATATAAATAAAGAGAAATAAAGGAGCACTACGATGGAAATAGTTGAGAAACTAGTTGCTATTTTAAAAGAAAAGAAATTAACTATTTCCACGGTTGAATCAGCAACCGCAGGTCTTTTTGCTTCAAGCATCGGTAATATTCCTGGTGCTAGTCAGGTGTTAAAAGGAGCTCTTGTTTCTTATTCGAAGGAAATTAAAAGTACACTTGCTTCTGTTTCACCTAAGACACTCGAAGAAGAAGGAGCAATATCTTCTTTATGTGCGAAGGAAATGGCATTAGGTGGTCTTAAACTTTTCAACACTGATATATCAGTGTCAATTACAGGCAATGCTGGACCTTCTGGTGATGAAGAAAAACCTGTTGGACTTTTTTATATCGGTATTGGAATTCAAGATGTTGCCATTACTCGTGAATTCATGATTGCCGATAGTGGTCGTTTAATGAATCGAATTTCAATGGTCTGAGAAGCGACAGACTGATTAATTAACTTAATTAAAAAAAATAATTTCTAATTTTTCCGATTTACCACGAATAAATAAATAGGTGGTGAATTTAAAATGAAAGAAAAAATAAAAAACGAAAAACAAGACCCGCTTGCTTGTTTACAAGATAAATTTAATAAAAATGTTTTTAGTACAGCAAATGAAATTAATGAAGAAAAGTTTATAACATATTCAACAGGATCAATCTCAATTGATCAACTTACCGGCATTAATGGTATTCCAGCAGGACGAATTACGGAAATTTACGGAAATGAATCCAGTGGAAAAACAACAATCGCTCTTCAAATAGCTGCTGAGGTTCAAAAGCAAGGTAAAAGTGTAGTGATGATTGACCTTGAAGGTAGCTTTGATAAAAATTATTCCGCGAAGATAGGGGTAGATAACAGTAAAATGATTGTCGCAACTCCAAACACAGGTGAAATGGTTTTTGAGATGATTGAAAGTCTTCTTGATGCTGATAATCTTGGTTTAATTATCGTTGATAGTGTAGCTGCTATGGTACCAGAGAATGAGTATAATAGCGATATGAACGATCAACAAATGGGAGCACATGCTCGCTTAATGTCGAAAGGACTTCGTAAAATCCAAACAAAACTATCAAAGAGCGAAGTGGCATTAATTTTTATCAATCAAATTCGTGAAAAAATTAATGTATTCTTTGGTAATCCGGAAATAACAACAGGTGGACGTGCTTTGAAATTTTATTCAACAATCCGTCTTGAAACTAGAAAAGTTGATTTAATTAAAGACGGAAACAACAAAGTTGGAATTAAAATTAAGGTGACTTGTATTAAAAATAAGCTTGCCAATCCGTTATCAAATGCTTTTATTGACATTTTTTTTGGTCAAGGATTTGATTATAATAACGAAATAATTGACTTCGCTATTGCTTATAATATTATTAAGAAGTCTGGTTCGTGATTTAGTTTTAATGATAATAAAATTGGACAAGGACGAGAACAACTAAAAAACAAACTATTAAGCGATGATAAATTGTTTAATCAGGTAAAAGAACTAACGCTAAATTCATTAAACACACAACAAACTCCAAACGAAGAAATTTAGAAATGAACAGCTTAACGATTCTTGTAATTATTTTAATCATCTTATTCAGTGTTGCGACAATCATCATTCCAATGGTTGTTTCAATTACTTTAAAGATTCAAAAAAGAAAATTTATTGCTGTTCCGATTAATAAAAAAGAATATGATGAACTCGAGAATGATGTCAAACTTCTGCAGTATAAGTTAGAAACTGATGTTATTAAAATTAATGAATTACAAGATAAAATGCAAGCTGAAAAAGAGCGAGCAAATAAAGCTGAGGAGTTTTACCAAACAAAAATGAATGAAGAGTATCAAAAGTTAATTGGTCTTTCCTATGAGCAAATAAAAGATGAACTTTTTAAAAATGCTCGTTGCAAGTTTATTAATGAATTAAACCAAGAATTTATCCGTAAACGTAAAGAATTTATGATGAATTATGAACGTGAAGCCGGGGAATTATTACTTGATGTTATAAGAAATAAATGTAATGATATTTCTTTCCAAGAAACAAACACAAGAACATATTCGATTGACGAAAAGATGCGTGGTAAATTGTTTGGAGAAAAATGTTCAAACAAAAATCATTTTGTCAAAATCGCAGGTGTTGACTTTGACATTAAGGGTAAAGGAGACCACTCTCGAGCTACGATTTCATCATATGATCTAAAAAGACTTACGATTGCAGATCGAGCTCTTTCTGAAATCATTAATTCAAAAAATAACAGCATTTCAACCATAGAAAAAACCATTCGTAAATATGAAGAATCATATGAAGAAGATATGGTAATGAAGGGTCAAGAAATTGCCACAGAACTAAACTTAAATGTACCATTTGAACTTTATAGTTATATTGGGAAAATGGAACATAGAACTTCATATGGTCAATCATTACTTACTCACTCAATAGAATGTGCAGAGTTTGCTTTTCGAATTGCCAAAGCACTTAATCAACAATATGATATTAATGTTGATCCAGACAAAGCAAAACTTGCTGCATTCCTTCATGATATTGGTAAGACATACAATATTGATCAAAACATTGACCACGTTGATGCAGGAGTTAGATTAGCAAAACAATGTAATCTTGATGAGGAAATTGTTAATGCAATTGAAGCACATCATGATAAAGTGCCACACAAAACAATTATTGGTGCAATTGTTAAAGTAGCTGATTCGATTTCTTCATCTAGACCATTAGCTCGTAAGTGTAAAAACGAGGAACCAATTCAACTTAAGGTTGAAAAAATCAAAAGCATTGTGGGAAAACACAAACATATTAAAGATGTATTCATTATGCGATTTGGTGAAGAAATAAGGGTTATTGTTGATTCTGATTTCTATTGTGATATTGATTTACATGATCTTGCTACTGCTATAAAAAAAGAGGTTGATCAAAACTTTCCTGGTTCAAAAAATAATATTGAAGTCGTAATTGTTCGCGAGGTTATTTATCGAGCTAAGCATAACTACAAAGATAAGAGTTATTGCTCAAGCATGGATGATGAATTAATAGAAAAGAAAGAAGAAACCATTTAAGTGCTAATGACCTAAGTGGTTTCTTCTTGATTCATAAACAAAATAAATTAGATTAATAAAAAAACAATTATTCGTTTTTTTCTCCAGTGTTAATCTTTGGTAATTTTTTATCAACTTCAGCTTCGCACTGTTCGTTGCTAAAACTTGGATTTTTTCTTTTACATTCAGTGAGAGCATCGGTTCTTAATTGCTTTTTTCTTGAATTCGAGACTCCTCATGCTACAAAGACAATGATGATAGAAAGAATGATTCCAATAATTAATCAAATTTTAGCTCGCTTACTAAGTTTTACTCCCCCTTGAGAGCCGTTACCGGATTCAATAGGTTGTTCTGTATTAGTGAAGCTATTATTTGTTCCCTTGTAATTGTTCATTATTTAATTTTTCTAATTCTTTTTTAACGATATTTACAGATTCTTCGACAGTGTTTCTGGCATTAAGAATAATGTAGTTTATACCGAAGTCCTTACAAACATTAACCATATAGTCGGTATAAAGCTCTAATAATCTTTTAAAATAAGTCTCGTTAATTGTAAAGTTATCGATTTCAACTTTTCTATTTCTCTTAAAAATTCGTTCCTTAAATAATTCTCAATCCCCGTCTAGAATTACATAAAGTCGTGGAACTCCATGTTCGTAAACAAGTTCCTTACAAATACCTTGTCAAAGCCCATCGTAATATGAAAAAACACTCGGTTTGTCAATATTAGCAGATGCAAACAATCAATCTTCGAAAATTGATCGATCAAAAATAGTTAGGTTTTCTTGATTACAATTATCACGGTAATTTTTAAAACGATTTAAAACGAAATATAATTGAAACAAAGAACCAAATAAAACATTGTTATCTCTTTCATACATTTTTTGTAATAAAAGTGACATTAATTGGTCATTTTCCTGAAGTTCATAAATTACATTAGATGGTTGAAATTCTTGGTGTAAAGCTTCAGCCAGTGTTGATTTACCAAAAGCAATCATCCCCCCTATTACGATTGAATTTGACAACCTATTTCTTTTAAAAACAGGATATTTCGTTAGTTTTTGATTTTCAGTCATTTTATCCCCCACAAAGCCTTAGTATAAAACTTATTATAAATATAAAAATAGGGATAAACTGCAATTTATTACCTACACTTTTTAATTTTTTTATTCACTCTTTTTTAATAATATTTATATTAAAGGGATAGCATTTCAAACAAATTTAAAAGGACAAATATGAGCAAAACATCTTCTCTTTACCGAATTTATCGACCCAAATGCTTTAATGATGTCATTGGCCAGGAATTAATTAAAACAGCATTAACTAATGCAACTAAAAACAATAAGACACCCCATGCTCTTATCTTTTCTGGACCAAGAGGTATTGGTAAAACATCAATAGCTAAAATATTTAGCTGTGCACTCAATTGTCTCGAACCAGTTAACGGTGATTGTTGTACTAAATGTCAAGCATGTTTATTAATTATTAACGAACAAAGTAATGATATTTTTGAAATCGATGCTGCTAGCAATAATGGTGTTGATCAGATTAGGGTAATTATTGAAAATCTTAATTATCTACCCACTCAATTGAAATATAAAATTTATATTATTGATGAAGCTCATATGTTAACAACAGCAGCCTGGAATGCTTTGCTAAAATCTATTGAAGATGCTCCTGATTATGCTATTTTTATTTTTGCTACTACCGAATATTATAAAATTCCCTTAACAATAGTAAGCAGATGCTTAAGAATGGATTTTAATCGTTTAAATAATGATGAAATTTATAATTTGCTTAAGAAAACAATCGTCAAAGAAAATATTACTATTGAAGATAAAAGTATTAAAAAAATTGTTTCTTTAGCTGATGGTTCAGGACGTGATGCATTAAGCATACTTGATCAACTTTCAAGTTATGAAAAGATAAATGATGATTTAATTAACCAGGTTTTTGGTTTAGTTGATAATAATACAAAACTTGATTTTTTAAATTTAATTGCAGATAAAAAAATAACAGAAGCGAATAGTTTAATTCAAGATTTAAACATTAAAGGCGTTAATTTTAATTTATTTATAAATGATTTAATCGCAATATTATTAGAGGCCTTTAAAGTTAATTTAACTAGTGATTTAAGATATTTAATGTTAATGACAGTTGACCAATTTAACTTACTAAACAAGTTTAAAAATCAGCATAAAATTATTTTAGATACGCTAATTGAACTTCATAAAAACAAAAAAAATAGTTCTAATCTGCTACTTGATCTTGAAATTCTTGTTTATGAACTAGCAAACATTAATAACAAAGAAGTTAAATATGAATCTTCTAACATTGAAAAAAACTTATCACCTAAAAAAGACGAACAAACTTTTCTAAAAAAATCTATTCTTGAACCACAGTTGGATGTTGAAGGTACAATACAAGTAGAACAAAAAAAGAACCAATACAAAGTCCAACTAAACTCATTTAAAACAACCGATGTTATTTATCATCAAACCGCTTCTGGTGTTGAAATAAAAAACCAGCAAACTTTTAAAACCGAAACCGAAGATGATACTAATGAAAAAATAGCGGATGCCAAGGCTATAATTACATTCCGAAACAAGCAAAAAACGACTAAACTTATAAAGGAGTTTCAAAAATTGAAACAAGAAAATATGAAAGATGATATTTCAATTTTCTTTAATAATGTAATACCGGTTTTATCGTCATCCGCTGGTGCCATTTTTGTTACCGAATATCCATCTAAAATAGATAAAATAGAATCGCTTTTAAATGATGGGGAAATTCTTTCGACTATTCTAGAACCGTTTGATTGAAAGCCTAAAATTGTTGTTCTTACTACTAAGCAACTAAACGAACTACATAAGTTAAAAGGTAATAATAATTGACAAATCACTAAGGATGTAGATAATAATAAGCTAAAAGAACAACTAAAACAATTTGAAGTTGAAAAACAAAATAAAATTAACCTATTGAAGTTTTAAATACGAGGTAATTCATGGATTTTAAAAAATTAATGGCTGAAGCCAACAAAGTACAAAACACTTTAAAGAAGAGACAAGCGGAATTTGACGAACAAAGCTTTGAATATGATTACAAATCGTTGGTTAAAATAGTAATAAAAGGAACTCTAGAGATTACTGAAATTATTATTCAAAACGATATCGTCGACCATGATGACATCGACACTCTGCAAGATGTTATTAAAGCAGCTGTCAATAATGCGGTACTTGATGTTAATAAAAAGAAGAACGACCTTATTAATTCCATAATGCCATCACAAGGTGGTTTGTTCTAGGGTAGCATGGGGAAAAATAACGATTTTGAGTTGCTTGTTGATGCGCTCAAATCACTTCCTAATGTTGGTGGACGGAATGCTAAAAGATTTGCCTTCTTTTTAATTAAACAAGATATGAAATATATCAACGAATTTGTTGACCGTATTATCACCGCAAAAGAAAAGCTAAGTTATTGCAGAAATTGTGGTAATTTAGCCACCGATATTTTTTGCGATATCTGTAACGATAATTATCGTGATCGCAAAAAACTATTGATTGTTTCTTCCATTGAAGACCTTGAAAAAATTGAAGACTCAAATTTCTTTAAAGGTCTTTACCATGTGACTCATGGTGAACTTTCCATTAGAAAAGGAACCGCTATTGAACACACAAATTTATCTAACATTAAAGATCGTGTTCTTAATGGAAATTTTGATGAAATAATAATTGCGACTAGTTACACCCACGATGGGGAGATGACAGCTGAATACATAACCAATATGTTAAAAGATATAGAACATATTAAAATTTATCGAATAGGGTTTGGTATTCCATTAAATGCGAGCATTAATTATGCTGATAATGAAACCTTGAAACAATCCTTAATTAATAAAAGAGAAATCAAACACTAAAGGAGCACAATGTTATGTTAAAAGCAATGATTACTAATATCATTAGTAAAAGATTGTCTAAAAAATTAAAAAATTCAACTCTTCAAGATGAAGATATCAAACCGTTATTAAGTGAGATTAGAATTGCTTTACTAGATGCCGATGTTAACCTTTTAGTTGTTAAAAAATTTATTAATAGTATTAAGGAAAAAACCGTAGGAATCTATATTGAAGATAATCAAAAAGCATCGGATGTTGTTCTTCAAGTTGTTAAGGAAGAATTGATTAATATATTAGGTAAGGAACCTAAACCAGTTAATGTAAATAAACCGCTTGTAAAAATTATGATGGTTGGTCTTCAAGGTTCTGGTAAAACAACTACTTGTGGAAAATTAGCTAATTTTTTTCGTAATAAATATAATAAAAAACCACTTTTAGTTGCCGGAGACATATACCGACCAGCAGCAATTGATCAACTAAAAACCTTAGCTGAACAAACTAGAGTTGACTTTTATCAAGAAGGAACAATTAAACCGGAATTAATTGTTAGAAACGCCCTTGATCAAGCTAATAATAATGATAATGACTTAATTATTGTCGATACTGCAGGTCGTTTGCAAACTAATGAAGAGTTAATGCAAGAGTTATTAAATGTTAAGAAAACCTTAAGTCCTGATGAAATTTTTTTAGTAGTTGATAGTATGTCTGGACAAGACATTATTAATGTTGCAACTGAATTTAACAATTGATTGAAACTTACAGGTATTGTAATTACCAAACTAGACTCAGATGCCAGAGCGGGAGCTGCTCTTTCTCTAACATCATTACTTAATGTTCCGATTAAATATACCGGGACTGGGGAAAAAATTGGTTCAATAGATGACTTTTATCCGCAAAGAATGGCTGACCGAATTCTTGGTCTTGGTGACATCTTAACACTTGCTGAAAAAGCGGCAGATGTTATTGATGAGAAACAAGCTCGTGGTGCAATGCAGAGAATGATGGCCGGGAAAATGGATTTAGAAGATTTAATGAGACAAATTGGACAAATCGCAAATATGGGTAGTCTTTCTGGTCTTGCTGCAATGATTCCTGGTATTAATAAAATTTCACCAGATGAAATCGCTGAAGCTGAAGTAAAAATGAGAACTTGGTCTGTTCTGCTTTCATCAATGACAAAGAAAGAACGAAGAGATCCGCGTTTATTAAAACGTGACGCTTCTCGACGAATTCGTATTATTCGTGGTTCAGGGAGAACACCTGATGAACTTAACAAGCTGTTAAAACAATGAGAAACTTCTCGTGATAAAATGGCTGATATGGGTAAAATGCTAAAACAAGGGAAAAATCCATTTATGCAAGGTAATAATGGTGGATCATTTTTCTCTTAGAAATTAGGAACAAATGAAGAAGCACATAAAAAAAACTATATTAACCTCTATTTTTATTTCAACTTCCCTTGCTATTTTCGTTCCTGTTATTGCTAGTTGTAGCAACAAAAAAATAATTAAAGAACCAAGTGTAAATGTCTTTAATCCTGACGATTATGTTATTAGTTTGCCCGATACTGATCGCGGGTTGACTAATAACCTTTTTAATGAATATGACAATTTTAAACAAGAGTTAATCACTATCGATAAGTATGTTAATAATTATCCGACATCAAGTGAAAGAATTAAAAATTTAAAGAAAAACAACAAGCATTATATTTTTAGTCATCCGGGCTCAAAATATAAAAACCTATTAGTCGCATTAGATATTAACAATCATCATTTTTTAAATTGGATAAATAAATTAACTCCTAACACACTTTATGTTGATTTTTTGTCATTCTTATCTAATATTAAAAATACCAATGAAAGAGATGATTTAGTTTTCTCGAATACCTTACCGATTGTTGAAGTTTATCACTCTATGGGTGAAAAAAAAGAACCTTTAAGTTCTAATCAACCGATTTTTAAACAAGCCGAAGAAAATTCAAATAAAGATTTTTTTGATGCTAATAAAGATATAAAAGCCAAAGTTTCTTTCTGGTATTCATTTACAAACCGTGGAAACAGTTCAGTACAAATTAACGATCCTTTTACCAACAATCATTTAATTATCTCCCCTAATAGTACAAGAAAATTTTTTGTAGAAATTAATAATTCTTCAATAAAAATCGATTTTAGACCAACGAATAGGGTAGCTCAGCGGGATGAGTACGGTCAAACAAGAAATGAAGCAAATACATACAAACTTTTTTATAGTTTTGAAAATTTTAATGTTTATGACCAGGAAATTATTGTCGAACCAAACACTAAAATAGGAGACCAAAAGAAGGAAAAGAAAAATGAAAGACAACTTCATTTTACTGGAGACTATTCGTTTTTCTTTAATAATTATTCATATGTTTTAAACGACGAAATTTATAGTGCCGCATATAACAATAATTATTTTAATTTGAAGGATGAAGCAAATACATACATTAATAAGTTAAATAAAGAAACGATTAAAAGACAAATCGAAGATCAATACGAGACGACCTATCAAGTAAGCAAAAAGTTAGCTCATGGATTTTTAAACTTGTTAAGCGATATAAAAGAAGAAAAAACACTTAAAGAGGTTCTTAAAAATTCAAGTACTACCTTTGCTTTGTTGACTAATGTTCTTTTTAAGGATAAACAATTAGCAGAATTAGTTGGTTCTTTTACAAAAAATGATTCATTAGGTAATTTATTTGCAGTCGCAAAACCTATTTTAATTGAATTGATAAATTCTTTACCAGGACTTGATGATAATGTCAAAAGCGTTATTCTCCAAAGATTAGGTAGTTTTCAATTTAAAGAATTTCTAACAAATGAAATTACGGAAATTAAATCACTTTTAAATAGCTTAAACTTACCTGAATTAGCTCAATTTAAACCATTAATTACCCAAGTTATTGATTTAATTAATGAAACTGAAGCACGAAGTAAACGTGATGGTGTAGGAAATTATGGTGCAATTGATTTTATCGATAATTTAATTACTTTGCTTGTTAATGCTGCTAGAACTCTTGAACTAAGTATTAAAATACCAATTAATGGTAAAGAATATACCCTTAAGGAACTTGTTAATTTATTTAAACCAGTTATAGATAGTATTCTTATTAAGAAAAAACATATTGAGGAAAAAGATATTGAAAGTGAAGGTAATTATTACGAATATTACCTTTCTGAAACAAAAATAATTGACCTTATTTCTTTAAATACAGATGGCCAGGTTGATTACCGAATTGGTCTTGAGAATATTACCAACGCATTGTCCAAATTAGGTATTATAATTAACCCTAACATTCTTAGTATTCTCAACCAAGTTATCTTTAAAAATATTAATTGAACTAAGGAAAAAATAAAAACGGCCATTGATGTTTTTCTTTCTCCTGTAATAGCGGAAAATGACTCTATTAAAAACATTCATGACTTCATTGATAACGGTGTTAAAAAGACTCGAATTGGTGATTTTAATCTTGAATATGACAAAGATAACCAACAAATTAAGTCTCTTGATTTGAAGCATAAATATAGTCTAGAAGCAAGCATTACATTTGATATTTCACCACTTATTAATTTGCTACCACCTTCTATTTCGAGTTTAATTTCGAACGATGATACTTACCAACAAATTATTAATGAATTACCACGTAAGTTCATTTTTAAAAAAGGTGACTATGTTTTACATCATACGGTTGTAAAAAATGATAAAAAAATTCTTCCTTATTTTTTCCGCGACAAGAACAAAAGTAAGCATTTAAATTTAGGTTATCGTTTTTTTGTAACTAATGAAATAATTCCTTATTTTGGTAATACCATAGAAGCATTTGCACGAAGCAAAAGTAATAATAGCAGTGGTTTTTTAAATACAGAAAACATCGCTCAAGCTCTTTCGTTATTTTTATTTAAACAGCAATCATACGATTCTTTTTTAAATATTAATGAATCATTGGTTGATTACAATGACAGCAAAAATAATGAGTTTATTAATAAATTAGTTAACTTTAAGACTAATGTGTATCAAAGTGATACTGACATTGTTTTTGATCGAACAAAATTAACCAGTTCTTTAATTAATGAAATTTACTCTGATATTAAAACAAAAAAAATAAATGAATATA
Source organism: Ureaplasma canigenitalium ATCC 51252 (assembly GCF_000712165.1). Lineage (GTDB taxonomy): Bacteria > Bacillota_I > Bacilli_A > Mycoplasmatales > Mycoplasmoidaceae > Ureaplasma > Ureaplasma canigenitalium. The sequence goes on along the minus strand of NZ_JONZ01000004.1, from coordinate 18,798 downwards.
CTTTTAAACCCGATGCATTAGGACGTCAACCTGTTATCTATCAAGCAAGAGATACAAACAATTTAACATTAGATTATTTGATTGAAAAGAAGATTATAATTTTAGGCAAAAACCTTAAAAAAGAAGATATTAATTTTTCAACATTAACTTTTAATATTGGTTTAAACGGAAAACAAAAGAACGATGAGATTGAATATGACATCGCTGGTCTTAAGAAAATTTATGTTTCGCTAAAATTTAATGTACCTGTCGTTGACCTTTCAATAAAAGAAAATCCAAAATTAGTTAATGAACTTTCATTTTTTATCTAATTAAATATCAACATTAAAAAAATCTACAGTTGAACCATAGATTTTATAAATTAAAGATTATTTAATTAGTGTTTGTGGTTATGTTCATCATGACCGTGCATATGGTCGTGTTCATGTTCATGAGTGTGTTCATGTTCATGTGAGTGTTCACCCATTATGAAATTGTCATGTGAGTGGTCTCCGTGTGGATGTTCGTGGCTATGGTCGTGTGTGTGAGTGTGTTCATGGCTGTGTTCTTCATTACAGCATTCCATATTGTTGTCACTATAGCAAGTATCTTTGTGTTGGTCGCTGCAACAATCTTTGTTGTCACTACAGCAGGTACTTTCGTGATCACTACAACAATCTTTGTCTTCACTGCAACAGGCACTTTCGTGGTCGCTGCAACAATCATCCTTACCACAACATTCTTCACTTTCATCATAAGACATTTCGTCGTCTTCAGAATAGTGAACATCAAGGAATTCCTTACTTAAATCTAAGATTTTGTCATCTGATGATAAGAAAGATTCAACCAAACTTTGTAGTTGGTCTTTTTTAAGATCAAACAGGATAACCGTTGACTCAAAGTCTGCATAATTGATGTAAAGTTCAGACCCTAAATCACTTTCCTTATACGCTTCTTCCCCACCTATTTCGTAGTATGTATCAATGTCTTCTGGTAAGACAGAAATTGTACGAGCATTAGCCAAATCAATATATGAATGACCAATTTTAATTAACTTTGCCATACAAACTCCTTCTAATGTTAAAAATATATTATTTATTATAATCTATATAATATATAAAGTTTATAAAGTTACAACTAAAACATTTGGTACAAATACTACAGGAAACCAATTAATTATGAATAAAATTGTCATTAAAGGTGCACGAGAACATAACCTTAAAAACATAAATTTGTCTTTACCTAAGGATAAGTTTATTGTTTTTACTGGAGTTTCTGGTTCCGGTAAATCTTCACTTGCTTTTGACACTATCTATAATGAGGGTAAAAGAAGATATTTTGAGAGTTTATCGAGTTATGCTCGAATGTTTCTTGGGAATACTGATAAGGCCGATGTTGATAGTATTGATGGGTTGTGTCCGACCATAGCCGTTGACCAAAAATCAATTAGTCATAATCCTAGAAGTACAGTTGGCACAATTACTGAAATTTACGATTACCTAAGAGTGCTTTATGCTCGAGTTGGAACCCCTTACTGTATTAACAACCATGGTGAAATAAAAGCACACACAGAAAAGGAAATGATTAATTTTCTTTTCAAACAAAAAGAGCAAGCGAAACTGCAAATTCTTAGTGTACAGGATAATGTTCTTAAAACTGATTTAGCGAAGATTATTGACGACCTTAAAAAGAAAGGTTACCTAAGAATACGTCTAAATGGTGAAATTTATGTGCTTGATGAAGCATTAAATTATGATGCGAAAAAAGACAATAAATTAGAAATCATTATCGACCGAATCGTTCTTAATTTTGATAGTGAAACTCAAAGTAGAATAGCAGATGCCATTGAAATTGCGATTAAGGATGGTAACGGTTCAATAACTTTTAATATTGACGGAGTTGATACAACCTTTAGCAAGAATGAATCTTGTTCTGTTTGCAACTTTGTTTTTAAGAAAATTGAACCTTCTCTTTTTAGTTTTAATAGTCCTTTTGGTGCTTGCGAAAATTGCAAAGGTCTTGGTTATAACTTTCTCCCTGATGAAAGAAAAATGATTCCAAATGACAACTTAAGCATTAATGACGGCGGAATTGATTATTTTAAGAACACTGTTAATACCAGTAATATGGATTGACAGCGTTTTAATTCAATAATTTTACATTACGGTATAGACAAAAAAGTTCCAATTAAAGAACTTAGTGACCAAGAACGTAAATTGCTTCTTTATGGTTCGGATGAACCAATTAATATTGATCTCGTTTCTAGCAATAATAAATCTTACTCGAGTGTGGAATATGTTGAGGGAATTCTTGAACTTGTAAAAAGAAGATATGAAGAGACATCATCAGAACTAGCACGTGAGCATTACAACAAATATATGAGTGAAATAACATGCAAGGTGTGCAAGGGACAAAGATTAAACAAATGTGCTCTTAATGTACTGATTAACAACAAAAACATCATTGATTTTACTAATATGAATATTAACGAGGGGATAGATTTTTTACTTAACACTTCGTTTAATAATGAGATGAAACAAATTGCTGAACCAGTTGTGAAGGAAGTTCTTGACCGTCTCTCTTTTCTTAAAAATGTTGGTCTTGATTATCTTTCGCTTTCACGGAATAGTTCGACCTTGTCAGGTGGTGAGTCACAACGGATTCGTTTAGCTACTCAAATTGGAAGTAAATTAACTGGTATTCTTTATGTCTTAGATGAACCATCTATTGGTTTACACCAAAAGGATAATGATAAACTGATTGCGACCTTAAAAGAAATGCGAGATCTTGGTAACACTTTAATTGTTGTAGAACACGATATCGATACAATGCTTAGTTGTGATTATCTTGTTGATATTGGTCCATACGCAGGTGTTAATGGTGGAAGAATCGTTGCTTCTGGTACTGTCCAAGAGGTGATGGATAATAAAGATTCGTTAACGGGTATGTACCTTCGGGGGGAGAAAAAAATCGATGTTCCTAAAACACGACGAAGTGGAAATGGACAGAAAATTATTTTAAAAGGTGCGAAACACAACAACCTTAAAAATGTTGATTTAACTGTACCACTAGGAAAGTTTAATGTGGTTACCGGAGTTTCTGGTTCAGGTAAATCTTCACTTATTCTTCAGACACTTGTTAAAGCAATAGAGAAGATAAATTTTAATCCTTTTGTCATTCCTGGTGCTTATTCAAATTTAATTGGTGCTAACCATATCGATAAACTAGTTGTGGTTAATCAAGAACCTATCGGCCGGACTTCAAGAAGCAATCCAGCTACCTATGTTGGTCTTTTTGAGGAAATTAGAAGTGTTTTTGAAAATACAATCGAAGCAAGGGCGAAAGGTTATACAAAAGGTCGCTTCTCGTTCAATGTTCGTGGGGGACGATGCGAACGATGTCAAGGTGATGGTACTCTTCGAATCTCAATGCATTTTTTACCAGATGTTTATATTGTGTGCGATGAATGTAAAGGGAAGAGATACAACGATGAAACTCTTCAAATTAAATACAAAGGAAAAACAATTTCTGATGTTTTAAATTTGAGTGTAGATCAAGCACTTGACTTTTTCAAAAATTTTCCTTCAATTCATCGAAAAATTTCATTACTTCAAGATGTAGGGTTAGGTTATCTTCAATTAGGAGCTTCGTCTACAACTCTTTCTGGTGGGGAAGCACAACGAATTAAATTAGCAAAATTTCTTCAAAGGAAACCAACGGGTAAAACTCTTTATGTCCTTGACGAACCTACAACCGGTCTTCATATTGACGATATTAGTAAATTGATTACAATATTAAATAAAATTGTTGATAACGGGGATACGGTGTTGGTAATTGAACACAATCTCGATTTAATAAAAGTTGCTGATCATATTATTGATTTAGGACCTGATGGAGGTTCTGCTGGTGGAAAAATAATTGCGACAGGAACTCCTGAACAAATTTTAGTAAAGGAAAATATTTCTTACACCGCTCAATATTTAAGAAAATACTTAAGGGAAAATTAATATGAAAAAAAATCAAATGAGAAAATATTTAGGTTTAGGTTTGGGACTTCTAACGGTTTTAGGATCTATCGCTATTGTTGCAGTTGCTTGTAATAAGCAAAAAGGACAGAAAGGAAGTGGAGAATTAAATAAAAACAAACCACTTCACGATGGCGGACATGATTTACAACTGACAGAACAAGACCATGCGAAAATCATAAATGTTCCATCCCCTGCAGAATGATTTGAAAAATTTAAAGCTCAGGTTTCTAAACCAAGACCTTATGTTGATAAAAATATTGAATTAAAATACGACTTCAAATTACCTAAATCAAAACAAGTTGAAGGAGATGTGTTATTTAAAATTGGTGATAAAACCATCTGGGATGTTGAACAAAAAGACATTCCAATCCAAAAAGTAGAAGAAATTTTAAGTGTTTTTCAAAACCCCCAACTAATTCCACATCTAATTAATGATACAAATATTTTCGGTTCAATCAAACCAGAAGATCTTGAAACGGGTAGCGATGCCAATAAACGAAAAATTAAACCATTTAGATTTAATACAAACCTTCGTCAACAAGGTAATCCGAGTTTTAATCTTCCGTTATTTCATAATGTATTATTCCGTCGCGATTTTTACACAAGTGATGTTTATAACTATAATATCCAACATGGTATTTACCAAGATATCGTTTATGGTAGACCATTAAATGATGATAACTATCGAGTTCGTTGAAATAATGTTACCCTGCGAAATTTCCGTCCACTAAAAGGTGCAATTCTTAATTTTGATAAATTACTTCAGGAACTTCACGTTGAAAAGCCTTCACCAAAAGGTCCTAATAGTCGTGAATTAACTCCAAAGAAAATTAAGTTAATTTATCAAAAAGAAGATGATTCATCAATTAAAAAAGAAGTTGTGGTTCAACCTGTTTATCTAAAAGAAAGGAATCAATATTTTGAGGCAGCAATAGACCTAGGAATAGGTACACCAAAAGGCGTTTATAACCTTGACCGTGTTATTGATTTAGATAACGATAACAAAGAGTATGATTTTATTTTGGATGACTTAAAAAAAGCTTATCAAATTAAAATTTTTGGTGAAGACGAGCCAATAACTCCTTATCCATTCTTTGAATGAAACGTTAGAATACTTGAACGTTATAAAGGAGCACTATTTGATCCTAACTTATCATTAGAATTTGATGAGGAGCAGCTAAGAGAAAATCAAAAACATTTAAATGGCAAATCATATAACTTTCTTCCACCATTAAAGTTCACTAAACCTTATTGATTACTAGATATTAATGATCTTGATGCTGCTCTTGCATCTGCTCTTTTTGTTGCAAAAGAAGATTTAAATGATTACACAAGAGAATATGTAATTACTAATCATAATGAAAAAGATCATTCTTTCGAAGTTGCTGTTAAATTCAGAAACAACAAAACAAAAAAAGAATATGAATCAAAAAAATTGATTCTTAGATATAGTAATCTTTCTTTTGAAAATACTACCGCTGAGCTAACTTTTGAATCATTCGCTAATGTTTCGACTTGGAATAGCAAACCTCAAAATAAAAAGAAATATGAAGAAGTGTTAAAAACACTTAATTTTAGCAACCTAACACAAGAAGAACTGTCGAAAATAGTGACAGTGACCTTCAGTGATACCGATTTTCAATATCATGCTACTCCGCGAGTAAAAATTAGTGTTGATGCTAAAAAGATTATTACTCTAAAAGTTTATGTGTCAAACAAATGGGTTAACGGCAAACCAACATATAGTCAGGAAGCAGATATTCCGCTAAAGGAATTTAAGTTAAATTTATTTAATATTTAGATAATGTATAATTTTACAATATATATAAAAACATAAGGTTGTATTTTAGATGAAAAATTTAAATGTTGACCCACGAATTAAGGAAGTTTTGATTACTGAGGATGAGATTGATCAAAGAGCTTTTGATGCAGCTCAATGGATTAATCAAAACTATGTCGGCGAAACACCAATCCTTGTTGGAATTCTAAAGGGTTGTATTCCCTTTTTAGGGAAACTTTTACCTAACATCACTGTTGACATTACCCTTGATTTTATGGCTATTAGTAGCTTTAAGGGTGGAATAAAAGCACAAACTGAACCCGAAATTGTCACTGATTTAAAATCTGATGTTAAAGACCAAGATGTTATTCTTGTTGAAGATATTGTTGATACAGGTAATACCATTTCTTTAGTTATCGACCTTCTTCATAACCGTGGTGCAAGAACTGTTAAGTTAATTACCTTACTTGATAAAAAAGAAGGACGAAAGACGAACCTTGTTGCTGACTTTGTGTGTTTCGATATACCTAATGTTTTTATTGTAGGATTTGGATTAGACTACCAAGAAATTATGCGTAATTTTCCCTATATTGGGGTCTTAAAAGAAGAAGTTTATAAAAAATAAAATAGAGGATGATATGAGTTTAAAAAAACTAATTAACTTCTTTGCTGGGAACAATAATAATCGGTCAGAGAACAAAGATAAAGAAGATTTAACCCAGCCGAGAAAGAATGATTCTAGTGATAAGAAACGCGTTAATTGACGAAAAATTCTTATTTACTTTTTTATCATTGCAGCGATTGTAACAGTTATTGGTCTAATTATTTACTTTTCAACAAGACGCGGTTACGAAGAAATTCTTGTGAAAAGAGCTCATACTGAACTGGTTGGTAACAAACGAGAATTAAAATTAGAGCGAAATGATCCTGAAGGTAAAAATATTGCATTTACATTTACTGAACAAGCATTAATTAATGCTGAAGTGCAACGTCGAAGCGATACAAAATACCTTGTCATTGCTAATGTTAAAGACTTTGGTGCGAAGTATGCTTTTTATGTAATTAGAAGCGATGCGGACAAATGATATATCGGGGAAACTTTAATTCGTGAAACTCACCTAGACCCTAATAACCCAAAAAACGAACTTCAAAATGATGATTTTGGATGATTTATTCACCTCGTTACTCAAAAAGCGGAATATCCTAGAGCAGGCGTTTCTCCACAAACTTACATCTCTCCAATTATTTCCATCATATTATTTATCTTCTTTATGTGATTCATTATGCGTGCGAATAGAGCACAAAGTGAATCATTACTCGGAATTGGTAAAGGCGATGCTAAATTAACAAAATCAAAAGTTCGTTTTACTGATGTGGCTGGAATTGCTGAGGTTAAAGAAGAATTAATTGAAATCGTCGATTTCCTAAAACAACCAAAAAAATATGTTGCGGCAGGCGCTAGAATTCCAAAAGGTGTAATGCTTTATGGTCCTCCAGGTACTGGTAAAACTTTAATTGCGAAAGCAGTTGCTGGTGAAGCTAATGTTCCATTTTTTCAAACAACAGGTTCTACCTTTGAAGATACCTTCGTTGGTGTTGGAGCACGTCGTGTTCGTGAATTATTTGAAAAAGCACGAAGATCAGCTCCAGCTATTGTGTTTATTGATGAAATCGACTCAGTTGCGAAAAAACGTGGTAATTCATTAAATGCGGTTCAAGACCAAACAATTAACCAATTATTAGCTGAACTTGATGGTTTTGAAACATCAAGCGGAGTTATTGTGATTGCCGCTACTAACCGTCTCGATACACTTGATGATGCTATTCTTCGTCCTGGTCGTTTTGACCGTCATATTTCAGTAAACCTTCCTGACATTCTTGAACGTGAACAAATCCTTAAAATTCATAGTCGTAATAAGAATATTTCAAGTAAGGTTAAGCTTGCGGATATCGCTCGTCGAACGGCTGGGTTTTCTGGTGCTCAACTTGAAAATGCATTAAATGAAGCCGCTCTTCTTTCGGTTCGTGAGAACTCTCCTTCAATTACTCTTCATCACCTTGATGAGGCAATCGACCGTGTGATTGGTGGGCCGAGTCGAAAGAATAAGGTGATTGACGACCGAGAACGTGAACAAATTGCTTATCACGAAGCAGGTCACGCTTTAATTGGTCTTTACCTTCCTGGTGTTGATGTTGTTCAAAAAATTACTATTGTAGCTCGTGGTCAAGCCGCTGGTTATACTCTTCAAACTCCTGAAAAACAAGAAAACACTTTACAAAGAAAAACTGATTTAATTGCTAGAATCCGTGTTGCTCTTGGTGGTCGTGCCGCAGAAGAATTAATTTACGGAATTGATAACATTACAACCGGAGCTGCAAACGACTTCTATAAGGTAACAAAAATTGCTCGAGCAATGGTTGCGAGCTTTGGTATGACTAAACTTGGGTTAACTCAGCACATTCCAACTGAAGGTGTTGACAACCCTTACCGTAATAACTATAGCAATGAACTTGGCTATGAAATCGATAAAGAAGTTGAATTATTGATTCAAGAACAATATAAACTTGCTAAAGAAATGATTCTTGAACACCGTGATGAATTAAATTTAATTGTTGAAACATTACTTGAACTTGAAACAATTATTAAACCACAAATAGATTACATTCACGAACACAAAAAACTTCCTCCAGAAGTTATTGAACATCGTGAAAAAATGAAAGAAGCGAAGGAAACTGAAGATAGCAAGGAATAATTACTAAATAGTTGACAGATGTTAACTATTTTTTCTTTAAGGGGTAAATTATGGTTGATATTAATTTAATAAGAAATAATATTGAAGAAGTTAAAACACGGTTAGCTACACGTGGTTTCGATGTTTCTAAGGTTGATGAAATTGCTATACTTGACCGTAAAATGCGTGAACTACTCGTTAAAAAAGAAAACCTAACAGCAGTTAAAAATCAAAAATCAAAAACAATAGGTTTGTTAAAAGACAAGAAACAAGAAAGAGACAAATTATTAGAAGAGGTTGCTTTATTAAAGAATGAAATTAGTACAATCGAAGATACTTTTAATAAAGTAAAAGAAGAATTAGATGAAAAAATTCTTTATATTCCTAATTTACCTGCTAAGAATGTGATTATTGGTAAAGATGAAAATGACAACAAAGTCATTAAGACGGTAGGAGACATACCAAATTTTGATTTCAACCCCAAAGCACACTGGGATTTAGCAATTACGAACGCTTTAATTGATTTTGATCGTTCCACAAAGGTAACAGGTTCAAGATTTATTATTTATACTGGTTTAGGAGCTCGATTATACCGAGCACTGCAACTTTTTTGTCTTCATAACAATATTAAAGATTTTCACTGTAAAGAAATTCACGCACCGGTAATTGTCCATTCTGATTCACTTTTTGGGACCGGAAATCTACCTAAATTTAAAGATGATCTTTTTAAATTAGATGATTCAAATTATTATCTTTCACCAACTGCAGAAGTTCAATTAACTAATCTTCATCGAAATGAAATTATTAAAGGAGATGCTCTCCCTTTTTATTACACAGCTAATACATCCTGTTTTAGATCTGAAGCCGGAAGTGCTGGTAAAGATACCCGCGGTGTCATTCGTCAGCATCAATTTAATAAGGTTGAAATCGTTAAAATTGTAAGACCAGAAACAAGTTGAGAAGAACATGAAACATTAACTAGAGCTGCTGAAACTATTCTAGAAAAATTAAATTTACCTTATCGACGCATTCAATTATGTACTGGTGATATGGGTTTTAGCAGTGCTATGACTTATGATATAGAGGTTTATCTTCCCTCATATCAAGCCTATAAGGAAATTTCAAGTTGCTCTAACTGTCTTGATTTTCAAGCTCGTCGAGCGAAGATCCGTTATCGTGATAATGCTAAGGATGATACCAAATTTGTTCACACTCTTAATGGTTCATCTTTAGCCATTGATCGTCTTTGAGCTGCTGTTGTTGAGAACTACCAAAAAATAAACGGTGAGATAGAAATACCCGAAGCACTTAAGCCTTTTCTCCTATTTTAATTTGTTTTAGTCAATACTAGATGCCTTAAAAGGTATCTTTTTTTTACTTTTTTCCCTTTAACCTAAGGAAAAATACGTGAGAAAACAAAAAAATAAAAATTTTTTTTAAAAATTGATACAATCAATTACTTTTAGAAAAAACGGTGATAACCTTGAAATTAAAAACTAAAAAAATATTACAAATTCTTGCTCCTATCTTTGTAGCTGTTCCTGTCGTTGCTACTATAGCTGCTTGTACACCAGGACAAAAAAGCAAAGATGTTGCAACTCCAGGTGGAACAACAACTCCAGGTGGTAGTGAAACTCATAAAACCGCAAAAAGAAACATTGATCTAGACTTTACTAAATATGGTATTCCTAAATATGAAGGTCAAGTTAAGACAAGAACTTTACTTCATCCAGCGGCTATTTCAGAAAATAAATTAAATGCTGAGGGTGTTTTTAGATTTCAACTGCACCACAGTCCAGTTGAGGGAGTAACAGGTGACTGAGTTGCTTTCGCGACAGAAGTTAAGTCAGCAAATGACAATACCCTTGTCGAACCTTTAAGCATAAAAAAAGCTACTACTAAAGCCGATGAAACTCCTGGAGTTGAATTTAAGTTAATTTTCCATTTCGATAAAGAAAAACTTGAAAATGGTAAGTACTATACATTCATCTTCATTAAAGCTGACGGTAGCGAACGTGTTGTTTTTAACGACCAAAACATCCAAAATAGTAGAGATATTTTCCCTTCAAAATACCCTGCTTAATTTTTTATAAAAAGCACCAATTTTACGGTAAAATTTGGCTTTTAAAAATAAGCGATATAAATTCATTTTTTTTTGATAAAACCACCATTTTAAAAACACTTAAAAATGGTGGTTTTTTCTTACAAAAACAAATTAAAAATATTAATCAAAAACTCTATTAAAAAATGTTAAGATTATTACCGTTTTCAACTTTCTATACCAAAGGTTGTGAATAATAAAAAAGGAGGAAAATTAGATGGAAAAAACTTTCCTACATCTTAAGGATATAACCAAAACCTATGATGATGGATTTACAGCAGTAAACAAATTTGATTTAAAAATAAATAAAGGTGAATTTGTCACCTTTCTCGGCCCATCTGGATGTGGAAAAACGACGATGTTAAAGATCATTGCTGGTTTTGAAAACCCCACAAACGGTAAGATACTTTACAATGGAATTGACATAAAGGATATGGCAATTAAAGAGCGACCAACATCAACGGTTTTTCAAGACTATGCCCTTTTTCCGAATATGACTGTAAAGCAAAATGTGGAATATGGTCTTAAATTAATGCGAACACCAATGGACAACATTGAACAAAACATATATGTTCAGGCCGATAAGGTTTTTCAAGCCGCTAAGAAAAAAGCCATAGAAAAAATTAATCAACTAAAGAAGCAACGAGTTGAACTTCTAGCTGAGATTAAAAAGCTTGATGAAAAATACCTAAAAAACGAAAACATTAATGCCATTAAGGATATGAGAAGAATCCAATATCTTGCTACCCTTGATGAATTGTATAAAAAACGTGGTATACAAAGAAATGAAAAGGATTCATTAATTTCCCGTATTAAAAATTTTTTTAATCGAGAAAAACTAGATTTAAATAATCCAATCGATAAGGAAATTTTCAACCTTAAAAAGTGATATAAAGAAAAAAGTTCAATCGATAAAAAATACGATTATATAACCTATAAATATAACGACCTTGATTATTGAGAATCATACTGAGCAACTTATCCTGAATTAAAGAAAGAACAGTTTGAGAAACATAATATTACAAGAAGACTAACAAAAGCAGAAGTTGAAGAAAAAGCACTTAAAGTGCTTAAACTTGTCGGTTTAGAAAATAAACTAAATTCGTATCCAGCCGATCTTTCTGGTGGGATGCAACAAAGAGTTGCTTTAGCTAGATCAATCGTTATTGAACCAGAAATAATTCTACTTGATGAACCATTAAGTGCTCTTGATGCAAAGGTAAGAAAACAGTTACAAGATGAAATTAAAAATCTTCACAAAAACTTAGGGATTACCTTTATACTAGTAACCCATGACCAAGAAGAAGCTCTTAGTTTGTCTGACAAGATTGTGGTGATGTCAAATGGACAAATCCAACAAGTTGGTTCGCCTCAAGATATTTATGATTCACCATCAAATTTATGAGTTGCGAACTTTATTGGTAAGACAAATATTTTTGAAGGTAAATACCTTGAAAAAGGTAAAGTAGTTTTTGATGATATTGTTTCAAAAACAGATGTTGTCGATGGTTTTGACGAAAATGAAGAATGTTTAATTATGATTCGTCCTGAGGATTTTGATGTTTTGAAGAAGGATCAAGGTTCAATTAATGTTAAAGTAATTTCAAAACTTTATCGTGGTCAGCTATGAGAAATTAAATGTCAATACCAAGATATGATTATTCATGTTGAAGACATTAATGAAGTTAATGTTAATGATGAAATTGCTCTTGATTGAGACGATATTGATGTGCATGTAATTAGGATGAGTGATGATTATCAAAAAGTTACCAAGGAATATGTAATTAGTGATGAAATCTAACGAATTTACAAACACAGGTACTATTAATTATTCATCATCAACATCAATTAGTGCTAAAGAAATTTATCAAAATTTAAACATCGACTTAAAGAAACATCCCCATCAAAAAGAATACCGAAAATCATTTAAAACAAAGCTAGGACTTAATAAAGGTATCGTCTTGTGTTTACCTTATTTTTTCTTGACTCTTTTTTTATTAATCGTTCCTTTAATCATTATTGTTGTTAAATCTTTTACACCAAGCAATAGTGTTAAGGATGGAATTACCTCAACTAATGATAATTTTGAAATCATTAGAGGTGTCGTAATTGAAAAAATTGGTCACAGTTTTTGAATTTCCCTTGTGACGACCTTTATATGCATTATCCTTGCATATCCATTCACTTATTTTGTCAGCATTAGTAAAAATAAATTAGTGAAAACCATTGTAATTGCTTTAATAACTGCTCCTATTTGGATGAGTCTCCTTGTAAAGTTGATTGGTATTAAGACATTTTTCGATGTGGTTAATGGTGAAATCAACTCAACATATGGTCACATTTTTACCATTATGGGTCTTACTTATGTTTACTTACCTTTTATGATGTTGCCAATTTACAACACATTAACAGTGATGCCAAGAAACATCATTAATGCTTCCTATGACCTTGGTCGAGGACACATTTATACCTTTTTTAGAATCGTTGTTCCGTACACAAAGAATGCTCTACTTTCAGGTATTTCACTGGTTTTTCTTTCAACTTTTACATCCGTAGCCGTTGCTGGTTTTTTAAATAATAGTAATGATGGAACTTTAATTGGTGAAATTTTATTTAATCTAGGACAAGGTGGAGCTTCGAGTTCTATCCAACTTTCGCGAGCTTCCGCGATTACCTTAATCATAGGGGTTATTTTAATTGCGGTTTATATCTTAGTAACTGTCATTCCTAAGATTGTGAAAAAGGTTTATCAAAAAATTACTATGGGGAGAAAAGTTAAAAATGAAAAAACCGAACTTTCTTAGTTTTCTTAGAACAAGTTATGTTTGAATTGTTTTACTAGTTATTTACATTCCGTTATTGATCGTTGTTCTTCTTTCTTTTACTTCTCCTTCGATCAAAGGGAATGTAACTTCGGCATTTAATTGAAATGATGGTTCTAATTATCTTTCCTTATCAACTAATCAATTTACAGAAGCACTTGCTAATACCTTAATTATTTCCATCGCAGTTGTTCCAACATCTGTTTTTATTGCGACAATAACTTGTTTTGGTATTTGAAATGCGAAGAAGTTTTATCAAAAAGCTACTACCATTTCAGCCCAAACGAATATTGTTATTCCTGATATCATTACCGGGATTAGTCTTGCAATGTTATTTGTTTTTACTGTTATTCCATTAGGTTTTAACTTTGGATTTGGAACGATTATTCTTGCTCATATTTCATACTGTACTCCGTATGCGATTATTCTTATTTATCCACGCATGCAGAAAATGAATAAGAATCTAATTCTTGCATCTTATGATTTAGGTTATGGAAAAATCAAAACATTCTTTAAAATTGTCATTCCTTATCTTCTTCCTTCGATTATTTCAGCAATTGTTTTAACTTTTGCTATGTCATTCGACGATTTTATTATTACCAAATTAGTTGGTGGTAAGGTTAATACGATTTCAACCGAACTTTATAGTATGGCTAAAGGAATTAAAATTTGAGCAATTGTTTTTGGTAGTTTGATGGTAATGGCTACCATCTTCGTAATTTCCATTATCGCTCTTGTTAAAGCACATGAACTGAGAAAAATCAAGAAAATTAATAACAAAATTAAGTTGGAAATTTGAAATAAGCAGGATTAAATATGAAAAAGAAATTAAACAAAAAAGCCCTTTTTTTGTCTCTTGGTCTTCTCCTTCCTACATCAGTAATTTTAAGCTCATGTACAACTACTAATAAACTAGTCGTTGGTAATTATGATGGCTATATGAGCGAAGAAATTATTACTGAAGCAAGTGAACAATTTAACAAAAACAACTTATCTTTTAATTATCATGATAACAACGAGGTTGTAGCCGGTTTTTTACAGTCGAGAGTGCTTGACACCGTTGTTGTATCTTCTTATGAAGTTGTTAAATTAGCTAAGCTAGGACTAGTTAAAAAAATTAATTGAGCTTCATTTAATCTTATTAATCCAACAACTAATAAAGTGATCAAAGATGTTGCTGAACTTGAAAATATTTACACACCTGAGGTGTGAAACATGATTGCTGCATATGATGTTGAATTAGGTGACATTGACAAGGATGGTAAACCAGATCGTTTGATTGAATACATGGTTCCTTACTTTTTCCAAGACCTTATTTTTGCTTATCGTGGCAAAGAAATTAAAGAACTTTCTAAGCCCGATGTAACCTGAACAGATGTGCTTAAATACATTAACGAAAACAACCCGGATAATCGTTTCCGTTTTGATAATGAAACTAATGTTTTCCTCGATGAAGAAAACGACTTTTACATTGAAAAAAATAAAAGTAAAGTTGTTATGATTGATGATGCAAGAACTGTTTATGACCTTGGTAAAATTCTTGATCACGAAGGCGATAATATTCTTAAAACAGAAAAAGAGAACGAAAAACAGATTATTGATATTTCAAAAAATATCACGATGATCACAAATAGTCTTAAAGAAGCTATTAGTGATAGTGAAAAAAACCGTTTACAAAATGAATTAAATCGATTAGAAAACTTATTAACTTTTTACAAAGCAAACACTAGTCCAAATGTTAATCTTCCAAACAGTTCAACCATCCCTTTTATTGATCAAAAATTCGACAACATTCTTAATGTGCTCAAGGATTCTCCTGTCAATACCATTAAGTTAAAGACAAGTTCAAACGATGTTCTGAATGACCTTTCTTTAATTAATGCTGTAGGAGCAATTGCATATAGTGGTGACATTGCAGCTTCTTTTAATGGTGGGGAATACATTAATGATGAAGCATCTGAATATCTAAAGAAAAGAACACCAACTAACGAGAATTTTCATATTGTAAGACCTAAAAATACTTTAAAAGCGCTTGATGGTTTTGTGATGTCAAAATTCATTTCACAGAAAAACGAAGAAGCGGCATTAAAGTTTGTCGATAAACTTTCTTTCGAAGGTCTTAATAACAAGAACGAGGAAGGTGGAAGCGATATTCTTCGAGAAGATTTGATCATTCATCGTGATAAATCGAATGATGAAATTAACGAATATGAAACTAGTCAAAACAATGAGACGGAGACTGGTAATATTTTTGACGACACCGGTTATTTTTATTGACCGTTACGAAACTTCGATTATGTAGCCTATACACCCGCTCTTAAATCAATTTTTGACTTTGTAGTTGATAAGAAAGATGGTTACCTTGGAGATAATGGTGCTCTTTATGAGTTAATCAGCAACCGTATTCGAGAACACATTTTAGATGATGAAAAAATTAAATACACTACTAAAAAAGAACGTCAAACGAAGCACAAGCAGTTAGAAAGTCTTATTAATTTACTAATTAATGTTTTCAACTTCTATGACAACGGGGATGATGAAACTGAACCTGTTCAAGAAATTCGGGAAGATCTTTTAAAGAAAACATATCAAAATTATAGTCTTGTTTATCAACCAGTTGGGGTAAGTCAACCGAATTCGGATGAACAAGTTTTATTAACAAATACGATTGCCCTTGGAAATACTATTCAACTCGATTTAAGTCAATTTAATAAAAATATCGAATATGAACTAGTTGAAGTTAAAAAAGTAACTGACGATGGTGAAGAGATTATTTTTAAAAAAGGTAATAAAGACGATACTTTTATTGAGCTACTTCACATTAAAAATATTGAAAATAAGAAAACGAATTTCACTTTAAATATTAAAAATCCTGATAATTCATCTTCAATTTATCACCATTTTGTTCAATTTTACGATACCTTTAATGTTCCAAAAAACACAGAATCTGTCCTAATTGTTGATATATATCGAATTTTAGTTCAACATATTTTTTATAATTTAAAAGCAGAATTTATTGAACAAAAAGACTTTAATGAAAAACTTAGAGATATTTATAAAGTCCGTTTTGATATCTCAAAAAACGATGATAATCTAATCGAACGATCAACAAATGACCTGTCTGTTGGTAATTTAAAAATTGCTTATCTGAAGTTTAGAGATAAAGTCTAGTTCGTTGAATTAACTAAAACTACATGGAAATTACTTATCAGTATAGCGATTTAGAAAAAAGAAAAGTAAAAGAAAATATTGAAAAAAATTTTGGCAAAATTAGTGAACTAATCTTGCTAACCAAAGAGCAACGGATTGTTCCGATTTACTACAATCTAGTTTTAATAAAGAAAAAAACTCACCAAATTTTAATGACCTTTGGGCTTGGTTCGTTTATTAGTCACAACGAAGACCACCAAAACAGTGAGCGAAGTGAAATCTATTTTGAATTACCGCTTGATTGACATTTTAGTACGACAAGTGATCAATGAGCAATTCAATATATTATTAATATTGTCAAATTAAGTTATGAGCGACATCATATGCTAAGTTGATACCAAGTTTTTACTTGTGTTAATCCAATTACCAACACAGATAAAATAGGTGTTTTTCTAGATGTTCCATCCTACGGGGACTGTTCAGTTAAGGTTGACGTTGGCCAAAGCTTTAATATTAGTTATTATGTCATCATCCTAATTACTGATCGGGAAGTGGATTATATTAAACGGTTCGGTCTAAAAGGAATTAACGAATTAAGTAAAATTTTTGACCGTCCAATGAACCGGTTAACTGAAATAAATAGAAAGTCATTTATTTAGAATGAAATCATTTAAGATTCAACCAAATGAAGCAAATCAACGGTTAGATCGTTTACTCTTAAAAAAATTCAAAAAGTTGTCTAGGACAGCAATTTATATGCTTCTAAGAAAAAACGATATTAAGATTAATGGTAAAAGAACTGCTGGAGATTACCAGTTACAAGTTGATGATGTAGTCAGTGTTTACACCGATGATAAATATCTAGAAATAGACCTTGATATTTCTTTTTCAAATGCCAGGGATTTAACGGATATAGTATATGAAGATGATCATATACTGGTTGTAAAAAAACCAATCGGTCTCATCGTTCATGATTTTGATGGTAAAAGTTATGACACCTTAAACAACCGAATCCTTAAATATCTCGCTAAAAAAGGGTATTACAATCCTTTTCAATCCTCGTCATTTACCCCGGGAATTGTACACCGTTTAGACCGGAACACAACCGGTCTAGTTTTAGCTTGCAAAACAGCGCTTAGTATGAGAGTCTTTAATGAACTTTTTAAAAATAATCAAATAAGTAGAAAATATTTAGTTTTAACTTATAAGCAGCTTCCTAAAAAAGATGACACAGTTTATCTTTTTATGGAAAAAGATTCTAAGACGAACCACATGGTTGTAAGCGATTATAAAAATAAAACGAATAAAACAGCTATAACTGAATATCATTTTAAACAAAAATACAAAAACTTCTTTATGTATGAAGTTTCACTGCATACCGGAAGAACACATCAAATTCGAGCTACCCTTAATTACTTGGGTGCTCCTATTGTTGGTGAACAATATTATATTAATAGTAATATTGATAAGAATCACAATTATGAATATCAATGTCTTGTGGCTTTTTCTTTGAAATTTGGAGACCTGAGTAAGTTCGATGAACAGTTAAAATACTTATCCAACAAAGAGTTCGTCCTTGACGATGTATGATTTCTTTCAAAATAATTTAATTTTAGTGTTGCAATCCTTCTTTCTTTTTGTTATAGTTTTATAGTGTATTTCTCAATAAGAAAAATCACTATCTTATAATTCATAACAACTATATTTTTAAAAGATCAATTTTGTTGTTCTTTTAGTTTGTTGTTTTGTTTGAGATACACGAATGTTCTTTGAAAACTAAATAGAATCCGTCAATTATAAAGAGTTTGATCCTGGCTCAGGATTAACGCTGGCGGCATGCCTAATACATGCAAATCGAACGAAGCCTTTTGGCTTAGTGGTGAACGGGTGAGTAACACGTATCCAATCTACCCTTAAGTTGGGGATAACTAGTCGAAAGATTAGCTAATACCGAATAATAACATAATTATCACATGAGAATATGTAGAAAGTCGCGTTTGCGACGCTTTTGGATGAGGGTGCGACGTATCAGATAGTTGGTGAGGTAACGGCTCACCAAGTCAATGACGCGTAGCTGTACTGAGAGGTAGAACAGCCACAATGGGACTGAGACACGGCCCATACTCCTACGGGAGGCAGCAGTAGGGAATTTTTCACAATGGGCGAAAGCCTTATGAAGCAATGCCGCGTGAACGATGAAGGTCTA
>NZ_KL544010.1:225115-384590 GCF_000712165.1 Ureaplasma canigenitalium ATCC 51252 | reverse complement strand
TCTTGTGATCCTGTTGTCGCGCCAGCGGCACTGCAGGGTAGCAACGTGTGGAATAGAGAAACGCTGAAAGCATCTAAGTGTGAAACTAACTTCAAGATTAATCTTCCCTGCCTTAAATGGCGTAAGAATCGTTATAGACCATAACGTTGATAGGTCGGATGTGTACGCACGGTGACGTGTTTAGCTAACCGATACTAATTATTCGAGGACTTATGTAAATCCTTGTTTAAATTTATAAGAATGATAATATTCAGTTTTCAGAGAATGATCATAGTGTGGTAATCATATCAGAGTGGAAATACCTGTTTACATCCCGAACACAGAAGTCAAGCACTCTAGAGCCGACGATAGTCAAAAACAAAATAGGTCATTGCCACGCACTTTGATGAAACTAGCCTAACGGCTAGTTTTTTTGTTACGGAGCTATGTTATGAACATCGTAGATTTAATTGTAATTGGTCTTGGTCCTTCAGCTGTTTATTTACTTCTTAATAAGAATAAGAAGCTAAAAACAATTGCTTTTGATAAAAACAAAGAAATTATGATGAAGTTTCTCCTTACCGGTGGTGGTGAACACGGGGGTGGATGCTGTAATGTAACAAACAATGTTGATGTTAAAACATTAAATGAAAATATGCTATATAGTAACAAATTTATGTATTCAGCATTTACTAAATACGGTCCATCCCAAATTCGTGAATTCCTTCTTCGATATAAGATTTTAACCGAAGTAAGTGAGGGTTCTACAAAGGTTCGATTAAAATGCAAGAATCCATCAATGCGAAAAAAGTTTTTCGACCAACTTGCTAATGATGATAGTATCGAGTTATGTCTTGGTTGCTCCATTAAAACTGTTAGGTATCTGGAAGACAAAAAAATTTATTTAGTGATTGACCAAGATAAAAAAGAATATTATTCAAAAAGAGTTGTTATTGCCACAGGTGGTTTATCATTTTCTAATCTTGGTTCGACAGGTGATGGTTATAAGTTTTGTCAGCAACTTGGGATTAAAACAACAAGAACCTTTCCGATGGGTACCGGAATCGTTATTGATGACTTTCTAGGTTTAACTCAACAACTTCAAGGTGTTTCATTGAAAAATGTTACTGGTACAATCATTTCTTCTAATAAGGTTTTAGTTCAGGAAAAGAATGATTTAATGATTACCCATTATGGTTTTGGTGGACCATTAATGCGCCGATTAAGCGGTTATGTTTCGTATCATAGCGATCTTAATCTCCAACTTAAATTATCGTTTTTAACTACGGAAGAAATCTTAAAAGAGTTAACCACAAAAGATCAACTGAACCAATGTTTTAAGATGCTTCCTGAAAAATTTGTACATTTTATGTTTGATAATTTAAAACTGAATGCTAAGCAAAAGTTAGCAGAACAAAGAAAGGAAGACCGTCTTAAAATTATTAACTACTTAACCAACTTAACTTTTAATATCAAAGCATTAAACAAACCGATGTATGCGATTTCAACCGGAGGAGGAGTTGACGTTACTTGTCTTAATTCTTCGACAATGGAAAGTAAGAAATATAAAGGTCTTTACTTCATCGGCGAAGTACTAGGTGTGTCACCGAAGACCGGTGGTTTTAATATGACCGTTTGCTTTGCATCTGCATTGCAAGCTATTAATCATATTAATAATGATTCATTATAAATGTTATAATTAAAGTTAATTACTAAGGAAAGAATATGAAACATACTATTTCACGACAAGCTTTAGCTGATCTTAAAAAGGAATTACGTGAAATTCTTGAAGTTAAATGACCTGAAATTACAAAACAACTTCAAGAAGCACGTGAACAAGGTGACCTTTCTGAAAATGCTGACTATGATGCAGCAAAAAACGAACAAGCTGCTCTTTCGAAGAGAAAAGAAGAAATTGATGCAATCCTTGAAAACTACGAGTTAATTGAAGATATCAAACGAGTAGATGGGGAAATTTCAATAGGTTCAACAGTTGAAATCCATAACCTAAGAAATAATAAAATAGAAACGGTTTCCATCGTTGGATCAATGGATATAAATCCTTTTGAAAATAAAATTTCTAATGAAACTCCATTTGCGAAAGCACTTCTTGGTCGTCGTGTTGGAGAAGAAGTTACTGTTCATGTTGATAATCCGTACAAGATCAAAATCCTTAAAATTATCGAAGAATAGAAAAAAATATTGATTTATTCGCCTGTTTATAGTAAACTATAATAGTGTTTTTAACACTCTTGGACAGATAGCGAAGTGGTCAAACGCATCCGGCTGTAACCCGGCTCCTTTACGGTTCGTAGGTTCGAATCCTACTCTGTCCACCATAGTTGGCCTGTAGCCAAGCGGTAAGGCAGAAGATTTTGATTCTTCCACGCGCAGGTTCGATCCCTGCCAGGCCAGCCATTAATAAAAAAACTTTAGGTCTACCTAAAGTTAGATGCCTCATTAGCTCAGTGGTAGAGCATTTCACTTTTAATGAAGGGGTCGTAGGTTCGAACCCTACATGGGGCACCATTAATACATATGTTTTATTTAGAACTAATTGTTAAAATTAGTTCTTTTGCTGGAGTGGCGGAATGGTAGACGCACTGGACTTAAGATCTAGTGATCTCACGATCGTGAGGGTTCAAGTCCCTCTTCCAGCACCAGTATTGCGGGTGTAGTTCAGTGGTAGAACTATAGCCTTCCAAGCTATTAACGTGGGTTCGATTCCCATCACCCGCTCCATTAATTGATATTTGCCTTGATTAATTAAATTATTCAAGGCTTTTTTATTACTCATTATGATTAAAAAGAATTATTTAGGTTTTAATAGCACCCTTTTTATCAAACAAGATAAAACGATGTTTAATTATACAATTGACACAGTTCTTCTTGCGAACTTCATAACCTTAAATTCACGTGTAAAAAGGGTAATCGAAGTCGGCACGAATAATGCGGCTCTCTCCATTCTTCTTGCTAAGCGAAAAAGCGAATTAAACATTCTCGCTCTTGAAATTCAGGAAAGAGCCTACGACCTTGCTATTGACAATGTCTCTAAGAATAACCTAAATAATATAATTACCTTACTTCTTATTGACTTTAATGACTATGTCGCGAAGAAGTTTAAAGAGGAAGACAAATTTGATGCTTTGGTTTGTAATCCACCATACTTTGAGACAAAAACGAAGATTATTGGTAATATTTCATATGAGAAGCAAGTAGCATTTTATGATATAAAATTAACATTAATGCAACTTGCTTCAGGTGCACGTAAAATACTGAAGCAGAAAGGTTACTTAACGGTAATATTACCCCCAGATCGTCTTTTTGATTGGTATCATGCCTTACATACGAATAATTTTCAACCGAAGCGTGTACAGTTTGTTTATCCACGAATTTACGATCAACCAATTCTTGTCCTGGTTGAAGCAACATATATGAGTAAACCAGGATGTATTTATCTCAATAATCAATATCTCCATAATGAAGATAAAGATGACCATTCATACAACGAAATAACACAAAATCTATATAAAGTGGGAAATTAAGATGAAATTAGTAATTAATAAAGGTGGTTCGTCACTGAAATTTGCTTTATTTAACACCCGGGGTCAAAAAATTTTTTACGGTAAGATTCGCTGTGAGCATAATATTTATACAATTACCTATATTTATCAAAACAAAGAAGAGTCAAAGAGTCAGAAGTTACCAATGAAGAACCAAATTGCTTTTTTACTTCGTCTTATGACTCGGACACGTGTTATCAGAAAAATCGATGAAATCGATTAATTTATTATTCGTGTTGTAATGGTTAGTGGAAATTATGGACCATATAGTTTAATAACAGACGAGATTATAGAAGACATTAAAAATAATGTTGAAATTTCATGTATCCACAACAAACAAACACTACACCTTATCAACGAACTCCTTATGATGAATGTTGATCGTAGCAAAATTATGCTTACCTTTGATGATTACTTTCATCGTGCTATTCCGAAACACTTTAAAGTTAATGGTCTTGCTAAATGATTTAATGATAAATACGACATTCGCAAGCACGGTTTCCATGGAATTGCTTGTGCAAATATTAAGAGTCAGTTAAGACACTATATTGATCGTGAATCATTTAATGCTATTTTTGTTCATCTTGGTTCTGGATGTACCATTAGTTTGATTAAGGATGGAGAGTCGGTTAATAACACTGCAACTTACACTCCTACTTCTGGAATTATGATGGGACATCGTTCTGGTAATCTTGATCCATCAATTTTTACTCATCTTATGACTGAGTTTAAAACAATCAAACGAATTAACCAATTTTTAAATAAGGAATGTGGTTTGTTTGGAATGACGAACCACACTTCAATCGAACACATTCTTGAAGATGATAGTGAGGAAGCTAAAACTAATTTAATTGCTTTTACGAACCAAATCATCAAGGAAATTATTTACTATTTCAATATTCTTCCTACTGTTGATAACATCATCTTCTCAGGGGGGATTAGTGAATATAACCCGAAACTAATTAAGATGATTATTGATGGAATTAAATTGGTAAAAGTTTATTTAAATAAAGATTTTGAACAAAAACAAGGGGTAAACCGTATTAGTGATGTTTCCTCTGAGATCGACGTTTATTTAATATATGTTGATGAAGAGAAAGAAATGTATGATATGGTCAATAACATTAACGAGAACGAACCTTACTAGTTAAGGTTTTTTTATTATCAATGATTATCAACGATTATCTTATAATTAGTAAAAAGGTAGGAACGAGAAATGAACAAAGACAGACTACTTATTGGTTCTCATGTAAGTGCTAATGCTCCAGATTATTTGCTTGATGCTGTTAAAACGTCAATAGGTTACGGTGCTTCAACTTTCATGTTTTATACAGGAGCACCACAAAACACAAAAAGAGTTCCTATTGACCTTTTTAAAATGAATGAAGCTAAGGAACTTATGGAAACCCACCAGATCAACTTAAATGATCTTGTCGTTCATGCTCCATACATCATTAATCCTTGTTCAAGTAAACCAAGTGTTCGTCAACTTGCTAATGAATTTCTCCTTTCTGAAATTAAACGAGTTCATTACCTTGGAATAAAATACATCGTGCTTCATCCAGGTAGTCGACTTAATCAGGAAGTCGATGTTGCGATTAATCAAATAGCAACAGCGATTAATGATATTTTTGATTCGTATCCTTGTGATGTTGTAGTTTGCCTTGAAACAATGTCAGGTAAAGGGACGGAAGTGGGTAGTCGTCTTGAAGAACTAGCGATGATTATTGATCAGGTTAAGCACAAAAATAATATCGGAGTTTGTCTTGATACATGTCATATCCATGATGCTGGTTACGACATATCGGTTGATAACTTTGATCAATTTTTAACTAATTTTGACCGTATTATTGGTCTTTCTTATCTGAAGGTTATTCACATCAATGATTCGAAAAATGTAATCAATGCTCATAAAGATCGCCACGAAAACATCGGTTATGGTCATATTGGTTTTGATGCTCTTAACTACATTGTTCACCATCCAAAACTAGTATCCATCCCAAAAATTCTTGAAACTCCTTGATATACAAACCAAAATAATAAAGAATTACCTCTTTACTTTGATGAAATTAATATGTTTAAAAACCAAGCTTGATTTGATTCAAAAAAGAAAAACGATCAATAACTAATTTGATTAGTAAGAAAAAAACACGGCGAACCGTGTTTTTTAAAACCTTTTAACATATAAGGGTTTGTAGCGCTAATTTAACACATTAAAGTCTTCCTTAATGTGACCTTTCGGTTTTAGTATGACTACCTAGCAAAACTAGAATTATTACTTAACGAATTAAATAATTGGAGCTACTATAATTAGTCTACAAAATTATTATAGCATAAAATTAAATTGGTAACACTTTTAATTTTAAAGACATTGAAACTGACTTGCTTATTATTCTTAATCATTTATTAATTTCATCTATCAATGCTTGGTTAGCTTTCCCCTTTTTATTAATCATTTGGTCAAGGTAAATATTTCCGATGGAATTAAGAGTATATCTAGATATAAAGATATTAACTTTATTTTGCTTATTTCGGACATCTAGTATACGTTTAAAAAATTCAGTCTGAATGTCAAAATTAAAACTTTCTTGTCCAACATTATCAAGAACAAGAATATCGACTTTTTTTAAAATGTCTTCATGCATTTTCTCAATTTCTTCATATACCATCCGTTCGTTATTAATTTTTAAATCAACCATCATTAACACAAAAGATTTCATATCGACAAAAGCAAAGGTATGATCGCCAAAATCTTCAAGACTCATTGTATTAACGATTGATTGAACAAAATAAGACTTACCTGAATCAACACTGCCACTCAAATAAAAAGAGGGTAGTTCATTGTTGTAAATTAGTGAATCAAGTTTATCAAAAATTGGTTTGAAATGTTCTACTAAATTGTTAAAACATTGACTTTTTAAATGGTAAAAAATATCAAAACGGTAGTCCTTTGAATAACTAAAAGGCATATGTTCTTTAACTCTTACAAAGTTCGATTCACTTCTTTTGCAGTCAACTATTTTAAAAACATTTCCTTCATCTCTTACAAGACGTTCGGAATAAGTGTCGCTTGCATCTGGGTGCTCTTTGAAGAATAGATAGTCATCATAGGCTCTTTTGATTAATCGATAAATGTTTTGATTATTGAACTCTTCTTCAGTAATCTTTAACATTCTAATGTAATCAACTTCGTTATTAACTTGTTCCAGTGTGAGTTTTGGAGTTTCATCACTATTTTTTGATTTTAAAATATGCATAAGTTTTACTCTTAGTTACTAATCTCAGTTAGTTCACGGACAGTGAAGAAGGATTCTTCATTTTTTTCGTGTTTAAATTCATTAATATCAAGAGAAATATCTTGTTTCACATTATTTTCTCTTCTTAAAAATTGTAACAATTTTATTGGAGAATCAAGGTTTTGCGCTTTAATTGTCGCAATCAATTTTTCAGTATACTTAATCGACGGAATACCCATTGATTTAAAGAACAGGTAATCAATAATGGTATTAATTAAAGCATAAGAGAAACCGTTATTGTCAATGATTACATCAATAATTTGCTTTAACTGGTGGTCAACTGGACCCTTTACGATACTACTAAGAAAGACATATGGGTCACAATTGTGATATTGTTCAATGATATCATTGAAGTTTTTAAGGTCATTTTGCTTATTAAAAATTGCACTATCCCTTCTTAGTTTAAGATAAAGGTGCTTTTCGTTAAAGAAATCATTAAGAATTGATGTTGCTAAATTGTAATCAAACTTAATTAATCCCTTTTTGAAATCAACACGGAAAGCATTTTTTACGACTGTAAAAAAAGTATTTAACGACAGATTATATTGCTCAGTCATTGCTTTTATTTTTTGTTCAAGAACGGATGTTTTTTCAATAGGAAGTCCAAATTCGTTAAGAAGAATCCCGTTTAGAATTTCAAGTTGATTATCAACTTTGCAGCGATTTAAAAACAAATGATTTGCATTGACAAAGTTTGATAAATCATCCGATTTTAATTCCAGCTTAATAAGATCAAATTGATCTTGACCGATCTTATTAACTAGACGTGATGCTAATTTATCATTATGAAAGAACAAAGCGGTGTCTTTAATATTATTTATATTAATAATATACTCGTCGTTTTCAAGGAAGAAAATGTCAATTAATTCGTTATCAATTAGTTCAGAAAGACAAACATTGAAATCACTCAAACTTTTTTTAAGGAAGTTGTTAATTAGTCTTTCGTTTAGTTTATTGTATTTTTTCATCTTATTAGTTCTAAAGTAGGTGTTTAAAAACTGGTAGACGATTAAAGCTTCATTAGATAATAAAGGAGAATACAAAAGCATTAAATTTGCAAGATTAAGTTCAAAATTTTCGTTTTTTTGACAATAAAAAACCATCGAAGCCTCCCCTATTTATCTTCTTTTTGTTTGATTTTAAAGACGCCCTATTAAATGCGTTAACAATATTTTAAGCACTTTTAAGATAGAAATAAAATAAAGATTTAATGAAATCTCAACAAAAAAAATTTGATTAAGTTTATCGACAATTTTAAGGTTTAAGAGCCTTAAAAAAAGTAGGAAAATACGATTATTTTGGGCTTATCTACAATTTTGTTAATAACTTATTAACATCAATAAAATTTTTAAATATATTTTTTTAAATTCTACTGATTTTTTCGAACATTCTATAAAAGAAAAAAACATTGAAAAAAAATAGTAAATCGTGTTAAAAGGAGCAATTTTTCCAAAGAAAACGGGAAATTTTTTAGAAACCTATGAAAACATTTTGTAGATAATGATTGACTTTATAAAATTTTTTGACCATACAAGATATGGCAATTTAAATAAGGATGTTTATGAATTTAAAAATTAATTATGACCAAAATAAAACATTAAGATTTTATGAAAAATACCAGGCGATCTTTTATAAGTATTTATACGATCTCCTTCAATTTAAATTTTTTGATCTGCAGAATGATGTAGATGATTATAAAGACCAAATTTATTTTATTTTAGACAAAATAATGAAAAGCAATGAAACTTTAAATATTGCACAAATTATTGGTTATACCAAGAGAAAAATCTATTTTTTATTAATTCAGGATTTCCGTCGAATGATCAATAATAAGAACATTATTATGTCGAAGTGTTTACCATATGAAGAAGCTCTTTTAAAAAAAAGTATGCATTTTGTTGAAGGTGAGGAAAGTAAAAAAGTACTTGTTTCTCAAATACTTGATTACCTAAAAGAAAATCATCTTAATCTTCATACATATGCAACTCTATTAATGGAAGGATATAACCACAAAGAAATCGCAGACCGAATGCAGATTGATGTTTCAAAAGCATATTATATGCAGAAAAAAATGCGCGAAATTATTCTAAAAGTCTTTGAAGAGTAAAAAAAAAGAAAAAAAGCCACAACTGGCTTTTTTCTTATAATGATGCGGCTGCTTTTTTGTTTAAAGCTCGTGCTGTTCTAGATTTTAATCGATTTGCTTTATTTTTGTGGATTACACCTTTTTGACAAGTTGTATCAATTGTCTTGTAAGCTAGACTTAACTGGCTTGCATCATCACCGTTACGAACTTTTTTTACTATAGTTCGAAGTTTAGACATTTCAGCATGATTTTGTTTACGAACTTTTTCTGAATGACGGTGATATTTTTCATTTGCGATGATATTAGCCATAATCCACCTCCTTTACATCGACTAACTATTTTATAATTATAGCAAAAAACATTAAAATGATTTTTTTATTTTAAAAAGTACTAGTAATGATAAAATAAGAAGTATGCAAATAGCTAATTGCTACATTTTGTAGAGGAAAGTCCGTGCTCACACAAGCTGCGATGCTTGTAGTGTTTGTGTGTAATTTTTACAGCATAAATCTTATTATGACGGCAGAAACAAATCCTAAGTTGAATAATATGGAAGCGATTCTATAACGTGCCACAGAGACGAGCATAGTGGAAACACTAGATATGAAACGACGGTAAACCCCACAAGTGAGAAACCTAAATTTTGGTAAGGGAACCATCTTCAGTAAGAATTGAATGAACAAGGTGGATAGTATATAAATACTATAGATAAATAATTAGCGGTAGCGATACCACAGAACACGGCTTATTTTTGCATTAAGAAACTAAAAAACCACTGTTTGGTGGTTTTTTTAGTTTCTACTATACCAACGATAGTTGATTGCATCTGACCCATCACTATAGTAATTCTTCCGTGTTCCGTTTTTAATAAAACCTAATTTTTGATAAAAATTATTAGCCTTCTCATTATTCACAGAAACTTCAAGTACGATGTCCATTCCTTCATTCATAAGGTGGTGAATCATTAATGAACCAAAACCAATTTTCTGAAATTGTGGAACTACATTAATTCTTAATACTTCATTAAACTCAGAAGTTTTTGTAACAATCATATATGAGACAAGAAAAATATCCTGGTAGATTCCGACAATGATGTTTGAGTGATCAGAAGTAAGAATTTCAATGAGAGTTTCTTTTGAATAAGCTTCAATACCGAAAGTTTCTTTTTCAAAAGTCGCTATTAATCCTAAATCGTTAAGTGTAGCATTCCTTAGATATTTTTCTTTAACACTAGAGTTCGTCTTTGATGTAGTTTCCATATAAATCATCAATTTCCTTTGCTTCCTTAAATGAACTAAAAGGTAGTTTAGTTAGGGATTTTCTTCGATCATACTGATCAAGATCTTGATATTGGTCGTTTGATTTTAGTTTGTCTAAATCTATCTTGGAGACAAGTTGATAACGATTATCGTTTTGAGTCATAACGAAGTAGCGCCCACCTCTTGCATCCATAAAAATTAAGACTGAGGGGTCTTCTCGGTAAATATTAAATGTATCAAGAAAATAAACTTTAATCCCTTTATTTGAAACAAGCAGAAGTTTTGCGATGGTAAGAACAATTCGAATTCCAGTAAAGGAACCAGGCCCGTGATTAATATATAGATATTGTAATTCTTTCAAGTGGATATTTTTGGTATCAAGTAGAGTTTTTAATTCGTATATAACTAAATCAGTCATATTTTTTTTAGTTGGAATGATTCTACTTTTTATTAGTTTTTCTTTTAAATAAAGAGCGATGATAATGTCGTTAGTTGTACAGTCGATAAAAACCCTAAACTGATCGTTCATTTTTTAGTTCCTTAATTTTGTCTGTAAATTCAACAGGAAGTTCGGTTTTGATTTCAATATATTCATTAGTAACTGGATGTTTAAAACCAAGAAGGTAAGCGTGGAGGTATTGACCGTATGGTGTTGTATGTTTTTTTGATCCATAAAGAGGATCATTAACAATCGGATGGTTAATATGTTTCATATGCACTCGAATCTGGTGGGTACGTCCAGTTAGGATTTGAACATCTACGAGAGCATGATGCGGATACATTTCAAGCACCTTGACAATAGAAATAGCATCTTTCTTGTTTTTAGCCGTCCCTGTTTTCATTAATAATTGTTCATTGTTCGCAAAACCAATTGGTTCGTTGATTTTAAAATGAAGTAAATCATCCCCGAACCGATTCTCAACAATAGCATAATAATGTTTTTTAATTTCTTGCTTAAAAAACTGATCTTGTAAAATGCTATGTGATTCATCGTTCTTGGCAATGAGAAGAATACCTGAAGTATCTTTGTCAATACGGTGAGTTAAGTAAAAGTGATTGTGGCCGAAGTAATGAAGAAGAGCGTTCGCAATGGTATTTTGCTCATTGAATGATGTTGGATGTACCAGCATTCCGCTTGGTTTATTTAGGAGCAGTATATATTCATCTTCATACAAAACTTCAAGCGGAAATTGGTAAGGAGTAATGTCTTTGTAGTTTTCAAGTACATTTAGATTTTCATCATTCACTTGAATTACATCTTTGTCAACAACAAGGTGATTTTGTTTATTAATAACAGCATCATTAACCGTTATCAAATCTCCTTTAATTAGCTTGTGGACATAAGTTCGCGATTTGTGAAGAATTTTAACAAGATAAATATCAAGTCGTAAAGGTTGTTCTAGCTGAACATTAATTTTTCTCATTTACAACTCTTTCTTTTCATCAGATGAATCGATATTAGGTTCATCTTTTTTCTTGTGTTGGTTTTTATCTATTTCATTTTTTTTATCAATTTCGGTGATGTATTTTTCTCAGTCAAATTGGTCATTATTAACTTCAATAATCTTTGTGTCAGTTTCTTCAGCTAACTGTTCTAGGTTATCATGACCATTTTTCATTTTTTCTTTTTTTGCTTCTTTTGTTCACTTAAGAATTAGAGAAAGCACCATATTAAAAATAATGAAACCGACACCTGAAACTATATAAACATCGAAGAGGTTAATAATGCTATTACCCATTTTTCAATAATCAACAACACCGTGGTGGATATTATTTGGAACTCGTTCAAACTGACTATCCATAATTCCTTCTACATCCTTAATGATATATTCAGGAATTGCACGATCTATGATATTTCCAAGACCACCAAAAAGAATAAATAGTAACGGAATATAAAGATAGGATCGATTAAGGAAAAAGAAGGAAACAATCCCAACTACAATTGGGATTGACTGGACGAAATATACAACACCAACAGGGGCATTACTCAAGTTACCAAGACCAATCCCATTGTTTAAGGTGAGAGTATAAATTCCACCAAAAGGATTTAAACTTCCTGTTTTTGCGACAAGGTTGAGTACATGGTCTCGAACTAGGAAACCTGAGACACAAACAAGAAGGGAAATCCACACCAGGTTAATTAATTTATAGAACACACTTTCCATTGATGTGATGCTTAAAAAATAGTCACGAGTTGACTTATTTTTAATTTTATTAATTACTTTTTTTAATGGATTAATCGCTCTTAATCGTTCATTAAACATTGTAATTGCCTGGTAAAATTTACTATTTTTAAAAGTAGAAAATGACACGTACTAACCTATATCGTATATTTAGAAGGATGTTCTTTTTTCATTAATGCAACAAATTCATCTTTGTCCATATTCCCATACTTCTGCATTAGAATCTTACACTCTTCAAGCTCGTTGATTGCTCATTCTTGATTTTTGAAATTTCGCACTTCAACTTTTTTCTTTTGTAGATTTTTGTAGTTTTCAAAGAAGTCCTTGATTTCAAGTAATAAATGTGGTGGCACATCTTCAAGATCCTTAATGAAATCAAATCGCGGATCTACATCAATAACGGCCAACAATTTTGTATCAGTTTCGTTGTTATCAATCATTTCAAGAGCTCCAACAAGTCGAGCCTTTACTCTGCTACCTGGGATTAAACTATGGTTTGAGATGACAAGAACATCAAGTTCATCTCCATCATAGTCAAGTGCATCTTTAATGAAACCATAGTTTTGGGGATAGACCATTGATCCATAAAGCACCCGGTCTACAATGATGTCACCAGTCTTCCGGTCGTATTCGTATTTAATAGCGGAATGTTTTGGTATTTCAATAGTTACATTAATTTTCATACAATCTCCTAAAAAACATTAATTTAAATTATAAATGATATAGATAAATGTTTTATGATAGTTTCAATTAAAATAATAATGATTAAAAATTATGAATGAAAAAGAAAATAAAATAAAAGACAAAACGAATAAACAAAATCCGGTTGACTTTAAAGTTGTATACGGAGTTATTGACCGATTAACACCTGAGTATGCCTATATTGATCTTGGTAACAAAATTAAGGGGGTTTGCCAAATTAATAATTTATCGGAATATTCTTATGAATATATTAAGAGTAAATTTCATATTGGTTCTGAATACTTGTTCGCAATTAAGGAATATGATGAACGATTAGGGATTTTTTTTCTTAATCACAAGGTAACAGACCCGATTGAAATTAAGCAGAAAAGAAGATCTTATCCGACACTGTCTCATGCTCGTAATTTAAAAAAGTTTGTTTATTCATTAATTAATACAGAAGAGAAGGTTTAACCTTCATATTAACTTAAATTTATATATAATCTACTATTATTTACCGAAAAGAGTATATGTTTAGAAAACTACTAAAAAGCATATACCGTTATCTAATGAAAAACAAAGGGAGCTTCATCGCTTTATCCATCCTTTTGTTTGTAAGTATATTTAGCTTTAGTGGTTTAACTAATTTATCACGAACACTAACAAGTAGTTTCGAAAAATTAGTGACAGAACAAAAGTTACATCACATTACGGTTAACGAGTCATATGCTGATGATAAAAGAGCAATTAATCAAAAGAAATTTTACAATTATCTTGATCAACTTAAGACTTTTTACTTAAAGCAAAACAAGATTCTTGATTATTCAAATGATACTTCTTTGCTTGTTAACTCCTCAACTAGTAACTTTACCTATAAGGTAATTGATTATGATGTTACGAGAAAAATTAATACGCTTGAAAGCACTCTTAATGGTAAGTTAAAAGATGTTGGTTGAGCTGATTATGATATTCCTTCTTTAATTAAGTTATCCAAAAACAATCTTGAATCTGATTTAGTTACTCATTTAAACGATCCTTTTAATAGTAATAAAGTTATTTATGACTTAATAGGTAATAATGAAAAAAAGGACAATGAGAGTGTAAATTCCGAACGGATTAATGCACGACGAGTGCTCCTAGAGCACATTTTCCTTGGTCGTTGGGATAATACCGAAGATCCTTATTATCTAAATTTTAAGACAGCATACGGTCATCTAAAAGCAAATCCCGACTATGATCCGTTATTCCCGAATATTCAAGGACTTGAAGCAAGAACCGCGACCGATTTAATTGATGTTAGTCGTCAAATGCTGCTGATACTCTACCCGAACAAGGATTTAATAAAAATTAATGGTGAGACAAGTCTTGTCATTAAGGATCATCGAATGACGATTAGTTTTAACCGATCAGGTGTTATTATTCCTGTTTACTTTGACATCTACTCAAGTTATACGGCGGTTGTTCCACCGGAATTTCTTCTTACGAACAATAAGAAGGTTTATGACATTAATGAATACCAAACATTTCTTTCAAGAAAAACTGATCAGAAACAATATGAGAACTGATTTAACGATATTGATGATCAATATAAGGTTTATATTGATAGCACTCCTTTTCTTATTTTAGGGTCAAGTATTACCCCTGATTATATGTATCCTATTATTAGTTTTGAATCGGTTATTCCAAATCCGAAGCGCGAAACTCTTGTTTATGTCAACCACAACGGTTTTTCAAGAATCTTCGATGGATTTAGATCAAATCCGATTGAAAAGAATTTGCAGCTCCGTTTATCTAATATTGATGGTTCAGGTGTTAGTGCTAAGGAGATTAAAGAATTAATTAATAATATTAATAATGAAGTTAAAAGCAAATCGCTAATGAATTGACCACTTAATTTTGATGTTGCTTTTGAGAAGGAAGATACTAATAACCGAATTACTCCGAGTCCACTACGGATTATTTTTGTTAAGAAAATTACAATTTCTATAAGTACCTTTACTTATATCATTATTACCTTTATTTCAATCCTTTCTGTTTTCGTTGTTTTTATTATTGTAAGACGATTCATTAATCAAAACAAAGCGAAGATTGGTACACTAATCGCAAATGGTGTTAATAAATACAAAATAATTTTAAGTTTCTCGCTAATTGGCCTTGTCCCAAGTGTCATCGGTGGTGTTTTAGGATCAATTGCTTCTTTTTATTCGCAAAGTGCATTGCTTGATTTAATCAAGGACTACTGACAAATTCCAACGAACTTTGCTCCATTTAATTTTGGTTATTTAATATCGAGCATCATTGTCCCGTTTAGTATTCTTTTCATCATAATTTTTGTGATGGGTTACTTCGCTCTCCGAAATTCTCCGCTTGCTCTTATGAGTGGATTTAAAGAACATAAACCATCAAAGGTCGCAATCTTCTTTAAGAAGTTTTTCCCATATGCTTCAGGGATTAATAAGTATATGATTACATCTGCATTTGGCAGTCTAACGAAGATAGCGATTCTTGGATCAATGACCGCTCTCTCACTTGGTTTAATTGTTTTTCTAACCACTACCCGAAATAAGATTGATGAGTCAACGAACCTTACTCTCCTTAGTAAAAAATATAAGTATGCGATTGAATTAACAACTCCAAGCAATGCTGGTGGACAATATTATGCAATCACTCCTGAAACAATAGGGCATACGATTAACTATAAGGATAAACAAGGTAAAGAATTTAATATTGATCAGGATTACCGAAATACTGATTATATGCATCTGGTAACTAAGTCGCTTTTTAGTCAGTATGCCAATGTTAAATTTACCGGTGCGAAGGACAACGACATTAAGAACAATAACCTAAGATACATAGCGAATGCATTTCAGGTAAAACAGTTTCTTGATTTTAGTTTCGGAATTAAAGATAGTCTTTCATCCTCAACTAATCCATGATCAATTACTAAAGCACTAATTCCTGAAAATACCCTTCAAAACATTAATACTTTCTATCGTAAATGAGCGACAAGAATCGTTAACGACCACACCATCTTTACCGACCGTCCAAAGGAGAATAATCCAAAAAAGGATATCGCTAGAAAAGCATATGAAATTTTAGCAATTAATAACATTCGTGATGATTCTCAATTTAAAACAAAAAATGAATTAGAACAGCTCCTAGAGCGAAGAATCAAAAATATAAACGATAAAGAACTTGATCGAAACAGAGCTTTTTATAAGCTTTATATACGTGTTTTTGATGAAGAATATAATGTCAATGAATTTACTGTCTTATATAGTTTTGATAAGCAAGAAAATCGCTGAAAAACTAGCGATATTCCTCTTGATTTTCTAAATACACTGGATGGCAATTCACACTATATGGGAAACATCTATATTGAAAAAAACGATCTTGAAATTCTTCAATATGGTCAAGATCGTCTTATTGACACCATCTTTAAAAAAGAAAATTCCAATGACCAAAACGTCATCACTTTCAGTAGTTATCTTCGTCATATGTTTTTAACTCCAAAGAAGGATGGAGACTTCGTTCTTAAAGAACCTAGCAATATCTTTAATGTTCGTTTATTTATTGCTCATCATGCTCTTAATAACGAACTAACATTTATCGACGATAATCAAATCAAGCACCAGTTACCATATGATGATTTAACTGACCTTTTTGTAACTAGTATTGCTAATAATATATTTACCGTTACCAACAAAAAGGAAAAGAAGACGATTACCTTTAGAAAAGACTTTGTTCAAGAGTCATATGCGATTGATTCGAATCGAGCGACAAATGCGAAGTCATCTGCCTTCGCTACCCGAATTAGTGATCAATTTATTAATCTACTTCTTCTAAGTTTTCCATCAAGTAGTCGTGACTACATTGATGTTTGGAGTGGAGTTCTCTTTAACGCAGTTCCGCTTGATTATGGAAACGAGAAAGATGCGAATAAAAATATTGGTTTCGATGAACCATATATTTGAATTGATTCTGATTTAATTAGTGTTAATAACACTCCGTTGGTTAATCCTACATCGCTTAAACTTACTGGAATCATTGAAAATAGTCGTCTTATTGACCTTTATAGTCATAGCAAAAAAATCAATAGTCTTTTATTTGATAATGAAAATGGTATTATTATCAACCAAAATGCAGCAAAGAAATATCATCTTGTTATTGGTGATCAAATTGAAATTATTGCGAAGAACACCAAAAATCGTTATGAAACCAAAAACAACCGAGTTACAAAGTTAAAAGTTATCGCAATTTCAGATACATATCAGACTCCTGAAATCTACATTAGCATCGAAGATGCACGAAAAATTCTTGATTTAAACGAAAATACAAGCACGACCAACACTAAATATCGTCAATTTAAGGGAGCTTTTAATGGTATTCTTACAAGTAAGAAGAACCCTGAAATTCTAACAAGATTAACAACTATTTATAGTCCATCCGGTCTCTATCCCGTATCTGAATCTTGAAAGAAGGATGAGGCGACACTTAATTTAATTTCGAATGTACTTATCTATGACGAACAAATTGATGGCAAAATTGATCCAAAAGATGTTCGATTTGGTCTTAAATCATCCCAAGATCATCTTGCTTTTGCCCTTGGTTTTACTTCGTTTAATGCCCTACGTGCCTCCTTGAAATATGATCGGTTAAATATTGAACAGGTAAAAAAAGCTGCAAGTCAAGTCATTGACAGACTTGTTATGAAATACGGCAAAGACACTTACCTTTCTGTATTAAAAAATGTTGAAGCTGTTGATATTCTATTTGCTATCCTTGATACTGCGAACCGTACCATTACGAAGGTTGAGACAACGGTTATCATCATCATTCTCGCAATTACTTTAATGGTAGTTATCCTTCTTACAACAAACTCACTA
Source organism: Ureaplasma canigenitalium ATCC 51252 (assembly GCF_000712165.1). Taxonomy (GTDB): domain Bacteria; phylum Bacillota_I; class Bacilli_A; order Mycoplasmatales; family Mycoplasmoidaceae; genus Ureaplasma; species Ureaplasma canigenitalium. Next base: position 366,657 of record NZ_KL544010.1, on the reverse strand, counting down.
TTTGACATTCTAAAAGTAATGGCTCTCCTTAAGAATTTAGGTTATAAGGATGGAAAAACTGCTTGACTCCTTATTACTCAGTTAATCCCTCCGTTCATCATCGGGTTCCTTCTTTCCATCCCGATTGTTTATGGAGTTTCAAATGCTTTTATTGAAGTTATTTTTAACTCCCTAGGTGTGCTTGTGACATCGGGAATTGCTTTCTGGCACTTCCTGATTATTATCGGTGCCATTTTCATTCTCCTTCTTATGATTTATTTATATTCATTATATTTAATGAAGAAAATGGATATCGCAAACGCTTCAAAGAGGTATTAATATGAGAACCTTGATTGGAAACATCCTTAAAGCTAATAAGCTTTTTCATCTAATTGAAAACAACGATAAAATTGCTGTCGGTGTTTCTGGTGGAAAAGATAGTATGTCGCTCCTTTTTTGTCTTTCAAAAGTCAGAGACATTGTTAAAAAATACTTAAATTGGGACATTGAAGTGATTGGGATTCACTTAAAGATGAATCTTTGTCACATTGATTACGACCCTATTATTAATTTTTTTAAGGAACACAATATTACCTTTATTCTAAGGGATACTGAGATGGGTGATATTCTCCGTAACCAAATGAAGAAGGGGAAAATCCAATGTTCCCTTTGTTCGAAAATGAAGAAAGCCATCTTAATTGAAGAGGCTAAAAAATATGGATGTAATAAAGTTGCGATGGGTCATCATGCAGATGATGCTATTGAGACTCTTTTTATGAACATGGTAAACGAAGGAAGAATCGCGACTTTTAAACCAAAAATGTACCTAGATCGTATGGGAATTACCTTTATTCGTCCGCTTATCCTGGTACGTGAAAAAGACATCATATCCGCTTCTAGACAACTTCCGGATATGCCAATTGTTCCATGCGGATGTCCTATGGAGGGATTTACAACACGAGATTACATGAAGGATTTTCTAGATAGTAATTTTTATCATAATCCAAAGTTTAAAAATAGTTATCATAATTTCCTTACTTCACTCTTAAATAGCAAGGAATTTGACCTTTGATTTAAGAGCGAAGATGATTCTATTCTTGATTTTAATATAAAGGAAATTAACAATACGAAAATTAAATATATGGAAAAAGAAAAGAAGAGTGATGAAGAAAAAATGATGCTCGATGACATTTCTGATTTTGAATAATCAACATGTTTAATAATGATATGTGATAAAATTTAAAGATAGTACTGCATATAAATACGAAAGGAACATAAATGTCCATATTTAATCCAGCTGATTTAGTTGAATTAATTAATACTGTTGCCGCTACGAACGACCTTCCGATTGAAAGTGTCAAGAGTATTATTAGTGAAGCTTTTACTAAAGCATATTTAAAACACCGTCCTGACACTAACTTTACAACTATTGTTGATGAGAAAAAAGGTACGATTAGTTGTTACCAAATTTACAAAGTGGTCGAAGATGAAAGAAAGAACGACGACTCACTTGAAACAGGATACGACGACTTCGTTGAAAAAACAATCTCTGAAGCAAAGATGATTAATAAGGATGTAAAAATAGGGGATGAGCTACTTGTCCCTTATGACATTAGCAACTTCGAACGCTCACAAGTTAATCAAATTATTCAGTATTTTAAGCAAAAAATTGCCGAATTAAAGAATAGTAAAATCCTTATTCAATGAGCTGATAAACTAAATACCATCGTGTATGGTAAAGTAATTGAAGTAATGGAACGAAACAACCATGTTTCTGGTGTTAAGGTTGAGTTTGATGATGATTTAAAATCAATTGGTTTTTTACCATCAAAGGAAATGATTGGTACTGAAAAATTAAAGGTTAACCAAACTTATCCTTTTTATCTTAAAGAATTAAAAGAAGGTAGTAAAAGCTTCCCCATTGTTCTTTCAAGAACCGATAAAGCAGTAGTTATTGAAATTATTAAAAAAGAAGTCATTGATGTACGTGATGGTATCGTACAGATTAAATTAATTGAGCGAATCCCGGGTGTAAGAACAAAAATCGCTGTCGATTCGATTAATCCAGCAATTGACCCTGTTTCTTCAATCATTGGATTCCATGGTGCTATCATTAATAATATTTCTAGTCAATTAAATAACGAACGAATTGATATTGTTAAATACTCAAGTGATGAAAAAGTCCTAATTGCGAACTGCATTGGGATTGATCGTATTAAGGGTTTTATTTTTAATAATAATGAGGAAAAGGGTTACAAGAATGTTACTGTCATTGTTGGTCAACACGATTTACCAGCAATCATTGGTCGCGGTGGTTCAGGGATTAAGTTAACGGCTAAAATGACCGGATATAACATTGATGTTAAAACGGAAAAAGAAGCTCGTATGGAAGGTCTTCAATACCGACCGTTTGATATGAAAGTGTTAAAAAATATGCAGATGGAATCGATTAACAAGAAAAACTTGACAAACGATGAAATGCTTGCTGTTATTTCGGAACTTAAGAATGAAGTTAAAGATCTTGAAGGTGAGATTGATAAGACTTTTAGTTTCTCAAAAAAAGAAAGTGATGATTCGAATAATAATACATCAACTTCTACTAATACTCTTGATGATACGAAAGAAGAATTTGAAGTGATCGAAGGATTTGAGCACTTCATTACGAAGAAGGAAGATTAATTTTGAATCAAAAACAACCTGTCTACCGGACTTGTTTTTTTAGTCGACAACGACACCAGAAGAACGAGTTGGTAAGGTTTATCATTGTAGATCACACTTTCATTCTTAATAATCAAAAAGGTCGTGGATACTACCTAAAAATTAATGATGAGATAAATATCATGAAAGTCTACCGGAAGATTTGTAGTATCTTTAAAATAGTGAACACTGATGAATGTCAACGAATCTTAACAGAATTAGTTAAAACAAAGGAGTAAGCATGGCAAAAAAAGTAAATAATAAGATTAAAAACGATAATCGTAAGGGAATTGATCTCAAGAAGCAACTAAAAAAAGTGGATGTCGGAGTATTTAATGATACCTTTATTTTCACAAGTCCACTAACCATCGCAGAACTTGCTCCTAAACTGAACAAGAATCCTAATGAAATCATTATGCGTTTCTTTAAAAAAGGGATTGCATATAACTTAAACACTATTTTAAACGAAGAACAAATTGGGGAACTTTGTCTTGAATACGATCTTGATTTTAAGATTGAAAAAAACATTACTCAAGAAAACCTTCTTGAAAATATCAGTTTTGATGATAAGGAAGAAGACCTTTCTCCGAGAGCACCTATCGTAACAATTATGGGACACGTTGATCATGGGAAGACTACCCTGCTAGATACCATTCGAAAAACAAGTGTAACGAGCGGCGAAGCTGGTGGTATTACTCAACATATCGGAGCTTACCAAGTTGTTAAAAATGATAAACCAATTACCTTTATTGACACACCAGGACACGAAGCATTCACAGAAATGCGAGCACGTGGTGCGAATTTAACTGACATTGTTGTCCTTGTTGTAGCAGCTGACGATGGTATTAAAATGCAGACCGAAGAAGCAATTGATCATGCGAAAGCAGCTGGAGTTCCCATCATTGTCTTTATTAATAAAATGGATAAATATGAAGCTGACCCAATGCGTGTGATGACTCAACTTTCTGGTAAAAATATTAATGCTGAAGAGCTTGGTGGGGACACGATGTTTATCAAAGGTAGTGCTTTAAAGAATGAAGGAATTGACGAACTACTTGATGGTATCCTTCTTGTCGCTGAATTAAATAACTACAAAGCGAACCCGAACCGTCTTGCTTTTGGAACAACAATTGAGGCTAATCTAGACAAAGGTCTTGGTCCTATTGCTACCTTACTTGTGCAAAATGGTACTCTAAAAAAAGGTGACTACCTAGTTGTTGGTAAAACATACGGAAAAATAAGAAATATGTTTGACGAGCAAAACAAGGAAGTCGATATCGCTCCACCTTCAAAACCAGTAAAAATTACTGGTCTTCTTGAAGTTGCGGCGGCCGGGGATAAGTTCCTTGCTCTTAGTGATGAAAAACAAGCTAAGATGATTGCGAACGAAGTGAAACAAAAACACCTTAGACTTGAACGTGCTGCAATCGTCTCTAACGACCTAAAACAAAAGATTTTAGACGGTGAACTAAAGAATATTAACATCATTATTAAAGCAGATGTTCAAGGTTCACTCGAAGCACTGAAAGCAATTGCTTCCCAAGTTGAAGTTGATGGTGCTAACTGTACTATCGTAAGATCTGCTGTCGGTGGTATATCTGAGAGTGATGTGCTTTTAGCTCAAACATCAAATGCCATCATCATTGGTTTTAATGTTCGACCAAGTCGAACAATCAAGGACTTTTCAGAAAGTTCTAATGTTGACATTATGACATATGATGTTATTTACCACTTTAAAGAAGATCTGCTTAAATGATTGAAAGGTAGTCTTGATCCAATCATTGTTGAAGAAGTAATTGGTGAGGCAACCGTTCTTAAAATTTGAAAACACTCACAAATAGGTACCATTTGTGGATGTAAGGTTAATAGCGGAAAAATTAAACGGAATGCCCTTGCTCGGATTATCCGTGATGGGGTTGTTATTTATTCAAGTAAAATAAATACACTACAACAACAAAAAAATCCAACAACCGAAGTGCAACACGGAAATGAATGCGGATTGACGATTTTTAACTTTAACGACATAAAAGAAAATGACGTTATTGAATGTTATGTTAAAAAAGAGCAAAAAATAGATGAGGTAAATTAAAGCTATGGCTTCTGATGTAAAAATAGGTAGGATGGAATCATTAATCATGGATGTGATTAATGAGACTTTGACTTTCCATGTCAATGACAAAATCGCAAAACAAGCTCGTATCACAACCGTTCGACTTTCAAACGATCTTTCTGTCGCTAAAGTTTTTTTCGATACAACAGACCGGAAAAAGACCAATCTTACTCTTGAAGCTCTAAATAAGATCCAAGGTCTTCTTAGATCTAATGTCGCAAGTAAATGAAAAGGATATAAAGTGCCTGAACTTCGATTCGTCATTGATGAAACGATTGACTATGCGATTAATATCGAAAATTTATTTAAAGAAATTAAAAAGAAAGAAAACCAAGACAAATAGCTATGGTTAGTGAAATGAAGAAGAAAGTGAAGCATAAAGACTATTATAGTCTTGAACGTCATTTAAGAAGTCGAAGAGGAGTTCTTGTCTCGTGGTTGATTATTGGTCATCTTATTTTCCTTTTCTCATTAGGACTTGGATTGTCTTTTCATTTTCTCCAATCAAAAAATCTCGACCAAATTGGAACTTATATCGTTAGTACAAAAAGCGATTTAGTAAAAGCAACACAGATTGTTATATATGTCGGACTAGGTGTATCCTTCTTTCCACTCGCTTTCCTAATTAGTTGTTGGATTACTGGAATTAACGGAGTTTATACCAGTACTTCGTTTCACATTATGACGTGGTTTCTCCTTTCTCTTTCTTTTATCTTAATGATGATTTCAATCTCCTTAGTAGTTAGTATCCATATCTTTATTTAGCAAAGTCATCTAGGAATGACTTTTTTCTTTATCTTGTAGAGAAGTTCTTAGGTCTACAAAGAAAAAAAAGTCCGTTTGGGACTTTTTTATTTTTAGATTCGTTGAAACAAGACATTAATTGCTTCTTCTAATTGATCCATTAACTCGATGACTCGCTCACAATGACTTCGGTCTTTTGCATGTAGAATTCCATTTCTAATTGTTTTAAAAGAAGGTTTATATTGTTTAATAATTTTTTCCTTCTCAGGTTCAGGAATTTTAGTTGAAGCTCGTATTCTTTTGTTTAAGCTTGATTCTAAATCATCTAGACGTTCTAAAGAATTTCTTGGAACACAAGAAACAGTGACAATTGCGATTGGTATGGAAACAAGAGCAATTGAAAGCATCGTAATTAATATCTTTTTGCTTTTCTTCATCATTTACTTCTATATTACTTAACTACGAAGTAAATTATATTAGAAATAAGATGAGAAACTAATTTGATATTTTAGATAATCACATTAATTATCTTTTTTCTCACTAGCTTTTGTTGAGTATTTACCGTCTTTAATCTTTTCAAGATCTAAATCGGTTCCATTAAGTTTAATGTACTCAATTTCGTATTCTGTACCTGGGTTAAGGTTGCTGAAGACGAAGTAACCACCTTTGACTAAAGCGTCTTCGCTCTTACCTTCTTGATTAAATTCAATAACTTCGTCATGGTTTTTCAATTTAACTGTCACTTTATCAGTGTGTTTTAAAATTTTGTCGAAGAGAATTGAAAGACCAAAAGATTTCGAATCAATATTAACTAGTTTTACATCGTTGGGAACAGGTGGAGTTTCAACTGGTTTTTCAAGAATAAACTTTCAATAACCATTAATGACACTTTCGTCATATTTATCAATGGTAAAAATTGAATCAGCTGCTGTTGCTACATCCTTCATTTTGTAAAGAAGGGTACCATCTAAATCAACCTTTTTGTCATTGATTGTTAAGTTAGATACGGTATATTCTTTTTTAGCTGTTAGAGAGCTATCATCTAGTTCAACTCATAGAATACGTCGATTATCAAACCCATCACCTTGGGTTTGAATGGTTTTAGTATATTCTTTATTGTTTACAGTAAATTTAACTTTACTACCGACACTTAATAGTGAATTAAAAGTAAAACCAACGAATTTACTTTTTTTACCATTGAATTCCTCGCTATATTTAACTTTTTCGACAAGTGTTGGAGTAATGGTTGCTGTTTCATCTTTCGCTGTGTGGAAACTTAGTAAGCTTTCATTTACTTTTAGGTTTAACTTTTTATCGTTTCAATAAATTTCCTTAATTTTATAATCGGTATTTTCTTTTAATCGATTAATAATAAAGGTATAACCACCAAAAGGTGATGGGAATGAAATTCCTTCTTTTTCTGTCTTATCTTCAAAGACAACTTTTATTGAAACACTGTAATTATTTGGATTGTTCTTGATTTGGTCTATGTCTTCATTTGTGTGATATTCCTTAGGAATAGCAATTAAACCTGAATATGTGGTACTTGAGACATTAGGATAAATAGTTGTAACAGGTGTTGTGATCTTCTTAATTCCAGGAGTTAATTTAAGTCCTGGAATAATTTCTTTTTTCTTTTCAGGACTATCTTTAGGACTGGTTTCAGGTTTCTTCTCTTTTCCAACTTCTGGATTCTTTTCATCTTTACCTTTTTCAGGTGTCTTAGCATCCCCTCCAGGTGTCTTATCCTTGTCTGGACTTTCAGGATTCTTTTTACCATCTTCCGGTTTTTTAGGAGTTTCGGGTACCTTTGGACTTTCAGGAGTCTTAGGTTTTTCTGGTGACTCTGGATTTTTAGGAACCTTAGGTTTTCCAAGATTATTACCAGTATCAGTTCCTCCGGTATTGCCCCCTTTGTTATCCGATTCAGGTCGGCAAGCGACCGCGACTGCAGCAATCGATGCTGAGACAGCAAGTGTTCCTAGAAAACTAAATAATATCTTTTGTTTTTTCTTTGTCGTCATAAAGATTTATCCTTATCTAAATATCGTTTATATACTTATTGTTTTTTTAAATTGAAGATGTTTCTATAATTAACTTTCTTTTTTGAACTAAAGTTCATATACAGAAACGGAATGTAGAGAGTTAGAACAAGAATTTTTATTTACTGATTAAACCATTTTCTATTGTCCTTTAACTAGTACTTTTAAGTACTTTTTGATTTCAAAATATAGTAGTATAGAACTTAAAAATTAGGAAGAGATTTGTTATGATACGACAGTTTTTCGTCTTTTTTTAGTTAATTTTTTCAATAAAAACTAATTGATTTGATAGATGAGTTAACTGAATTTGAAAATTTTTAAATTTTTTAACAAAATTTTCTTCAGGATTTTTGGTCATCTTTTAACTCTGATAAATGAAAGTATGAGAATTAAGGAGTGTATCTCCTTTTTTTCTTTCAATATGAAACAAGAGATTGAATACGGAATTCTTAAAAGGTGAAAAGAGTGTTAAATAGCATCCTTTTAAACACTAGATTCAATAATTTTTACCCTTTTTGTAATTTTGCGATCATTTTTTTTCTTTTTCTTTCAGTTAAAGACAAAAGAAGGGAGCATAGTAAATGAATAATCTATATATTAATAATATAAATAGTATGATAGGTACTGAAAATGCTTTTAGTATATAATTTTCAATATATTATTTTTACAACAAAGGAACCTTAATTATGCATAAAAATAGTAAAAAGAAATTATTAATTGGAATTGGTACATTTCTTGGTCTATCAATTCCCCTTGTTACTATTTTAAGCTGTTGTAAAAATAATGATCGAGATGAAAAAGGAACGCATACTAACTCTGAAACAAAAACGAATCCAACTGTTGGCGATGTAGAAACAAAGAACGATTCAAAAGGTCAAACCAAAGATGTTGCTCCTTCACCTGATTCAACAGGTCATACCAATGAAGTTACTCCTTCACCCGATTCAAAAGGTCAAACGAATGATGCTAAACCTTCACCTGATTCAAAAAAAGAGATGACACCAAAAGAACCGGAAGTTTTAATAAATAAGAGTGATGATAAGACGAAAGAGACTGAAGAAGAAAAAACTATACATCCAGTTACTCTAGTATCCATTGTTCCATCAAATAGAAAAACGAACGAAGTTCAATTCGATCTTCTTTTTAAGGAACAACTCTTACCAGGAACACAGATAAAGTTTACTGTTAATGAAAAAGAGGTAACGAAAGATATTGATGTTATGTCAAATAATGTTTCCATCACATTAGAAAATATCAATGGTCTATCTTCATTGAAGTTATCTGATTTAGCCGTTAACGGTATAACTATTAATCTCGATAGTACAAAAAATCAATTTCCACCAATTAAAACTGATGTCGTTTTAAACAGTACTTACCACGAGAACCTAAAGGTCGACTATAAGTTGACTCTTGATCCGTCTGTAATTAACTACACAAAAGACTCGAAGATTTATTTTGTTATTAAAGATTACCGGAATAATGAAGAAAAAAGCGAAGAACACCTTATAGCTGATGTTATGAAGGATGAACATCATTTAACTCTTCTTTACACTTCTAGTAAGGATTATTTTAATTATGGAAATGATGTTGATTTAGTTGCAAGAATAGTGGTTAAGGATGGGGATAAAGAAGTTGCTCTTGACCATTTTTCGTTGACCCCTTCTAAGAACCTTAGCAATTTTCCGGTCAAACACAAAGCAATCTTTAACATTTACAAAGATTTATCGTATTTTCGGGATGAAGATTTAACAAGTGCGAAGGATATCTACGATAAGATTATTAATTTTCTACGAACTAAAATTGAAAAAAGTTTTAATCGAGCTGAAGGTAAGGTTAAACGTACAAAGAGTGATAATCCTGCTTGGACTCTAATTAAAAAAAGTTTTGATGAAACAAGAAAAAAGATTAATCAATTAAAAGAGACTTTAAACAATTTTATCGATTTTTATCGACTTGTTAGTGACATCGAGGAAATGAAAAATAAACCGCAACTTTCTCCAGAAGAAAATATTGTATTAAAGAACTTTGAAGAAGAATTAAAAACAAAAGGAATTAAGAACCTTTATGTTTACTTTATGAATGTTTGACCTATCCTAGTTGAAATTAACGAAAACTCGAGCAAAAACATTGATGACTTCCGTCAACAAGAATTAATGGACAAGAAAAACGATAAAACCAAACCGAAGAAAAAGAAAACTAAGAAAAAGACGACAAGTGAGGGTAAAGCCTAAACAACAAGTCTCTAAATTACTAAGAGAACAAAAAAAGACTAATGAATGGTTAGTCTTTTTAGTTCCGCATAGTTTAATTTAACTTACACTTTTATTGAATTTAAAGCATCAGCTAATGTTGGTCTACAACTTGTAGCTACCACAGCGGTAACAGCACCAATTGCTACAACAGAACCAATACCAATAAGTAATTTCTTTACTTTTTTTGACATTTTATTTCTCCCTTATGTTTAAAGCACTAAGAAAAATAGAAAAGGAGCTATTTCTTAGTGCTTTATTTATAAACCAGGCTAACCGTTTTTTTTTTTTTTTTTTTTTTTTTGATTGAAAAAAAGTGAAATATTTAGAAAAAGTAGAATCTAAGGTACATTTATTAATAGAAATATTGAAGATTTTAATATTTACTTATTTTTTCTAATAATTGTCGTAAACTACTAAATTCATTTGATCGTATTTGGTCATGGAGAATTGAAACCTCATTTAATTTATTTTGCAGTAAATTATGTAAATTTTAATTGTTGAGCCGCCCGTGAAATAGATGTTCCTAGCTTTATTTGCATTACTGTCTTTAAGTTCAACAAGACAGATGCATAGGGTTAATTTAACATTAGGATCTTTGATATTTCTAATGTATTGAAGATAAGTTTCATAAAGTCTACTTGTCTTATTTTCATCAATATCATTATGATATTTTTTAATTTCAACATAGATAAGATGTTCTTTAATTCTGATAATAAAATCAGGGAATGAATTTGAAAGTACGTTATCATCGCTTAGAAATTGAATAAAGAGTGGTCAACAAAAGAAGAAGAAGAAGAAACATATCCGCTTATATATTCGCAAGAATTATGAAAAATTAGAAAATTATTTTTTATTTTAAAAAAAGACATAATGTGGATAACTAAAAAAATCCAGTTGCCTGGATTTAGTATCAGTGTTTTTTTTAATTTTAAGCTTGTTTAAAGAGTTTTTTACTAATCGTTTTCGAGATTACTGGAGATTCTCGTCCATCTTTCATTAGTATATAGTTAACAGTAATTTCACCTTTTTTTTCATTTCTAGTTGCATTAACAAACTTAACAGTAACCGCCATATCCTTAGTATCAATAGTAAAAGACTGTTCTTCTAAATTTGCTTCACTAAATAGAGTGGTAGATGCATCTTTATATGTGACAGTAACTTTACTGTCGATTGGTGTAAAATCAATAACATTAGGATCATCCTTAAACTCATCTGATCGAAGTGTAAATTTATGAATTTCTGTTTTCTTAAAAGAAGTTTCTGGGTTACCAATGATAAGACGGATTCGAACCTTAATACTTTTTCCGTCAAGTTCTTTTTTAGCCTCTACAAATTGTAATGTTAAATTTTTATCAGTTGTTGAGAATAAGAAGTTTTTTTCATCAAGTTTAGCATCGTTAATTGTTGTATCTTGTGAACCCGGATAACTAATTGTAATTGTCTTTCTTAACTTTTTGAAGTCAACCTTCTTTCATTTTTTGTTAGGGATTTGAATAGTTCTTATCTCTGATGAGTATTGGTCAAATTTAATAATATAAGATACTTCGATACGGTCAAATAGTTTTCCACCCTCGTTTACCTCAATATATTTCGCACTCTTGAATTCAATTGATGTTCTAACATCCTCGCCTGTAAAGAGGAAATTATCCTTATTGTTTAAATCAGCAACATAGAAGTATGTATCTTTACTATTTTTATAACTGACCTTTAGATTAGTTACAAACTGGTCTCAATTAATTGCTTTTTCATCCTTAAATTGGGTTTTCGGGATAGTAAAAGTATAAACTTTTGAGTAAACATCATTCTTTTTTAGACGGTATGAAACAACAATAGAGTCTTGATTTTCATTTAACACTGCATTTTCAAAGACAGCATCATATTGCTCCCCGTACTCTCCTTTTATATCAAAGAAGTACTTTAAATGTTCATTTGTTAATTCCGCTTCGGTAATTTTGATAGTATCTGATTTTTTGTAGAATACAGAAATAGATTGAGCGACTTGATCAAACTCTTTTTCTTGTTCGTTATTTATTTGCTGTTTAAATTGGCTAGAAGGAATATCGTAAGTAAATATTTTCGATTCTTTACCATATTTAGACATCTTATATGAAACGATAATTTTTAAATTAGTTTCATCTTTCTTTACATCCACAATCTTAAGAGTAAAAGTAAAGTCAGGAGATGATATCTTGTATTGATTTTTATCAGTTAAAGCTTCACTGAAAAGGGTTTGCTCACTATTAATATATATAACGGATACCGTTTTTGATGCAGCTTCAAAAGCTACATCGTCTTCGCTTTTGAAATCCTTCTCTGAAATAGTAAAACGATATTCTTTAGATCTGTATCCATCTGTTTCCATTGTGTAAATAACGGTTAATGACGACTTTGGTCCGATGGTAAGAATAGCTTCTATAAAGTTAAAGTGAATCTCCTTGTTAGGTGAATTAAAAAGATAAAAGTCTTTTTTTAATTTCGCATCGATTATTGGGATAGTATTTGAATTTTTGTATGTAACAACAACTTGCTTACTTAATTCATCTCAGTTTGGTTCAGGGTGGAGATGTTGCTTTTTTTCTTCCTTTAAGAAGAGATCCTGGTTAAGATAAAAAGTATAAATACCAGATTCTTGTTTTCTTTTACTTAACTTGTATTTTACAGCGATAGCAGTTCCGTTTTCATTTAATGATGCATTAATAAATTCTACCTTAACAGAAGGGTCATCGTTTTTTAAAGAATATGCATCTGGTTTAAATGACACATCCTTAAAACTGGTTTTATTCGCATTGTGGTATGTTACGGTTGTGTTTTTGTTTAATTCATCAAAATCAATTTTAGGTTCACTCTTAAACTGGTCGCGACTAATTAAAAATTGATAACTTTGATTTGAAAGAATATCGTCCTTCATTAGTTTATATTTAACAATAATTCCTTCGTCAGTTTTTGTTATATGTTCGAATATAATTGAGAGATTTTCATCATTTTTAATTTCTAAATCAGTGGATTTTAAACTTGATGGTACATCAAGATAAAAGACATTTTCCTTGTCGGGATAACTAATGATTAAAGCATTGTTCATAGTTGTAAAAGTTTCATTTACAAAAGTATTAAACTCGTAATTGAAGTCATCAACCATTTGCTTTATTTTTTTGTTTTGGTCATCTTTTTTAAGTTTTTTTACTTTTTCAAGTTCATTATCTTTTTGTTGCAGAAGACTATTTAATTTATCCCTAAAAACCCCTTTTTGATAGGTGTTCATAAGGATGTTTTTATTCTTTTCATAGTAACTTAGACTAACAGTTTCCGAATCAGTTTTCTTAGTACATGATGTTATGGTTCATGAAAAAATAATAATTGAACCAAGACCGAATAATGTACTTAGGATTAAATGCTTATTTTTTTTCATAACTTTTACCTCAAGTCTTTTTAGTTAGTTATTATACACTTAAAAGATGAAGAGAAACAAAAACGGTACAAAACAAAGATATTATTATCTTTTTTTATGTTATGTCATCATTAAATTCTTCTAAAAAGCAAAATTTTAAAAAAAATAATTTTTCCTAATTTACTTTTAAGGTTTGTTGTGGTAGTAATAAAAGGAAGAATTAATCTTCTATTAATTACAAGCTTTATATTAAGAAATATAAACAGAAAGGTTTTTATGAAAAAAACTACATTAAAGAAAGCTCTTATGCTTTCTTTTGGAGTATTCGCAATCGCTGGAACAATCGCAAGTATTGCAGTCGCTTGCCGTCCTGAATCAGGTAAAAAAGGTGGCAAAGAAAATGGTAGCGGTGGTACCGGTGGTAACCAAGGAGGGAATAATGAAAAAGTTCATGTCTCTCCTAAGTATGTTCAAGAATATCGACAACCAACTGTTAGTGAAATTAATGAACTTAGAAGTCAATGAAGAAAGGATGTAGAAGCTTTTCCTGAACGACTAAATAAATTTATTGGTGATAAATCGGTTTACACAACTCAACCGAAATTAGCTACCCTTCGTACAGGTGCTTCTTTAACAACTGAAGAGGCTTTATATGCTTTCGGTATTGCTCCTGACTATATTCACTATAAATGAAACGATGCTAGTCTGGAAGTTGCTGTTCCATCTTACCTTGAAGGTTATTATGACCCAAGTAAGAGTAAGTCTTGAAATGGTAAAGCTCCAAAAGAAGCTGATCTAAAGGCAAACCAAATTGGTGTTCTTGTTACGACAGCGGGAAACATTAGCGGAACGGAAAAATTTGTTACAAGTAAGGCCGTTGGAGCGGTAATTGCTCAATCACGAACCGCAAGTATTCCGAGCAAAGCTCCGTATTATTTCTCACCAAAGGAATTATTCGGTCCTGAAAACAAGAATCTTGAGCATAAGGTTGACGCACATGCTGGATCACCTATTTTCCTTGCTGACCCTTATGAAGGTATTATTTTCACAGCAAAGATGCTTGATAAAGTATACGATGCGAAGGAATTTAGTCCTGTCCACAATGCGAATGTTGATGGTCAAACAAACTTTAATACTTTCGAAGAATATGCTCGTGCATATGTAAAAAAAGTTCGTACAAATGTAGCTACATGAGCGAAGGAAAACACAGCTTGAAATAATAAGAAAGTACTAGTATTTAGTCCTAATGTACAACCAGGATCAGGTGCTTCACTTGATACAAACTTCGCTGAAAACGGTGATGGTTTTGTTAATACACGTCGTTCATTTATTATGCAACCGGTTTATTTCTCTGGACTATACGGATCAAAAGATGACCCGGAAACACCAGGACTTGGAGCTTTATTCCCTCAACCAATTTCCCACCTAAATGACATTCAAAAGTATGTTGATGACTATGGATGAATCGGTGGAAAATCACTTGTTAGTGATGGTCGTGAAATTGGTGATACAATCTCAAAGAACATTTCTGATGCTTTTAAAGGTACTTCTGACTATGTGATTTATTCTTACAACCAATACCTTCTTAAAGGATGAGGTAAGGATAAAGCAAATAATGATAAACTAGCGAAGGAATATGAAGATGCTCTAACGAAATTTATTAATGATGAAAATAATAAGAGCAAACTTCCATTTACAAATGCATTAAAGGGTAAACCAGTTGTTGGTAAGAATGTCTTTATTGTAAGAAAAGATCAATGACATGATGCTTCTTATGGTTTTATTGGTCAACAAACAGCAATTAATTATCTTGATATGTTCTATAAACAATCATTAGGACAAGAACACAAAGAAATTGAACTTGGTGTTCCTAAATTCACTCCAGAACAAACAATGAACATTAGAGCATTTAAGAAATAAAAATAATGTATCAAATCAAACATAACGACGAAAAGAAAGGTATCTATACTAGGTACCTTGCTTTTCATTCTAAAGTTAAAACATTTTTAACTAAACCACTTGGAATTTTTCTTGTTCTGTTTTTTGTTTTTGGTTTTTTTGTCTTAATGTTCTTTATGAACATTCTTTACAGTCCGAATCAATTTTTTAACCAAGAGACAAACCAGTATGAATGAGTTTATTGACGTAGTTTTCAGAGCATAATTCAAGATCGGTCAGAAATACTTCGAATCTTTTATCCGGTAGTGGCAAAAATTCTACTTTCCATTTCAATTCCATCTGTTGGTTATGCTGTCCAAATTACCACTCGGAATCGACTTTCAAGTCCTTCAACCTTAGGTTTCACTCCTGCTGCCATCCTTTCGTATATCACCTTTCTGATAGCTTTCCCGAATCGTTGGTGGATGACCTACATTATTGGTTTCGTCTTCACAGGTGTCATCATAGTAATTAACTATTTACTGCAACGACAGAACCAGCATGACACTAAAAATTTCAAACCAGTACTAATTGGTTTCGCAATTTCCGCTTCAATTTCCGCCATTGGGATTGTGCTTTCGGTGACCGATCCAAAAAATGTGAATGCCGCTGTTATCTGAACTGGAGAACTTGTTTATAACAATCAGTGAGTGAAAATTTATGCATCGGGAAGCATTGTCCTTGTTGCGATGATTACACTACTTTGTCTTATTCCGAGTTTAAAAATTATGCAGAAGGATTTTCTGCTTGCAAAAAGTCTTGGAATTAGAACAAATGTAATTTATTGGACAGTCGCCATCATAGCTGGTATCCTGGTCGTTAGTACCATCGTTATCACCACTCCGTTAATTCTTATCGGATTAGTAATGCCGAATGTCGTAAGAAACTTATTTCGACGACATACCCCACTCTTTGTTTTCCTAGTAGGTTCACTCTTTACTCTTTCCTTACTTCAATTTGCCCTTTTCCTTCAGATTCATTTTCAATTTGGTCAAAATTTCCTAATGGCTATTTTATCGGCCTTTGTCTTGCTCTTCGTAATGAATAAAAATAGGAATGTCTAGCAATATGAATTCATCATCCTTAATTAATAATGGCAAAAAGAAAAAAATGTTTTTTACTATAGTAAAAAACCGGAAAGTGATTATCTCTTGAGTAACAATTGCTCTCATTACCCTTCTTGCATCGTTTCTTACCCTTTTCGTTAGTGTAAGGAATCGTCAAGGAAACATCCTAGATACTATATCTCTTTTTTATACCAACTGAAAAATTGTTCTGCAACTTTTCATTACTGGTTTTAGTCTTGGGATATCAGCCTACTATGTTCAACAAATAACGAACAACCGCTTGATTGATACATCAACAATCGGGATTGGAAATGTTTGTCTTATTGGTCTTCTTCTCCTTGCTTTTAGTCTTAATTTTGAAGTACCAGAAAATGCGACCCTATTTAATAAATTATTACCATTCATATTTATCATTTCTTCGGCAGTTGCCGCCATCTTTCTTTACTATTTTGCTAAAACCAAAACCAATTTTAACCATACCAAGTTAATCGTTGCAGGTTTGTTTATTAACTTCATCGCAATTGCTCTCGCAATTTCGCTTCGAAACAAACTAAGTCTTACGACAGTAAATACTCTTGACCGACAACTTGTCGGGAGTTTTGATACGAAGAGTGATGTAGAATGAGCAGTAGGTGCATCCTTCTTTTCCGTCTCTATTCTTTGACTATTAATAAGAAGTCCGAAGATTAGAATTGTGATTACTGACAAATATGTCGCGGAACAACTTGGTCTTCCTGTACGAAGCATTAACTTTGAGTTGATTATGATCTCTGGTATTCTTACCGGTGTAGCATATATTCTTGCTGGAAACATCCTTTTTCTTGGAATAGCATCCGCAAATATTGCATATTCGCTTTTTGGAAAAAAGAACAACCAATCAATGATTTATAGCGGTCTTGTGAACACTGTGTTTCTCCTATTTGGTCAATTTATTCTTCAAAACATCGTTTTTAACCGGACAGATCTCTTGTTTGAAACACCAATGGTCACACCGCTTCTGGTTGCTCCGTTTTTCATTATTGTGATTACCTTAAAGAAAAAAATTTAGATTCATAAACATTTTTCATAAACGAAAAAATAAGAACAAAACCTTTTTTGGTAATTTGTTCTTATTTTTTTCTTGTTCTAATCATAAATTGAAGATTTATTTATCAAAAGGATACTAGTATTGCTCATAGAGCACAAAAAGCGGTAGATTTAACGGTATATATTTATCTATTTTGCTAAAATAAACTATTAACCTATATATATTAATATATATCAAATAATCAACTTACTAATTATTAACAAAGGTAGTAGTTATGTCAAACAAGAATAGCAAAATCTACTCAAAGAGCAACAAAAAGAAAATTACAGCAATCACATCTTCGATTGCACTCGTTTCATCCGCTGCCATCGCGGGAGGGGTTGTTGGTTCAAAGAGTTTGGAGCATAGTGAAAAAACAGGGAAAAATACCGTCGCAAGCCATTTGTATGCAACACCGAATTATCCAAGTATGTATAACGGCAAACAAGTTATTCAAATCAATTCAGGTGCTGCTAATTTTAAAAAGGGTGAGAATATTGCTGAACCGCAACCATATGTTTATTCTTTTGCTGAACTAGTTGAATCTAACTTCCAAGTTGATACCGCTTTGCAGAAAGCACTAAAAAGAGGTGTTAAGATGCAACTTAACGGTACATCTTACAATCTAAGCGAAGCGGATGGTTGAAGAGTTAAGACAGTTGTAACTAGTGGAAATGAAGCAGGAGTTTTTGTTCTTGAGAAAAATGGTACTTCAGAAGAGTATGCTTTCTATGACACAACTGGATACCACAACATTCCTATTGTTTGAAAAGATGAAAATCTAAGTTATACGAAAGGTGAGTTAATTCGGTTTTTTGGTCTCCTTCCTTCTACAAAAGCTAATGAAAAAAATCTTAACTCTAGTTTCCTTAGACTTGATTCAAGATCTGTGTTTGAAGAAAATGTAGTGAACTGAATTAAATCAGTCTTAAAACTTCCTTTAACTGATATTGGAGTTGCAAGAATTGGACATGAAGGAGATTTTCGACTTATTGTTTCTGGTAAGATTGAAGGCCAAACTCATGTTTATACCATCAATGGTCTTCCGAACATTCTTCGTTATGATGAAGAAATCAGTGTAAATGGTCAAACTAAACACAACTATGACTTTCTTCCTACTTTTGAAGATTTAAAACAACATAGTTTTGACTACAAAGAAGCAATTAAAGCGAAGTTTCATAATATCACTGAAAATAGTTTCTTTGGTGGTCTTCAAACAAACGGTGTTGATAAATTCCCGCTTGATAAAGTTATTCTTAACTCCGATGAGGGTTATCTAACTATTGAAGACCATGCTAGTAAAAAGGCCTACTTTGCAAATAACAATACCGGATATTCATATTTTGAACAAGAACGAGGAATTTCTACCTTACAAGCCGACAATGGTCTTGACCTAGAAGACTTAATCGATGAGATTAAAACCATTAGTAAATTTGGTACTGATGATTCAGAAAAGGCTGTTAGTCTTAATAATATAATTTCATCGAAAATCTTTACAGTGAATAATGAAAACATCCTTCTTAAAAAGAATTTCAATATTTATTTTAGTCGTGTTTTTTATTCAAGCAAAGCAAATAAAATCGTTGTGATTGATGAAACAATCAACAACAAGAAAGTGTTTGTTTTTAAGAATTTACCTAAAGTATCAAGATCAAATGGGGTTTTTAAAGATAATACCAATGGAGCAAATATTGATACGACAAACAACCTGTTTAGTCTTGCTCAACTTGCGAAGAACTTCGACTCTAATGCGACAAGTCCTGACCAGATTGAAAATCAAACTGTCAATATTATGAAGGAGAACCTTTTTAAGAATAAAGGGAAATATCTTGAAACTGTTTTTATACCAGATGTTGATACTAATGACCAAATTACTGTTTCTGATGTAACTAATACTAACACAAATGAATATAAACTAAAAACCGGTACTAAATATCCGAAAATTAAGAAGATACACTTCGCTAAAACAAACGAAGATATTTATATTCTTTATGGTCATAGTTTCAACAGTGAACGTGGACGAAAAATTTTTACTGATAATAAAGCATTTCAAAGAAATCAAAATAAGGTTGTTAAATTCTTTCTACCAGTTAAGGATGTCGACCTTGCTCAATTAAATGATTATGTAACAAACACTACTGGAATTAAAGATTCATTCAACAAGGACACTTCAAGAATCCTTCGATTTGAAGATAGTACGAATGGTGATAAATTCATCATTGTTAACACTGAAAACGAAACTGATGTATCGAAGATTCTTTTAATTTATGATTTACCAAAAGTAATTACAACTGATCTTGTCTTTAATGGTTATGACGATAAAGTTAACATTAATACTATTACTGACGAAGTAGTAAAGGAAATTAAGACTGAATTACCAAAACAAGCTGTTGATGCTACATTAAGTGTTACTTCTTCAACTGATATTATCCACAAATTTCTAAATGAGATTGCAAAACGTCATAACAACGATAACAGTAAACTTGAGATTGATGGAATTGTTTATGACTATGAAAATACAGTAAATAAGACTTATCCTGAAAATAGTAAGACATACTTTGATTTTGATCTAAAGAAAGATCGTAACCAAATAGCTTTGGTTAAGAATGTGAAAAACGGTTCATCTACTGTTGAAAAAAAAGAAGTTCAATTAATCGATGTAAAGAAACAACCTAAAAACCAACGTGGTCTTCTTCCTTCGAGTGTTGCTATCAAATGGAATGTCGATGACCTTCAAACTCTTGAGTTCATTAAAAAGATTTTAAAGGCCGACGATCATTCGACTACGACACCAAATAACGGTAAAATAGTGAAACAAATCAAGCAAGAACTACTTGATCCTACTTTCATCAGAAACTATGTTGGTTCGATTAATGAAGGAAGAATCATTTTTGAACCAAATGAGGGAATTCTTACTTATATTGATGAAAACCTGCAGGAATCTGTCGTTTTTTATGGTCTTCAAAAAGTAACAGATACTTCATTAATGTTTGAAGAAGAAGGTAAGAGACTTGGTTCAAATTACCTTGGATATGTTATTGACCAAGCGGTTAATAACTTTAATAGTGATTTTACAAATGATTACAATAAATATAAGAATTTAAATTTTGTTATTAATCAAAATAATGGAAGACGGACAGAGTTTGGTTTATATACAATTGATGCTTCGGCTACCGCTGAAACTTTACAAAAGTTTTCGAGTGATACTGGTCCAAATAACGGTGAACGTAGTTTTGAAACTGATATTTATCAATTAACTAAGGATCGAAATAAGATTAAAGTTTATGATGATATCCAATATCTACAACCAAAAACTGCAAATGCTTTATTCCGTGGTACTCCTCCACTTGAAGAATACCGTCAACTAATTTTAAAGGTTCGAGATAAACATACATATAAGGATGGTGTTTCACTAGATGAACTAAAAACAATCGCACCAACCATTGTAGATCGTCTTACAAAAAGTGCGAACGATGAAAGTTACTACTTTTATTACAACAATATGGGAAGTGTTCAAGGAGCTCATAACAAACCGGCTGGTGCTCTTCTTGATACAAAGGTCTTCTTTGTCACAAAGAAGAGTAAGGATGGTAAACATGATTACCAATACCTTGTTGTAGCTGGTTCGAGAGAATATGAAACCAAAACCCAATATGCCATTCTTCCGATTTACGACTTACCAAATATTTATGAAGAAGATGAAGTTGTCGATAAAAACAAACATCCAGGAGTAAGTTTTACTTTCCCAACTAATGATGAAATCATTAGTAAAAATGGTAATTATCTTGAAGCTCTAAAGGATAAACTAAATAGTGCTAATATCTTCAACCAAGGGACAAAGATTTACGACTTTGACTATCGCATTTCGCCGAACGAAAATAATCGTTTCACTGTTGCTGAAACTAATATTCAATATCTGGTTGGTGATAATAGTAAACGTAACTATGTACAACTTTACACTGGTGTGGCAGGAGCAAATTTCGGTACCATTATTTTTACTAAAAATGGTAGTCGTATCCCTGATTTTTCGAGTATTGAGTACTCAAAAACAACCGATCGGAGCAGCGATAAAGTAACCTATGGTTATTGAAAAGCATTCTCAGGGAATGATACAACTGAGAAGAAGAAGCAACTTGAAGCTCTATTTACACAAGAATTTAAAAATAATAATAAACCATTTAATATTACTGCTCAAACTACTGTTGATGTCGACTTTCCTAATGCTCGTTTTGTCATCTATGAAAAGGGTAAAAATAGTGCTGATGGAAAGATTCTTGTCGTTTATAACATCGCTCGTGTTGCTGATGAAAAAGAAATCTTTACAACTAAGGATAATGCAACGGGTGAATATGAACTTGAACTTCTAAAACCAGAAAACGACACTAATCTTAGAAGAACGGTAACTGACCGATTTACAAATAATAAAGCAGCTTTAGTGAAGAATAATTTGTTCCTTGGTATTGATGTCCGAGATAGCACTGGAACTGAACATTTTGAACTACAGTTCGTTGGTGATCGTCCAATTATTGTCGCAAACAACAAACCGGTTTACTTTGTGACATTCAATCACTTTAGTCAGGTACCTGATAATGTGTTTAATAATGAATCTGATAAGTTCCGTAAATTCATTACAGATAAATTAGTCAATAACGAATTTACTAATCAACTTGATATTAATGATACTGATGAAGGTGTTCAAGTTGTTAAGAAGTTTTTCGACGATAGAAAAACATCTGATTCTGGTAAATACAAAGATGTAAAGAAAATCTTTAAATTAGGTCTTAAGTTTGTAGCTGTTGGTGAAGACAATGGTGAAAAATATTATTATGTTTTCAATAACCTTCCTTTGTTTGTCTCTGACCAGTCTGAACAAGTTCGTTGAGGAACAATATATGAAGCGATGGAAGCGGTTGATAATAAAGGTAAGATTCGTCCTGAACCTAACCAGTTTATTGTTAAGAAATTTATTGCTGAATCAAAAGGGATTCAATTTCCACTTCAAGCTGGTCAAACTGGTAATATCCCGTTTGGTGAACATAGAGTAGATATTGCGAACACCACAATTACACTTGAATACAATGCGAACCATTCTGTGAGACTATTTAAACTAAGAAATAGTAATAACCAAGATGTCGATGTTTTTGTAGCAAGTAATAATGCAGTACCAACGGTCGATACTGCAGAATTTTCTACTCTTTATAACCTTAATACTAAAGCAGATATTGATACTTTATTTAACATCGTTGCTAAGATTAAAGAACAAGAAAAACTTTCAACTGAAGAGAAGAATGGTAATAAGATTTTTGATGCAAATACAGCTCTTAGCAGTTTTAATAAAATTAAGTTAACTGAAACTGAAAATGGTCGCACCTATACTTATGACAAAGCAATGGTTGACTACGATAGTCAAATACTTTGATTAATTGATACATCTAAGAACCATGCTAAAGCATATACCGGATTTGTTGCTACATCAGAAACCTATATCCATGATAAAGGTGAAAATAGTCTTCTTAAAATTGATGAAGTTGTTGAACGTAGTTTTAATGTAAGAACCATTATTCAAAACTACTTACTAACTCAAGGTGGAAAAAACATTGACACTTTTAATTTCCCTGATAATGATGTTGAAATCAGAAAGGTTGATGAATACTATGTATTAAAACGGAACGGTGATGATAAGACCCTTGTTTTGAAGGACATTACTGTTTACCATAAGGATAATCCAATTGAGGGTGATAAACTAATTCCGAACCATAAACGTCAGTTTAAGGTGATTTTTGATGCTCTTTTAAAACAGAAAACAATCATTAAATATAGTGATTTAGTTCGTAGCATTCCAGCGAATGATCAATCTGATATTAATGTCTTCATCGACGATTTAAAGGGTAAAATTGGTAACGAACAAGATCCTTATCTAAGGCTAGTTGCAAGTAATGTTAATGGTCGTCCTAACAATAAAATTGTTGTTTATATTGACAATAAACAAACAAATAAACATGAAATTTATCTAATCGACCGACTACCACGAGATATTCTTGAAAGTAATATCCAAAATCCAACCGTTTACGACTTTATTAAGTACACAGGTAACGATGATCTAAGAATGAAGAATGCTGTCAAGAATGTTCTTGACCCTACAAACAATAAAACTAATTTAAATATTGAAGTTCGTGGTGAAAACTTTGAATTCAATAAGATTATCGTTGGTATTGACCGTGTAACAAAGAAAATTACTCTAAGAACCGAAGATGGTCGTGATCTTGACTCAAAATTCCTTTCATATATTCCTAATTACAAGCATGCGGAAATTGTTTATGGTCGTGAATCAAGTGCTTGAACGGTTTACGATGCTCTTGATATTAAGAACGAACTAAAGAAGTTAAAAACAGATAGCACCCTTGATAAAACTACTGATAACTTAAGAACACCGAGAACTGAAAACCAAATTCCACAAAAAGAAGCGACTGTTGCTTTCCTTCAATTACCCAAAATCGCTATGATGTTTACCAAAACAGGGTTAAACATCAACGATTATATTAGCAACATAAATAAAGTAAGTATTGAATACTATATTACCGAACTTGAACATAGTGACAATGACCGCATTATTATCCGTCGTTTTGACAGTAATAACAATGTCATCGAAGCACTTGTCATCACTAACTTTATTCGAGTTGTAGATAATACTCACACTGAATTAAATTTAAACGATGAAAATTTCTATACTGAAATTGTCGGGGGAAAATCAGCATCAAAAGCTATTGAAACAAAATTAACAAGTAATTTTGGAAATTCAGCACAAATTGATAACAAACTTGACCTTTATAAATATCCCAGAACAATGAAGGTTTCTAAAGATGAAATCCCTACTAACTATGTTGTTGAAGACACGACAAATAAATCGAGAAAGATTTATATTTTAAATACTACTGAGTATGTTGATGATGCGGTTGATATTGAACGTGAAATCTCAAACATTAAGGAATTTTATCAAACCCTTAATCGGATTAAGGGTGCTGCCAATCGCAACAATGATAAAGGAATTCTTGTTTCAGATTTAAACAATACTGAATTAACGAACATTGTTAATGAATACGGAGAAGGTCTTGATCCTTCTTCAACCTATGTTCGTTTTGATAGCACCAAAGAACGTCTTATCTTTACTAGTGAGTATAGTGCTACAAGTACTCGTAAGGCATATACGAAAAAGATGGTCGGTATTAATTTACCAATCATTATTGAAAGTCAAAATCTACATAATGGTAACTTACCAACCCTTGATCATCTCTTTAAAAATGTCAATAATACAAAGAGTGTTGATCAAGTGTGAAGTGAATTCTTTAAGGATAACAGCAATTACACTCAAACAAACGGGGAAATTGAAGTTATTGATAAAGCAAAACAATCAACTCCATATAAATTGAAGGTTTCAGATCTTGTTGTTGAATTCAATCTTGATAATTCTCTTCTTCTAAAAAGTGCTTCAACAAAGAAGTTCGTAAATATTATTGTTCCTGATAATATTGTTCCTGAAAATATCATCGCTTTTAATGCTAATGAAAAGAATGCTCATGTTGTCTATGATCTTCTTAAAACTGTTCCACTAGCAGAAAAAGACAAGGAGCTTACTTTCGATACAACTAAGTATCAACATCTACTGTTCTTTAGTGACGAAGGGATTCCGTCAAACTTCTTTACTAACACTAATAATGTAACAGATGCGATTAAGTATACTTATTATCCTGACCTTGACCGTGTTATCTTTAAGAATACTTATACTAACCATACTCTTGTTTATTACAATGTTCCGCGTGTTATTGAAAAGAAGGATGCTTACACTATTAAAGACATTGTTGATAATGATAAGTCAGTGACAGATTTCCTTTCAAATAAGTTGAGTAATCCGATGATGGAGAACGGAAAACAAAAGGAAATTAAATGAGGTTTCTATACTCTGCAACAAGGGACATCTACAAATAAACTTCGTGTAACAAATGGTGATCGAAACAGCGATACGATTATTTATGACCCAAATAATAAGGTTCAATTATACATACTTGATGACGAAAACTATCACATTGCAAATGAAAAAGTTAATGTTCAGCAACTTGTCACTAAAGTGTTTTTCTTCGAAGAATGAGCGAAGAAAGTAGACAAGGAATTCAGTGTTGATCCAAACCAACCTGATGTCACTCTTGGTGACCCATCAGTCACTCCTCCTAACTTTTTAACTGATATTATTTCAAACTTCTCACTTGGTAATATCGATATTGCATCGGCAAAAGCATTTAAGATTAAGAAGGACACTCAAGCAAAAAATAACATTATTGTTATTTATGGTGAAAACAAAACAACCCATGCGAAACATGTTGTTGTTCTTTCAGGTTTCCCACATGTTGAAGACCTAAAGCAAGGTAATGCAAAAGTTCCTACAACTCTTCAACTTGCTCGTACTTTTGTTGAAAAGTCAAAATGACTTGATGGAGATGCTATTTTAAACGAAGCTATCTTAGGTCTTGTCCGTGTTGGCCAAAACGAACTACTTAGCGGTGGAACTGATTTCCCAGCTGAAGGCACAAATGTAAGTATAAGTCGAAGTGCTGATGCGAACGATAAAGGTGATGGATATATATATCGTTATAACGGTAAGCAAAAACATATTGCAACGGAAAAGAAAATTCCAAAAGTTTATGCCCTTGAGACAACGGGAATTGTTAATAACAATGCTCTTATTGTATATGAATTTGATCAACTTTATACAAAGGCAAACAAGACTGATGGTGCTGTTCTTTACAAGGATGTTAAGAATAGTGAACTGCTTAAACGTCTTATTCAGTCTGACCGTAACAATAGGGATATAAAAAACGATCTTCTTAATTTAGATGACAATACCAAGATTATTTTTGACAAGGCAACTCAAAGAATTTTTGTACTTCAAGATGACTACCTTGTGATTTATGGTAACATCATTAAAGTTACGAGTTATGATACGATTTACGGACAGGGAAGACTCCTTTATGACTGACGTGAAGTAGTTGGTCAAAATAGTGAAAAGTCACGTCTAATCCTTCAAAAATTAAATGCACTTGGTGGTGACTCTCATAACCTAAATGGTTATATCCTAAAACCTCCTTACCAATCTTCAAACATCCAGAATGTTGATGTTTATACCATTAATACCGGTGTAGGTACTGATCTTGATCAAATTTTCTTTGTTGATCAAACATTGTATCTTGAACACGATGCTCGTAATTTTTCGTACACTAACCTTGTTGGAATGGTTAATTTGCTTAAACAAAAAGCGAGTCCGCTTTTTGATAACCAAACTAAACAATATATTTATCAAGATGTTAAGGTTGATACGATTGGTAGTGCTGATTTAAATAGTATAGTAAGTACACTTGGATTTAAGGAAGATGCGAATAATCTTGATGTTGGTCTTGCAAATGGCAACATTCTTGCTATTCGTGGAACAGATAGTACAACCAATAAGATTAAGGTTGTTAAAATCCTTATTCCACAGATATTTGATCTTGATCAGACTCATAAATTAATTGCTGATGATATTTCAAAAGCAAATGGTAATACTATTGAAGAGAAGATAGCCAATGCGACAAAGACTAATTTAATTAAGCAAGCAAAAGCGATCGCAGCTGAAAATCTAGAACTAAACAAACAAATTCGTAATCGTAATAATAGCATTACCGAATCTCCTGAACGTGGGGTATATAAAGAACCACTATTGAATGAAGATGAAAATGTCATCGTCGTTAACGGGGTTGAAATTCAATTAAATGATCCAAGTCTTGTTTTTGAAACAGTAAAAGATCCGAACCAATCGAACAAAACTCAAGTTGTGATTAAACAAGGAGATAAGATTCTTACTGTTATTGACTTTAAACAAGATCTTCCGGTTGTCCGAGTTAAAGAATGAAGTAGCACTAATGCAACTCCATTAATGACTTACAACTACTTAAAGAATATTGAAGAGAATCCTCTTTTTGATGAAAACATTAAAAACAATCAAAAAACTCTACTCTTTAAAGATCTCGATGGTAAAGTCAATAAGAATCTTCTTAACATTGACTTTATTAAAAGTGTTGTTGATACTGAAAACATTGCATCGTTCCGTGATGGTCAAGCGATCTTCACCATTGAATACAATAAACATCGGAACGAAATCATTCTTCGAGCACGTAAGAACAACCGCGAGGACCAAATTGTTTTTGTAAATGTTACAAAAGTAATTGATGCCGAACATTTATATCGCCATCACGAAGGATTTGTACTAGATGGTGGTCAGTCGCTTGACTCAAATAGTCCGAAACAAACCATTGATAACAAGATTTTAAATACTTCTGATAAGAACCTAAATGATAAGTCAAGTAATATCAAGGATGATATTTCAAGTTACTATGTGCGTTTTGATGTACCAGGAGAGGATGTTTCAGCACAATTTAAAGATGCTCTTACTTATAAATATCTAGAAGGTGGAACTGATCAGCCTGTTTATGTTTTTGACCGTAGTCATTATGAAATTACCCCAATTGACGGAAAGAAAACATATAGCCAAGGGATTGTAGAGTTCCTTCGACTTTATGAAACCGTTTCCAGTGTTGACTACACTCCTATTAGTGAAGTCTCATCACCAATTCTTATAGGAATTGTAAATAACTATGGAATTTCTGATGTCAAATTACATAAGCATCGAAACGGTGACCACGATGTCCTTTACATCATCGGTAAAAAAGAAATAACAAGAGATAGTAAAAAAGTGCTTGTTGACTTTGTTATTCAAATGAATAACCTTCCTATCGCGATTTCAAATCCAAAGGGAATTCCAAGTGAAAGTGCTATTCTAAATAACTTTGGTGATTTTAACGAAACGTTTAAACAGTCGCTTGAAGATGCTTCATTCTATCCACAGATTGAAAGAACTGATCCAAAAGATCCGAATAAGAAGCATAAAGAAATTGTTTATAGTGGAGCTACCCTTGTTGTACCACTTAAGAGTGTTGTACAACAGGATGACGGTTCTATCCTTATTACCGACGGTGCAGGTAACGAAGTACTTATTCCTGATAAGAACAGCACAAAGATTTACTATAGTTACGATGTTAATGAGAAGAATATTCTTCCAGGCGGAGCAATTGAAAATGGCCCACAAGACTACCGATTTAGTGATATAAGAAAAGCGAAGGAACTTTATGATCTAATTGACAATACAGGTCCGGTTAACAACACTCTTGAACACCCGCTTACTCCTGCTATTAAAAACCATCCGCTTCTAAAGAAGATTCTTGATGACTATATTAGTAATCATGTTAATAATTGAGATCTTTCGCTTGCAACGATTATTTATGATCGAAGTAAGAACTTAATCGTTATCCGTGATAACCAATCGATTAAACCACGTGTTCTTACAATTAAGAATACTCCTAAGATTATTGCTCTTAATGATCTATATGAAGATGAGAATGAGTTTGCTCTTAAATTAAACGAGAACAATTACGATGTTAAAAAAGTGCTTGAGCAATACTTAAATAGTCTTGGTCAGCAAAAAGAAAAGAACATAGGACGAAAAAAACCAAATAGTCAAAGTGTCTTTAGTACATACAACAATCTTCTAAATGTTAATGTAAAAAACGATCCTGTTGATGTCTCAAAAAACATTTATGGTTTCAGTTATGATGATAGTGTTACTTTTATTAAAGACAATAATGGTATCCCCCATCCTGAAACAAATGAAACGCTATATGTTATTGTTGATACAACTCATTTGACAAATAATGCTACTAACAAATATAACAATTTTGTTAATTTATATAATCAAACAAAACTATTTAAGGAAAATGAGATTCAAGTAGTAAATGATGTTATTGACAATCCTGAACTAAGAAATAAGATTATTGCTGTTTTTACAAATAATACAAGTCTTAATGGTACTAAGTTTATTTATCACAATAACACCCTAATTGTTTATGATCTCGATGCTTCTAATGTCATTAGTAACATTACAACCTTTACTTTACCAAGTATGGTTAATAATAGTGATGCATCATTTATTTCTAAGGATGACATTTATAATAGCAATGATAGTCTTCCGGACTTAATCCTTAAGCATTATCAAAACGACAATCTTTTTAAACGTGATGCAAACGGTAAGGTTCATCTTTCACCAACAGTCACTTTTAATCCCGATGAAGTTCGTTTTGTAGTTTCACCCGACGGTAAGACTGTTGAAATAAGACCGAAAGATCCATCACAAGATGATTCTAATATACAGTATCCATTAATCGTAATGGATACCTTT
This sequence comes from Ureaplasma canigenitalium ATCC 51252, assembly GCF_000712165.1. GTDB lineage: Bacteria > Bacillota_I > Bacilli_A > Mycoplasmatales > Mycoplasmoidaceae > Ureaplasma > Ureaplasma canigenitalium. Next base: position 337,061 of record NZ_KL544010.1, on the reverse strand, counting down.
GTAGTGCCAAAACGTGCTGTTATTGATGCTATCGATAGTAAACACCGTATTCAAAACGACCTTGATTTAATTTACGATCTAACACATAATATTTTCCTAATTACCTTAGGTCAAGACCGATTTATTCCTTTAAAGGATAACTTAAAGGATAATCCTTATTTAAGGGATAAACTAATTGAAGTCTTCCAGGATGATGTCCCTAGTTGATTTACTGATGTCAATACGATGATTAAGTACGATCCAAATACTCGTGTCCTTATTATCGATGATAACAATACTGTTAATAACCATATTTTAAAGATTAATAATGTCCTTGCTGTTTTTGATAATGAAAATGAATATACCATTTTTGACGATGATCAAATTTTCCGTGAATTTACCCTTGAAAAAGCGAAGGAATATCGTGATCTAGAAGTCAAGGATAAAGAAGGGAAGACAGAGACTCAAATAAAAGCAGAGTTAAAAGAACTTCGTCGTAAGTGACAAAAGGATTTAATTCGAACAGCTTACCTTAAAGCGATTGGTCTTATTAATCAAAATGAATCCCTAAATGGATATAGCATTAATGTTAGTAAAGACATCGGGGTTCCTAATAATATTAGTTATGTACCACATACCGATTCAATCGTTAAGTATGTACCGAATGAAGTCGAATGGCGTGAACACTTTAAATTGATTGATACAACTAATAAGGAGTATTATTTCTTCCAAAGTCAATACTTCGCTTTCAGTCGACTTGATGTTAAGGAATTATTTATTAAAGATAATATCCGTTATAAAAATTTTGTTAGTGAACTAACGAAGAGCGGTGGTTTAACATTTAACCAAATCCTTGTTGATAAATATCCTGAACTAGCTCCAATTTATAATGAAATTAAAGAAGATGCTAACTTTGATGGAGTTGATTTAAAACTTGAAATAGGATCTTATAAAAATCTATCAATCACCGGTCGAAAAGGTAAGTATCACTACACCTATATTATTAACGATGCACCACCTGCTCTTTCTGAAAAGGATATTGGTTATCACATTTCAACCATTGATGAAGTCATTGATAATGCTGGAAACCTAAATGATACCTTAACTAAGGAACTCCTGAAACAAGATCGTTATCCAAGAAATAATGCTGGTGAAATTAATCTTGATGGTACTCTAATCAAACCAGAAGATGTTCTTGTCGAAGCACGGGATGACGGTACTGTTGAATTTAAAGATAAGCGAACCGATAAGGCTATTTTGGTGATTGAACCAACTAAGCGTATACCGAAGTTTAATGTCATAAAAGATTCAATTAAACTAGATGATGCGGTCAAGGCAAAACAAATTTACACCCTGATTAAACGAGCAAATCCCCTTATTCTTAGTCGTCCTGATGAAAAGAATCTTTCGAAAGATATTATTGAAAATGATTTCATAAATCAAAATGTTATTCTCCCGTACCAGGAGAAAACCCTTGATGATGGTCTTGTAAAGAGCTATAAGAATTGGACAGTCGAGTACAAACCAAATACTGACCAAATTATCTTTAAAGGACTTAATGAAGAAAGTGTAAATAGTTTCACCCGGGTAGTTGTAATTAATAATGCAATCAAGGTTATTAATGCTAGTGAACTTTATAACATTTTTGATGCGATTGATTACAATGAGAATGAACTTACTTTTAGTCCTTATATCAAAGTTCCACATAATGAAATCAACAAGCAATTAATAAATAAAACAAATATTGGCAATTACCTTGTTTCAAACCCAACCCTTGATACAACCAATACATATCATAATGCCCATGGTGACAAGGATAAATATGTTAATAATCAATATAACATAATTAAGGACGATGCTGGTCGATCGATTGTTATTATTGATGACCACCATTACCTTCCCTTCCTAAATGGAAAGGCAAGCGATGTTTTCCTTAACTATAATGGTTTTTACTTTATGAATAAAGTCTTAAGTAATAACCACGGGGAAATTGTTGACCTTGTTAATAAACCACTTCGTTTTGGTCTTGACCTTGTTAAGTATCTAAAGAGCATTGGTATTACTAAGACGAATAACCTAAAAGAAACGAAGATTAAAAAGATTAAGGACTATTTCGTCATCATCGGAGTCGATGATGACGGAAAGCAATTCATCTTGAAAGTCTTTAATCTTCCAAGCATAATGTCTAAGAATGAAACTCCGTTCTTTGGGATTGAAGATGTAATTAAAGCACGTGGTGATCAAGCGAAGGCTTATCTAAGCATTCTACAAGATGAAACTAAACATAAACGTGATAAAGATGGATTCATTACCGTCGGTAAGGAACGATTTAAACCAGATAATGTCGTTGTTGAAATTGATGGAAATAACAATGTTGTTGTTTACCCTAAGGACAAGAATGGTAAGAAAGGGGAAAAACCACTCTTTGTTGTATTAAATAACAAAGATCTCGACTCAATCATTGTTGACTTTAAGACAATTGATGGTTCAATCTATCATCCATCTTATCTTCAAGATTGAATTGTTTCACTGCAAAATGTGCAGTTAACAATTATTGATCCAAACAATAAACCTGAATTACTGCTTAAGGATACTAAATTAATTCAGGATTTAAACTTTATTAAGAATCTGCAAGAGGACTTTGATTTAAAGAGTGAACTTGCAACTATACGATACGATAGTGAAAGTAAACAAATTATTATCAAAGATAATCAACCAATCAATCCAAAAGTAATTATTATCCGTACCGATAGTTTATTGAACCAAGAGACTGGTCTTGAACATGTTGAATATCGACTTAACATCGATTACAACTTAATTTGAATCGTTCTCCTTTCAAACTTCGCTGGATTAATCATCCTTGCGGTGATTATTTCGATCATTATAAAAAAGAAAAAACAAAGAAAGTTAAATAAGAAATAGAGGTATCACATATGAAGAATAAAAAACAATTAAAAAAAGTTGTCACATACACATCACTTTCATCTGTTTTATCTCTCGCTGTCCTTTTAAGTCCTCTTTTAAAAGCGAAGGATGTTAATTTCAAAAGTAATTTGCACTATATTGTAGATGATAGTTCTCCAAATCTTGATGAATATGAATTTGGGAAAGAACGACCAAAGGCTTCCTTTTTTAATGGTGATGTTTTATATCTTCCTTTTACACACGAAATTATTAAAGCATTATTGAGAGAAGACAATCAGAAAGCAACTATTCAACGAGAAAAAGCTTTTCAATATGGACACGATACAAGAATTAGAAAGACAATTAATCTAACCGATGATGAAGCACAAAAAATCTATCGAAAGGCAATTGCCTCACTATTTAACAAAGAAAACTATGGAGATAGATATCGTGAATCTGATGGTAAAATACGCTTTGGTACTGAATGAATAGATGAGAATAGTATTACCTTTGCGAGTAAAGACCCTCATCTTAACCAGGGAAATAGTGAAGTTTATATTTATGTTAACAATGACCAAAGCACTTCCAGAGTTATTCCTGTTATAAATTACAAAGTAGCTAGTGCAGAGCATATGGAATTTGTATATAAAGCTATCTTTATGACTAAGATACGTGCTCTTAATAAACAAGCTAAAATAGATATTCCACGCCTTGATTTTAAAGATGAACTAATTAAGAAGGTTAATGGACAAACTATTCACTATCGAGATTGATCAAATACAAAAGATGAACGTACAGTGAAACCTAATGAGACAATTTTCTATGGGAATACTGAATATGTAAATGAAGTTGGTAATATCATTGGTCATAATAAAGATAATTTTTCGGCTCATTTTGATCCATCACGAGCCAAGTTTTTTTACGATAGTGATGCACAGACTTTAGTCGCATATGACACCGAAAATCACTCTACATTCTTATTTCCTGATTATGATACTTTTATTGAAGTAGATGAGTTACTTGATACTTTTGATTTGTACCGAAACAAACATTATGATGTCACCAAGTTTAGTCCCTATGCCAATCCTAACTTGAAATATGATAAAAACGGACAGAGAGCCGAGGATAGGATTGATGTAGAAGGTTTAATTAAGAAAAAGTATACTCCCAAAAACGGAAATATAACACTTGGTGAATTTAATATATCTGATTTTGATAAGTTTGCCACTTTCAGAAGTATAAATGTTCGTCAAATAAACAAAAATGTTTGAATCAATAGTCGTGATCATCTAAAGCATAAAAAGATGATTAATAGGAATCCTAATATTTCTTGAAGATTTATTGATATAAATAGAAAAGTTAATGATGGTAAGAAGTACCACATTTTTGAATCAAAAGCCTATATTTTTACAATTGGTAGTTTTGCAGATGTTTCTTATGGACAAGAGTATTACCAAGGAGTACTTGCTGTTTATGAAGCTTTTAAGAATAAAAAAAGAATATCGGCCTTGGATTTAAAAAAAGCAACAACCAACCACCCTTACTTTTTTAATCATTTTTTCAAGTATGGTAACGGTTTACCGCTTGATCGTCAAAACGGTGGAGAGGTGAATGGTGTCGCCATTGAAAATAGATCAATAACACGTGAAAATGTTTTTCGTGATGAACGTTCACTTGATATGGATTTCAAGGATGAATTCGAATATTTATATGATGATATTAAACTTGAAATTGTCGACTTTGGTGACCGTCTTGGATTGCTAATTACGAATGCGGTTTCATATAACTGAGGTCACCAACCAGGTGAATTAAATGCGGCCGATGAGAGCCGTGACCATTTTGCGACAAAACCTGTAACTTACCTAATTGATGAATTCCCTCGTATTGTTGATGAAACAAAGTTTGAAGCACCAAAATTAAGTGACTTTGTTAAATATAGTCGAATTCGAGAAAGTAAAACAGGCCCTGTTCAAGAAACTAAAAATTTACCTGCTATTAGAAACAAGGGGCTTGATGAAAATATTTGAAACCTCTTTTATGGTAAAGGACAAACTGGTTGGGTTATTTACCAAAAACTAAAAAACGAAAGTTCTTTTGAAAGAGGAGGGAAAAGATATCTTGATTTTTATGGAAAAGAGCTTGATCTCGAAAAAATCGCTCCTTTAAGTTTTTATAATGGTAAAAGTAACGATAAATATGGACTTAAATCAATTGACGAATCTCTTTTACGTGACCACTATGCTTTGGTAGAAATAGACCAAAAACCGTCAGGTTATTATGAAAATACTGAAATTAATAAAGGAATGATGCGTCTTCGAGGAATTGTTAAATATTTAGACACTACAGTTCAACCTTGATTTCCTATGATTTCAAGCACACCTGTTAATAACTATAATTCGCAGGATATACTTGACATTAAATTCCCGTGAGGTCAACGTCTTGATACTACTTCGATTAGTAACAATAAGTTTTTAATTCATAATAGTGCAGCATTTGATGATGGTGCTTTTACCATTTATTATTTTTTAAAATTAGTTGAAACAGCAAAAGAAGTCAATTATTCCAATCCAATTCCTTCATTACCTGCTGACACATCTTTACCAAAAGGTTTTCAAAACCACCAAATTATTCATAATCCGAGTGAACCACCAAAAAAATTTTTATATGATGAACAGGCAAAACTAGACTTACGTGATGGTTATGCTAATTATGGTTGAGTTTCTGAAGCTGATGTATGAGCGGCCGACCATAGTAAACCATCGATGAAAATTGGTGGATATTTTATTGACTATTTTAAAGAAAGAAACCCTAATTATCCTGATTTAAATAAACTTTATACAAACAATAGTTATCGTTATTCCAATGATTATACAACAGGAGTTCTTACTGGTCTTGAAACGATACAATATTGGCCTGATAATGGTATTGTTACTATTAGTGACAACGGATATTATAAAGATTGGGATGATAGCCAAAAAAAATTAGTTTTAAAACTTAGAACAAAAAAAGTTAAAAACGGTTCGGAGACTATCGAAATTCCTGATCCGATTAATTTTATTATTGATAAATTTGGCTCTGTGGAAATTACCCATAACATTATTTCACCAGTTGATTTAGCGAAAGCGGGTTGAAATCGTGAACTTGCTTTAAAAAATAAAATAAATAATCTACCAAATTCTAATCGTATCGAAGGAGCAAAGGTACTTACAGAAAACCTACATGTTTACAGTCCTAAATTCGAGGGTTTATATGGTTTAACTAACCCAACAGCTGGTAAGAATCTGTTTAATCCCGAATCAGATGGATTTGCTAATTATCCAATACGTGACGAAAATAGATTTAGATTATCCTTTATTACAGCTGGTGGTGAGAAGAAAAATATTTTTCTTCTCGATTATGATATTAATGAAGTTAATACCATAGACGGTTCTGTTCTGTTTAGTAGTAAGGAACTTGAATTTAAAAACTTTTTTGAAGGGGTTTTGAAACCAGATGAGGGAAAAAAATTAAACTCAATCCAAAATAATTCGGAAATTGTTAAATTAATCAATGATAAAGTTACTGAAGAAGCAAATAAACAAACATTTTTAGCTGGTTTTCCAAATCACGAAAGAAATCAGAGAAGAACTATTTCCGACATTGAAGTTTACCGTGTTGGAGATGAATTAGTGGTTAGTGCTAAGGTTGATCGTACAGTGCCTTATGTTATCCGCGATGTTCTTAAACCGTTTGTTAATCCTGATCACCAACGTTACAATATCCGGATTACAAACCTTCCACTAATTTATTATGCTAATACGATTAATGTCAATATCCCTGAAGTCAATAATCTTATAGAAATGAATATGACTACTCAGGATTATCTTCTTGATCAAATTAATAACTCGAATGTTCTAAAGAAAAATGGTCAAATTATTTTTGGTGCAGAAAATAATCCAGACATTAGAGTTGACAACATTAAACAGCTTGAAATTAGTCATATTGACTATAATAAGCGAATTTTTACCGTAAAAAACATAAAAACTGGTGCAACAGTTGAAGTTAAAGCGGATAAACCAATTCCTGAAGTTAAGTTCTTATCTGCTCACCTTACAAATGATAATGATAAGAGTAAACACAACTATGGTGATGATTTAGCATTTACTAATTATGATTTGTATCATAATTTATTAACATTGAAGGTAAATGGAAAGAATTTTGAACCAGATACACTTTATAGTGTCTCAGATGTTGAAAATAGTAATCAAAATACTAAGTTTGCCCATAAACTATTTACAACCTACAATGAACTTGTTGATAACTACGGATTAAATTTAAGAAAAAACTCAACTTCTGCAAAAATCAAATATGATTCAGCTCATCAACGATTAATTATCCTTGACGATTATTCAGATGTAACTGAAAACTTAAATGGTAATAATCCTGTTTCAAAAAAACCTAGTGCATTAGTTCTTTACTCGCTTCCACCAACAGTTTGAAGCTATGAAATTTTCAAAAATGCTAATTCTGCATTAAATGAAACCGGCGATGCAGCTAAAAACCACTTTATTAATGAAATCTTAAAGAAAAACGGAGAAATCATTGAAACTCTTAAGAGTGAAGTTGATAAGATTCCTGATTCACAAGATAATAATCATCAAGACTCTAAATTAATTGCTGGTAACTATATTAAAAATCCAAAGGTTCTTCCTTATTTAAAACAAAGAAACTTAATTACAATTCAATCAGATGAACCAATTGATAATAACAACCCAACAGTTAAGAGAGAAATTGGGGTTTTTGATGAATATAGTTATTTCCTTTCTAATGTAGATGGAGAACATTCTTTTACTGATTACAATAAACTTCTTGAAACTATTACAAATGCGACAAACACCGAAACTGATGTGACAAAAGCATTTAAGTATGATTTAAATAACAACAGCGACCTTGTTAAGATTAATAATGAAAACTTACAGAATAATCGTGTTTTTGTCTATGATGTTTCAAAGAAACTAGCAAATGAAACTGCCCCAAATGCTGATGATCAAAAGGTTAAAGTTAAGTTTGTTAGTTTTAAAGATAGTAAGGGTAACCTTGTAAGAAGATTCATTGTTAAAGGATATGTTAGTGAAAACTTTAATCCGAATAAGAAAGCAATCTATTTAATTGATAATGTACCTAATGTAATAAAAGCAACTAGTGACTTCCTAGTTCAACCAACAGAAGCTGACATCATTAATGCAAATGGTAATGAATATCAAGCTACATTGAAGAAGTGAAAGGATACTTATTTAACTAATCCTTCATCTCGACCACAAACTCAGGTTAACAACGGTAAATTAATCATTAATGATCAAGAAATTGACATTGATAAGGTCGAACTTAGTCTTGATGACACTAGAAAAATTTTAACAATCGCTGATAAGACTAACCACAAACGACTTGCAATTGTTTTATATGACTCCCCTTATCCGAAATTAATTGGACGAGAACAACTATATACTTGAAGAGACTATGTTGATGCATCTTCAAATCTTTCAAACACCATAAATGATAAAATCGCGAGACTATTTGGCGCTAAGGTTAATAATCAATATGTCCTTGATGGATATACATATGATTCGTCAAGTAACTTCCAATATGGTTATCAAATTAAAAAAGGCAACGATGTCATTAAAATAATTGATGATTATATCTTTGATCCGAAAACAAATGCTGGATCAAACGATAAGACTCATAATGGAGAACAAGTATTTAAGGATAATGAGAAGTTCCTACAACTTTACGAATCTCTTTCTGATAAGGATGAAAAGAAACTAAGTGACTTAAATGATAAAGTGTCTGACCTTAAAGCTTATCTAAAAGCAGACACTTCACTAGATACTTTGTTCAAGGATAATGATGAAGTTGCTCTTATCCGGTATAAGGACACAATTGTTGTTTTTAGTAAAAAAGCACAAGACTCTAACGGAATTAAAGGGCGTCGTCACCTAATTGTTATCTCACATCTTCCAGGTATCTTCCTTGATACAAAAGTAGGGGTTAAAGTTCCTTCAATTAATGATTTAATTGAAAAGCGCAAGGAACTTAAAGATCTTCTTAAAGAAAATATCTTTGGTAATAGTACATCGAAAACAATCGGCGGTAATGAATACCATAAGGATCAAGTTCAATTTAGTTTCGACTACATTAATAACATTATTACTCTTAAAGAAGTTAATAATGGTAAGACACTTTCAACTTTAATTAAAACCGAAACACCACTTTCAAATGTTGTATTTGTTGATGCTAAAAACACTATTGTTTCATCTAGTTCACATAAAGATAAAATGAAGGATTTATCTTCTTTAGCTAATGCTAAATTCCTTGTTGATTTATATAACAATATTGAAAAAGGTAGTGGATATGTAGCGTCTCCGAGAGATAAACTATTTAATACTTTTGACCAATCGTTCCTTCAAGAGCGTGATGCTTCTGGTAAAGTTACTTTTGACTTCAAAGAACAACTATCTGAACTTTCAAAACTACCAAATTACGATAGTCTTTCCGAAGAAAATAAAAAAGCGACTCTTCTTCAAACAAGCAGTCAATCACTTACTGTAAACTATGTAAGAAATGATGTTATCAATAATAATAACGAAGTTCTTTACCAAAAAGACACCTTAATTATTAAAGATGGAGGAAAAACTCCAGTTGCCGTAGTTATTTCAAATCTTCCACGATACACAACAAACAAAGAACTAGCATTACCTAATTTCGTTGGCGCTTCAAACCGTGTTAATCTTGATATTAAAACGAAGGTTGATACTTATATTAATGCTCTTCCGAAGGAAAGTGATGGATCAGTTATCCTTGACGGATATAAGATGTTTAGTCCAGAGTTCCATTTCTTTGATAATAACGAAAACTTCTCTTATATTTCTTATAAAGAAAGTAATGGTGCATCAACTACTAAGAAGATGTATCTTGTAAACTCGAACAAGTATCATGATCAAATCACTTGACAGGCACCTGCGGACTTTAATCCTTATAGTCTCTATATTTTAAAAACTGTAAGTAGTGGAAATTATGTAAATAAGGATGCTTTAAAAGCAGATCATGTTAAAGCACTTTTTGATTACCTTCTTGATCAAACCTTAAAGAATAAAGGTGCTGACTTCACTGATATCAAGTATAAATTTACTAACACTAATAAAGCGAATAGCATCATTATTCAAGCGACAAAGAAGAATGATGGATCTGGTTTTCCTGAACGAACTTATCTATATAAGATAAGCAAAATTCCTAACATCACAAACGACCGTGGTGAACTTCGTACACCGACGGTATTTGATGTTATTAATACTAACTTTGATTACGACCGTGCTTTTAAGGTTAGTTGAATTAAAGGTAATAATGATCAATATGAAATTGATAACTTAAGAGCAACGGAGAATGAAATCTTTGTCGATTATGACCGTGTTTCAAGACGACATACAATTATTTATAAGAACGATGGAACACTTCAAAAGGATACAAATGAACAAGGTAAAGTAACGAGTGGTACCATCCTTGGTTATGTTGTCCTTCGTCAACCACTTGAAAAGATTGCTTTTGCTGACTATAAAGATGCTCCTGCTGAAGAAGTACATAAGTTATTTACTATTGCTGACGAACTTAAAAACGAAGTTAACAAGGAAGAGAATAGAAAATCTCTTAAAGAACTAAATCATGTCATTAAAGAAAAGATTAAAGACTTTGATAAGATGACGGATGAAAAGAAAATGGTTCATGAAGCTAATACCCTTAGTCTTCTTGTCAGAAGTGATAACTCCGTTCTAATCTACGACACCGTTCAACCAACAAGTAACTATCTTCTTCTAAAGAATGTTCCTTATGTGTTTAATAGTCGAATCTTCTATAATCAACTTTCACTTGTTGATCATGTATCAACAAGAACCCAACTTGACCTTCCTACTATTGCGAAGGATACGATGAATGAGTTAGGAAGAATTAATGGTGTTCAATTAAGTCAAGTAGAAGTTAATCCTTCAAGTAAGGCGGATAACAATAAAGGTTACTACCAATTTAAGTTCAAGATTCCAAAGGGAGATGGTAGTCAAGGGACTATGGATAGTCCTGTACCAATTTTCATTTATGATGTTGATCTATATGAAAAAGAAATCTATGATGGATCAAAACTAAAGTTAAATGAGGATGCTAACTTCAAAGGTTATGCTGAACTTGTAAGAAGTTCACACGGTGAAGCGGTTAAATATAGTGATTTTGAATCTAATTATGCTTCGAAAGTAGCGACTCTAAAAGCTTTCCTTGAAGAAAAGAAAACCGCACTTAGTCTAACGAGCATTGATGAACTACGTGTAAAAGGTAGTGTTCTTATTGCTACTGGAAAAACAAACGATGGTAAGGTGAAACATTTCTTCATTAATAAGTTACCGATTGTTGTTGACCCATCAGGAATTTACTTCCCTACACGCGATACGATTATTTATGACCACTTTGGTAATGTTAACGAAGCACTTGATGCAGAATTGAAGAATAAGAACACAAACATTCCAACAAAAGATGGTAAGTTGAAAGTTTTTGATGAAGCAATTGATGCTGATAAAATTGTTCTTCGCTTCCAAAACAAAGATAATGAAATTATCTATTATTTAAAACAAGACGACGGTCGTGGTGGTTTAACACAAATTAGAAAGAAGGAATTCAGTCCGCTTTCAAATCTTGGAGAATTCCATGTCACAGACGCTCTTGGAATTAAGACAACACTTCAACCACGTGATGCATATCTTCTTTCAACATTAATCGACAAAGCTCCAGCAAGCTCTCTTAGTCCAAATTTAAAAACAGTAACATCTGAACTTAAGAGTGTAAGTTATATTTCGACTCACAAACCACTTTCATTAAATCTTGATTATGGATCTGTTGAGTTTGTTCGTGACAAACGAATGATTGTTTTCCGTGGAGTTAATACTGCTGGCAAAGCTGTTCACTGGATTATTAACAATGTTCCTCGAAGTCTACCGAGATACGATGATCTTTATACTATCGACGATGTTGTTAACAATGAATTTAAGGTTAAAGAAACTGTTGAAAAAAACTTGAATAAACTTCCGAAGAATACCCTAAAAGGTAAGGAAATTAAACATATCGGTTCGACCGTTGATGGTTTTGATATTGAACTTCCACTTATAACTCAAGATTTTAATGCGAAGTCAAATAGTATTGAGTTAAGACCTGAAAATAAGACAGATAAGAATTTCAATTCTTACCCTATCTTTATCCTTGATGAAATCAAATACCTTCCTATTTATGATGCGAATGCAGTAGGAAAGTTCCGGGTAAGAAATGATGTTGAAATTATAAGAAACAATACTGGTCGCGATTTTGTTGAGATTGAAAAGAATGAAGAACTTAAGAAACTTAATTCGCTAAATGAAATTCTTGATGCACGAGATATAGGAAAAGAAGCGAAAATCAAGGTTGTTAATTACAAGAATCAACTTGCTTATTTAATTGTTGGTAAGGATGATAGCAATCAAAAGAAAGCACTTCTGATTACTAATCTACCTACTATTATTAATGACCTTGAAATTAATAACCAGGTTGTTTATCCAGTTGTTGATGGTGAAGAATTGATTGACTTTGGTGAAGATGTTTATAACCATAAACAAAGAATTGAACTTGCTATTAAGAACAAAATTATGAGTCGTCTTAATGGTAGTACGACAATGAAAGTTAATGGACTTGATGTTAATGTTAAGCAGATTTTTGTACAACTTAATAATAATGTTGAACCAAACGAAATTGCTATCTTTAATGGAGATAGTTTTGAAACGGCTAGTTTACTTGGAACATACATTGTTCCAAGTAACCAGAAACTACCAAATCTACATCCGGTATCAGTTCCTGACTCATGGAAGTTTGATCCATTAAATACTTATCTTTTCCTTGAAAAGTTATGAAATTTAAGTAGCAATGGTCAGTATACTGATAAGGAAGATGCAAGTGAATTCTTGAAGGACCCTGAATTTAAGAAGATACTACCGGCTGATTTCGATAAGAAATTGAACTTGAAAATTTTCTACAATCCGACATATCATACCATTAACATCTTTAACAACGAAGAATCACTGATTGCAAGAAATGTTTATAATGTGATCGATGCGAACAAGGTATATAACTTAAACGATGTTGTTTTTAACAATAACCAAACAGGAGATATTGTTGAGAAGAATATTAAAGCATTAAATGATAAACATACTGAATATCGGCTTGGTGCTTATACTTTTAGACCGCAAAGTCAACCAATTTATCAAGGTCCTACTAAAGGTCATGAGTCACTTCTTGTTGGCGATGAAGAATACTTCATCATTGATCTAAGAAAGTACATTCAACCAATAGAAAGTCGAATTGTCTTTAGTGATAATAAAAAACTAAACAATACTGTAGCAATTCTGAAGAAGATTTCTCCTGTCTTTGATAAAGAAGACACCAGTCACGATAAACCAATCAGGGAAATGCGTCTCCTTGATCTAAATGATGATCAAATCAATGAATACTTTAAGAAAATTGGTGTTAACGCACGCGATGCTGTCGTTGGGATTATTGAACAAGATGGGCTTAATGTGCTTTACATTAAGGAAAATAATCGTGTTGACTCAAAGATTTTTGTAATCAACAACCTACCTACTTTCATTAATTTAAGTAACCTTCCAAGTATTGATGATTTAATTAGTTTTGATGGTGATTTACAAAAAGCATTTATTAGTAAGAACACTAACAGCAATGGTAAAGTAGTTGTTAATGGTAAAGAATATGATCCTAATGACATTACAGTTACTAATAATAAGGATGGATCAATTACCATTGGTATTTCAGGTGATAAACCAATTACGATTGTTCCAGTCAAACCATATCCGGTTTCCCGAAGTGTCGAGGCGGATGTAACTAACTATCGTCGTTATCGAGACATTACCGAAGAAATTTCGTATGAAAAGGATAACTTAGTTGGCAACCAGAAACTAATTGATATGAAGGATAAGGTTGAAAAACCTTATGCTGGTCGGATTTTAAATCATCCTTATCTAAGTAGTGTTATCGACCGTAACTTTAGTTTTGCTAATCTATCCGGTGCTACTATTAAGTATGATAAGAGCAACAATAAGATTTCTATTTATAAAGCACCAGATAGCAATGATAATGGATACCTATTTGTTATTAAGAATGTTCCACGAGTGATAAGAATCACTGACTTTGTTGGACACGATGATGCGATTAGTCATATTACTGAAATTGATAACTATGTTCTAGAAAAACTAAAATCTGCTGTTAACGGAAGTACTAGTCAATTGAACCATTTCGATTTTAGTGTTAATGTTCAATTGAATAAAGTTGATTTAACCGACTACATTATTACCGATGGTAACACGACAAATAAGAAGTTACCGATTTATGTAATATCTGACTTTAACTTTATTGATAAGAAGGTTAATGCATCAACTATTTTCAAAAACTTCAAAGCATTTAACAGCCTTCGTAAGGAAGTTGAAAACCGGAAACTTGAAAATGTTGAATCGATTTTCTTATCTAATGAAAATAAGAATGGGTTATCTGTTAAAGAAGCGGCTAATACTGAGTTGAATCAATTTATTAAAGAAAGCGATGTATTAACTAATTTTGACAAGTCAAAACTAGTAATCGCAAGTATTGAGGGTAAGGACTATTGAGTGCTTCACGATGGTAAGTCTGTTGTTGTACTTGAAGATATTCCTAAGGTATCTGATGAAGATGATGCCTTCCAGGAAAATAAACATTTACCTGATATTAATGCCATTTTAAATCACAATGGAAACTTCGAAGAGGCAATCAAAAATTCTCTAAAAGGTGATGATGGTAAGATTCATATTAACGGTGTTGTCTTTGACCCAAATAACATGACAATCCAAGACAACCGGGACGGTACACTTTCGTTTATTGATAATAATACGAAAGTTAAGGTGTCTGTCATCTTAAATAACCCTTGACCTGACTTTACCCGAATTGATGCTCTTCGCCAGGAAGAATTTACTAACATTCAATCAGTTTATGACCTACGCTATGAACTTGAAAATGCAAAGCACCCTAGTGGAACTGTAACTAAGGGTGGAGTTACTTTCGGATACTTAAAGGACATTACTCATCTCTTTACGACTACTGATGAAGAACAAAATGCTCTTATTAAGAAAGTGAAGATTCTTGATAAGGACTCGATCCTTCCATCTAAGTATCGAAGTGAAGATGGTTTAAAGACTGCACTTTATTACTATGATGCCGCTCATGACCGACTAACTATTAATACTAATGTGAGTGGTCAAGAGGAATATATTGTTATTTATAATATCCAAAAAGTTAAGTTAGCAAGTAGTGTTTATAAGACACACGAAATTGTGAAGAAGAATCTTTCGGTTGAAGAGTTCTTGAAGGACAAAATTAAGAATAGTCAATTAACTATTGATAACCATCAATTTACATCTTCAACAACAATCACCAAGACTCTTGACCAACACTATAAACTAGTTGATGGTCAAACGACAATCTACCTTGTAGATGGTATTGTGTATGATCAAAATGGATTGAAATCTTCAATTGAATTTGATAGTCAAAAACAATTGTTTGAATTCATCTTCAAACTAGATCGTGATATGACTACAAATGATGAGTTTGTCAAACTAAATACCCTTCGAGGACCAGATGGTGATCTTGTTTCAACGAAGATGATTCAAACATTAACAAGTCAAAAACAATTCAACTGACGAGAAGCTGAAATTCAAAAAGTTGACGACAACATTTATGTCATTCGTGGTGTTAACACGGTGCAACGTCAAGTTTATGTCTTTACTTTTACAAACGATATTAACCTTCAATCGTTTGGTGAAAATGAAATTGATTTATTAATTGCAACTGATGAAGAAGTAAGAATTGCGAAGAGTGTTGAAGAGGCTTATCGCAAGAAACTTAATGAACTTGCGACGGATGAAGGTGGCAAGAAAGTAATAACAATTGATAATGTTAAATACGATGTTTCTAACCTTGATATCATTAACAACCCTGATAAGTCGATTGATATTGTTCAAAAGAATCCGAGAAAGAAACTTCTTTCGCTAGTCGATGAAACACAACTTAGTGATTATGATATTGTTGATCTTAATAAGGTCGGTGACTTTGGTCTAAATACTCCTAAGAAGATTAATGATGTCTTTAAGCTACTTGATGATTATCGTAAAATAGATGCCACTCCAGGAGCAAATAAAAAAGAAGTTCCATTGAAAAAGATTATTCAAGGTCATCCAGAACTAATTAGTTATTTAACAAAGAATCATGACTTTGATGTGAACGATGAGAATGCTACATTCTTCTACGATGATGCTCGTGACCAAATCGTCATTAAGGATAACAAAGCAACTAGTGGTAAGGTTTTTGTTCTAAATGATATTCCGCGTGTTTATAGTGCACGAGAACTCTATCTTCCTGAAAATGTTCTTTTAAACAACAATAGTTTTGTGAAGACGATTAATCAAGGTTTCACAAATAAACCACTTGAAGGAGATAAACGAGTCTTTAATCAAGGAAATAAACTTGTTCCTCCGTTCTATATCACTCTAAATAGTGTTCATCATTACACAATCAATGATAGTAATAAGGACACAAGTCCACTGGTACTTGTTGATGATTACACTTATAATATCGAACGATTTATTGGTAATACAATCTTTAGTGAAGTTAAGAATCTTGAACGTTTAGTAACACAATTACGGAATAAAAACCTTAATGAAAATGAGGAAGATCGATATCTATCCCTTGCCGAAGTTGATAACACCGAACTAACTTCGTTCCTAACCAACACAACTAATGACTTTGATCTTACAAATGCGAAGATAAAACTAATTGCTCCAGAGAAGATTATGTTGATTCTTGATAAGAACCAACCGAAGAATAAAGGTAAACCAGATGTACATCTCATCGATCAAGTTCCATACGTTCTTGATACTAAGGAAAAAGATGATTTCTATCCTTCTGTTGAAGAAATCATCCAATCAAATGGTTTTATTGAAGATGCTGTTCTAAAGAAAATTAATAATCTCCAAACAAACGAAGGGGGTAATGTCACTCTTGGTAAGAAAACGTTTAATCCAAAGTTTGCTGAAGTCATTGCGGTTGAAGGTGGATACTATAAAGTATTCCTAAAGAGTCGTCGTGATCCTTCGAAAAAGACATTCATTGCAGCAATTGGTCCTGAAACTAACTTCGATAATCGTGTCTTCTTTAATGTTGATGCATCGACTGTTGATCATCGTAAAACTTACCTTATTAACGAAATCTTTAAGAATAATATAACAAAAGAGGAAAATAAGGATCAACCTTTACAATATAAGATACATACAAGATATAGCAACTTGATTGTAAACAGTGACTTTAAGTCTTTAGTAAGTAAAAATAAAGATGTTAATGCTGGTTTAATTAGTGTTAAAGATGATGCAGAAGTTCAATACCGTCCAAACCAAGACAGATACATTGTTCAAGGAGGAGATCCGGTTAGTAATTCACCAGTTTACATCATTATTTACAATGTAAAACGTGTTATTGATCACACTGAACTTTACAATAATAATGATGTTAACGAAAACACACCTATTTCTCATATTAATAGTATTTTATTAAACAGACAAAACGAAATTGATGAACTGCAAAGCAAGCTTGAAAGTAGTGAACCTAACTTTAATAAAGATACTGACCAGCGAACATTCATAAAATTAGGTAATTTAAATTACCTAATGAAGAAACCAAGTGTTGATGTCTTAAAGGATAAAGAGAAAATTGATAATGACTCGATTGTTATTGATAGTTTTAATCACACTCTTTATATTATCGACCGGACAAACTACATGACAGCCATTGATTCAACCATCGAACAATTTAATAACGAAATTGCTTATAACAATTTAGTTGCTAAACTGAATGAACAACCTAATCAGTTTATTAAAGCAGATGCTATTAATAGTCCGGAAGTTAATGAGTACATTACTAAACTTGGTCTAGATCCAAAGGACACTTCATTGAAGTACGATGCGATGAAAAACATCATTAAAGTAGTTTCAACGAAACATGGTAATGACTTTATTGGAACTATCCCCGGTATTGTTAATACTCTTAGCACAAACTACATTGAAATCGGAAACGACCTTGATGCGATCAAGTTTAATGGAAATCAACTTGAAGCAATCAAGGAAAAGATCAATGAAAAAGCAGTCTTACGAAACGGTAAGAAGTATGTTAAGCTTGGAAACCGCGAATTTGATTTAAATGAATATAACATTAAGAAGGATGATAACATTATCACCTTCTATCGTGTGGATGAAGGTTCTGGTTCAACTACACCGATTGTTAAAATCATCGTTGAAACAAAAGATCGTCCATATGTCCTAGATAACTATACAGGATACCGAGCAGCTGAACTAAACGAGGATGCACTATCGATTTTAATCCGTGATATGAAGAAAAAAGGTGCTCCGGATGGTAAACAAATGAGTGCGTCCGAGTTCGCTAAACACAGTATTGTTCGTCAACTTTATGGAAAGGAAAAGGTTGATTTGAACAAGGTCACTTTTGAGTTCCGTGAAGATGGTAAGAAACTAATTATCCGTGATCACAATAAACAACCAACTCTTGTTAGTGTTATTTACAGTTTACCAGCTCCTGCACCGGATGTTGAAGAGGGAGAACGTGAAATTTTTGATATTAAAAAAACCAAAATTCATATTTGACTTCCAATAGTTCTTTCTGTTTTTGTGCTAGCTCTTGCTATTCCGCTTGCGATATGGTTTACTAAGAAACGGCAAAAGTTATTAAAAAATAAAAATAAATTAGCGAAGAAATAAAAAGTTAAAAAAAGTTGATCATTTTGGTCAACTTTTTTCATTTTTTACGAATATATAAACAAGAGAATGATTAAAAAAAGAAGGAGGATGAGAAGGAGAAACCGAATTTCTGCTTAAACAAGGAGAAATAAGCATTTGTCAAAATAATTTGAATACGAAAAGGGCATTTCCGCTTTTTTTGTTTCCAGAAACCCGGAAATAAAGAGAGTGAAAATAGAGTTGATTCATCATTTTGTGAAGTTTTTTTCGAATAATCGACCTTTTTTTTTTTTTTTTTTTTTTTTTGACCTAATAAAAAAATTTTTTCTTTATAATTTCATCTACTTTTTTACTTTGAATACCAAAGGAGTATGTATGAATAGTACTGATCAAAAACGAAGAAAAGGAAAAATTGCGGCCATTTCGGTTGTCACCTTACTTGTTGTTGGATCAATTATAGCGGGAGTTGCGATTCCGCTTTCGCAACAAAAAGCTAGTCTTGGAAAGGAAAAACATAAACCAGGGATTGATCATCAAAAGAAGGAAGACACGAAACCTGAGACTCCTAAGCAACCAGAAGATCCAAAGAAACCTGAAGATCCGAAACAAGGTGGGAGTGACACGAAAAAACCAAATCCACCTTTAAACTTCAAACCAAATGCTGTCCTTCACAGTGCACGTTTTAACTCATTAATTTTCGATGTTTCAAATTTAAATGAGAAGGAACACCACGGGAAAAAGGTTGAAGTTAAACTAGTTGATAAAAAGACTAACCAAGTAAAAGAAACTAAGTCAATTACGATTAGTAAGGATACTGAACAAGTAACATTTAGCGGGTTAAATGAAAATAGTGAGTATACTCTTGAGTTTGAGTACGAAGGTCAAAAAGTTTCATCATTTGATCAAAAAACAGAAAAGATGCCACGATTATTTGCTAGTGTACTGAGTGCGACAAATGCGAACATCCGTCTTTCTTCGTTAAAGCAATTTGAAGGTGAACTTGATCATGTTGAAGTTGTGATTAAGAATACATCAAAACCGAACGAAGCTCCGATTACCATTAATGGTAAAGATTTTCCTGTTATATCAGGTAATGGTCAAATTAACCTACAGGACAAGAACCTTCCGCTTGTTCCAGGAACGAAGTATGTTGCTGAATTCTACCTTAATGAAAATGGTAAAAAAACAGAGATTGCAACCCCACTTAATTTTGAAACTCCACAAGTAAATAATGTTGTTTATTCATATCTTGCTGGTAAAGGATCTGATAAGATTATCCTTTACGGTTTAAAAAATGAAGGTAAAAAAGTTGAAATTGAATATAAACCACTTGGTTCAAATTTAGACTATACGAAAGTTACTTCAGCGGATGTTGTTAATGATGGAAAAGTTGAAGTTACTTTCACGAACGACCTAGGTTTTGATAATACATACGAATTCAAAGTGAAGTACGAGGGTGAACCAGAATACGAAACCTTTGAACAAGGAAAAAAAGATACAGCATCTTTTAAAACACTGAAAGCTCCTACAATCAAAGTTGAAACAAAAGATGGACTTAATATTAAACTTGATAACCTTGGTAAAAACATTAATCAAGAAGAATTATATATAAGATATAGAGATAAAGAACAAGCGGGTGCTTGAACTGAGAAGAAAGTGAAAGACATCCCTGGGTTTGACAAGGGTCAACTTGATCTTTCTGATTTAGGTCAAAATAAGGATTATGAAGCTCAATTGATTTATAAGAAAGCTGGATCAAATGGTACTTCAAGCAGTACTATTTTAGACCAAGTTAACTTTAGAACAAAGCAAAGCTTTACTTTTGACCTTCCTAAATCAACAGTTACATCAACTAAAGCAATTCTTTCTTTAAAAGATGGTGGTTTATCAAAGAAGAAGGATGGGGAGGCATACCCTAATGTCACTCTTAAATACAATAAAGCTGGAGAGACACTACAAAAAAGTGTTAACCTAACCCACGTGAGCATTAATAATGAATCGTATGCAGTAAGTACCATCGATAACCTAGATCAAAATACAGTATACAACTTTATCCTTGAAACAAGTCAAGGTGAAGTGCTTTCACATGGTACTTTTAAAACAGGGACTGCTTCAACGTCAAACAAAGCGAACGATGACCAAAATACTTTTGAAGATAAGGAAAGTAACCTTATCGGTATTGAAAACAGACTCTTTAATGGTGTTTTCGTTACAGTTAAGAATACTTTCGGGTACCTTGATGTAGATGGTACATTGAAGTATGAACCAAGAGCAATTAACATTAAGTACTATCCTAAAGATAGTCCAAAGGACTATTTAACCGAAACCATTTTTGTTACCCTTAATGACTTAAGAAATAAGAAAATATTTACGAAACAAATTGAAAACCTTGATAATTCACCATATGTTTTTGAAGTTTCATATGTTAATGGTTTAAATAGTGAATATCACGTTAATGTTGTAACAAAAACTTTTGAAATTAACTTCAACCTACCTACAGTTGAATTTAAGAATACTGAAAAGCAATTGATTGTTAAGAATCTTAATTCACTTGAAGGTAAGAAACTTACTCTTAAGTATACTGATGGTTCAGATGAAATGATGAGTGTTGAAAAAACAGTCTCAAACAATCAAATTGAAGTTAACCTTGACAATTTAAGACCAAATACACATTATGATGTTAAAATTGATGTTCAATCTGACGATGTCGAATTTAAGAGTAGCATCGCTGGTGAGACTCGTAAAACTTTCTATGGTAATGAAAATGACGATGCAAAGGTAACGATTGAATCTTCGTTTACAACAGAAGATCAAAAGAAAACAATTTGAGTGAAACACGAAGCGAAGAGTACTTTAACTGGTACTTTCGATGTTTATCCTGTCCTTCAAGGGTTTGATGAATATAAAGGTAAAACCGTTCATGTGAAGATTGGAACAGAAGATGCTTTAAATCAAGTTACTGATGCGAATTACACGAATGATGCTGTTAAGAGCTTTAATGGTGTAGTCGCTGAAGATGGTCACCTTGATAGTGGTAACCAATGACTTCGAGGACTTTCTAAGAACACAGCATACAAAATTAGAGTTTATGAGAAAGCAGAAAGCGCAGATACTCTAACTAAAATCGCAGAACGTGATTTTACGACTCCTGAAATAAAAACACCACATGTTCAAAAGTTGAAAATTGTCGGCAGCAATACCAATAACCCTGGATTTATGGTTGAAAATATCGAAGAGATTAGAGACCTATTAACGAACAATCCTAACATCAACTTTAGAGCTCAAATGATTACCGATGATCGTCCATATGAAGAATTTACCACTGTTAACACAAAGACATTTACCAAAGGTGTTAAAGATTTAAGTTTTAACCACTTAAAATGAACTAAAAAAATTGGAAACTATGGTAGTCAAGGAAATACGGTAAGAATTCGACCATTGATAAATGCTAATGATCAACAATTCCGTGACTTTTTCAAGCACAATGGAAAATATCAAATTATTATGACTCTTGAAAAAGACAACCAAGAGTATGTTATTGCAACTAACTCATTGGATGACATTCTTGTTCCTAATCAAAATCCACCACGATTAGTCGATTCTGATACTGTTAATGTTCTGAAAAACACAAAAGATTCAAAAGGTAACTACACAAGTGCAGTTGAATATAACCTTCAAAACCTTGAAGCATATAAAGGTGCTGATGGTAGCTCATCAACATTAAAAGCGTACTACATTGAGTCTAATGACATTCTTTCACAAGGTGATCCAACAAAATGACACCTTGTTGGCGATGTAGCTATTGATGGTAGCAATGCTGCTAAAGTTTCATTTGAAAACTTAAAACCTGGTACAAAATACAACTTCGCTGTTGTTGACAGTAATGGAACTAAGATTATCTCTCGAGATAATGTTAAAACAAGTAGTGTTCCGAAACTAAGAAGCAAGACTCTAGGGGATACCATTATGAAGTATAACCTAGCTGACCTAAAGGGTAGTCAAGCAGTTCTTCCTGAAGGTAAATATAAAATTAAATATAGTACAGATGATTCATACAGTAATGAATCAAATGAAATTACTATTAATGATCAAATTGACCTAGCAACTTTTGAAGGAAACCTTGAATTTGTTCTTACAAAGGGTTTAACACCGAATACTACTTATAAATTTAAATTAGTAAATGAGAATAATGAAGTCGTTCTTGGATATGAGGACTTCTTCAAAACAAATAAATCACAAAGTGAAGAGACAATCGTTGGAAACGATTATGCGGTTGTAAAACTAATTAATCCAACATATTCCCTACGTGAAGGTTCGTATAGTATTGCGAAACGTGGAAAAGAAGCTGATAATGAAAAAACAGTTCTTGATGTATTAAGAATGCAGTACTCAGAAGATGCTAGCTTCAGTACATACAAGGAATATGGTGTTGCGTTATCTGAAAACGAATCACAACTAATCAACCTTAAGTTCAGTCATCTAACACCAGGAAAAACTTACCACTATCGTCTGGTTAAAGGAACAATTAAAGCAGGGATTATTAAACAAAACGCGACAGACAACGGTACTCCTGAACTTACTCTTGACACAGCAACACCTATCATACAAGGTCAATTTACAACATATAACATCAACACTAACATTGAAGCTAAAAAAGAGAAAGCAACAATTACTTTTGATAACATCCCTAATGTTAGTGCACCAAATAAAGTTTATTTAAGCTACAAGAAGGTAGACCAAACGAATGTTTTTGATGTTAACTACGATTATCAGATTGTCGATGGAAAGATTATCTTTGAAATTGATCATCTAAAGGAAAATACTGATTACGAGTATACCGTTACGAAAGTTGATGATAACACTAAACTAATTAGTGGTAACTTTAAGACCGATAAGGATAAGAAAGAAGTTAAATATCGTACCTTTAGTATTGATGACACATACCGTCGTGTTCAATTAACAAACATTGATGATTATGTAGGGCGAAACATTAGAATTACCTTAAGTGATGGTAAAGATAAGAAGAGTATTAACAATCAAGTTTCAACATATGATACTGTTCTTACAAATGATAATGATGAATTCATTTGAGACTTCAGTGACCTTCCTATTCTTAAGTCATATCAATATAAAATTGACTTACTTGATAAGGACAATAATGTTGAAAAGACTCTTGCTTCTGATACTTTTGATGTCGTGGCTAATTATACATCTGGGGGAGACCAAAAGGTAACGACAAATGTTAAAGCACTTGGTAACTTCGAGTTAAATAACTGATATACCGTAACTACACTACAAGAAGTGTATGCGGACAAGGATAACTGACAGGATAGAGTTGCAAAATCCCTTGAACAAATCGGGATTTATGGTACACAAGTGTCAGCTAACAACGCATATGGATGACACCGTCTTCTTGTTACAGGTAGTAAACAAGTATACTTTAAGAAGGAAGCTGACAAACTAGTCTACGAGTATATCTTTATTGACACTGCTAACCAAACTGGTCAAAATGCTAAACTTAAGGGAATTAAGTTTGAATTTAGACTAGTTGGAAATACCATCCAAGTCAATATTCTTGAAGCGAAGGAAAAAGAAGAATTGATTGACCGACGTCGTAGTATTTCTGAGTTTAGTTACACTGAACTTACGAAGAATCTTCTTTATAAATCGTCAGGTGGTCTTCTAAACCAAGGAAACGGAGACATCCCAGGGGAAAGATACATTAATGTATCTGGCTTTAAATTTAAAGCAACCACAGAAAAACGGGGTGTGAGAGACTTCGGGGTACCATCAATTGTTCGTTACTTAAACGAAGAGGGTACTCCCGCTCTTAATGAGAAGATTGTCTCAAGGGGTTCAAATACCGCAATTGCTTTCATTCACCTAAATAACCCACAACAAGAAGTTGAATACGGGGACTTCGATGATAGTTCTGTCTTCAATTACGATGTTTCATATAACAAGTATCTTGTTACGAATAACAAAGTATTACCATTTAATGCTAACTTCTTAATTAGTCCTTCAATATATCCAAACATAGGTCATAGTCGATATAATACCACTGAAACCGGATTTAAGTATGATAGTCATCTAAGATCTAACTTCTTTAATACTTTAAAACAATACGGACGAATCCGATTTACAGGACAAGATGTCTCAAACCGTAACTGAATTTCATTTAATAGCGATGATATTATTCTTTTCGAAGATGAACAAAATGCATACAGTACGAAGTACTTTAAGGAATTTGATCTAGCAAAACGTCTTATTTGACGTGATGGGAATACCCTTAAGGGAATGCGTCTTACATTAAATGATGCATCTGGTGGTCAAGGGGCTGCACTTGGGATGCTTGATGATGTTGTTTATTATCTTGATGATAATGAAAATATTGACCTTAAAACCCTTACTTGGGATGAGTTTGTAAAGAATGCGAAGAAGCACACGACATTTAAGTTTATGAATCCTGATAGTCCAGGAACGGCAATTGCTGGAATTTCCTTTGTTTCAAAAGAAAAAGATTTAATTACAACTGACGAAACAACATTTACAAACCCACAAAAACAAGAAGCTAGTGTTCTTCTTGAATCTGAAAGTCAAGATGGAAAGCAAACACGGAAACTGAAATTCTTTAATGTTCCTGTTGGAAAATATACTGTGAAGGTTGAATATCCAATTTTCTTCCCAACGAAGGATAAACAATCGTTTGAACCAGTGACTAAAGAATTTGTCCTTGGAAATGGTACTAAATACTACGAAATTGATTTAACAGATGACTTAAAGTATAGTACTCAATACAAAATTACTGTAAATAAGGATAATCAAGAATATAAGGTGTTCACAGGAGTTAATCCTAATATTAAAGGTGGATTTACTATCTTTGCAAGCCGTGAAGTCACTAACAATACAGTCGGGTTCCTTTCAGCACCAAATCAAGGAATATTAGATTATCCTGAAGTACCTGAACGACGACCGAGTGTTCCACATAGATTATTCGATCTTCCGAAAGGTAAATCAGCAGCTCAACAAGAAGTTGTTAATAGAATTGGTTCTGTCTTGATAGGTTCATCATTGTTAAACAATGGTCATATGCGCTATAAATGGTCTTTCAAGATTGAACAACCTAAAGGTCAACATAATAGAGGAAGAGAAGAAAGCCATACAAGTCGAGTAGAAAGTATTTTAGCCGCAGCTGTAAGTGACGATAATACTAAGATTGTTGTAATGTGGATTCAAATAAGATTGCTTTATGGTGGGCATGATAATGTTTCATTCTCTGTTCTTGATGCTTATGAACATACTTTAACTAGCGAAGAGCAGGCAAATCTTCAAAGTGTTAACTTGAATAAAATCTGGAGTGATGTGGAAAATAAAAAAGGTAAACCTGGTTCGTTAAAAAAACAAAACCGTATTGTTAGTTCTACAAATGCTACCGAAGCTGACTTCACTGGTAATAATGCAGGTAAAGTTGCAGCATTTGGTTTCTTTATTAAAGATAAAGAACCAGCTCCAGCTCCAGCACCTACTGTTCCACCAACACCGAGTGCTCCAGACACAGGTTCATCTGTGCCAAACAATGGAAACAGTAATAATTCACAAGTTGGAAACAATCAACCCTCAACAACAGGTAACACTAGCGCAACAGCGGGTTCAAATCCACCGGTACCCGCTCAACCAAACACGACTCCTTCAACAAAGTAAATTTATTTTAATAAAAGAAAAAACTTTTGTTAATAAGAAGGAAAAACACAAACTCAAAAAGTTGATCAATTTGGTCAACTTTTTTCTTTTTTCTACGAATATATAAAAAGAAGGAGATTACT
Source organism: Ureaplasma canigenitalium ATCC 51252 (assembly GCF_000712165.1). Lineage (GTDB taxonomy): Bacteria > Bacillota_I > Bacilli_A > Mycoplasmatales > Mycoplasmoidaceae > Ureaplasma > Ureaplasma canigenitalium. The sequence goes on along the minus strand of NZ_KL544010.1, from coordinate 310,477 downwards.
TCCACCGGGGAGTTGATTTAAAGAATGATTAAATAAAACAACAAACTTGACACTCTTTGTATTTAAACTAAAAAAATTAACTTAGTTTTAAATTTTCTTACTTTTAATAGAAAAAGGAAGTAATGCGCTTTTTTTCTAAAATGAGACAATTTTTCACTTTTTTAGAAAAAAAGTACACACCAACATGTGATGAATGGTACAAAAACCAGGTTAACTGTTTTTTTTTTTTTTTTTGAATTGATGATAAATTTTTTTCTATATAATAAAAAACACTTTTTTAACTTTGATTTCTGAATTTTAGGAGTTTTTATGACCAATAATGATCAAAAAAAGAAAAAAGGGAAAATTGCGGCCATCAGTGTCGTATCAATTCTTGTCGCTTCAGCTATTGTAACAGGAATTGTAGTTCCTCTTGCTCAAGGACAAAAACGAGACCAAAAAGGAGGGATTAAGAACCAAGGTGATGCTAAGAAGCCTAACGAAGATCAAAAACCACAGGTTGAAGATCCTAATAAAGGTAAAAAAGAACCACATCAAAAAGATGTTCCTAACGGAATTACATTTAAACCAAGTGTTATTCTTCATAGTGCTAGATACAATAAATTAACTTTTGATATTGCTAATTTAAATGCAGATAAACTAAAAGATCAAGATGTGACTGTTAACCTACTTGATGCAGCGACGAATAAAATTAAAGAAACAAAGACCTTTACGATTAAGAAAAATAATCAACAAATTATCTTTACTAATTTAGATGAAAATAAAAACTACACCATCGACATTATTTTTAATGGTAATTCAGTGATGAAACAAGATTTTGTTACTGAGAAAAAACCAAAAGACTTCGCAAGTGTTTTGAGTGCTACAAATGCAAGTATTGGCTTAACTTCACTAAGTCAATTTAATGATGATTTAAATAATGTTGAAATTTTAATAAAGAATTTATCAGATTCGAAAAGTGCTCCTATTTCGTTAAAAGCAAGTGAATTACCGCTTAATAAGGGTAATATTAGAATAACTTTACAAGATTTAAACTTTACTCTTGAACCAGGAACAAAGTATAGTGCTGATATTTTTCTTACTGAAGACAATCAAAAAACTGAAGTAGCCTCTACCATTAATTTTGAAACTCCTGATGTAAAAAATGTTGTTTATTCTTATCTTTCAGATGAAGGAGTTAATAAAATCATTCTTTATGGTTTGAAGGAAAACGGAAAGCATATTGAACTTGAATATAAACATCTTGGTACCTCGTTGAATTATCAAAAAATAACTTCTACAAATTTAATAACTAATGGAAAAGTCGAAATTACTTTTAATAGTGATTTAGGGTTTGACAATGCTTATGAATTTAAAGTGAAGTATGCTAATGAGACTAATTATCTTCGTTTTGATGGCTCAAATAGTGATGTTGGAACTTTTAAAACACTAGCTGCTCCCAGAATTACAGTTGACACAAATAATGGATCAAGTATTAAACTTAGTCAAATTGGAAAAAATGTCAACAAGGATAACCTATATTTAAGATATCGGGATAAAGCATCAGGTGGTGCTTGAACTGAGAAGAAATTAAAGGAGATTGAAGGATTTGAAAACGGTTCCTTAAATCTTAATCAATATCTTTCTCTTAACAAAGATTATGAAGCTCAATTGCTTTATAAAAAGCAAAATAAGAACGAAACTGAAAGTACCATTCTAAGTCAAGTTGAATTTAGAATAAAACAAACCTTATCATTTGATATTTTGAAGTCAACAACAACATCAACCAAAGCTATTCTTACTTTTAAGGATGAAGATGAAAAGGAAGAAACTCCTAATCATAAATATCAAAATGTTGTTTTAAAATATGCTAAATTAGGTAATCTTAATTTGATTACTGCAAATCTTAATAATAAGGTGATTGGTAGTTTATCATATGCTCAAAGTATTATTGAGAACCTTGAACAAAACACAATTTATAATTGAGTTCTTGAAAGTATAAATGGAGAAAAAATTGACGGGGGAACTTTCAAGACTGGTAAGGCTTCAAGCAACCTCAAACCAGAAACTGATAAAAATCAATTCGAAACCAATTTAAGCAATCTAGTTGCTGTTGAAAATCGTTTACTTGATGGTGTTCAAGTTGTGGTTAAAAACACTTTTGGTTACCTTGAAGGTAATGGTAATTTCCAGTACCAACCTCGCCAAATTAAGATTAAGTATTATCCTGAAAACAGTGAAAAGGATTACTTAACTGAAACAATCAATGTTACAAAAGAGGATATAATAAATAAAAAACTCTTCACAAAGCAAATTGAGAATCTTGAAAATGCTAATTATATTTTTGAAGTTTCTTATGTTAATGGACTTGACGAAAATTACAATGATGCTGTTTTTGTTAGCAAATTTAAGATTAACTACAACCTTCCAGAGGTTGAATTTAAGAATGATGAAGGAACATTAATTGTTAAGCATTTAAGTTCACTAAATGGTAAAAAAATTACTGTTAAGTATAGTGATGGTCAAGGTGAAGTAAAGAGTGTTTCAAATGAAGTTAAGAACGGTCAATTTGATGGAAAATTAGAAAATCTAAGACCAGAAACACACTTTCAATTAAAGATTGAAATCGATTCCGATGATATTGAATTTATGAGCACCATAATTGGTGAATCTCGTAAATCTTTCTTTGGTGATGCAGGAAATAACGAAAATCTCGTTATTGAATCATCGATTATGACACATGCTCAAAAGAACATTATTTGAATTGTTCACGAGCAAAAAGATGTGATTTCAGGTACTGTAAATATTTTTCCCATTCTTGAAGGTTTTACTTCTTTTGCTAGTAAAAAAGTTCAAATTAGAATAGGAACTAATGAAGAATTGGATAAGGTAACAAATGAAGACTACAATAGCGATCAAGTTCACACAGTTCAAACAGATACTTTTGATAACACAGGAAAACCATCGAATGGTGGTAAATGAGTGAATGGATTAAAACCAAACACTGATTACAAAATTAGAGTTTATGAAGTCGGGGCCGACAAATCTTTAAAGAAGATTGCTGAACGTCCTTATCACACCCCAAATATTACCCCACCGCGTGTGCAACGACTTGAGGTGATCGATTCAAATACCGATCATTTCGGATTTAAGGTAGAGAACTTACAAGAAATAAGAGATATTCTTGGAAACGATGCTAATATAATTTTTCGAGCACAAAAAATTACTGATACGAACTCATATCAAAACTTTGATACCTTTGCAGAACATAGTTTTAATACTGGTGATGCACAAAGTTTTAAAACATTAAAATGAACTAAAAGTAAAGGATTGCTTGGTAATCAAGGTCATATAGTAAGAGTTCGACCATTCACTGGTGCAAGCACTGAAAACTATAAGAAATGATTTGAAGATAAACAAAAATATCAAATTATTTTAACAGTTGTTAAGAATAATAAAGAATATGTCATAGCGACAAACCTTGCTAATGATTTACTAGTTCCTAATCAAACACCACCAAGACTTATTGATGCTGATACTGTTAATGTCTTGAAAGATAAGTCTACAACTAATGATTCTTACACAAGTAGTGTTGGATTTAAATTGCAAAACCTTGAAGCTTATAAAGCAAAAGATGGGGAAGAATCGAAATTAAAAGCATACTATATCGAATCTGATAACTTCCTTTCAAAAGGTGACCCAAAACAATGAAAAGTGCTTGGTGACGTTAAGGTTAAAGATGACAATACAGCTGATGTTACCTTCGATAACCTAACACCAGGAACAAAGTATGATTTCGTGATTGTCGATAATAATGGTACGAAAATCATTTCAAGAGTTAATGTCCAAACAAGTAGTATTCCTAAGCTAAGAACAAAGACTCGCGGGGATACCATTATGCGTTTTAACTTAGCTGAACTCGCTGGTAGTCAAGGTGTTCTTAAACAAGGTACTTATAAGATTAAATATAGTAAGGATAATTCTTATAATCAAGAATCAGAACCGGTCGTTATTGATCAAAATATTAATCTTTCTAACTTTCAAGGAACCCTATTGTTTACTTTAAAAAATGGCCTTGAACCAAATACTACATATAAGTTTAAATTAGTAGACGAAAACGATAAAGTAATTCTGGGATACGAAGACTTCTTTAAAACGAATAAATCACAAAGTGAAGAAACTATTATTGGTAATGATTTTGCTATTGTTAAACTAATTAACCCATCATATCAATTACGAGAAGGTTCATATAGTATTGCGAAACGTGGAAAAGACACAGAGACAGATAAAACTGTCCTTGATATTCTTAGAATGCAGTATTCAACTAAAGCTGACTTTAGCGACTATAAGGAATATAGTGTTGCATTATCCGAAAACGAAACACAACTAATTAATCTACGATTTGATCATCTTACTCCTAATACAACTTACTATTACCGTCTTGTTAAAGGGACTGTCAAGGCCAAAATTATTCAAAAAAATGGTACTGATAATTCAGCACCGGTTGTTGAGCTTAACACAGATGCTCCCCTTCTTAAGGGACAGTTTACAACCTTTAATGTTAAGCAATACATTCAAGCTGATAAAAACAAAGCGACAATTACTTTCTCAAATATTAGTGGTATAACGGATAAAGATCAGGTTTATCTTAATTACAAGAAGCAAGATCAAACGAACATCTATGATGTAGCTTTTGACTATCAAATTATTGATGGTAAAATTGTTTTCACTCTTGATCGTTTAAACGAAAATACGATTTATGAGTATCAACTGATTTCTAATATAGGTGATCGACATTTAATCAATGGTAGCTTTAGTACTAGTCATACAACAACTGAAGTTCAAGCTCGTGAATTTAGTATTGATGAAGCATATCGTCGGATTCGCCTTACTAATTTTGATGATTATATAGGTCGAAATATTAAAATTACTTTATTTAGTTCTGACGAAAAGAAGAACAATCGTAAGCAAGTTTCAAGTATCGTGACAACTCTTACAAGCGATAATGGTGAATTCTTGTGAGACTTTGATGAACTTGATGATATTACGAACTATGAGTATATGTTTGAACTGCTTGATAGCGAAAACAAGGTTGAAAAAACTCTTGCTCATGGTGAATTCTTTGTATCAGCTAAGTTTACTGGTGGTGGGGATAAAACTGTTACAACAAATGTTAAAGCACTTGGTAACTATGAAATTAACACTTGATACCCAGTTACTACACTACAAGAAATTTATGCTAACCAAAAAAACTGAGCAGAACAAGTTGAAAAGTCGTTAGAAGAAATTGGGATTTATGGTTCATCTGTTGCTGTTGGTAATGTAGCTTATGGATGACATAAATTAATTGTCCAAGGTAGTCAACATAAATACAGCAAGAAAGAAGAAAATAAACTTGTTTACTACTATCTTTTTGCTGATAAAGAAAACCTTGATGATGACCCAAATCATCCAAATAATCAAGGTGTTGAAAAAGGTATTAAATTTGAATTTAAACTCGTTGGTAACACTATTCAAGTTCGGATTTTAGAAGTGAAAAGAAAATCAGCAGTCATTGACCGTCGAGCTGACATAAGTAGTTTTAAATGAGAAGATTTAGATACTGACCTAGTTTATAAATCTTCCCTTGGTCTTATTAATCAATATACAAGGGAAACTGTCACCGACTTTATTAATGTTTCAGGGTTTAAGTTTAAAGCAACTACTCTTAAGCGTGGGGCAAGAGATTTTAGTGTTCCACATATTTTAAGATACTCTGTAAATGAAGGTGCACCTGCCCTTAACGATAAGACTGTTTCAAATAATACCGACCATAAGAAACACACTAATGTAGCCTTTATTCATCTTAACAATCCAAAACAAGAAGATGCTTATGGTGATTTTAACGATTCGAATGAATTTAACTATGATGTCCTTTATAACCAATATGTAGCAAAAGATAATAAACTACTTCCATTTAATGGTAACTTTACCATTAGTCCATCATTCTTTCCTACCCTTCCGATTAGTGGAAAAAATATTGCTGAAACAGGATTTAAGTTTGATGGTTCAATTAGAAGAAAGTTCTTTGATACCCTAAGTGCTTCGGGTCGAATTCGCTTTACTGGGCAAGATGTGGTTAATAAAAACTGAATTGCTCTAAATAGTCATGATGTCATTATGTTTGAAGATGAAATTGATGCTTATAGTGACAAATACTTTAAAGAATTTGATCTTGCAAAACGTCTTATTTGACGTGATGGTAATACTCTGAAAGGAATGCGTCTTACCCTTAATGATTCACAATATGGTTGGGGTGCATCATTAGGGATGCTTGATGACACGGTTTATTACCTTGATCTCGACGGTAGTCTTGATTTAAGCAACCTTTCTTGAGATGAATTTACCAGACTAGCGAAGAAACACACTACATTTAAATATATGAATCCAGATAGTCCAGGAACGGCAATTGGTGGAATTTCGTTTATTTCAAGAAGCAAGGAATTCATAGCAAACCCAACAGATCCGTACATTAATCATCAAAATCTTTCAAGTGTTGTTGAACTCGATGCAAATAGTATTGAAGGTCAGGAAAGTAGAAAACTGAAACTATTTAATGCAGAACTTGGTGAGTACACTATTAAAATTGAGTATCCAATATTCTTTCCGACTTTAGAAAAGACTACATATTCTCCCGTTACAAAAACTATTAATATTACCGAAGCGAATAAGAAGTTCTTTGAAGTTGACTTAACTGAAGACCTTAAGTATAGTACAGAATATAAGGTGACATTGATTAAACCAAACAAAGAAGAACAGGTGATTAGCGGGTATAACACGAATATACCTGGAGGAATTACTAGATTCGTTAAACGAGACATTAAGAAGGGAACAATTGGGGTTAATAATAAAGGACTATATGACTATGCCCCGAATCCTGAACGTCGATTCCGTATTCCATATAGTGATGTTGATTTTAAATTTACAGATGAGGATCAAATTAGTCTTACTAATCGAATCGGTGCTTTCCTAATCGGTTCTCCAAAATTAGGAAATGGTCAAATGAAATATAAGTGATCATTTAAGACTCAAGTACCATCAAATAATTCAGGTAATAACAATCGATGAGATAAAAATCCACTTTCAAGAATCGAAAGTATTCTTACCGCAGCTGTTAGTGATGATAATAGTAAGATTGTAATTTTCTGAATCCAAATTAGAGCAATTAATAACATTATTGCTTTTGTCGTCCAAGGTGCGAAGGAATATACTTTAAACGAACAAGATAAAAACGACATTCAAAAAATTGATTTACAAAAAGTTTTTGCTAGCAATAAATTGAGCAAGAGTATAAAAAATGATGTTTTCAGTTCGGATAATGTAACTGAAGATGATTTTAAAGGGGATGCGAACAAGAACCGTGTCAGTGTCTTTGGAGTTTATATTAAGGACAAAGAAAAAATGGAAGAAGTTAATCCATCAAATAAGTAACTAAACCTATCTCATAAGAAAGCTTACGATGTGTGAGCTTTTTTATTTTATATTCCTAGAGTAAATAAGCGATGATGAATATAACATTCGAGCAAGGCATAACAAATAAGAAAATCCTAATTATTATCTTTATTTAATGTCCAATATTTTCTTTATTTCTGTTTCAAAATCAACGAAATTATTCATCAACTTTAATGGTAACGTTAGTTTGTGATTCACTTTATTATCAGGATTCATCTCAACTATTTTCTTTAAACTATTCATTATATTAACTCAATATCCACGCTTTTTCTTTTCGTGGATGTATTGAAAATCTATCTTTTTAGAAACAATTCTGTAATATACATCGGTTTTAGTTATCCCGACACAAATCAGGTAGTCATAATTATAGTTTGGATTAATTCCATTAAATTGAAAATTATTGTGTTTTTTACCAAGACGCGCTGTTTTGATTTCAAACAAAATTTTCTTTGGTGACTTAATTGCTATATCATACTCATTGTGTATAACATCGTTTTCATTCTCATGTTGAAAAATAACACCTAACTTACTTAAGATACATTTGATAAATCGTTCAACGATTGAACCAATTGATTAGCTTCAAATTCTACTATTTTTCAAAAAATATTGTTAGTGTCTTTTTGGTCAAGCTTTTCTTCTTGATATTTTTCTTCAATAATATTTAATAAAAGCGCTTTGAAATCCAGTGATTATTAGCCTTTAAAACCGTTGTGGAAAAGCAAATCATAAATGTGACTCTTCCCGATATGACGACATGAGTTAGTGGCTAGTGAACTGTAATTAACTCAATCCTGGTTTATTAAAAGTTCTTGAATTTTTTTAATTTCATTTTCATCTTTTGTGTTAATTTTGATAGCAATACCACTACCATACTTAACATCTTTAAAGTCATAAACCACTTTGTTCTTGTCATAGAAAGTGGAAGATAAATAAAAATCAGCTTTTTCTTCAAAAATTCATTTTTTACCACATTCTCTGTTTTTAGCTGTTGATACAGTAAAAACATCTAGATACTTTTGGAATGGATTAGCTTTTCTGTTCGTATACCAATTAAAATTGTTTTGCAGTTCATTACTGTATTTCTTAGAACAAATTTGAAAAACACATTTAACATCAACATCTTTTCCATTGGGTAAATAAAAAGAATTTTTAGGTAGTACTTCATTATGAATTAAGTTAAATCCTTTAACTCGATATCTAATGCTTCCCTTACCTTTGCTTTCAAAAAACATAGGAAGGATGAAACAAACAAAATCAGCATTTCTTGAATGGTTAATGAATTCAAGTGCGAGTACACCACGGTGACCAAAAGGGGGATTTCCAATAACGATTGTTTTTGAACTAGGTAACTGGTATTTTAGATAATTAATTGCTAATACACCATCACGTTTGGGATCGATGTCGATACCGATTTTCTTATTTTCTGGGAGAAGGTCAAAAAAGCAACCTTCTCCTACACTCGGTTCTATCCAAGTATATTCAGATATATCCTCGTAGACATTAATTATTGAACGTGCTTTATTGTAAAGTGCTTTCGCAACATCGTTTTTTGTATAATACTGATCAAGGGTGTTTTTTTGAATTAACCAACATAGATTTTCCGTTGACATATTTTAAATCCATCCTAACCAGCACCTTTCTAATTTATAAATTATAGCTAAAATAATGTTCGGTTTTACCCCATCATCCGTTTGTAAAAAAAGTTTAAATTCACTTTTTTAGTTATTTGCTTTTCTTTTTTTAGTTAAAAGTAGAAAAAAAGATGCTTTCAAAAAAATGTAATTTCTTGTATCCTATTCAAATAAATATAATTAATTCTAGCCTAGTTGTATTTTAAAATAAGAGTAGAGATAAAGTTAGTGGGGTATAGAAATGAGTATCGTAAAAGTTGATATTAATTGGGATTTAAAATTAAGTGAAATAATAAAGCAATACGACACCGAAAAAAATCTTCACAACTACTTTGAAGATAACCATATTTTTTCATTAAATGAAATAAAAAAAATCCTGAATGATAAGTTAAAGATGGATGATGACAGTGAAAATGTCAATAGTTGGAATGTCAAAAAAATGATTGCTATTAATGAGGCATTTTCACATCGGTTCCAACTTGGATATTATGATGAAGAACTTTTGAAATATGTACCAGCAGATCCAATTGAAGTCCTTAATGTATTAAAGCAGAATAGTCAACTAAGAGAAGTTATTTTCGCTTCCTTTAATCAGCATCCGGAAGGGATTGTTGATCAATATTTAGATCTTGAATACCTTGATGACTTATATATGATTGATAAGTTAAAAGATTTTCATTGAGAAAATTTTTATTGTAATCTTTCTACCCTTGTCAATATTCCATTAGAACATAAGAAGCATCAAGAGAAATATCCTATTTTCTTTAATTCAGAAAGTAATTTGAGATTATTTAGTAGTTATTTTAATCTACATTTAGATCAAAAAAATGAAGTACCATTTCTCTATTTAAAGAATAGTATTATTAGTCTTATGTCAAAGAGAGAGATAAGAACTTACCTTGAAGATTTTTTTAAAACAAGTGATGGTAAAACTTTTCTTGAAAAAATAAAAGAAGATGAAAATGCTTTCCACTTCTTACGAAACACTATCGGAATTTGCAATATTTAGTTTATTTAGGATTTGACAATGAAAACGATTTTAATTGTAGGAGCTACTGGTGGAGTTGGAGAGAGACTTGTTCAAACTTTAGCTGGTGATTCATTATTACATCTTATCCTTGTAGCACGTAATCAAGATAAGGTAGAAAAACTTAAACAGAAAATATCCGGTACTAATGTTAAAGTAACCATTCATATTGCGGATTTAAGTAAAAAAGATGACGTCGAAAAACTGATTATTGACCTACAACAATATCAGATTGATGTTTACATTAATAATGCTGGAATAGGTAGTTTCGATTACGTTGGAAACATTAAGGATGAAGATCTTGAGCGATTGTTCCGGATCAACGTGCTTGCTCCGATTCAAATTACCAACGGAATCGTAAATCAAATGTATTCTCGGGGACACGGACATATTATTTATGTTTGTTCGATGTTATCAAAATTTGCTTTTGCTAACACTTCACTTTATTCATCAACAAAACATGCTCTTCGTGGTTTTGCGAATGCTCTTAGATTAGAGGCTAAGGAAAAAGGGATAAAGGTTTCTGTTGTTAATCCGAATGCGATTGAAAATGATTTCTTTAAGAATGCTAAAGCTGATGGTTCTTTTATAAGAAAATATACTAAGCAATTTTTATCTGTTTCTTATGTTGCGAATAAAATTATTAAATTAATAGAAAAACCAAGAGAAGAAATTGATTTACCTAGTTCGCTTGGATGTCTATATAAGCTTTATATCCAAGCTCCTTCGTTTTTCAATAAATTTATTTATATGAAACAAAAGAAGAAGCAATAAGGTTGAAAATTAATGACGAAGGGTAATGAGTCCAAGACCATCATCGATATCAATCAAAGTGAAGTCAAATTGGTCGTTATTCTTCAATCAAATTAATAATTGATTTAGGTCGTTTAACACTTTTTCCATATAAGGGGTTTTATGTTCTTGATTTCGAAACTTTTTTAAGTATAGATTATCAATAAACATGATTCCATTTTGATTTAAATATGGGAGATATTTAGTAATTAATTGTTGCTGTTTTTGCTTTGGACCATCAATCAGGATGACATCGAAGGTTGATGATGGAGTGTACTCAAATGCATCTTCATTAACAATGACGAACGATGGATCATTAATCTGGTCAATATAAGACTTTGCGGTTAAATAATGGACATTATTTTTCTCAATAGTATTAATTTTATTAATAGAAGAACAAAAAGTATAAATCCCGATTGAACTATATCCAAAAGCCGTTCCGATTTCAAGGTATGATTGATATTGATTATTATTAATTTTTTCCACAATATATTGAAAAGTCTGTCATCGAAGGATCGGAATATTTTTTTCAATACATAATTTATGATTATCTTCAAATAATCTTAAAAGAAATTCTTGTTGCTTCATTTACGATTTCTTATAAACACCTTTGGGTTGATGACCATTAAGTTTTTTGGTAGCTTCTTTTTTTAGTCTTACTGCTGGTTTTGTACGAACTACTTTCTTGTTACTTTTGATTAAGTTAAGAAGAGTTGCATAAGCTTTTCTTGCTTCAATCATTGAAAAAATTAAGGTAAACATATCAGCACGGTCGCTAAATTCGTAAGTTGCTGTCGCTGGTATGAACTCATAATTGCTAATTAAGTTATTTCTTAAATAAAGATAATTTCTGACATCAATAACCTTTTGATCTTGATCGTATGTTCCAACATGGTATAAATCATCAAACGAATGAAGGAGAGTAAGACCTTCTTCCTTCAGTGATGTTTCAAGAATTTCATTGCACATTTCTTCCACGTTCGAAAGATCAATTGAGTCATCAGAACCAAGTTCTTCAGTTAGGTATAAGTAATAATTCTTAATTTGATGACGTGTTTCTGTGGTGAGAGATTCGTTTTCACACATATCCTTAATGAACGAAAGTAAACTAAAACTATCCTCAAAATTTAAAACAATGCTTTTATTTTTCTTATCGAGTTGAATATAGTTTAAAGCACTTTTGTTATAGTCGTACATTAGGTAGAATCTCCTTTGGTAAAAGTTTATTTAATTATAGAGTAAAAAACTTTAATTATTAAAGTTACTTAATGAAATAAAAGAGAGGATTTATTTAAGTTTTATTTAAGACTAAAAGGGTAATTTTGAGTGTTTGTATGACGAGATGTTTTAAAATATAAAAATAAAGAAGGAAGAAAAATGCAACCAGTAACTTTAACTCTAGAACAAGATCAAATCAATACTTTAATGCGAATTTTAAGTAGTTACAAAGCACCAAATAACAATATTTATTTACTCTATTTTTTTAAGATTAAAGATATTGGTTCAATAAGTGTTTATCAATCAAGAAAGGTTGTTTTTAGCCTGAAAGATGCTTCTTCTTTTCTGTTCATCATTAAAAAAGCAAACCAGGATTTATACCTTTATTTAAAACAACATATCATTGCTAAAAAAGAGACTACGATCAATAAAAAAATTAATGAAGAAATGTTGTTTGATCAATATGATTTTGTAATTGGAAATGACGAGACTGGAGTTGGTGATGTCTTTCTTGGGATAGTTGTCTGCTCTGTTATGGTTGATTACCAAAAATACCAATTGATTAAGGATGACCCCTTAATAAGAGATTCAAAAACCTTGACGGATGATGAAATTAATAAAACCTTTCTTAAATATCAGAATACCATTCCCTATAACATCGGGGTGTCTGATGCACCGAGTTACAATGCTTTTATTAAAAAGATCCCAAATAGTCATATTTTGAAGACCAAAATGCACTATCTTGCATTTAAAACAAATATTAATAAAATCAATGGTAATAAGAATTATTGTCTTATCCTTGATCGGTATGTTTCTGATAAAAAAATGAGCGAATATTTCGATGTTTTAGGGTATCAACCAATCAAAATTAACATTAATGTTCCGGGAGCTGAAAGTCAGTACAAAGTGGTTGCTTTAGCTAGCATTTTTGCGAGAGCAATGCAGAATCAAATTAGGTCAAAGTTAGCTAAAGAAATCGGTTTTTTTCTTCCTTATGGAGCGAATAATCAAGTTATTTATCCTGCTGTCGATCAACTTTATCACAAGTATGGTAATTTTGAAACAATTGATAGTTTAGTGAAACAACATTTTAAAAATTATCAAACAATTAAGGAAGAGTATTTAGCAATGATGAAAAAGAATAAATAATTTTCTAATTTTTTCACTTTTTTGCGAATAAATAAGCAAGGAGGTGAAAAATGAAAGAACTAAATTTAACAACAAAGCAAGAATTGGTCGGTGGTTTTGCAGCGGCTAGTGGTTCTTTTAATAGTTATATGTGAAATAAAGCGATGGTAGGTTCTGTTCTGGGATCAACCATTTCAGGATTTTTCTCTACTATCGCTCAAATGGTATATGCTTTTAACGAAGAACCAGCAGTTCCGCACTATCGTCTCATCGATAACACTGCTGCTCGTATTTATGCACGAGTCGCGCCCCATCCATCGCGTTCAACATTGAGTTTTGGTAGTCCTTTCTTCTAATCAATGAAAGAATTAACAATTAACGAAAAAGAAGCGACAATCGGAGGGTTCGCTGCCGCGGCTCTTGGGATATGAAATATTATTTTAATTACATCAATAGCGGTCAATACCGCTTTTAGTGTTGCTGGTGGTGTTGCGAACATTGTTCTTAGTTCAAAGAAGAAACCAATCAATAATTCTTCCTTGAAAGTTGATAAAATAGATAATGTTGAATATCAAGGTTATGAGTCTGTGTCCGTCCATCCTAGCGCTCATTTTGTAAGGTATTTATAAATTTTATGATTAAAGATATTAATGTTCTAAAAAATAAGAAACTTCCTAAAAATGTCGTCGGATACGACTATGAAGCAACTGACAACTTGATTGATGAAATCGTTAATGAATATAACCTTCTAAAAGAAGAAAATGAATTAAATAAGAAAATGGTCAGTGAACTCCAGTCCTTTAAAAAAAAGTATCTTGACCTAGAAGAATATGTCAGTAAAGTTGAAGCTTGAATTAGCGACATCCGAGCTGTTGTTGACAAGAAAGATACCTTTAACTTATTTGATGATTTACCAAAACGAAATAAATAATGAAATTAATTCACGGTATTGATTTAGTAAAATACACACGGTTTCTGTCTTTAAGCTTACCTGAGCTTAAAAAATATGCATCGAAAATTATGCATCTAAAGGAAATTATCCACTTTGATAGTTTAGAAGGTCTTGAAAAAGTGAAATATCTTGCTTCGATTCTTGCTTGCAAAGAATGTATTTTTAAAGCACTTGGGACTTCTTATTCATATAAAGATATTTATATCTTGAAGACTGAAAATGGTCGTAAAATTTACATTAACAACACTGAAAAAAATAATCTCATTCTTTCCCTTTCCTATGAACAAGATTATTTAATTGCCAGTTTAGTCGGTTTTGTTAATGAGTAAAGTTCACTATCTGTTTTGGAAGAAAACCGCTTGTTTTTTTCAAAATCGTTAGTGTTTTTTACTTTTTAAAATGTTATTTATATGTTTATTAGTAAAACGGTAAATATAAATTAGTCTTAAAGCAAAGTAATTACTTTAAGAAAAGCATTTTAAGTCTTTTTCGATTTTAAGATTGATGAACTTCCGGTTCATTTTTAATAATTTCCTTTAAATAAGGTTCTAACCTTTCAATTATTCCAGTGACAAGAGCGTTTCCCATCATAAAGTATCTTTTGCGATCATTCATTGTGTCGGTTCAATCAAGTGGAAACATTTGGATTAACTCACATTCATTAGGAGTTAGCAATCTATATTGCTTTAGATTCATATCAAAAATAATATGCGATGAACGATTGACAGATCCTTCACTAGTTAAAAGTGTTCTAGCTGGAGAATCTAAATCATCAGGAAAATTCATACTTCCTTCGCTATAAAAATATTTGTGTCCGCTTTTTGAAAAACGTTCAATTTTTTTTGCCCCCTTTAGATATATTCATTTATCAAGATTATTTAAATCTACGATATATTTTTCATAGTTATTTTTTTTGTTAAATGCTTTATTAATAATTTTTTTCAGTGGGAATATGTTTTCACGAATAGGATTAACATCGAACATTTTAACGACACCATTTAACATAATGCCCGAATCTAGAAACTTACCATCATGGTAATTTTTAGTAATATCCATAGCATCTTTGTAGTGATTTAAATCTAATTCTTTAATTTCACTTTTTATTTCTATAGGGAAAACTGTGTTGAATAGATTAGAAGGTAATGGTTGCTTTGAAAGGTCGGAATCTTTAAAAAATAATGTATTTTCCTTGAAAGCAAAAATGAAAATACGCTTTCTTTTTTGCGGCATTCCATAATAAGAAGCGTTAATTACCCTTCATTGAACACCGTATCCTAGATTATGAAATGTCTTGAGCATAATTGCAAAATCTCTACCCTTCATACCGGATGGAGATTTAAGAAGACGATCAACATTTTCTAATAATAAAAAAGGAGTTTGTTTGGCTTCAATAATTCTTTTTATTTCCCAAAAAAGAACCCCTTTTTTTCCTTCTATACCCTTTTCGTTGGTTAATGATTTTGCCACTGAATAATCCTGACAAGGAAATCCAGCAACCAATAGCGAGTGATTAGGAATATCAGCAGCATTAACATCTTTAATGTCAATGTTTGAACAAAAACTATCTACAAATCTTTTTTTGTAACAGTCATAAGCATGTTGAGCAACAGTTAATGGTTCATATTGATTAGCATAAAGAAATTCCCACGAACCTTTTTCGATTGCTCGACCTTTTGAATCGATATTATTAATTTTATTTAAACCGACCCTGAAACCACCTACACCTGCAAAAAGTTCAATAACAGTTAATTTCATATTTTCCTACTTCAAAACATCTTCAATAATTTTAGCTATATATTTATTGTTTAATCCAAAACATTGGTGGTCATCATATCACCATTAGGTAGCATGTCCATATCTTTTTCAGTTCCGTTACCAAATTTTTCACCCTTAATAATATAGGCACTTTTAGACGAATGAGGCCTTAAATGAAAAATTTAGAACACTTTCGAAATTATGATTAATTAACTTTTTACTTTATTTCAAAATATCGTTTAAATAGCGAGGATTATAATTCGATGGATCTTCATTTTTAACAACTTTGACATTTTCTGCTTTCAAATGACAATAATGTATTTACTTTTGTTTTTATGTATTGTTTCAAGAAAAGTTTGATTGAAATTTTTTTACTTTTTGAAGTGCTTTTTATACATTTCATATCATTCTTCCATTTTCCCCATTGTTATACAACCAACAGGACAAACGAGACAACAAGCTCCGCATGAAATGCATTTTTCATCAGCTCATGCCTTACCGTCTTCATCAATGTGAATAGCATCGACTGGGCAAACACTTTCACATGCTCCACATGAAATACATAAACTACGATCAACAATTGCAATTTGTTTACTTGAAGCCATTTTCTCTTTCCTTAAATACCTTATTAACTAATGAATTTGTTTCTTTAATGATACCACCACCAAGACAGATTTCGTTTTGATAAAGAACAGCAAACTGACCAGGTGCGATGCTAACTGTTCGAATGTGTTCGATTTCTATTTCTCCATTGTCTTTTAATATTAAATTCTTAACATTAATAAGTTCACCGCGATGTCGAAAACGAACTTGGAGATGGTTGAAATTAGATGGTTGGTAGATAAAATTAAAACTCTCAAGAGTTGTTATTGTTGAACTTAGATACTCATTTTTCTTATCTTCTTCAATGACATACAATTGCTTGTTTCTAATATCTTTATAACAAACAAAATACTTACTTTTCATTCCAGAAAGATGTAGATCCTTATTTTGACCGATAGTATAATACATTGTTCCAATGTGTTCACCAATAACTTCATCGGTTAAAAAATCAATAATTTTTCCTTTTTGATTAGGAATATAGTTCGAAAGGAATTGACGAAAATTACGTTCACCGATAAAGCAAATACCGGTTGAATCTTTTTTATCAGCCGTATTTAGATGGTGTAATTTTGCTAATTCACGGACTTCTTTTTTTGACAGATGACCTATTGGAAAAAGTGTTTTTCTAATTTGATCTTGGTTAAGTTCACAAAGAAAATAGGTTTGGTCTTTATTTGTATCCTTAGCTTTTGTAAGTAGAGAATAATTCTCATAATGAACAACATTTGCATAATGTCCCATCGCAATATAATCAACCTTTAATTCATTTAAACAGTAGTTAAGAAAATGTTTAAATTTGATGTTTTTGTTACACAAAACATCAGGATTTGGTGTTCGGTTATTTTCATATTCCTTTATAAAATAAGAAAACACTTCGTTTCAGTATTCTCTAACAAAAAAAACTCTCTTAATTGGAATATTAAGGATTTCACACACCTTCTTTGCATCTTGATATTCCTTTTCTTTAGAACAATTTGCATCGTCATAGTTTTCATCGCCACTTAAAACTTCCATATTACTGATTGGGTCCCAATTTGACATGTGAACTCCAATCACATCATATCCTTGTTCTTTTAAAAGAAGAGCGACAACTGAACTATCAACACCCCCAGAAACTCCAACAGCGACTTTAATTTTCTTGTTTTTAACTTTATCTAAATCCATATTAATAATTTTAAAGTAAATATCCTTAATTCTCTTTTTAATCTTAAAAGAGTTGAGATAAAAAAAGTAAATTGAAATATTATTTAGATTAACATTTAATATCCTTAACTTCTGAAGGCAAAAAGATTAGTAAAAACAATAATTTTCTTACTTTTTATCATTTTTTCCTTTTTAATAAAAGGTATTATTAAATTCAATACTTAAATTATTATTTTAATAATAATATCCGAAAGGAGTATCCTTATGAAATTAAAAATTAAAAAAACCTTATTTGGTATTCTTGGAGTATCGCTTGTACTTGGAACATTAGCTTCCATCGCAGTTGCTTGTCGTAATAATGGTTCAAAAGCACAAAACCCAAAACCGACTCCAAAACCTAAACCTTCACCAGGAACGACCGAAGTTGATTTTAATCAGTTAAATACTAAGGTTACCGTTCAATATAAGGATGCTAATAATACACTCTTTAAAGATGCATTATTTGATGCAGATAAATATCTTTTTAATACTAACGATGACACTGTAAGTGTTCTTTTTATTAGTGCTTCGAAGGATTCTACCAATACTAAAATTGTGGTTACTTATCAACTAATGAAAGGGGATAAGAAGTCGAATAACTTTACGAAGGAAATTTTAGCATCAAGTTTTAAGCAAGAAGAAGTTAAAAAATATCCGACAAAAGCAAACATAATTACCGTTCATGATAAAACAAAAAACGGAGCTTCTATTTCGGTTACCCTAGATTACCAAGTTGAAAAAAATGCGACAGTTAAGGTTAAAATAACTAATTTAAATCAAGTTATTGAACAAAAAATTACAAACAGTTCAAATATTGTTACTTTCAAACTTGAAGGTCTTCAACAGAATGTTGAATACAAAGTAGAATCGTTGACTGTGATTGATGCTGAAACGAGAGACATTGATGTTTCTGCTATCAAAAATAGTGTTATTAGTGTTGAAGATTCAAAAGAGAAAAAAGATGCTAAAAACGAGATTCAAGACATAATGCTTCTTTCAAGAACCGAGACCTCACTTGAACTTAAATTCATATTTAAAGATGAGATAGATAATGATGCTACGATTAGTTTTAAAATTAATGAATTTAAAACACCTTACACTTTTAAGACCACAAAAAAAGGTAATGAATTTACCTACAACATTAATGGATTAAGCGAAAATACAAATTATCGAATATCTTCGTTGACCGTTAACGGTAAAGAAGTTGACTTAGCTAGAGTTAAGGATAAGGAATTTCAAACAGTTGATCCAAGTCAAGCAATCAAAGATCCGAAACCAACTAAAGTAGTTGTTTCATCTAAAACTGCAACGACTTTACAATTAACAATTTCTTTTGATAAAGAGATTGAAAAAGGAAAAAAAGTTATAGTTAAGTTGGTTGGTGTTAATCCTGAAGTTTCAGAAACATTAACTGCTAATACAAACACAGTAACTCTTGATTTTACTAATCTAACTAAAGGTACGAAATATAAAATTGAATCAATCAAGATTGGAGATACAATTCTTGATTTAGATGCAGTTAAGGATACTGAATTGATGACCGACGAATCGAAAAAAGTTGATCCGCCTAAAGTCGATGAAGAACCTAAAATAACAAAACTTGAGTTAGACGAATCTTCAAAAACTGCAAATTCCTTTACTCTAAAACTTACTTTTGATAAGGAAGTGAAAAAAGGAACAAAGATTAAAATTGAGTTAGATAAAGAAGATAAATCTGTTGAAAAAACACTAGACATAGATAGTAAAGAAATTTCCTTCGACTTCAAAGGTCTAACTGCTAAGACTACTTACAAGGTTAAAAATATCACTCTTGGTGATAAAACATTAGATATTAATGCAATTAAAAATCAAGAATTAATTACCAAAGAAGACAAAAAGGTAAATCCACCAAATCCGGGTGCTGAACCGATGGTTACTGGTATTACAATTGCTGAATCATCGAGAACAACCGAATCGTTTACATTGAAAGTTGCTTTTAATAAAAAACTTAAAATAGGTACTAGAATCAAGGTTGAACTTGATAAGGATAATAAGTTGGTTGAAGTTACCATTGACAAAGAAACCAATGAAGTTGCAGTGATGTTCTCTGGTTTAATGAAAAACACAATGTATCGAGTTATTAAGGTTTCGCTTGATGGCAAACAACTAAATTTAAGTACTCTAACTAATAGTAATTTTGAAACAGCAGACGATGAAGGTATTACGAAGCTAAAAGCAAAAGTAACAAAAGCCGAACTTACAAGTTCTACCTACAATTCATTCACCCTTAAAGTAACTTTTGATAAGGAATTACCGGATAATACCCATTTAACTTTTAAGTTAATAAATAATGAAGAATTGAAAATTGTACAGGTAACAAAAGCATCAAATGAGGTAAATGTTACCTTCCAACGGTTGGAACCAAAGACAAAATATAAAATTGAATTTATTTCTAATAATAACAACAATCTTGACATTTCTGCTATTAAAGATCAGGAGTTTGAAACACCTGATGTTACTGAAGCATCAAGAGTTGAAAAATTAGAAGTAAAAGATAGTTCACCAATTGGTATTGTTCTTGGAATTACTTTTGATCACGAAATCAAGGCAGGTCTAAAGATTTATTTTAAATTAAAAGATAAAGAAGATCTTATTGAATCACCAGTTGATACTAGTGGTAAAGAAATTGAAGTTGTACTATCACATTTAGAACCGAATAAGAAGTACATAATTGAAAAAATACTTGTTGAATCTAAAGAAATTAATTTTGACAATTTTAAAACTTCACCTGAATTAATGACGAAACCACAACTAAATCAACGGAGCTAATTTAATCGCTCTATTTAACTAATAAAACATTTTCCATTTTGGGGAATGTTTTTTTTAGATTATCTAAGATTAAACATAGATAGCAACTAATGAAATTAAACAATGTTATTAATGCTATCGTAACACTGGGAAGAGTATACTATCAAAACTAAGCGAAGATTAATTTTTTGTATCCACCTATTGAATAAGAACAGGAAAACCTTTTCATTTTTTTGAATGGTTCCGGGAGAAGCACCTAAATAACAAAAAAATCCATTTTAAAGACTTTAAGACGGATTTTTTATTCGTTATTAGTTAATGATTATTTAATTTTTTCTTCATTTAGTTCAGCTAGACGTTTATTTAAATATCATTGACTAAAGTAGTTTGTACCTAAATCGAAAGTATAAATGTCAAGGGCTTCAGTGATGTTTTTTTCTCTTGTACCAAGGTAAATCTTATTTTCTTTTTCATTGAATTCAACCTTATAACGTTTAAGACCGACACGTTTTTTAATTCCATTCTTTTCGAAGAAGAATCGAGGGTCATCGGAGTCTGTGACATAGATTGCTTTTACTATTCCATCTTTGTCAAAATCTGCCCCCCAAACATTAATAATGTGGTTATAGGACACACTACCATAAGTATGTGAAATACCAAGGGCACGATTATTTAAGATTTCATTTTTTAATCGGTTACTAAGGACTTGTTTTTTACTTCCTTCGTTGAAAGTTCAACGATTAGTTAATAAATGTTGCTTAAAGATATTCTTAAATCATCCGTGCACAGATGATTTATGTCGTTCATATTTAAATTCATTGTTTCGTGTAGAATCAAGTGGATCATAGGCATAACCATTTATTAAGGTATCAAAAAGTTTATGCGGATAAACAAATTTACCTGAGAAGACATTTTTAATCATTTCAAACAATTTACTGTTTTCTGTAAAAGTTTTAACACCATCATTATTATTTTCAAAGAATTTATTGACTTCTCTAAAATCGCCAAATTTTACAATACCATTATTTGGGTCTTTTAAGTATTCTTCGATATAAAAACTATTTACTGAACTTCAATAATGGATAGCATTGATAGCAACAACTGCTGCACAAAGGAAGTTGTCACCACGAGCAAATTCTTTGTTGATATCAAACCACCCTTCGTTATTGTTTTCTTTGTGTTCTAGAAATCATGTATCAACATCTTCATCCTTGTTAACATAATGATAAAAATCTCTAAAAGAAGGATGAACATCAGCTAGAAATAAAGTATCTGTTACCCCCTCTTTTTTTAAGAACTCACCAAACTCTGTACCATCTAAATCGCTATTTCGGTTATTTTTTCTTATATCAATCTTAGGCTCATATTCTTCATATTCTTTGTAAATGCTGACTTCTTTATAGATTTTTAGGATTTCATGTTCATTCTTAAGACTATCTACCCTTGATCTTAAGGTTGCTTTTCGACTACTATCTGTCAAAGTGTCAATGTGTTTTTTAATTTCTTCTCTTGTCTTTTCGACAATTTGATTGAACTTATTTTCATAAGTAATTAAATTATCAAAAGTTAAAGCACTCTCGACATTTTTTAATAACTCTTTCTTCTCAGGATTCATATCACTAAGATTTTCATCGATTTCTTTTATAAGAGTTGTCTTTTTCTTTTCAAATTTGTCTTCATCACTCTTTTGTTTTAAAAGAGATTGGTCGACTCTTATCTTTATCTCGTTTATCTCATCGGTTGTTTTAGCCTTGTCAAGGAGCGAATTAAAAGATTCTTGTTCAGTTTTATCCTTAATCTTTTTAACTAGTTCTTTTACTTGGTTTTTAAGGTTATTTAATGCTTCGTTTTGCTTTTCTATTTTCTCTTGTTCGTCTTTATCGGGAGAATTTTTTTCAGGAACTAATGGGTTTTGATGCTCTTCAGGTTGTTTTGGTATAGGTTGCTTTTGATGGTCATTTGGTGTTTCTTTACTTACATCAGGTTTATTTAACTTTCCGTCTCTCTTTGGTAATTCTTCAGGTGCTCGATGATGATTATCTTTTTTTGATTCTTCAACACTATCCTTCTCATTAATGTGCGGTGGATTAGACATTTCTTTTGAAGAGTTATCCTCATGTTTACCATCTATCTTTGAGTTTTGCTGGTCGTTTTTCAAATTACCATTTTTATCGTTTTTTTCAGGAACTTTCTTACCGTTTTCTTCTTCCTTTATTCCCATGTGTTCGAGTTCTTTGATTTGCGAATCATTAATACTCTTTTTTTGACTAACACAACTTGCAAGTATTGTTGTTGTAAGAAGAGAACCAATGATGGAAGTTGAAATAAGTACCTTTTTACTTTTTTTCATCTTTTAACCTTTCATTACCAAAACTAATTTAGTAAACTAAATTATAAATATTTATTAGGTGTGAATCAAAAAAATATAGCATAATAGACAAGAATAGAAAGAAAGGTAAAAAAGTTATTAACTTTTTCGTTCTAATCATATTGTTGCCATCATAAATTACTTTTATGATGATATCATCAAACATTATGAGTATTTACATTATAAGAACTGATGCTTTAACTTATATTGAGTATCTTAAAAAGCAATATGGACAAGAACTTTTTGATGCGATTATTACCGATCCACCTTACAACATTTCAAGACCTAATAATTTTAAGAGTATCGGTCGATCTGGAATTGATTTCGGTCGATGAGATTACCAGTTTAATCAGGTTGAATGAATAAGGAAAATAACTCCTTTGCTAAAGAAAGGAGGTTCTTTAATCATCTTTAATGATTACAAGAATCTTGGTGAAATTGCTAAGGTGATTACCGAATGTGGATTGGAAGTCAAAGATTTGATTCGGTGGGTTAAAAATAATCCAATGCCTCGCAATGTTGAACGCAGGTATGTAACTGATTTTGAGTTCGCACTTTGAGCAACTAAAGGTGAGAAATGAACCTTTAATAAACCAAAAAACTCTAAGTACCTACGACCATTTTATAAATTTCCTGTAGTTGGGAAAAGTAAGGATAAAATTCACCCAACTCAAAAGTCAGTTGATATGCTAAAAAACATTATTAATGTTCATACAAACGAAGGGGATTTGATTTTTGATCCCTTCTCTGGGAGCGGTTCATCTTTAATTTCATCAATGTTAACTAACCGGGTAGCTATTGGTTGTGAACTTGATGAAAAGTACTTTTTTGATATGAAAAAAAGAGTTGCGGAGCAAAAGCAAAACCATCTTAAAAAAAGCATAATGAATGTCGTTCGAAGTCCGCTTTATTATCTTGGTGATAAATATAAAGTATTAACTCAAATTTTTCATCTTCTTCCAACAAACATTAACTCATTCTATGATGTTTTTGGTGGCGGAGGAACAATGATTGCGAATGTCGTTGCGAACCAATATCTTTATAATGATATAAATACTGATGTAACCAAACTTGTAGCATTTCTAGCCGAAACAAAAATTGAAAAAATTATGTCATATATATATATATATATCTAGATATAACTTACAAAAGGGTAATACTGGTGACCGGGAATTAAATAAAAGAAATTACAATATCCTTAAAGATGACTACAATGCTCTTTCGAATAAGGATAGTTTTGAAGGAAAAATAATGCTTCTCCTTCTGGTCATCTATGGGTTTAATAGTCAAATACGATTTAATAGTAAAAACGAATTTAATATACCAATTGGTAAGCAAGATTTAAATCCGTGTCGGTTACTGCATCTAAAGAAGTTTGTTAATACCTTAAAAGGGAGAAACATATCGTTTACTTCTAATGATTTTCGGTATTTATACTCCTTAGTCGAATCAGGAACAATAAAGCAAGATGACTTCCTTTATTTTGATCCACCTTATTTAATTACTAATGCTTCATATAATGCTAATTGATCAACAAATGACGAAAAAGATCTTTATTTATTACTTGATTTTCTAAACGAAAAAGGGTTCCGTTGAGCCTTATCAAATGTTTTTCAATCTAAGGGTTTGAAAAACGAATTATTAATATCATTCAGCGAAAAATATAAAGTCCACCACTTAAATATTTCCTATAAAAACTCAAACTACCAACGAAAGAGTAAAGAAACCGATGATGAGGTTTTTATTACTAACTATGAAAACTAGTTCTTTTAATAAACTTGGTGGAACTGAATTTCGTGTTGAAAAACAGGTTAATACATACTTAGCACTTCTAGATTGACTAAGTCGACAAAAGGGTGTGACAAGTTATAAGGAACAGCATCAAAATTTTATTGATTGATGTAATGAAGAAAGGATTTATTGTTACCAGAAGAACGATAAAATAGAACGTCTTTCAATGATTTTTAACAGACTAGAAAGTTATGGATTGGTCAAAAAAAATGAGTTGGGTGTTTATCAAACCATAGATGATATTGATTACAATTTTTCTTCATTTTTCAAGTCATTGTATGACAATTATTTCCCCTTCCGAAAGATGGTTGATTTTCTTTATCAAGCAAAGGAAAAAAGCAGCCGAGTTGAGTATGAAAAACTTATGTTAACTTTTTTCTGCATTGAGGAAGATGAAGACTTTGCTGAACTCTATCATCGTATTTCTTTTCAAGTGATTGTTGAAGCAGAAATTAAGAATCTGCAAGAAGACCAACAATTCGATTTTATCAAAAATTCAACCTTTAAAAAACCGCCAAAAAATATTCATTATTACCGTATGATTTACGAACGAATAATTAATGGGACGATATCTAGCATTAGTTTAAATGATTTATCTGATTATTCATTTGATGCTTCTAAGAACCATCTTCTTGATACAATTAGTAACAACAAAAAGAAGGAAAAGAAGGATGAATTCATTAAACGGATAAGACAATTTGACCTTTCTACTTTCTTTCAAACAATCATTCATAACAAGCTTCATAAACTAATCTATAAGGAATATTTTGATCTGCTTGGTCGCTGATTGAACGAGTTTTGTTTATGAAAAAATAAGGACAAAAAGTTTGTTAATCAATATGAGAATCCATGCTTAATGAAAGATGAAAATGGTGCGATTTATTTTCAAATGAATGTTGAAGAAATTAAGGAATATCCTTTTACTTTCGAACAAGTAAAAAAGACTCTACAATCTGTTAACGTCAAAAAATATGAGTTTAAGGATGGACGTGATTTTACAGCGATTAAAGATATTCCTAATGCAACTATCGCTGAATATTTCGTTAACCTTTACTT
Source organism: Ureaplasma canigenitalium ATCC 51252 (assembly GCF_000712165.1). Lineage (GTDB taxonomy): Bacteria > Bacillota_I > Bacilli_A > Mycoplasmatales > Mycoplasmoidaceae > Ureaplasma > Ureaplasma canigenitalium. The sequence continues at coordinate 284,717 of NZ_KL544010.1, read as the reverse complement.
TGGTTATAATTTAACGATTCCACCAAATGAATTTAGTAAGTACTGTAAAACCAAAATGAGCCCTGATCTTTATCCTACATCGCCAGCTCCAGGAGGAACTTCAGATTTTATTTACCAGAGTGAAAAAAATGTGATTAGTGTTGAAACTACTATCCATCAAACACCCAAGGAATTTTTTAAAAATGAAGCCTGGAGTTGCGTTAATCATATTTTTGGTTACATAAAAGACAACCGAATCAATACCGAGAAAACTTCCCCGCACTTGATTATTGTTTCTTTTTTTGACAAAAAATCAAGAAATCCTAATAACTTAAATCCTTATAAAATGATTAATTCAATAATGAAGACTTGTTATAAAGACCATTTTATGAAGGATAAAAAAATAAGTAATGCAGAGAAAAAGGTAGATATTCCTGATAATCTCTTTAACCTATGTACCTTTAAGGATTTATCCGATGAATCTGATATGTTCATTCAGGAAATATTGACCCAAAATTAATAATGGAGAACAACAAAATAAGCAATTTTAGGATTTAATCGGTTAAATTGCTTATTTTTCTCTTACAATAATTCACTAAATTGCTAATATTTTAATCCTTAAAAAAATGAGCAGTGATTTATAAATTTATTTAAAATAAATATTATAAATAAAGGTGGTTTTATGGCAAAGAAAAGCAAAGCTATTTTCCTAAGTACCCTAGGATTATTGACGACCGGAGTTGTTGCTCTAGGAGTAAGTGGTTGCTTCTTTCTTAGACCATTTCAAGAACAACCAGCTCCAATTGCTCCGGTACCAAATCCCGGTTCTGGTAATACAAATTCGATTCTTAAATTACCAAATGCTGGATTGCTTCACTCACACAGTCAAGTTGATAAAAACACAAGTAGTCTTAATAAGAAAGCGATTTCATTGAAGTTTACTATTCCGTTAAATAACACGAACGGTATTAGTATTTTTGGTACGGGATGAATTTTTGATTTTAGTCTCAATAATCCGAATATGGATTATGACCAAGCAACCATTGACGATGTAAAGACTTTTTATATTGCGACTAACATCCATGTCATAAACGCAGTTAGTTCAGCACGGCAAAATGTTGAACTAAGTTTGGGGTCTATTAATATTAATGATAAGAACCACGATCCGCGACTTACCGCTAGCTATGGTAATAATAGAATTAATCGCTTCACAAGAACTCAAGCTAATGCTTCAAATAGGGAAACTTCAATTCTTGATGAGTGATTTTTAGCTGACAAAACCCCAGGTACTTTTGCTATAGCTCCTGTTGGAATTAAAGATTATGCTTCCAAATTTTATAGTGATAACTTAGCTAAAATTAGAGCACAACGTGGCCTTACTAATTTAACTAATGCATCAGATCTTGCTATTATCAAAATTCGACCGACTGATGCTCAGAAAAAAGCAATTCGTGCTTTCCGCGAATTTGACCCACAAAAAGGGGTTAGTTTTGGTGATGCTTATAATAACGAGTTAGTTGAAGAACGAACCATTTTCCTTTCAGGTGGTTATCCTAGTCTAGGAAGGGGAAATCCACAAGATTCAATACCACGTTATCGTCAATATAAATCTTATTATTCAAACTATACTAGTTCGTTTGGTGCACAGGAAAACTACCGTGCTGATAATCCTATAGTTTTTAATTATCGTTCGAAATTATTGAATCAAAATAATATTAAGGATGTGGGAAAAGGTGACAATGGTCGTGACCGTTTTACGACCGGTGTTTTCCCTTATCATTCGTATGATGTACCAATTGAAGGTTTCGACCTTGGTCCTGGTGCTTCAGGTAGTCCGGTAATTGATAAGAATAACAATATTATTGGTATTTATTGGGGAGGATTTAACCTAATTAATAAGCGCAGTATTTTCTATGGTAATTTCACACCAATTTTCTGGAGTTCGTCAAATAAAAAAGATTTATCACAAGATTTGTTAAAGAACTACCTTGCTTTTACTGCTAATGATTTAACCTTCCTTGATCGTAACTATACAACAAGTATTCTTGAAGAAAATATTAGTCCTAAAAACAAGGAAATTTACTTGAAGTATCTTGCTGATTTAAAAAATGAGAAATATCAACGTAATAAAGTGGTTGATAAAATTTATGCTTACCGGAAGGATAGTGATTTTATTAATGAAGGAAGCAATGCTGACTTTAACGATTTAATTACCACTTTCTATCAATTTATTAAGAAGTTAATTGACACGGAAACTCTTAATAAAACTCATGGTCAACTTCCACCACCTGATGACATCAAGGGTATTGAAATTAGTTGGGATGAACGCAAAAACATCGCGATTAAGGTATCATTTATCTTTGATAAAGAAATCAATTTTGGTACCGTTGGTAGTTTTAGAATTAATTTTCTTGTTTTAAAGTAGTGTTGTAACTTACTTTTTTTCCTTTATTTATTAAAATATAAGTAAATAATAGGAAGTATTTTTATGGCAGAGACAACAAAAAAAGAAACAAAAACTGACAAAACTGCTACAAGTAAAGTAGTTTATTACCTATCTCCGAATGGAGATAATGGATGAAAGATTATGAAAAAAGGTGGTCTTAAACCTTCTAAGGTGACTACCACGAAAAAAGAAGCGATTGAGTACATTAAGACACTTGGTCGTAATCAAGAAGCTGTCGTATACATTCAAAGTAAGACTGGCCAAATCCAAGAAGTGCGAAACTACCGAAGCAATTAAAAAACACACGAAACATCTCGTGTGTTTTTTCGCTCCATCAAACCTTTTATTTTAATAGAAAGCAAGTCTTAATGGAACTTCGGCTTTAAGTAAATCAACCCCGCTTATTTTCTTTATTAAGAAATCGTAAATGATGTCAACGAAATTATATTCAGATAAATGGTGGACATCCATTATGTTGTAGTTTTTTTCGTTTGCTTCAATTCAGTCGTGGTATTTCAGATCACTTGTTAAGAAGACATCGATGTCGTGGTTTTTAAAAATATAATCACTAAAACGGAACCCACTTCCAGCGACAAGTGCGAACTTGTGGATTTTCTTAGTTCGGAATTTATCACTAGCGGTAATCATCGGTGAACCAAGATCTCCTCTTATTTTTCTAGCTCAGAAGTCTTGACCAAATTCTGACTTACTTTCACCGGTAAAGACATACTTGTTGTTGGGATCTTGTTTGATATTAATTAGTTCGATTAATTTAGCGAATTTATGAGTAATTGATTGACTAACTTGATCAAAAGCCGTATGTAGGGAAATAACAGATATCTGATGACTTTTAATTTTTTCGATTAACGTAGTATTGATGAATCAATCTTTTGTTTCATCATCTTTTACTTCTGTTTTAAGAGGATGGTGGGTGATGATTAAGTTTACATTATCCTTAATTGCACTATCGACAATTGAAGTTGTTAATTCAAGGGTAATTAAGATTTTTTTGATGTCTAAATCAAAATCAAAAATAATCCCATTAGTGTCTCATTCTTCACCATCTTTGATTTTGAAACTATCGTATAATGTTTTTAAGATTTCATTAGTTTTCATATTTATGTAAAAAATCCTTTATTGCCTGGTATTCGTTTTTTAGTTTGGAACTTACTTTAGATATATTTATTGTAGAATAAAAAGACATCCTATCCTTTAAATATTCAATGTATATATCTTTATAATTATCTAATAAATCGTTGTCAATATACCTATTAAAAATTATCCTATCCGTTTTTCGATTATCTTTTTGGTAGTGAAAGATGAAATAGTATATTTTATTCTCATATACAATGTGCGAACTAATTTTTTTGAATCCTAATTTTTCCATTTCTTCTTGTAACAAATAAGGATTGTTGTTGCTTTGAAGAATATAGTTTTTAATTGATAAATGATGATTTTTTATAATATCAATAATTTTATTGCTTCCAAGCCCCGCAATGATTAAATAATCAAAGATGATAGTGGATGATAGGTTTTTTAAACCATCATTAACTAACGGAAAAATACGATCTATGAGACCGTATTTTTTAATGTTCCTAATCCCAGACTGTAGCGGTTCATAGTTAATGTCAATCGGGAGAGCAAAATATGTTTTTTTACTTCGTATTAGTTCAATGTCAAGGAGACAATGATCACACCCGACGTCAATAATGCAATTAGCATTGTCAATGAGAGAGGCAATTTTTAATAAACGTTTATTTTTCAGTAGCATCGATGAATGAACGGAGTTTTGTTGTTTTAGAAGGATGTTTAAGTTTGCGAAGTGCTTTTGATTCAATTTGTCGGGCACGTTCCCGGGTAAAACCGTGCATTTCTCCCACTTCTTCAAGGGTGTAAGGACGTTCGTATGGAGCCAGACCAAATCGGGCTTTAATGATTTCTTCTTCTTTTGGAAGAAGAACTTTACGGAAGATTTCGTTGATTTGTTCGTTTAATGCTTTACGTTCAGTGTACTTGATTGGTGAAATGATTTCATCGTCAGATATGAAATCACTAAATTGTGATTCTTCATCGTGACCGATTTGCTTATCAAGTGAAACAGGATCGATGTTTAGCTTTTTAATTTCAACAACACGCTGAGCGGTCATTAGAGCATTTTTGTCGTCTTTCTTAATGATCGTAGTGTTCATTAAGTTTGCAATTTCCTCGGCGGTTGGATCACGACCTAGTTCTTGCAGAAGACTACGTTCAGCTTTTGTTAATTTATTAATAACTTCAACCATATGAACAGGGATTCTAATTTGACGGGCTTGATCTGCGATAGCTCTTGTAATACTTTGGCGAATTCATCAAGTTGCATATGTTGAGAATTTATGCCCCTTACTATAATCAAACTTATCAATTGCTTTTAATAGACCGGTTGAACCTTCTTGAATTAAATCTTCGAGTTCAAGTCCACGGTTTAAGTATTTTTTAGCAATACTAGTGACAAGTCGTAGGTTAGAAGTGTAAAGTTGATGTCGTCCAATCTTTGCGATTTCAGGATCTTCATCACATGCCATTTTTGCATACTCAACTTCTTCAGCGTGACGAAGCATTTTACTCTCACCAAGAACTCCAAGATAAGCCTTGATACCATCATCTACTTTTTCTGAAGTTGATGAACTAAAACCGATTTTATAAGCAGAAATTTCAACAGTATCATCAATTCCGTACTCATCTTTTTTTCTTACATTACGACTTAATGAGCGAAGGGAAAGGTCGAAATCAGATACTTTGACCCCGACTTTACCAAGAACTTCAACAATTTCGTTAAATTGTTCATCTTTTAGGTTTAGATGCGAAAAATATGATTGTAATTTAACAAATTTAATTTCGTTCTTTACACGTTTTTTCTTACTTAAATCTTGAAGAACACTAATTAAAATTAACTCAGGATCCCTTGTGTCGTTATTCTTTAAGTTACGACTTTCAAAAATTCCGGCTTCTTTTTCAGAAAGGGTAAAAGAAACCAAAAATTCGTCCTTAAAACTTAGTTTAATTTGACTCTTAATCTCATCTGATATTTCAGCTTGATCATTTACTAATTTTTTGGCCATACATTTCTCCGTCATTAAGTATTAATTATACCATTTATTTAGTATTTAAAAAACGCTTCAAACATTTAGCGAAGTTTATCCCATATTTTGGACTAATATAGTTTAATAAAAGAAAAAAGGTAGTAAGTTGCCCGACACCATATGGGACAGGAGTGTATTTGATGTGTCGTTTTACACAATCTTCATGATCAATTAAGAATGAACCTTTAACTTTACCGTTAAGAATTTCAAAAGTCCCATCGATCAGTACTGCATTATCTTTTAATTGATTAGTATGATAAGCATTCGCTTGGTTAATACAGGAAACAACGACATCAGCTTTATTGAAAAGAGTTTTTTTATCGGTTGTTTTTGTATGCATTAACATCGTTTCTTGAAAACCATTCTGTTTCTCTATCAAATGGTAGATAAAACCACCAAGATGTTTACTCCGACCAATAAAAAGAATGCTTTTGTCTTTTTTTACTAGATCTAGGTATTCAATTAGGAAGTAAATAGTTGCGACTGTTGCTGGATAATATTTAAATGATTGATAATCAATATGATTTAATAATTTTGATCGTAACCCATCAATATCGTTTTCTGATGAGAGAAAGTTTAATAAAGGGAGATAGATGTTAGGTATCGGTAGTTCAAAAAAAAGAAAGTGTGATGAAGCGATTTGACCGATATACTTTTCCCATTCTTCAATATTTCTTGACCTCAAATCAAGAATTTCGATTGGTATTTGATAATTTTCACTTAACATTCGTTTGCTTTTAATATAAGCTGAATTAATGTCAACGGCTTCGCTATCGTAAAAAATGGATATTGTTTTTTTTCTACTAAAGGTTATCTTTTCAAGAAAGGAAATAATTTCTTTTTTGATTTGTGCTATTTTTAATCGTAAATTCGTCATACTATAAAAACAAAGACCACTGGTCTTTGTTAGTTGTTTATTTTTTTAGTTTAGTTTCAACATCAATCATTTTGTTAGTTCTACGGTCACGAAGGGAAACACGAACTTTTGGATCATCAACGATAAATGTAGGAGCAAGAAGTGGTTCACGCGAAATAATTTTTTCATCAAGATAAACTGGTTGTTTTTTGTTATCAAGCTCTTTTAATTCATCGTAAATTAAGTTTAAATTATAATCATTCTCAAAAAGATCACGAGCCAAATATGACTTTGTTTCGTATAACAATGAGTGCTTAATGCGGTCAATCATTGTACGGTAATAGCCGTAATTCATTAACGGATGCTTAATGTTTTTAAGGAAAGTTCGGTATGTATTTAGGTCTTCATAAGCTGATAACAAAGTATCTAGCGTTGAAAGTTCAACTCCAACAGAAACCATACTCTTCACCATATAGTCATAATGGTTTTTAATGTAAAGACCCTTCTTGTCACCACGATAGACCATATTAAGTGTTTTAAGACTTAATTCCGCTCCCTTAACATAATTTTCTGTTCTATTTAATTCTTGTTCTGAAACAATATCTTCAAGAACACGAACAATCCCGATTAATCGCGAAAGATAGAGTGCAATGGTTTCGTGACTCTTGTATGTTTCGTAACTATTAAGAGTTTGTTTTGGACTATAAAGCGGATTGTTTTTGTTTAACATTTCTTTTTTATAACTTTCGATTTTAGCAAGTTTTTTTCTTGTAAAAAGCATATGATTGCTATCAAGCTGATAAGCTAGTTCGTTAAATACAATTTCCGCATTTGATTTTTTTCGTTTATCCTTTGAAGGGAAAGGATAACGAGACGGTTCCGCACTAAAAATTGAGTAGTGATCAAAAAAGAAATCAAGATCGATACGGTTTTTATATTTTTGAACAATTAATTCTCGTTCTTCCTCTTCTCTGACATCAAGATCATTTAGGATTGCAGCATGTCATTCAAAAATGTGATTTTGAATAATCTCTTCATTGATTTCAATGTTTTTGTTTAATCGTTCTTCATTATGATCAACAAGTTCTTGTGTCACGTTGTGACCGATTTTTTCGTACTTAGCAATCGCATTATTGCAGAAGTCACTATAAGCATCATCAATCTTTTGGTCAAGTTCTTTAATATAAGATTTTAGTTTTTCTAGATCAACAAGATTATCCCAAATGACAATTTCAGTGATTGGCAAATCATTTCCGTAATATGGTTTGTATACATTTAAAGATCCACCAATACGGTTTTTAGGCTTATTAATATTGAACAATGTATCGTCATTATTGTCCTTGATTAGCTGTACCTTTTTTGTAATATTTTCCATAACCAATTCCCCTAACAACTATTTATGTTTTTTACCTAATTTTTTTGAAAGTTTGATATTTTCTTTGTTTAAGTTAGCGGTTTCTTCTGATAAGTTATGTTCGTTATTTTTTCATTTATTAAAGAAGTCTTCAATGCTCTTGTTTTCAGAAAGTTCATCATTTGATTTTTCAAATCACATCGATGAACTATTTTCATCAGTATCCATTTTATGTTCGTCAAGTTCGCTAATGTGAATACTTTCCATTGTAGGTTCGTCGTCAATGATTGGTGGATAGTCGATAGTATCCGTAGTATCTTTTGTGATTTCGTTTTGCTCGTCCATCATAGGAAGTTCAGCATCCAATGTTGGAGTTTCGTCAATCATCGGGACATCATCCATCATTTGAGTTTCTTCAACGGAAGAAGATGACGGAACTTCGTCGCTATAAATATCGAAGTCGTCAATCGGTCTCATAAACCCACCTTGATTTTCATCTTCAAGGATAGTTGGTTGTCCTTCCTCCATCGACTCTTCTTGCTGTTGTTCGTTTTCATCAACCATCATCTCTACATCGTCGCTCATTGTTGAAGAATGCGACATTGAAGTTGAAGAATAATCTTCTAGCTGACTATCCTTTAAATCATTTTTTACAACTCACTCTGTATCAGTGTGTTCCTTGTCGTGTTCGACATCAAGTGTATTAGGATCAATGTAAGTTTCTAAGTCATATGTTGTGTTGCTATCCATAATAGCATTTTCACCCATTGTTCTCGCAACTTCGTCTTCTACCTCAAGCATCATTTTGCCCTCATGGTTTCGACGGTATTTTTCATCAATCATTTTTCCGAACTGATCAACTTCATTTTGTAGCTCAGATGAAAGATCTGTGTTGTGTTGTAATACAACACTTTCTTCCATGTTTTCAACATCCTCAATGGTTTCCTCAAAATGATCTAATTCATCTTCTTTTTCTTCATAGTTGATTGGGTGGTTCAAGTAGAATTCTTGTTCTAGATTTGAAATTTCAAGGTCGGTCATCGTAGTGTCATCGTAAGTTTTAAGTTCAGACACAATTTTTGATCTCTCTTGATTGTTTTCTTCATAAGGAACTGGAATCATATCAGCATCATCGTATTGATTAGTGATGTAATCTCGTCTAGTTAAATATTCATAACTATCAAAATTTGGATTTAGGAATTCGGTTTTCTTTAAATTGAATAAATGGAATGGTTCAAACGGTTGTTCACCATTCGCTTTTTGGTAACGGTTATATTGTTCTTTGATGTGGATTGTTTTTAGGTAAACTAGAATTTGAACGATGCTAGCCTTTGCTTCAAGAGTTGATTTTAGGTCATCAAACTCTTCGTTAGTTAATTCGTAATATTTTGTTTCGTTAACTAAATCACCATATGCTTTTTTTGCTTTATTTAAGTCAAAATCGACATCACGAAGATATGTGTCGTATTTGCTAATGTTATTTTTTAATTCATCGTCAGTTAAAGATTGAACAACTTTGTCTTCAGCGAAAAATAAATTAATACTTTCACTTGCTTTAATTCCTTTTTCAATAAAGAAGTTTTTGATCTTAAAGTTAACTAGTTGTTCGTAATCAGTTAGACCGTTTGTTAAATGACTAACATCAGCAAGGTAAGTGTTGTCAACCCTGATGTTTGTTTTATTCTTTTTGTTTAGTTGTTCAAGGTAAGCATGACCTTTATTTAAAACAAGCGATAGGTAAACTTCATCGCTATAGTCGACCATTTCATTTGTTTCAAGCACACAATCATTTAAAACAACATCTTGTTGTGATAAATTAACAATACCAAGATCAAGAGCAGTTGATGAATCGAGATAAAGTGTCTTTTTATTTTCGTTCATTTTCATGATGAATCCCCAATAAATATAATAAAAACTTATTTATAATTATAACTTAAAGTAATCATAAATAAGTTTAATAAGTCTCATTAATTTTAAGTTTATTTCTATCCTTGCCATTTATGTGTTTCTAATCGCGATCGTAATCGCTACACTAATGATGATTCCAAGGAGAATAAACGAAGTTACAATAGAAAGAAAAAGGGTGATAAGAAAGTTACGTGATTTCTTAAGTAACTTTTTATCAGCATAATTCGTCGATGACGGAATGTTTAGTACTTTTGTCAGATTATTACTTTTGTCGATTTCGTAATTAGTTGTGGTACTGAAATCAAGACTGCCTTTAGTCCCTCGAAATACGATATCCTCGTCGTTCTCTTCGTTAACCATTGGCGGTTCAAAATCTTCATCAATGATGATGGCCTCGGTAAGGATGTCTTTACGTTTTTTTTGTTCGATACCTGAAGAAACTTCCGTATTTTCTTTACTTAATTCAACTTGTTCGTTCTTTTTATTTCTTTTCATAACCTAAAAGCTGCTGATAAATAAAAAATAGCAATTATTTAATTGCTAAACGTACATCTCGATAAGTTTTACAAGCTCGACAAGCACGGTGAGGCATTAGTGCTTCACCACAACCTTGACATACTGAAGTAAGTGGTACTTCTAAGTGGTCGTGACTACGACGCATACCCTTACGTGACTTGCTCACTCTTCGTTGTTGAACTGCCATACAATCGCCTCACTTCCATTTTAATAATCACAATGTCTTTATATTATAACTAATTTATTGAAAAAATTTATTTTTTTTAAATCTTAAGTGGTAATAAACTTATAATTAATTAAATAGAAAATGATATGAAAACTAAAAATAGTAAGAAACCTTTTGTGATCTTTATAGCTGGTGCTTCAGGGAGCGGAAAGTCGACTTTCGCGAATGCTCTTGTAAGAGCATTTCAAAACGAGCACCTTTCAACATCCCTTCTTTGTATGGACTCTTATTACCAAAGTGATAAGAACTTAATCCCTAAAGTTGAAGATTTGCATAATTATGATGATCCAACATCGTTAAATTGAGAGTGGATTAAGCATGACCTTGAAACCTTGATTAGAAACGAACCAATTATCCCACCTGTTTATGATTATACCATTAGCAAACATGTTAAGAGTGATGTAGTTTTATATCCTTCTGATGTCATCATTTTTGAAGGTATTTATGCTATTTATGATGAGGAAATTAATAAACTTGCGAACTTAAAAGTGTATGTTCAAACACCGAAGGATGAATGCTTAAATCGGAGATTTATTCGGGATACTAGAGAACGTGGTCGAACGATTGAATCGATAGTTCGTCAATGACGTCTTTGTGTTTCACCAATGTTCGATAAGTATATTGACCCATCAAAAGTTAATGCTGACTTAATTGTTCCTTGAAGTGAGAAGCATGAAAAAACTGATTTTTTGATTAAATCACTAATAATGTTTTTAATTAATCATGAGAAAAAATAGAAGAATACGATTCGTTCTAACGGATCATGCTTATTTTAGAATTAAACAAAGAATTGCTGGATATGAAAATTACTCATTACTTTTCATACAAGCTATGGTTAATGACTTGCTTCGAAACATTAAACCAGGACGTGCCGACGATGCGACCTTGTTTTTTATTAATCCTAATAATCCACGATTTGTTTTTACAGCAAGACAAAGTGGACTAAATGAATTTACTATTATTACCTATAAGAAGTTATCAACATCGAAAGATGTTATTATGTATGGACAAGAAGAATAAAACAGTACTTGAGTTCAATCGTTTATTTGTTGATGAAAAAGAAGAAGAAATGTCACCAGTGACTGATGACATTGATACTTTAAAGATTAAAGAAATCATTGAAGATTTAAGAATTTATGTTCGACTCGACGGAGGAGATTTTAAATTTATTAAATATGAAAACGGGGTTGTTTTCATTGAAATTCTTGGAGCTTGTGTTGGATGCTCATTAATCGATGTAACCTATCGCGATGGACTTCTCAATATTTTAAAAAAAGAAGTTCCATCGGTAAAAGATGTAGTTATTGTTGAAAATAAATCTAAAGGTCGCTTCTTTTTTCCTTTTTAGTTTTAACTCTAAAAAGATGCTTTAAGACAGAAGGTTCCTTTCATTTTTTATGACTAATTTTTTTAATGTTTTCAAATACATAATTAAAGGTGGTAATAATTGTTGCAAGAATGATGATGTAAATAGGAGTTTTAACACTTTCTTTAATGATTCTTGGCAGAAGATAATAATTAACCCCATATTTTAAATAAAGACTAGATGGTTTTTTACCAACATACTGGAGAAATTTTAACTGGGTATGTGGTCCTAAAGCAAATGAGAAGAGCATTGTTGAAGTCATTACAAGTATCGTTACATATAGGATAGTAAGGATAAAATCTTTTGGTTTATTTTTAAACCGGGTTAGATAAACAATAATGGTGATTTCACTGAACAGAATGAAGAAACACAGAAAACCGATTGTTACATATCGAAAGATAGAAGAAAAATCATCGTTAATTTCTTTATCATTACGAATGATTGACTTAAATAATTGTGTTGAATCATCAGCAAACATCAGGATTAGACTAATGGTAAGAAAACCAAAAACAAGAATAAAAATTTGGTTAAAAATGATGTCACTAACGATATTTTTACCAGTTTTTCGTAATGCTAGAATACTACTAAGCAAACCAGCAATACACCCTAGAACAGGTTCTTGGATGGCATACATTCAGAATCAAGTACCACCCCGGAGTAATCATGTGAAAGTATCCATCAACATTCCACCGAATATCCCAAGAACGGGGCCAAAATACCAACCAAGTACCATTAGTGGCATTCAGGAGAATGATAAGGTAATACTAACTCCAGGTACTTTAACACTTAAAAAACTCATTCCTAATCGGATTGCAATCAGTAGTGAGAAGACCGTCATCATACTGATGGAACGGAATAATTTAAGTGGGTAAAAAGGGAAGAAAAACTTAACAATCTTGATTTTTAATGTTAAGTTTTCATGTAAAATAATCGGTTCCTTTTTATAAGCAAAAAAAGGTTTTTTTCGTTCTTTGAGTTGCGATCAGGTTTCTATAAAAATCACCCCAATATTTTAGATTTACCTAAAAGGTAAAGGAATCACCGAAAGGACTTTTTTTCTTTTGACCATATTGATTAGGATTGACTTTTCCTTGAACTACATCATTTTTAATTTGTTCAAGTAAAGCCTCAAGACGTTCGGTATCACGTTTCGGATTTAAGAATTTAGCCGTAATTAAAATAAGGATTAAAAGAAGTACAAAAACAAAAATTAAAATTTGGGTAACGAAGTAAGTAATGATTAAACCAAACATCTTGTCATAGTCATTATCACCAAGTAAAGGCTGACGCAATCGTGCATCAACATCGTCGTTTTTCATTTCGTTAAATCGAGCAATCACGTTGTTTTGATCTCATCTTAAGTTACCACTAAAAATATCGACGAACAGTGAGATAAAGACGACACCAACAAAAATGAACAACATAAAGATTCGGAAATTATACTTCGTGTTATCGTTACGCCATGTTCTTACAAGACTTATAACGGTCGAAATAAACATTATTCCGAAGATAATAATAGAGACCGGTATCTGTCCTGTACGATGGTATGAAGCTACGATTTGTTCACCATTATCCTGTCTGGTGAAAATCTTATACATATTCTTCGTGTATTCAGTAAAAGTTGAGAAAGCAATAATTGAAAGAATTAAGGTAAGTCCTGCGACAATGACAAAGAAAATCTTTAATGCAGGAATTAATTTTGGTTTTGTTTTGAACATATAAACTTCATTGTTAAGTACTTTTTGAGTGAATACATTAGAAGCTATTGCGTCAATCTGCATTTGACGGAATTCATCACTGTTGTTTGTAAAACCAAAATTAGTAGCATCAAATTGCGGTTCTTCTTGCATCTGTTCATCAGTATCAAGCGGTTTGTTGATAATATCTTCTTTGATAACAGTAGCTTCTTTTTCATCAAAACCCATTGACATTTTTGTTGCTTCGTCAAAAACAAAAGTGATATCTGCTTTTTTATTTTCATAAACATCAACTTCGTATGTGTTTAAAATGTAAACACGAAGTGAATTTATGACATCGGTAATTTGGTCAAGATCATCTAAGCTATTTTCAACATAACTAAAAATGCGATATGATTGAAAAGCTTTGATGTATTCAAGGTGCATTTGCTTTTCAACATCATAATTTTCTTCGATGTTTTTGATGATGGAAATGTTTTTATTAATTTGATTAGCTAGCTCATTATCGCTTTTGATTGAAGTGTTAACTTTTTCTTCAAGAAAAGTGACGTTCAATAATTTGCGGATATCGTTATAAATCGTTGATAATCGTTCACTAAGCTGATTTTTAACCGGTTCCATATTTCCTCCTTTGCTAGCTATTAAAGCTGATTATTCAATGTAGAAAAAGCAATTCTTGATTAATGGAAGTGCTTTTGAACATTTTTTCAAGATCAATTAAGTCTCTAATCTTATTAATTATAGAGATTAAGGTAAACTTTGATAAAAGTTTTTTCATTTTTGTAACAAGAAAAGGTTGGAGCTTTAAGGTACAGACGATATCGTTTTCATCATAACCTTTTGATCGAAGAAGGAGAAAAAGGTAATAATTCTGTAATAGGGTAACAAGCATACTAACAAGAATTGCGGTCTGTTCACGGTTCTTTGAAAGAAAGTTGAAGATATCAACATAATTTTTATTAAAAAGATAAACCAGAAAATCAAAAATCTTATAGGTTGTGTAATCAGAAATAAAACGAAGACGGCCGTCGTTATCATCTAGTAAACCTTGCTTAATGATTTCAGCATAAAGAAGATCTTTGTTATTTTCAGTTTTTATTTTTAGTTCATTAATGACCGTTTGGTTTAAAACAAGGTGATTAAGGTCAAGCATTTCCTTGATTGATGAATTAAGACTAGACACCGTGTTTTCTTCGATGTAAAAATGGAGTTTATTTTTTATTTCATTTGGGAGTTTTTTAAGGTCAATGTTTTTTTCTTTTACAAAAAAAATGATAATGTCGTTCCTAGAATTATTTTCCTTGAAGAAAGGAATGCTTTTCTCAATATCTTTTTGATTGTTAAAGAGATTATCTGATTCTATTAAATAAACTTTATTGTTAGAAAAAAGGTCGTTATCTAATGATAAGGAAAGCAATGTCTTGTTCTTAAGCGATGACTCATTTAACTTAACAACTTCAAAACCAGTACAGTCCTTAATCAACTCATTAATAGTTTTTTTTAGGAAAAAAATTGAACTGTAATTAATTAAATATCAAAACATTGTTTATACCATTCATAAATAATAACGCTGGCCGCTGTTGAAACATTAAGTGATTCGGTATTTGAGATAGGAATCATTAATTTTTCATCAACATGATTAATGAAATTTTGGTGTAAACCATGACCTTCATTTCCGAAAAGAAAAGCATATTTAACATCGTTTTTAAACCGATATTGACTAATTTTTTTTGCATCACTAGCGATTGTACATCCTACCTGATAATATTCATTTTCAGTTAAGAACCGAAGAGTTTCTTCATCATTTTTGAAGGACAAAGTATTAATCTTGAAAATCGCTCCCATACTAGCTTTAATTACTTTATTGTTGTAGAGATCAACACAATTACTAAGGACTAGGTTAGTCATTTTAAAAGCAACACAACTTCTTAATATAGTACCAAGATTACCAGGATCTTGAATGTTATCAAGGACGATTATAGGATCGTTAGGTGATACCGGATGAAACGGCATTTCAATGACAGCCATTACTTTTGAAAAAGATTCATTTGAAGATATTTTCTTCATAATGGTATCGGTCAATAAATACACTTCTACGTCATCACAAAGAGTGAAACGAAAGCACTTTTCAAAGTTTTTTTTGTAGTGAACATCGTAAACTAACAAATTCTTTAGTCGATAGTTCATTTTTAGTGCTTCATCAATTAATTTTTCATTTTCGACGAGGATAAGACGATGCTTCATTCGATATTGCTTATCAACCACGATGGACTGAAAATGGTTAACAATTGGATTTTTGCTTGATGTGATGGTAATTAATTTCATACTATGATTTTTTGATCTTTGGTGCCTCTTTACTAGTAACCTTCTTCTTTTCTTCCTCTTCGTCCTTCTTATCCTTAGCCTTTGTTTCTTTTTTATCGTCGTACTTTAATGTTTGATTGAAAAGTTCAGTAAAATCAACATTCCCATCACCATTTGGGTTGATGGAATTAAAGGCTTCTTTCAGGGACTGCATTTGTTCGCTAAGGTTAGCATAATCGTGATTAACGAATGCCATATAGTCATTGGTTAAATTGCTAATCATTTCCTTAATAAAACCTTCGGTTGTAATTAAACCAGTAGGATCTACTCGGTTTTTAACTTCTTCAATTTTTTTAAATTCTTCTTCCGTAAAAGTTAACTTAATTTCTTTATTCATAATTACTCGCTTCCTTAATTTAGATATTATAAATTACTTCGGAGCCCTTTGCTTGTTTTTAAAAAACAAAAGTAATTTAATAAGGTGCTTAATATTATATTCGCGAAAAAAATAAAAATTAGAAAAAAACTAATGCTAATATTATTATTTGTGTTTTCATTAATCTTTTATAATTAATAGATATTACAAACATTAGGTAAATATGGATAAGAAATTAATACGAAACTTTAGTATTATTGCACACATCGATCATGGTAAATCTACTTTATCTGACCGCATTATTGAAATGACCGATACCTTGAGTAAACGAGAAATGACCAATCAAGTTCTTGATAATATGGTTATTGAACGTGAACGTGGTATTACCATTAAATTGAACGCAGTGCAGCTTCTTTATCATAGTCAAGATGGAAATGACTATGTCCTTCACCTCATCGACACACCAGGACATGTTGATTTTACCTATGAAGTATCACGAAGTCTAGCGGCTTGTGAAGGTGCTATTCTTGTTGTTGACGCCTCGCAGGGAATTGAAGCACAAACCTTATCTAATGTTTATCTTGCTCTTGAGAATAATCTTGAGATTATTCCTTGTATTAATAAAGTTGACCTACCTAGCGCTGATGTTCCTAAGGTTAAGAAGGAAATTGAGGATGTGATTGGTCTTGACACATCAAATATTCCACTTATTTCAGCCAAGACTGGTCTTAATGTTGATCAAGTACTAGAAGCAATTGTTAAGTATATTCCGTATCCTATCGATGCTGACGATGATGCTAAGTTGCAGGCACTTATTTTTGATAGTTTTTATGATTCATATAAGGGTGTAGTCTCTTTAATTCGAATCAAGAAAGGGACTTTAAAAGTAGGCGATCACATTAAGATGATGTCTAACAATAAAGAGTTTATTGTGACTGAACTTGGAATTAGAACCCCCAAAATTATTAATAAAAAAGAGTTGGTTGCAGGAGAAGTTGGTTGAGTTGCAGCAAGCATTAAAAATATTAAGGATATTTCTGTTGGGGATACCATTACTCATACCGATGACCCAGCACCGTCACCATTAAAAGGTTATAAAAAAATTCTTCCGATGGTGTATTGCGGACTCTATCCGGTTGATACAAGTCAGTATGAACATTTTAAAGAAGCGATGGCAAAAATTGCTCTCTCTGATGCTTCATTAACTTACGAGTATGAAACTTCAACAGCACTTGGTTTTGGGATTCGATGTGGTTTTCTTGGCCTTCTTCATATGGATGTTATTCGTGAGCGTGTGCTTAAAGAATTTAATATTGAATTAATTTTAACAAGCCCTTCAGTACAGTATCATGTTGAATTAAATAATGGTGAAGTTTTAAAAATTGACTCTCCAAGTAAGTTACCAGATCCAACCTTAATTAAAGCAATACACGAACCTTTTGTGAAACTTTCAATCATCGTTCCAGAACAGTATCTTGGGTCTTTGATGGAATTATGTCAAGAGTGTCGTGGAACTTATCTTGATTTACAAATGATTGACCAGGAGCGAAGAAAATTAATTTACCATATGCCTCTTGCGGAAATTATGTATAGTTTTTTTGACCGTCTTAAGTCAATTAGTAAAGGGTATGCGACTATGGATTATGAACTGGTTGGATACCGTCCTGAGAAATTAGTAAAAATTGATATTATGTTGAATGGTACAAAGGTTGATGCTTTAAGTTTAATTGCTCATAAATCTTTTGCTTATGAGAAATCAAAAGTCATTGTTGAGAAACTTAAAGAGGTCATTCCAAAACACCAATTTGAAATACCTGTCCAAGCTAGTATCGGAAGCAAAGTGATTGCTCGTGAAACTATTAAGGCGATGCGTAAAAATGTCCTTGCGAAATGTTATGGTGGAGATGTTTCACGGAAGAAAAAACTTCTTGAACAACAAAAAGAAGGTAAAAAAAGATTGAAAGCAATTGGTAATGTCGAAGTTCCGCACGATGCCTTTGTTAAAATTCTTGGTGATTAATAATGAAGATGCTTGATCAAAATCAATATATCTCAATTGGTGTTAACATTGGGATATTTATTCTTTTTCTCATTCTTTCGATTGTTTTTCTATTCAAAATTAAAATTGAACAAAAAGGTTATAAAATAACTTATGTTTTTTATATCCTTTTTTGGATACCAATAATGCTGGTCAGAAATCTTAATGCGACGATTCAATATGGTATCGGCGATACCTCATTGTTGTATATTGTCCTTGGAGTTTATGGTTTTGTTGGGATATTCATCCGTTTACTAGCTGATTATATTTCGTTTCTAGCAAAGTATCGGAAAGCATTCTTGATGTTTGCTATTATTTCCATTATAGTGACTTTCATTCCACTTACCATTGTTCAAAATACAACTACTAATATAATCCAAGTCGTAGGGGTTGGAATTGGTGCATCTTGTATTGGAACTTATCATCTTCTTTTTAAGGAACAATATAGTAAAGAAAAGAATTTTCTTGCTGTTTCCTTACTCTCAATTCCTCCCTTACTTGCGAATTTTATTACAAGTCCGATTCGCTCTGTTTTTAATACTATTGCATACAATAGCGTTACAAAAGCAGTAGATCCTTCTTTTCTTAAGTATCTTTGAGTAATTGCTATTCTCTTTATGGTCATCGTTTTTGTTTTTTGATTCTTTATTAAAGAACGAAAGATATTATCCTTATGAATTGAAGATAAAAATAAAGAAGTAAAGAATGATAAATACCAGATTGGGATTTTTATCCTCTTTTCAATTATTGGATTAATTATTTTATTCATTCGATTCTCGAACGCAGGGTCGGTTGCAGCTCTTCATTTACAAATTCTAAATAAGTTTAATGATCAGAAAGCATTTTATTACGAATCTTATTTAAATTTGGTGCACAATGTCTTCCAACTGATTGCCGGAGTTCTTATGGGTGTTGTTTTTGTAAAAAAACTAAGACCTGTATACTTAATGATGATCGGTTGTGCACTTTTCGTTCTTTACCATCTACTTTCCATCTTCCTTCTAACTCCAGTTTCATTCTTTATTATCCATATCATTAATGGGTTTGCTTATGGTCTTGTTTATAACACTTTATTGTCTGTTGTAATGGTGATTGTCTGAAGAACAAAGAAAATAACTGCAATGGGTGTTTATCAGTCAATTCTATCCATCGGGATCATGTTATCAGGACCTTTTGTTAACTTCCTTAAGATTGGATTTAATGCAAGTAAACTTTCTTTTGATGATTATAAGGGTCATAATGTAGTTTATAATGTCATCTTAATTTCCCTTGCCATCCTTGTTATTTTTCTTCTTCTAGGTGTCTTTTTCCTTATGAAGAAAAGAGAGAAGATGATTGCTTTAAATAAGGAAAAAAATCAAATCCTTTTTAAGACTTAATATTAGATTTATTAAGTTAATTAAAATCATATAACTCAGTCTAGTACAGTATGTTAAATGTTTAGATAAGAAAGAGATAAGAAAAAAACGGCGACTTTGCGTTGCCGTTTTTCTATGATTTATTTAATTAATTAAGGAAGACCAATATGGTTATTATTATTGATTTTTTTCAACTTGGGTAAACTTAATTACTAATGAGTTTGTGCTATATGGTTTACCGTTTTCAAGAATCTTGTAAGTACCTTTGTTTGCTTGTCCATTTAACTTAGAAGAGTCTTGGTTAAATCGGTAAACAAGATTGTGTTTTTTACCATCGTACTTATCAGTTTTTCTTGGTTTTTCATCTTTCTTTAAAATACCAACTTGTCCATTTTCTCGGTATTTAAAGTCTTCTTTTTGATAAACATTTTCTTCTCTTTGACTAAGTGAGAAAACTTCGATGACAGGTACAAGGTTAGCATTACCTTTATACTTTCCAAGAACTGTTAAAAGTTCATTAGCGTCATAGTTTAAATCAAAATTGAATGAAACTAATAGGCCACGAACGGTAATGTCACGCTTAGTAAATGCTTTATATACACTTAAATTTTGGAATTCAGGTAATTCAGTGATTAAGCTTGTAGTTGTATCTAAAAGTGAAATTTGATAATCAAGTTTTAAGCTAAAGAATGATTTATCATCAAGTTCTTTACTATTAAGAGTTGTAGTATTTTTAGGAATTTTAATAGTTAGTCAATTTGGAGTACCTTTTGGTGTATCAAATTCAATGTTTTTTAGGTTCGTAGAAGTATCTGTATTAGTAAATAATTTAACACTTGCTAATAAATGTGGATTTTCATTCTTATTAGGAAGCGGAACTGGAGCTGGTGTTAAAGTTAATGCATCAATAATTTCTTTTTCTTTTGGTTTAGATTCAGTTTTACCTTCATCACCTTTTTGTTTTGATTGATCATTAGCTTTAGCATCTTCAGTTTTACCTTGCTCAGGTTTTTCTGTCTTTTCATCAACCCCTGGTAATTCTTTTTTATCTTCGCTTGCTGTGTTATTTGTTTTAAAACGAATTAAAGCAATTGCTGAAATATCAAGTTCGATGTTTTTATAAACAACTTTTTCAATTGCATATTCTTTATTTTCTTCTAAATCACGGAAATAAATTGTTGGATGATCTTCGTCTTTATTTATTTTTACAATACCTGTCTTTCCTTCAGAAAGGTAAACAGTTAAATCTTCTGCCTTTTCAAGTTTCTTTGAAAGGTAAAGTTTTACCGCATAAGTATTCTTATCAACATTTCCAAGAATAGAAAGTCCTTTAACACCAAGTCCATTAATAACATTTTTAGCTAGATTTGTTGTGTCCTTATTATTACAAGCCACCGCAACGATTCCAATCGTTGAAGCGACGAAACCTATCCCAAGAAGAGAAAGTCCTATCTTTTTAATTTTTGTTTTCATTTGAGTCTCCTTAATTGAATTAGGTCTACTAATCGTAAAAAACATAAAAAAGTAAAATAAGTATAGACTAAAACTTTATTTTTGACATAAAAATTTCATTAATATATGGTTTTTTCCTGTTAAAAGTAAAAGGAAAATTACTAATTTTCTAAAAATTAGTTTCCAAAATACCGATTTCTGAACTAAATATTTTTTTGAAAAGTATAAAAAATAAACGTGAAAAGACCTATTTGATTGAAAAAAATATTTTTAATTGTTATATAGCTGACAAAAATAATTGACAAAAAGGATATTAATGACGAAAAAATGCTTTTTTTCTTCACAATTTCAATCATTATTAATATTTAAGAAGTTATCGTATTAAAATATTAAATAATTATTATTTTCATTAAAGGGTGAATGATTATGGTTCAAGAACAATCTCAACCTAATTTTAAACTCTCGTTAAACACGAAGGTAACATCGACAATTACTAATGTTCTGCGAGAGTCGTTCCGCTTTGTCTTTAGTTCGATGATTACAGCTGTAGCTCTTATCCTCGCGGTCGTTCTTATGGCTGATGGCCTAAAAGATGGAGCTTTTGGAATACAAAGTATCACATACGTTACCGTGTTTCAACTTTCATTCATTTCTCTTGGAAGTGTTGTCGGGAGTATTATTTCTTTGTATTCGCATCGGCCAGGTGAGAAACAAAAAGGAATAATTAACTATAAGGCATCGAGTCAGGCCGGGAGCATTTATGCTTTCCTTTTTGGTATTTTTCTTCTTCTTTTATATTTTTCGACTAGTCATGTCTACAATGAATATGCAAACTCACATTTCAATACATTATTTAGTAAAGATGTAGGGACACACTGAATATATGCTTCATCTGGGTTAATCCTTTTTTCTTCACTAAAGCAATATTGATTATCAATTTTATATCATTCTGATAAGAAGATTAATAAGATACTTTATTATGTTTTTGAGTTCTTATACTTTCTATTAGGTTTATCACTTGGAGCAATTATTGGACTTCTTTCAAATATTGCATATGCTGGAGTTGGGATCGGACTATCGATTATCGCAATTCTTGGTACACTTGGGATTTACCTTTATCTTTGATTAACTAAACTTTATCAGCATGACCGAATTGATTTTTTAAAGAATCAATTTATGATTATTCTACGCTCTACTTGAGAATATACCTTGATTTCTTTATTTACTTCAGTCATTAAGATGTTCGCATTGATTGGACTATATTATGTAATTCAAGAGAAAGTAGTTGGATCAATTCCCCAATACATTCAGAGTGCACGAATTATTTGGTATCAAGCAATGATGTTCTTTCAAATGGGACTTTTTGGTCTTGCTGACTACCTTATTTATCTTTTTAATCAACAAAAAATCAAAGATGAACGACTTCATACACCAACTCTTTTTGTCACAATTATCATCTATGGAATAGTACTTACGACTATTCTTGGATTAATCTATGGATTTAGCATTCATGCATTAACTCGTCTTTATAGTAAAAATCAAGATTTAGTTGTCGCACTTGAACGAAATGGACCACCAAGTTATCTTTATGACGATTTTAGAAAGAAGTTGCTAAGTAATGAAGATACAATTAAGAATCTTGTTAATGCATCCGTTTTAACTCCTGAAGGAAAGAAAGCAATGCTTGATGGGATTTATGTTAGGCTTCTTACAAAATTAAATAATGATGTTAAATTAACTGATGGCCAACTAGCAATGTTAAAAACTGATGGTTTTGAAAAAACACTAAATCATATGATTGAAAATATTGCAAAGGATAAATTACAAAATGATCCAATGGTTATCGATCTTGCGACTAAGGGAGTACAACTTGAGTTTCTTAAACGTGTAACAAAAACTGATTCATTACCAAAAGAAGTGGTTGATGGTGTCAATAATAACCATTTCCTTGATGTTCTTCACAAGATTATTGATGACATTAAGTTAAAAGAAAATGATAAGGTACAACAACTCGTTTATGCTGTGCAAATTGACACCTTAAAGAAAATTTTGAAACTTAATGAACTACCAGAAGAAATGGCTCGAAGAGTTATTAATGAACCATTTATGGAGTTAATTAGTCAGGTTATTAAGGATAAAGTAAATAACCTAATTAAAGCGACACCAACTCTTGATCTACAAGTTGCTGAAAATATGGTAAAGAAGGAAATTCTTCAATTACTATATACAACCAACTACAATGATTCACTACTTGCCAAATTTGATGCTTCAATTAATGAATATGTAAACACCTGAGTTAATAAGAATTTCCGGATTATCGCAATTGGAGAAATTACTAAGCAAATCCTAAATAAGGATTCGATTGATGCTGAATTCCTTGATACTATTAACAAATATATCAAACACCAAGTTGAATTAAGAAAAGTTCCAGAAGCAATGAAAAATCAAGCAATCATTGCTGAACAAACCGAACTGATTAAGAATATCCTAAATACTTCTACACTGGATAAAACAACTTCAGATATGATTAATCAAGGTAAGTTTAATGATGTTTTAATTAGTGTTTTAAATGAATCAATTAAGAATTCTGAAATCATTCAAATTAATGTTAAAGACGAAGTTGCAAAAGTTATTTTTGAAAAAATTTTAGGAGACAAGAGCAAGTTCCCTAAGGATTTATTAGTTCGTTTAAGTAAAGAAGGTTTCTTTAAATTAATAAACGAAGTGATTAACATCAAAGCGAAGGAAGTTTCTGATAAAAGTAATGGTTTGTTTCCACTTAACTTAGTTATTCCACAAATTCAAAAAGAACTCCTTAAGGGTCTCTTTAATGATCAATACAAGGATAGCTTCTTAAAAAACTTCCCGGCATCCCTTGAAAATGGTTTTAACAAGGTGGTTGCTGAACAATTTACAAAACCTGAAGTTTTAAATCTAGCAAAAGGATTCATCGGTTCACGTGTTTTAACAGCTCTTGATACAAACATTGTTAATACCGAATTTAATGATCTTGTGAATAGAACAGTTAAGGAAAATGCTCTTCACAATCCACTTGTCATTGAGAAAGTAGTGGAAAGAATTGAATTAAAAATTCTCGATGAATTAAAACTAAATCAATCGTTACTTGAAAATGGAAAAGAAGCTATTAGCAAACATCAATTTACCAGCTTTATTAATAATGAATTAATTCCTAATGTATTTGTTAAAAAAACACTTGATACACGAATTAATGAAATTATAACTTCATTAAAAAGTGAAGATGTAAAGCAAAGAATTGCAACTACAAAGCAAATTATTGATCCACTTTGAATGAAAGGTGATGAATTCTTCAGTCAAACAAAGGATAAAGTAAATCCATTTACTAAATCATTTAAACACATCGAAGCAAAAGATATTGCGAGTGAACTTTATCGTAATAACGGTATTATTCATATCTTTGTTTTCAGTCTCTTCTATCCGCTTGGATTAATTATTATTCGTTATGCAGACATTATAAGAAGAAAGACTCTTTACCCAATCTTTACACTAGTCATTCAAGTACTTGCAATTGCTTTTGTGGTTGGTTTTGGAATTGATTACTCAATGACTGATGCATTTAAAGGTTTATATGCTTGGAATATGCCACTTTCAATCATCGGTGCTACTATTTTAGTTAGCTCAACAGTTATTGTCGGGATTAATTATGCAAAATACCGAATTGAACAAAAAAAGAGTTTAATGCTTGATAGTAATAACTAAGAAAAAGGTATATAACAATTTTAAAACGACTTTAATCGGTCGTTTTTTTATTAAACTAGATGTTATTTTTATGCTACGGCAAGGAGATGAAACTAAAACAAACAACCACTTCACCCCCTTCTTATGTTTTAATTTTTCGTTTAGCAACAAATCGTTTTCAGAACATTTAAAAACACACTCATTTAAAAACGAGAGTGTGTTTACATTTTTTTAATTTATCTATTCTGTTTTTAACTTATTTATATACTATTTAGTACTTTCTTTTTTCTTTGCTAAATAGTCTTTGAAATATTGTTGACCTAGGTCAAGACTATAGAAGTCTCATAAATCAGCACCTGAGTTTGGGTCCGGGTTTTGCCCTACATGGATTTTTCCATCGCTCTCATTATAGTGAACATAATAGTAAACTACATTAGCAAGTTTTCGCTTATTATCTTTTTCATCGAAATAAGTTGAGTTTGGGTCATCTGAATTTGTAATGTAGAAGCCAACTACATTTTGATTCTCATCAAAGTCAGCACCTCAAACATTAATAATGTGTCCGGTAGTTTTTCCTAATGTACTATGAGAAATGGCCATTGGTCGCTTATTTTTAAGAGCATCAATTACCGCTTCACTAAGTGCTTTTTTTCGGTAGGTATTTCGTGCATCGGTTAGTTTTGTAAGGATGTTTTTCCCAAAAACCTCTCTAAAGAAACCATAATTGGTATTAACATCATAGCGACTATGGTAATTTTGACCACCAAAACGGTCTCTTGCAGCATTGTATGGATAACCATTTAAATAGTGATCGACAAGCATATTTGGATTTACAAAAGTTCCACCATATCTTTTAAGGAAGAAATCAAATATTTTGGATTTAAATACTTTGTGGTCAACACGATTATCAGTTGTATCTACATAAACTTCCATTAATTCCCTAATATCAGCGGTATAACTTTGTCCTGCTAATGTAATATTAAGCTTACCCTTTGTTTCATCTTTAAGATAATCCTTAATATAATCTTTATTTTGGATGAATCAATAATCAAGCCAGTTAGCCGCTGTAATCGCAGCACAAAGAGCATTATCATTACGATTAAACTCTTTATTAGTATCGAATCAATAGTCGTTTTCGTTTCTTGGATTTAAATGTTTATAAACACCTACCGGATCATCACTAACCCGACCAAAAGAATTTTCAGCAAACTTTACCCCATCAAGGAACACAGAATATTTAACCCCTGGAATCTCTTTAATGAAAGCAGGATGGTTTTGAAAGAAATCATCTTCCTTTTTATCATTTTGTTTTTCCTTGTTATTCTTTTTTCCAGGAGAAAGCGGTAATCCAGGAATTATTTCTTTGTTTTCCACTCCAGGAACTAGCGGGGTAAACGGAATTGACTTCTTTGGTTTTTGTCCTTTATTACCATCAAGTTTACGGTCTTCGACCTTACCTTCATCTTGATTTCCTAACTTTTGGTTATTTTTGTCTCCCCCCCCCATATGTTCGGAAGCTTGATCACCGTTTTTCGGTTTGTCATGAGGATTTGTTGATTCATCACCCTTAGAATTTGGTTTAGATTTATCTTTTGATTCCGGGTTTTTATCATTTGGTTTACCGTCAGGTAAACGGTTATTCTTATCTAGAGTATCCTTCGGATGCTCTTTCTTTTTTTCTTTATCTTCTGGTAATGAGGGCTGTTCTTTTGGCTTAAACCCTTCTCTTCTATGTTTGTCAGATTCTTTAGGATGCACACTTGAATCAGGATTATTAATGCTATCGCTTTCTAAATTATTCTTTTTATCAGGTTTACAAGCGGAAGCGATGGAAGCGACAGATCCAAGGATAATGGTTGTTAAAACTGTTGATATTAATAATTTTTTACGAATTTTTTGTTTCATAATGTACCAAGAAGAGAGTAAATAATTCTACATCTTTTCCAAATACATTTATAATTTTTATTATAAATTTAACTCATATATCCATTGATTTTGAATATTTAATAATAAAAAAGGAACTTATGCAATTACTTTTTAGCCCTACAAGCTACAAGAATTGTTTGTATTTAATCGATAAACAAGTTGATGCAATATTAGTTGGTAGTCACTCTTTTGCAGTAAGAAATATGAACAACCTTTCTTTAGCTCAAATTAAAGAATTAGTCAACAAAAGAGGACAAACAAAAATCATCGTTTCGGTTAATTCCTTCTTTTTTGATGAAGATTTAGCACGTCTTACTAGTCATCTCATTGAACTTTCTGAACTTGACATCGAATATGTAATGTTTAGTGACTATGCTGTTGCTCAAATTGTTTTTGAAAATAACTTACCACTAAAACTTTTTTATAATCCGGAGACAATTGTTACATCATATGGTCAGTTTGATTTTTTTGTTGAAAATAAAATTGACGCTGTGTTTCTCGCACGTGAACTTTTTTATGGAGAGTTAATGCAAATTGGAATGAATAACCACCAAAACCTGAAACTAGTTTTTCAAGGTCAAGGTCTTGGATTTATTATGCATAGTAGATGAAATCTACTATCTAATTTTGATGGATATTTGAAAAATCAGGAAATTTATAAGGATTTGCTGGAAGATAAGGATTTTATCAATATCCGGGAAGACTTAAGAAAACATCCAAATATTTTAAAGCAAGATGAATTTGGAACACATATGTTTACTGGTTTTGAAATTTGTAGTATTAACATTCTTGATAAATTATTAAAACTGAAAATGGATTACCTTCTTATAGACGGATACCTGCATCACGATGATGATTTTTTAGTCATCATTGATAGTTATTTACTTGCGATGGATGCATTAAAAAATAACACTTATACTAATGATTTAAAGGATGAACTTTGAAATAAGATTAAGAGTGTCGCTATTAATCGACATATCTCAAATAATTTTCTTGGAACAATTAAAGATATTTTACATATGGAAAAGTTTGATGATGAAAAATAAAAAGTATATTCCGGAACTTCTTGCACCAGCTGGTGACTATGAAAAGGCGATTTATGCATTAACCTATGGAGCAGATGCTGTTTTTGTTGGATTAAAATCGTATTCTCTCCGGGCACGAGCAAGTAATTTTGAGCTCGATAATGTTAGAAATTTGATCGAGTTTGCTCATCAAAACCATAAAAAAGTTTACATTGTGACCAACGTTATTTGTCATAACCCTCTTCTTCGGGGTTTTCCCGAATTTATTAGCAGTGTTGTTAGTCTAAAACCTGATGGATACATCGTAGCAGATCCTTATATTATTAATTTCATTAGAAAAAACCACCCTTCTGCAGAAATCCATATCAGTACTCAGCAAAGTATTACAAATTCTAAAGCGGCACTTTTCTTTAAAAGAAACGGTGCTTCACGTGTTGTTTTAAGTCGTGAAATGACCCTTGATGAACTTAAACTTTATATTAAAAACAACAATCATCAAATTGAGACCGAAGTGTTTATTCATGGCGCGGTTTGCATTGCTTATTCAGGACGTTGTATGATGTCAAATAACTTTAGTCTTCGCGATGCTAATGTAGGTGGTTGTGCTCATGCTTGTCGGTGAAAGTACAATATTCTTGATGAAAAAAATAGTTATGATGACCTTCCTTCAAAGTTTAGTATGTCAGCAAAGGATATGGTGCAACTTAAGAATATCAAGAATTTAATGGATCTTGAAATTGATAGTTTTAAGATTGAAGGAAGAATGAAGAGTGTTCACTATATTGCGACGGTAGTGGCCACCTATCGAAAGGTGATTGATAGTTATTTAACTGGAACTTCATTTGATTTAACTCCTTATCTATTTGAAATTGAAAATGCGATGAACCGAAAAGCTGATGTTGCTTTTATGAACGGTCAACCTGATATGAATTTAATGCTCTACCATGAGAAGCAGGAAGTAGTTATCCAAAATTTTATTTTTGTGATTGACAAGTACCTTGGTAATAATCAATATTTAATTACGAGTAAGAATAACTTTCATCTTGATTATGACATTGAAATCTTTGGTCCGAAACATGACAAAGTTGATATTAAGATTAAGAAAATTTATGATGTTTTGAATGAGAATGAAATCGATGTTGTAAAAACACCGATGATGCAGTATATTATCGAAATTGAAAAAGTAGATACGGTTTTTGATGTTCGTGATATCGGTCGAATCAAACACGTCGGATAAGAAAAAAAGTGGGGTTTCCCACTTTTTAACTCTCTTTTTTTGTAATTTTTACGGTCGCATATTTTATGATTTTATCCTTATACATGAAGCCTGGGTTAACAATACTTTTAATACTATGGTCAGGAAGGGTGTTATCAGGTACAACTTCAAAAGCTTCAGCAGTATCACCGTTAAAGATGCTACCAAGCGTTGGGGTATACATATGGATATCAAGTTCCTTTAGACTTTCGACCATACCGTTTGCGATCATACTAAATCCTTTAATAAAAGAATTTAACTTATCATCGTCGTATTCCTTGTTTGTGATGCTATAAAACTGGTTAATATTAGAAAGAAGATTATCAAATTTGTTTTTGTAAATTTTAAAGATAGCATCTTCAAGTTTTGTATCAAAAGTGTTATACAGTTCTTCTTGTTTTTGTTTTAAGATACTTGAAGCTTCCTTCATTTTTTCTTCAAGTTTCTTAATAAACATCGAATTTTGTTCGTGAATCTTCATTTCTAGATTCTTGATTTTATGTTGTTGTTGTTGGATGATTTGTTCTTGGTGCTTATGCTTTTGATGCATTTCTCCAAGTTCTTTTTTTAGGTTAAGATGTTTTTTATTGGCTTTAGATGAGTCATTAGCAAAAGCATCTTGGTATTCGTCTTCGACTCCTTTGACATTGTCATGTTCGTTAGGAGTGGTATCTTTTTTTTCTTCTTTTTCGACCTTATCCATTTGTTCGTCTTCGTGGTTTTTGTTATTTACCATATCGTTTCACTTCCCTTGTTACATTTTCATTATAATTTGACACTTCTGTGTTTTCAATAAGACTTAGTTTTTTTAATAAATTAAGTTCATCTTTGGTATAGGTATTAGGTGTTGCATACTCAATGGTTGTATAAAAGTCACCTGTTTTTTTATGACTAATTGGACTTGGTTTGACTCGTTTTAGACCTTCACCTGAAATCTTAAAGATTTTACCATTAGGTGTTCTTGGAGGAATTTTGATGCATTTTTTACCATATGGAGTGATAACATCAATTTCACCCCCGACGATGGCGAGAATTGGATCAATTTTAGTTCTAGTGTGGATGTTTAAACCATCGATTGCGAAGTATTTGTGACTTTTCACTTCGATAAAAATATAAAGGTTGTAGCTTTTACCATTTATTACATTACCGCGGTTTGAAACCATCAGTTTTTCCCCATCAATAGTTCCTTGAGGGATTTCAATTGTTAGTTTCACATTTTCCTTAGATTGACGGTTTCCCTTGCAGACAGGACAAGGATCTTTGTAAATTTTTCCACGACCATTACACACTCGACAGGTCACCGTTTGCTGCATTCTCCCGAACGGTGTGTTAATAACATTATTAGTATGTCCTGAACCATTACATCCGGTACAGGTTTTGACATCATTAGGATTCTTTACTCCAGACCCGTTACAAGAACTACATGAGACAACACGGTCATAGGAAATGGTTTTACTTGTACCAAGGATGCTTTCAAGAAGGTCAATTCCTACACGAAGGTTGATGGTACCATCGACATATGTTTCACGGTATCCACCATTATCTTGACCGAAAAAGCTACTAAATACATCACCAAAATCAAAGGAACCAAAATCACCAAATCCACCGAAACCGCCCTGACTATTAAAACCAGCATGTTGATCGTGTTCACTACCAAATTGATCATAATTACTTCGTTTTTTAGGATCTTTTAACACATCATAGGCCTGGTTAATTTCCTTCATTTTCTCTTCAGCATCTTTCGAAGGATTTAAATCAGGGTGGTATTGTTTTGAGAGTTTCCGGTAAGCTTTTTTGATATCTTCCTCAGTCGCATTACGACTAATTCCTAACACTTCATAATAATCTTTTGCCATAAATGCTTTACTCCAATGTATTTAAAAATTATAATAAAAAACTCCAATTTTAGCAAACCAATATTAAGATTGCTAAATGGGAGTTAGTATAGGAAAGAGTTAATACTATCCTAAAAAACAAAATTGATGATTTTATGTTTAATATAAATGATTTTCTTCGGTTCATCTGTTGATGTGATGTCGTTCTTTTTGACTAAAAGTTGCAGAGCGGTTTGCTTAATACTTTCATCATCGTCATCGACACTAACGGTAATGCTACCCTTTAACTTACCGTTGATTTGAACTGGAATGGTAAGAGCGGTTTTCACTAGTTTATTTTCATCATAAACCGGAAAAGGATGATTAATAATCAGGTCTTTGTTATTTATACTATGAAGCTCTTCAGCGAGAAACGGAGCATACAGACTAAGACAAATTAAAAATTGATCTAGCATTTGATAATTAATTTGTTTTATTTTATAAACAGCATTAATGAAAATCATCATCGAACTGACAGCGAGGTTAAAACTCATATTTTCGATGTGGATTGTAAAGTCTTTTAGAAACTGGTGAAAAGCAGTTGTTAATTCCTGATTAATGTTTTCAATATCGGATATGATTTCGAATTGTACTTCGTTTGTATACAAGCGGTAAACCCGATCCAATCATTTTCTTATTCCGTCAAGTCCCTGATTACTTCAAGGAAGGGATTGGGACAGAGGTCCCATAAACATTTCGTAAATCCGCAATGTGTCAGCACCGTGGGATTCGACAATGACATCAGGGTTGATGACATTCCCTTTTGACTTTGACATTTTTTCGTTATTAGAAGCGAGAATCATTCCTTGGTTAACGACTTTATAAAAAGGTTCTTTGGTTGGAACAAGACCGATTTGATAAAGAAACTGGTGTCAGAATCGAGCATAAAGTAGATGTAATACAGCGTGTTCTTGACCACCGATATAAAGGTCAACTGGAAGTCATCTTTTTAGACGATCTTGTCCTTCTTTTGAAGACAAATCAAGGTATGATCCGTCGTCGTTCTTTAAGATATAAGCTAAGTAGTATCACGAAGAACCGGCTCATTGCGGCATCGTGTTTGTTTCTCTTCGGTAGTGCTGTTTGTTAATTGTGACATTAACTCAGTCCGGTTTGTTAGCAAGAGGACTTTCCATCTTACCGCTTGGTTTGTATTCTTGTAGGTATGGAAGAGTAACTGGTAAGGAATCAATGATGTGAATGTTATTTTCGTCATCAAAAAGAACAGGGAAAGGTTCTCCTCAATATCGTTGACGACTAAAAATTCAGTCCCGTAGTTTATAGAAGGTAGTTTCTTTTCCAGTACCATTTTTCGTTAGTTCGTTAATGATTTTTTGCTTGCTATCGTCAATGTTTAAACCGTTAATAAGTGGACTATTAATGTGTTTACCATCAGCTATATACGGAAGGGTGTCGCACTCAATGACCTTTTTGATGTCAAGGTGATATTTAAGAGCAAAATGGTAATCACGTTCATCGTGAGCTGGGACACCGAAAAGGACACCAGTACCAAATTGTTTGACAACATAATTAACAACAAAAATAGGCACAATTTCATTGTTAATTGGATTGATGGCATAAGAACCTGTGAAAACTCCTTCTTTTTCATAGTCATCATGCATTCCGAAACCAGTTTTTGATTCAATTTCTTTAACAAAAAGATCAACTTGCTCTTTTTGTTCTTTGGAAACAAGAAAAGAAAGATGTTCGTTATCAAAACCTATTGCAAGATATGAAACACCATAAATAGTGTCAACACGTGTAGAAAAAGCATGAAGAATAATATCTTGATTCTTTACTTTAAAATCGACAATTACCCCATTACTTTTTCCGATTCAATTACTTTGCAGTGATTTCAGAGATTGTGGTCAGTCAACTTCTTTTAACCCGTCTAGGAGCGAGTCAGCGAATTCAGTAATCTTTAAGACTCACTGCTTCATTGGTCGTTGAACAACCGGAAATCCACCACGTTCAGAAACCGGATTGCCATCTTTGTCTTGTACAACTTCTTCGTTACTAAGAACTGTTCCAAGTTCCTCGCACCAATTAACATCGACATCAAGAATACAAGCAAGATTGTGTTTATATAGAAGAGAGAAAATGTATTGTGTGGTACGGTAAAAATTAGGGTCGGTTGTATTAACTTCCTTATCATAATCATAATCAAAACCAATACTTTTTAGTTGACGACGGAAATTGTTGATATTTTCCTCGGTAAACTTTCCTGGATGAACATTGTTTTTGATAGCAAATTGTTCGGCGGGTAAACCGAACGCATCCCATCCAATAGGGTGAAGAACATCATATCCTTTTAGTCTTTTGTAACGTGAGATGATATCAGTTGCTGTATAACCTTTGATATGACCAACATGCATTCCATATCCTGATGGGTAGGGAAACATATCGAGAACATAAAACTTTTTATAATTTTCCCCGCGGTCTTTAAATTTAAAGACCTTATTTTGTTCAAAATAATCTTTTCAGTATTGTTCGATTTTATTATGGTTATACATATTTATCCTTTAATAATTTTTAAATAATATTGGAGAATGAAACAAGCTGCTATCCGGTCTTTATTCATCTTTCTTTTTTTTGCTTTCATATTGACATCACGCATTGCTTGATCAGCGATTCGTGTGGTAAAGCGTTCATCAACAAGTTCAATGATAATCGACGAATCATATTTATTACGAAGTAAGTGGTAAAGGTTAATGACACGACTAGTGTTGTTTGTCATTGAAGCATCGTAAACATTTGTTGGATAACCTAGGATTATGGTATTGATCTGATTGTTATATTGTTGAAAGTATTGTTCAACTTGGTTGACAACAAAGGAAAGATCTTCGTTTGGATAGACCATATTTAATAAAGGACTTGCAATGATATTTAAATCATCAGAAATCGCAAATCCGCATGTTTTCATTCCAAGGTCAAGACAGAGTATTCTCATTAGTTACGGTACTCTTCAATAATTTTCGTAATATTAGAAACATCACTAAGTGATGCTTTCATTCCACCTTGGACGAAGTGAGCTTTACCGCCACCTTTGTTTTTTTCGTACATACTAAAACTCTTAATAATGTGGTTTAAATTAAGGTTGATTTGTTTTGCATAAGCTTCGTTGATAGCAAGCAAATACTGTACTACATCATCCTTAAAGTTAAGGGAAACAAAAAGAGTTTTTTGTTGTTCGTTTATTAGTTCAGAAAGCGCATTGAAAATAATTTTATTATCGATATTAAAGAAAGTATTAACGACAACTTTGTCATCTTTGTTTTGATATTGCTCTTTAATTGAAGAGAGAAGTTTGACATTATTTTCCTTATCGACGACCATTTTCTTCTCTATCATTTTGTTTAAATAATCGTTGTAATCATTTAAAGTTTCGTTTAGATTATCAATCTTAAGGTCGTTTTGAAGACCGATAACCTTTTTATATTCCTTAATTTCATCGTCGTTTAAATAAGGATTAAGATGGTGATAAATTTGATTAATACGTTCAATAAGGGTATTGATTGCATCATTGTAGTAATCAAGGATACTATCGATCATACTTACCATTGTGATTCGGTATGAACCAGACCCTTTTGTTTCAAAAGAAACTAATTTAACATATTCGATTTCGCGAGTATTTTCAACATGGGTACCTCCGCAGAGTTCAATACTTGGACCAATTTGTACCATTCGGAGTTTTTCACCGAGCTTGTTGTATACATCTTCAAAGTAAGCAAGAGCACCGGCTTTTTTGGCCTCTTCTAGTGTCACCATTCGTTCGATTGCATCAATTTCTTTTTTGATTATTTGATTAATATGATTTTCTATTTTTGTTATTTCATCATTTGTTAATGGACGATGGAAGAAGAAGTCAAAGGTTGCTTTATTAAAGTATTTAGCCGCTCCTTCTTGCTTGATTTTATCACTAATTAAATGTTTTAAGGTGTAGTGAAGAAGGTGCTCGCTAGTGTGGTTTGCAGCAAGATGAACCCGGTAGTTTATGTTGATTTGAAGAAGATATGACATCCCAGACTTAACTGTCGCGTTTCGGACTTTGTGAACATGATAACCTTCCGGACTCTTAAAGACATCAATTACATCGAAAGAATAGTGATCATCTGAAATGGTTCCGATATCGTGTTGTTGGCCACCTGATGTCGCATAAAAAGGAGTCTCATTGAAGATTAGGTAGCCGTCTTCGTTATTTAAGGCATCAACTTCCTTAAAGGAAAGATTGAAAATTTTTAGGAGTTTGGCATTTTCCTTTGTGTAAGTATGATAAAGGAATTTGCTATCGAGATGAAGGTTAAGCAGAGCATCGTTTTGTTTCGCCATCGCTTCATTATTTTTGTTTTGATTTGAAATTTTCTGGTGATTAAGGAAGAGTTTATTAACTTCATCAAATAGAAGATCAACAACTTCTTCTTTAATATTTTGGTTAATATTTAAAAGTAGTTCACGAATTAGTTCGAGCGGAAAACCATATGTATCAAAAAGTTTAAAAGCAGTTGCTGCATTTAATGAACCGTTTTTTGCTATTTCTTGATGAAAAAGGGATAATCCCTTTTCAAGAGTTTGATTGAAAAGGGAAGCCTCCTTTTTCACAATTCCAACGACATATTGAATCATATCAGGAGTAAGATAAGTATAAAAACCATTCATATCATTCATAATGGTAAGAATAGCATCATCAATAAAATTAAGATTTGTAATTTTCAGTTGATGAGCATTAACGAGCATTCTTCTGATTAGTCTTCTTAGGATATATCCGCGATCCTTAGCTGACGGAATGACACCATCTGCGATTGCGAAGGTAACAGCACGAATGTGGTCTGCTATTACTTTATAACTGAAATTAATTTTGTGCTGTTCTTCATTTGGTTTGAAATATTCATTTCCATCATACTTCATTGTTGAATATTTCATAACACTATTAATAATATGAATGAATTGGTCGGTATCGAAGTTGGTTGGGACATCTTGACTAATGCAAGCAAGACGTTCAAGACCAGCACCAGTATCGATGTTTTTTCGCTTTAGTTCGGTGTAAACATTGTTACCATCATTATTAAATTGCGAAAAAACAATATTTCAAATTTCAATGTAACGGTCATTTTCAAGGTCATCAAGGATTAGTTTTGTTCCAACTTGGTTAGGATCATATTTTTCCCCACGGTCATAGTAAATTTCCGTGCACGGTCCACAAGGACCTGAACCAACATCCCAGAAGCATCGGTCACGACCAACACGGAGAATTTGGTCTTTTTTGACATCCTTGTTTATTCAATATTGATAAGCTTCTTCATCTTCAATATAAACAGTAATTCAAAGGAGATTAACATCAATTTTTAATTCATTAATAAGAAAGTCGTAAGCGAAATCAATAGCCTCTTTTTTGAAATAATCTCCTATCGAAAAATTACCTAACATTTCGAATAAAGTATGATGACGAGCAGTTCTTCCGACATTAAAAATATCGTTTGTTCTAATCGCCTTCTGACTATTGACAAGTCTAGTGTGCGGTGGATTTACTCGGGCTGAAAAATAATCCTTTAAGGTTGCTACCCCACTATTGATTCATAGTAAAGAAGGATCGTTAATTGGAACAAGTGATTT
The DNA here is from genome assembly GCF_000712165.1 of Ureaplasma canigenitalium ATCC 51252. Taxonomy (GTDB): domain Bacteria; phylum Bacillota_I; class Bacilli_A; order Mycoplasmatales; family Mycoplasmoidaceae; genus Ureaplasma; species Ureaplasma canigenitalium. The sequence continues at coordinate 248,315 of NZ_KL544010.1, read as the reverse complement.
TGGTTCAATAAATAAATGATTATGCTTTGTAAAAAAGTTAATCCATTTTTGTCTTATTTCATTGGTTGATAATTTCAGCATTATTTTATCTTTCTTCAATATATAAAAAACTTTCTAGCAAGTAGAAAGTTATTAGATTATTTCATAATGTCAAGAATTGCATCCTGCATTTTTTTAGGTTCTTTATTAAATTGTAGATTAGCAAGGAACCTTTTTTTAGCTTCCTCGCTAATTGGAGTGGATGAATAGAGAGAAGCAACTAATTCGCCTTTTTTTACCATATCATTTGTTTTCTTATGAAGGTAAATACCAGCGTGTGGATCGACCTTATCAGTCTTTACCTTACGACCTGCTTTTAGATCAACACTAATAAGACCAAGCTCAGATGTTTTTTTGAATGAAAGATAACCTTCGTTTTCGCTTATCACATCAAGAGTGTATTTAGGGTTAAAGTAACTATCATCATATAGACTTTGATAATCCCCTTTTAGGTATTTAACTCAATTAACGAAGACATGAAAAGCAGATTGATTCTTTAATACTTCCTCAATCTTAGTCATTGCCTCTTCTTTTGATGAAACTCGTCCTGTTTCAAGTAGAATGTCAATTGCAAAATGGGTGATTAACTCATATAAATCTTTTGAAACTGGTTTACCACGAAGGAAATCCATCCCTTCTCTAACTTCAATTCCATTACCAATAGCTCTACCAAGTGGTTTATCCATATTAGTTAGGTGGATAATGGTTTTACGATTAAACTTGCGACTAAGTTTAAGCATTTTATCTCCAAGACTTCGAGCTTCGTCGATGTTACGACAAAAAGCACCTTCACCAACTTTAACATCGAGAAAGATGTAGTCAGTAATAAGAGCAAGTTTTTTTGCCATTATCGAACCAACCATCAAATCAAAAACATCACTTGCTCCGATGACATCACGTAAAGCATAAATTTCTTTGTCTGCTTTTACCATGTCCTCACTTTGACCAGTAAGGAGTAGTTTTGTTGCTAAGAGCTCTTCTTTGTAGTGTTTAATATCAAAATCAAGGTTAAGATTTAGTGATTCAAGTTTGTCGATGGTTCCACCGGTAAAACCAAGACCACGTCCACTCATTTTTCCGACATAGAATCCAAGAGCAACAAGTAAAGGAGTCAAGATTATTGAAACTTTATCACCGACTCCACCAGAACTATGTTTATCAACAACAATTTGACCATCAACTCGGAGGTCAAAAGTTTTTCCACTTTCAATCATAGCTTTAGTCGCATAATACTGTTCATCGTCAGTGTAACCAGTAAAGTTAACAGCCATAAGGAAAGCGGCCATTTGGTAATCAGTAATGGTTTTATTAATAAAACCATTATAGACATAACTTATTTCTTCGTTTGAAAGAGGAATTTTGTTTTTCTTCTTTTTTATGATTTCAACAACATTAAACATAGCAATCTCCTACCATAGTTATTATTTTAATAAAGAAGAAGGAAAAATGGAAAAAGTTTTCAACATTTTTTTAATGTTGAGAATACTTTTTATTGAGTTTGAAAAACTTAAAACATCCCTTCGTTTTTTTCGAGTTTCTTTAGGACTGGATTTAAGTTTTTTTCAAGTTTCTTTTCCATATCGTTATTGATTTTTTTAAGTCCATCAACAACCTTTTCTTCAAGGGCTTTCTTAACTTTATCTAGGATATCAGCTTGTTTTTGAATAGTGTCGATTGTATCATTAATTTTTGTTCTAATTTTGTCATCAAAATATTTCTTAAATTCATTAAATTCTTTTTCAAGTTCTTGTTTCTTAAAGAAGGAAATTTCATCATTAATAGCTTTAGCTTTTGAAGCGAGAAGACGGAAGAAGTTAACAATCGTTTCGAACATAAAAGGACGAATCATATACATATCACGATACTCATTGATTGATTTAATCGCAAAAGAACTTTCGGGTTCAAGTTCGGTTATTAATACAGCATATTGTGAACCGTAATTTTCTCGGTCTTTGTCTAGTTTCTTAAAGAATTTTTCGTTTTTTTGACCTTCTGTGGTATTGAATTTTGTTTTTGCTTCAAAGATGATAGAAAGGTTTGGTTTTGTTTTTTCGATTTCAGTTAGTTGCTCAAAATCACGATCGTAGATGTCAAGACGGAAGTCGGGCTTATTACCATCTTTCGACACAGTAGTTCTTGTAAAATTCATTTTACGGTCTCAATGAAAATGCTCATCGTACATATTGATGATTTCCCGCTCAAAGTCTTCACCAAGTTCTTTTGTGGTAAGACTATTTCGTTTTAGCAGCTCTTCATCATGTTGTTTCTGAAGTTCTCTTAGTGCCTCTTCTTTTTCTTTATCTTTTATTTGACTTAACTTAATTTTTTCATTTTCAAGTGAAAGTTGATAATTATCCCTAAGTGCTTTGAGTTCGTTGTATTCTTGATCTTCAGCTTTATATTTGCTAATGATGTTTTCTTTATTAATTGCTAATTGCTGTTTAAGTTCTTTAATTAAACTATCCTTATCGTTCAAGGTATTCTCTAAAGTTTTATATTCTTCGGATTGAAAAAACTTGTTTTTCCAATTTTCTTCTTCTTCTTTTAATTTTTCTTTGAATTTATCTTCGGATCATTGTTTTTGGTAATTTTTGTAACGCTCATTAGTTAATTCAAGTTCTTTCTGGTCATCCTTTAGTTTTTTATATTCATCAGTTTGTCGGAAGTTATTAATAATCGATTCCTTCTCTTCTTCTTTTCATTTTTTAATGATTTCATCTCTTTGGTCTTCGATTTTTTCCTGAATAGCATTGTGCAGTTCAGTTTCTTCAGTTTTTAACTGAATAATTTCCTTTGCATGAATATCTTCAAGTGCTTGTAGTTGTAGATTAACAAAATCAATAATTTTTAATTTGCCCATAAATACCCCCATTTTTAGCATCTTGATTATACTATTGATAAGACTTAGATGTTAGTCGAAAGCTTCTTCGATGAAGTGGGGTAATTCCGTATTTTTCAATCATCTGATAGTGTTTTTTAGTCGGATATCCAACATTTGTTTCAAATCCATAAAAAGGATAAATAGTTGACATCTTCTTCATATATTGATCACGAGCATTTTTAGCAAGAATACTTGCACAAGCAATCGAGAAGGACGTTGCATCACCCTTTTTTATCATCGTGATGTCATTGTTTTCATATCCTTTATATAAATAGTCGACAAGGATGGTAGTAGACTTGCTTTTTAGTGAAGCGATGACTTGTTCTACCCCTAAGATCGTCGCTTTTAAGATATTTAATTGGTCAATTACACCTGGTTCAATGAAAACTATTTCAAAAGCAATTGAATGGTCTTTGATTAACTCCGAAAGTTCTATTATTAATTTTTTTGTTAATTTTTTAGAATCGTTGATTCTTTGGTCGTAGAAATCTTTTTTGACAATCACTCCAGCAATTACGACCGGACCCGCAAGACATCCGCGACCTACTTCGTCAATACCAAGAATACTTTCTTTTCCGTTTTGATAAAACTCATTATCAAATTGCTTTAAGGAACTAATTTTTGTTTTTTTGTTTGTCATCTCTTATTTAGGTTAACCTTTTTTATCTTTATTATTTTACTTTCTTTCCTGTATTCTTCTTGTTTATAATCTTTTTTAGAGATAAGGAATTAGTCATGAAAATAAAGCGAAAGATTCAAGTTGCATTAGGTTCAGTTCTGATTAGCGGAACATTAACCATTATTGCTGTTTCTTGTGTTAAGCATAACGGGAATAACAAACAAGAGGAAAATAACAGGATTAAGGAAAACGGTAACACTGCAGATCATTCTAATCAGTCTGGGACTGAAAAAAATGAGACTCCAGTGAAATCCACCATCCGTCTTGGTCACTGAAACATCCTAAATCAGGGTGGGGACGATTATTTAAAAAATGAAGCAATTGCAAAAATTATTCTTTATTCTGGAGTTGATGTGATCGGTCTTACTGAACTTAATGCGACTCCTAAGACATTTAATAATGAGAAAAGGTATCAAGCAATTGAAAGTATTGTCAATGTCATAAGAAAGTATGATAAAAAGAATTTGTGAACTTACACCATTTCGAAAGATCTTTTTGGTAGTAATTATGAAACCCAGAAGGAACGGGTTGGTTTTATTTATAAAAAAAATGTTGTAGAAGTTAAAGAAAACTTTATTACTTATGAAGTTCAAGGATCTGGTCGCGACCAATTGTTCAAACAAGAGTTTAACCCAACAAATGACAGGAGTTTTATTAGTTATAGTCGTCCCCCAAGTGGTGTTACCTTTATCACACCTGATAAGCGAAAAGACTTCACTTTTGTACTTTCTCATTTAGATAGTCCAGGAGAGAAAAAAGGTAGTGAAACAAGAGCTCATGATTACCTTGTTAAAAGTAAATATATGGGAATTAAAACAGCACAAGGTTCAAAGGAATTAAACGAGGCCTTTCAACTAAATAATGTTATGAGTTTTTTTGACGATCTCGACGGAAAAAATGATGACCTTATTTTTATGGGTGATACCAATATTAAAAAAGGAAATGAGAGCATCGCTTTTCGTCCTTTACTCTTAGATGGTTACATCTCTTTGTTAAAGGATAGTGATGATAAGAATCGAACTAGTCTTTCCCGTAGTTTTAATCAATATAGTCAACCTTACGACAAGATGTTTCTTAAGACTGATGGAAAATACCTAAATCCAAAGAAGATTGACATTTGATCTCTGCTCTTTAATGAAGATGTTATCTCAAAAGATTGACGTCTTGAGACACTTAAGTTCTATTACACTGGAAAAGGAAAGAAGATTCATAGTTTGAACGAGTTAACAAATATTAATCAGCAGTGACACCAGAAAACCAAAAACTTATACGAGTACTATACGAAAGTGATGGGCAAAATATCAGACCACACAATGACTTATTTTGACCTAGAATTAAAAGAAAATGATATCGAACTCGAACATAGTAGATAACACTATTCTTCTTTATTTCTAAGTAGATTTTTAAAATTAATTTAATTTAAGGTATCTTTTTAAATAAAAATATTTTTTATTTTTATTGACTAAAAGCACATATATGTGTATATTTGATGCATAAATTAAACGAGAAAATCTATGAAAATAAATAAGAAAAAACACCTTTACCTTACATTAGGAATGATCACAATCACAGGACTTGTCACAGCTGTATCTGCCGCTTGTCGTAACACAGGAAACAGTGTTACAAATAAAAACACAGTGACTGATGTTACCTTTAGCGAAGTGACTAATTCTTCAGCGAAAGTTACGATTAACTTCTTACAAGAAATTAATCCAAATAAAAGAGTTAGTGTGAAGTTGAATGATAAGGTATTTATTGTTTCAACTACTAATAAAACAAAATCAGTGACTATTCCTGTGTCAGGTCTTAATCCGAGAGTCGCTTATACTGTTAACGAAGTTCGTGTTGATGGTGTCGTTTCTACTCTTAATAATAATGTTCAATCAAAGAAGATTGACATTCGTGAGGGCGATTCGAATACTAAACCTGAAACAAATGATCAAACTGTACCTGACATTAAGACTGAAATCAAGGTAAATACTATTGAAACGATTGATGTAACCTACACTTCAGCTAAGGTTAAGATTACTCTTTTGAACGAAATCTCAGCTTCAAGCAATGTTGTCCTTACTCTTGGTTATGGAGAAAAAAATATCACATCTTCGAAGATTAATAACTCATCTCTTAATACATTAACCTTTGATTTTTCTCAACTTGAAATGAACACTGAATATACTATTAAGTCTCTAATGATTAATAACAAGGTTGTTAGTCTTTCAAGTATTAATGACCAAAAGAGTTTGAGGTTTAAGACACCTACAAAGAAAAATCTTCTACCAAATAGTGACCAAAAAAATGTTCCAGGGTTGAATCCGAATGAAAAGCAAACTGATAATAATAAAAAAGTACCCTATGACTTTGACAAATTAGATCAATCTAAGGTTACAGTTACATATAAGAATGCTAGCGAAACATTATTTAGTTTAGCTTCAACAGATGCTAAGAACTACTTAATTACACTTGACAGTAGTTTAACTCCAGATCTTTCTTCAATTTTTGTTAAGGCAGTTAAAACAAACGAGAAGATTACTGTTACTTACAAATTAGTTGCTAAAACAAAGAGCGGAGAAAAAGAGTTTACTAAAGATATCCCAATGAGTATCTTTAAAGCACCAAATCCTTATGATTTTACTAATTTTGACTCTAATTACGATGTCACGGTTAAATATAAGGAAAGCGAGAAGGTTACTTTTCACCAAGCAGAGGAAACAGAAGACAAATATCAAATTACCCTAGATAGCACATTAACTAATGATTTAGATGTTAAATTTGTTAGTGCAAAGAAAAGTGCTAATAAGATTACAATTACCCTGAAATTAGTAGCAAAAAACGGTAAAACCGGAGAAAAACAGTTCGTTAAAGAATTATCTCGTTCGGTTTTTAAAACCGATGAACAAACAGAAGAACCTGTTTTAGTTGCTGCTAATGACAACTTAATTGTCAATTACAAAGAAGCTGACAAAGTTGATATTAAAGATGCTGAATTAAAAAGTGAAAAATATGAACTTAAATTAGATTTAGCGAATGGTCAAGATTCTTCTAAAGCTAATCAAGTAACTGTCACCTTCGTTAAAGCAGAAAAAGCATCTGACAATAGTAAAATTACTATCACTTATAAACTTTCAATAGGGAATGTCAGTAAAGAATACAGTAAGGATATCCTAGCGAACCACTTTAAAAATGATTCAACTGCTCCTTCAAAAGATCCTCAATCAAAAACAACAGATAACAATACTGCTAAGATAACTAAATAACTTTCATTTTTAAATATTTTCCTATCATAATTCTTTTTTTATTAACTAAGTGAAGGGAGATATGTTGTTTTTTAGAGAACCATCATTAACAACGAATAATCCTTTTTTCACCTTTAAGGAAAGAAACTAAACAAACACACCATGATTGTAAAAAAAGAGTGTGTTTTTTTGTTGAATGTAAAGGAGTGTAGTTTTTAAAAAACAAATTTGCGAGATTAAGAAATTTATACAATTCATTACACTATATATAATGTTTTTTTCAAATTTACACAACAAAGCAAGCTTTTCCACATAAAAATAAAGATACAAATTAATTCTTAATGTAATGGATGTTCAAATGCATTATGATATTCTTCATTTTTTTGCATTGATTAAAAAAATGTGTATAAATTTATATATATTGTTAAAAATTTAACACAAAAATCTTTTTTCTTTAATTTTTTTGTTCACAAGAACTCAATTTAGTACCATTTATTTTACTTTTTAAAATTCATTAAATTATAAATTTTTATTGACATATATCTTAATTATGTGTATAGTCAATACATAAATGAGGAATTTTATGAAATTAACTAAGAAAAAATACATTTATTTAATAACTGGAACAATTGCTGCAGCAGGTCTTGTTGCAGGAGTTGCTGTCGCTTGTAGAAATGTTAAAACAACAAGCGTTGTTCAAGATGTTGTATTTAGCGAAGTTGATAAGACTACAGCTAAGGTATCAATTAACTTCTTAAATGAAATCAATCCTAACACAAGAGTTAGTGTTAAACTAAATGACAAGGTTTATGCTGCTACAGTTACAAGTAAGACTAAATCTGTTTTAATCCCCCTAACAGGTCTTGATCCTAAAGTTGAATATACTGTTGTAGAAGTTAAAGTAGATGGTAGAAATGCTACACTTAATGCCAATATAAAAAACAAAAAAATTGCTAAGCGTGATGGAACTTCACCAGATAAACCTGGAGTAGATACTGAAATCAAAGTAAGTACAGTTGAAGTTTCTGACATTAAAGAAGAATCTGCGAAAGTTAAAGTAACTCTTTCAAAAGATGTTGCGGCACGCAGTAATGTTGTTCTTACCCTAAAAGCTGGCGAAAAGACTGTTAAGTCTGAAAAAACGATAGCGTCTGCTCTAAAAGAAATTTCTTTTGACTTCAATAAACTTGAAGCAAACACTGAATATACAGTTGAATCGCTTACTGTTGAAGGTAAAGCAGTTAGTCTTTCGGGTGTAACTGATCAAAAGACTCTTAAGTTTAAAACGCTTGAAAAGAAAGCTACTCCTGATCAAGGTGAGAAGGAAGCTTACGATTTCAGTAAAGTTGATGAAACTAAGGTTACAGTAACTTATAAAAATGCGTCTGAAACATTGTATAGTGCAGCTACAACTGATGCAACTAATTACGATATTACACTTGACACATCTTTAAGTGCTGATCTTACAGCTAGCTTTTTAAAAGCTGAAAAAACTGAGGACAAGATTACAGTTACATACAAACTAGTTGGTAAAACAAAGACTGGTGAAAAAGAATTTACAAAGGAAATTCTTAAGTCAGTGTTTAAGAGTGAAGGAGATGCTAATAAAGATCCTTTTGATCTTGCAAATGAAAAATTAACTGTTTCTTATGAGAATGCAGATAAAGTTACATTTGACGAAGCAACACCAGACGAAGAAACTATTAAATTTACTTTTGATTCAACAATTACAGGATTCACAGCTGAATTTATTCTTGCTGAAAAAGAAGATAATAAAATCATTGTTAGTTATGAACTTGTAAAAGATTCAACGAGAAAAGAATACAAAAAAGAAATTAATGCTAGTTCATTTAAGCAATCTAGCAGTACCACAACTAATTTTGAAGAATTAAACAATGAAGTTATTGTGGAATATAAAGATCCATCATATGTAACATTTGAAGAAGCTGGTACCGCAGAAGAGCGATACATTCTTGAATCAGGATTTGAAGGTGTGACTTTAGAATTTGTTAAAGCAGAAAAAAATTCTGACAAAATTACGGTAACTTATAAAATTAAAGATGGAAATAATACTTCAGCAAAAGATTTTACTAAGTATATCGCGAAATCAGTTTTTAAAACAGTTAATGTAAGTTCAAATAGTTCTACACAACCTAACGGAATGCAAAATGGTGGACAAACACAAGGTGGAACAGGTGGTCCTCAAAATACTAACAGTTCTCAAGGGACTGCAAGTGCTGGAGCAAATCAAGCAGGACAAAGTGAGGCAGGTTCTGCACAAACAGATGGTACAACAATGTCTCCACCTGCATCAGGCTCTCAACCAGGACAGACAGGTACACAAGGTTCAAAAGAGTCTACGGAATCACAACAACCTTCAACTAGTCAAAACAGTGGTTCATCCGCTAGTTCTTCAACTACAACATCAAGCACTACTGCACCAACTCCGTCAACTACTACAACAGGTTCTTCAGGTGGTTCACAACAACCATAAAAAATATCTTTTTAGAAATAATCTTTCCACAAAGGAAAGATTTTTTTGTCTATCGTTAATTAATAACAAAAAAATAACCAAGACGATAATCTCATATCTAGGTTATTTTTTTCTTATATTTATTTGTTTTATAAGAGTTTAGAATTATTTTTTCTCTTCCATATCAAGGATACTTTTATACTTACCATATCCCTCTTCATCTAATTTGTCATATGGAACGAAACGAAGTGATGCAGAATTAATGCAGTATCTCATTCCACCAAACTCCCTCGGTCCATCATTAAAAACATGACCAAGGTGGGAATCGGCATCTTTACTTTTTACTTCAATCCTAGACATTCCGTGCGATAAATCCTCTTTCTCAATAATCATAGATTGATCAATCGGTTTACTAAAAGCTGGTCATCCGCAACCAGAGTTGTATTTATCGGTTGATAGAAATAATGGTGTTCCATCAACTATGTCAACATAAATTCCTTTTTCAAAGTGTCGATCATATTCGTTGACATAAGGACGTTCGGTATACCCTTCTTGAGTAACCTTGTACTGTAGTTCACTTAAGTGTGATAAATCTTTTTTATTTTTCATAATAAAAAATTATACATAAATGACTAAATAAATTTTTATTTCAATTAAGAGTTTTTTATTAGTTACTAAAGAAAAACTTAGTGTGTAACTATATGGATGACTATTAGTTCATTGTAAATTTGGTTAATTGGTAATCATTCGATTTCTTTTTAACAATATTAATAATAGACAGATAGATTATTTAATAAAGTATCGTCGTCCTAAACAACGGCTTATTTTTTGTTACCTTTTTTAAATTTCCATTAAAACATTCAACAGAATTTTTGGTGTACCTTACGGTTTATAGTCCTAGTGAAAAATAGCATAAAGCTGTGTTTTTTTAATGTGTCTGCAATTTTCTCGGACATTAAGATTTGTACTATTTTTTTTAACTCATTTTTGTTTAATGTTTGGAGTTTTTAATTCAAAGACACCACAGACTGTACGAACTCTCTTTGGTGGATAATCAATTGTAATAGTTAATTTTATAGGTTATATTAACATTCTTTTAAAACCCATATTAGTGTTAAATTAACCATCAATTATCACTTGTACGGTAATGCTAATATCTCTTCTTAAAGATGCTATTTAGATTATCTAAATTCTTAAAATCATAATTTCTCTAAAAAATTATTGATTGTTTCATTATATTCGATACATTGTTTTTACAAGTTTTTATTCTTTAATAAGACTAACAACAAAAATAGTTTTTTATTTGCACAGTTGGTGTACAGTCCAGTTCAAATCCTTATTGATATTGTTCGAATTCTTCTTTAGCCTTGTTCTTTTCTTTGTTGATTTGATCAAGCAGATGTTCTTGATAAACAATCTCTTCTTCGGTTTTCTTAATTGCACTGTTTAAAGAATCGAGGTTATTTTTAGTTTCATCTTTATTTGCTTGGTCGTTATTTTTATTCTTTGTTAGTTGATCAATTGCTTGATGTTTATTTTCTAGATTACTTTGTTCTTGGCTTATACTATCAGTAACCTTTTTATCCTTAGCGGTAGCATTTTCAACTTCACCCAAGTCTTTTAAATAATCATTAGTTAATTCTTCTAGTTTTTTCTCCATACTACGAAGTTTAGATTCCTCTTTGTCGAAGTTTTTCTTTTTACTAGACAAAGTTGAAGATGAATTTTGATGTTCATTAGTTAGTTGTTCTAGTTTTTTCTCACTAGATGCAATGTTTTCGGTTTTTTCTGTTCTTAGATGTTCCTTGTCTTTTAAGACCTTTTCTTTCTCCTTAACATTAACAAGAGCAGAAGAAAGATCTTGTTCTATTTTAATCTTGTCAGAAGTAAGGTTGTGAAGTTTCGTTTCTTCACCTGTTTTTTCCTGTTCTTTGCTATTAATAGCACCTTTTTTATTTGTTTCTTCAGCTTCTTTTTTCATTAAGTTGCTCTTGATAGTTGACAAACTATTTTCTTCTTCGCTTTTCTTTTTATTTAGTTTAGTTTTTTCGGTGTTAAGGTCTGCTATAGCATCCTCTAGGGTTTTTACTTCCTTGTCTTTCTCTTTCTTTTCTTGTTCAAGCTTAGTTAGTTTTTGTTGGATTTTCCCTTTTTCAGTATTAAGGTTAGTTAGATCAGCATTCGCTTGCTTTTCTAATTCTTGCTTTTGATTGAGTAAACTAGTGGTTGATTGACTTTGTTTTACTTCCTCAGTGTGTTGATTATTAAGAGATGCGACTTCTTGTTTTAATTTTTGGTCAGCACTTTTTTCCTTATTGATTGCATCCTGTTTAGTTTTGATGACATTATTTAAGTTAGCGATTGCTTGTTCAAGATTCTTTTGTTCGTTTAGAGCGGTTTGATGTTGGGTTTCAGCTTGTTTTTTTGCTTCAGTTTTAATTCTTACTTGTTCATCAATAGATGAATCTTTATTTTTCTCATTTAAGTAGTCAGACTTCGCTTTTTCAGCTAATCTTTTCTTTTCTTCAGCTTCTTTTTTAGACGGATCTAAAACATTTGTTCGGTAATCGTTAATAGTTTGTTCTTGTTGAGCTTTTTCTTTTTCATCTTCTTTTATTTTAGCTTGTAGGGTATCGTATTCACTCTGACTCTTCTTTGCTTTTTCTTCGACTGCAGCTATTTTCTTTTGTGTATTATCAATATCTTGTGCTATGTAACGTTTTGAATCTTGATCTTTTGTACTATTAAAAGCTCGTTGTTTTTCAGCTAGTTCTTGTCTTAGTCTAGTAAGTTCTGCCTCTTGGTTTGAATGCTCCTGCTCTGCAATTGATGATTGAAACTTTTCGTCGTTAATTTTTTTGATTTAAAGTATTTAGTTTTTCGTTTAGTTGTTCTAAACTTTTGTTAACCTGAGTAGTATCTCTTTCTTTTTCGTCACTGATTTGCTTAGCTTCATTCATTTTTCGCTCAAGATCAGTTGTTAAAGTTTCGTGTTGTCTTTTCTGATTTAGTGCATGATCAAGACCTGAAGTTGCATCACTTAATGACTTTTTCGCTTTCATTTCAGCATCACGTTTTTTAGGAAGTTCAACCGTTTCTTTAGTTGATTTTTCTTGTTCAACTATTTTTAAATCTTCTTCCAATTTTTTTAATTTTTGTTCAAGTTTTTTCTCTTCAGCAACCTTCGCATCATATGCCATCTTAAGTCGATTTACTTCATTCTCATGACGACTTTTTTCAGTATTTAGGCCCTCAATTTCCTTAGTAAGGGCATCACGTGTTTGTGTTTTTTCAGTAATTAATTTATTTTGATTAGAAAGTAAAGTATTAGTAGCTGAAACTTCATTTTGCTTATTAGTTTGTTCCTTTTGCTTATTAGTTAACAAAGTTGTTTTGCTTGTAATACTATCAGCATTGTTCTTAATATCTTGTTTAGTCTTATTAAGTTTATTAGTTAAATCTTTTTTATGGTCATTAATGGTTTTTAATTCACTTTTGATTGTTTTAAGTTCGTCGTTCAACTTTTTCAATTCTTTATTTTGAGAATCAATATGTGAGTTAGCTTCTAAAATTTTCTTTGTAGCTTCATCTTTCATCGCATTTAGTTTACTAACTTGAGTGTCAGCATTACTTTTTTCGGTTAATGCATCATTATAGTCATTAATCACATTCTTAAGCAATTGCTTTTGTTGCAAAATCAAATGGTTAGTATCTACGATATCAGAATCAAGTTTAGTAATTTTTAAGTTTAGTGATTGAATTTCTTTTTTAGCAGCATTAACCTTCTTAGCAACTTCATCTTTTTCAGTTTGTTTTAAGTTTAGTATCTCTTTTTCTTCTTTAACTTTTTCATTTAAAGATGCTAAGTGTTGTGAGTTTGTTTCTTTTTCCTTAGTTAGTTTGTGAATAGCTTCGTTGATAGCATCATATTCTTGTTTTAAAACACCTAGTCTTTTTTCTTTGTCATCAAGTTGACCTTGAAGCTCATCTAATTTATTCTTAACAAGAGTATGATTCTTCTTTTTTTGTGCTAATTCTGTTTTTAATTCATCCAGTCTACTTTGTGCTTGTTTAACTTCTAATTCTTTCTCAATCACTACATTTTGCAATTGGGTTTTGAAATTATTATTATGGTTAAAGTGATCATAAACTAGGATAGAAGATCACGATACTGCAAGAGTGGCTATAGATGCTGATAAAATGCCAATTGCTATTTTTGCTGCTTTTTTACTCATTGAACGACTCCTTAATAAGTATTTTGAATATATATGTATATATATGACTTTTATTGAGTTTATTACTTTTAATATAAACATAAAGGAGATACACAAAAGGGTTTAATTTCTACTACAAATTGACCTTTTTTAATGTTATTTTAGGGAAGAGATTGCTTAATTCATTAAAAAAAATATGGAATTTTATACTTTTTTTAGTTTTGAAGGAACTGTAATATAAATCCGATAAATAAGATTTTATTCATATTGCAGAAATTATTGAAGTGTGAAAATTGGTGAAGCTTTAAAAGCTAGATTGAAAAAGGCAGAAGAAAAGGTTCTTGTTTGCGAAGTGAATGATGAACTCCAAAAAAATTATTTCCTTTAATGAAGAAAAATCTTGCCAACAAGAGAGAAGAAATGAAGTTAGATACGAGCAATCGATTCATTATTTACAAGAAAGAGAGAATTGAGTCTTGATGATTATCCATTAGAAATATAGACTTAATTGAGAAAAGGAGAAATGTCCACTAAATTGGGTAATCCTGACAATTTACATTAGATAAAAAGTTATGCTTTTACTAAAAAGAATTAAATCGTTCTTTACCACCATATTAAGACATTTAAATAAAAGTAAAAGTAGGGATTTTGTATAATCTTTAATAAAGGAAATCAAATGTCGAGAAAAATAATTGATTTATTTAGTGGATGTGGTGGATTAACCTATGGTTTTTTTCATAATGGTTTTGAAATAGTATCTACTGTTGAACATTGACAGCCAGCACTTGATACATACAATTTAAACTTTAAGAAAAATGAACATACTAAAGATATTACTGATCCTTCAGTTATCCTTGATATTGAAAAGCAATTTAAAAACAAGGTTGATTTAATCATCGGTGGATTCCCATGCCAAGGTTACTCTATGGCAGGTAAACGAAATCCGGATGATCATCGTAATCAACTTTACAAATATACTATTGATACAATCGATAAAGTCAAACCAAAACTATTTGTTTTGGAAAATGTCAAAGGAATTTTATCATTTAAGGAAAATGATGGGGAACTAGTTATTGAAAAAATAATCGGAAATTTATCTATGAAGGGATATTATTCCAGATTTATCTTGCTAGATGCATCTAATTTTGGTGTACCGCAAAAAAGAGAAAGAGTTATTTTTGTTGGTTCAAGTTTTAATAATAAAAACAAAGTTGATAGAATCATTGAACGGTTATCAAAAACTCGTCTACAAGTTAAAACAGTTTATGATGCAATCAATGATCTTGAACAGATTCCTGAGTCAATTGACTTTAATCACATTTTTACAAATCATACTGCATCAATGATTGAAAAAATTAAAAAAACACCAGCAGGAAGAAGTGTAATGACAGGCTATTCTGATGCTTTTCGTCGTCAATACTACGACAAACCATCGACGACGGTTAAGGAAAACCACGGTGGGGTGCATGTTCATCCAACATTAAATCGAGTAATGACTCCACGTGAGCTTGCTCGTCTACAGACTTTTCCTGATAATTTTATTTTTCGATCAACAAAATCAAATATTTTAAAACAAATAGGAAATGCAGTTCCTCCGAGATTGCCTTCATATATCGCACAAGTAATTATCGAGGTCTTTTATAATGATTAATTGAACCGATTTATACTATATAAAGAATTTGATACTTAAAGAATTAAATAATATTTTTAAAGTATACCGCCATCAAGTATCTATTTATGCTGAAGACATAAACCTCTTAAAGTCAAAAAAAGTTGTATTAGGTCATCGACAGCCATTGGTTTTATCCTTGAGGAGTTTATTTATCAAAAACTAAAAAATGTTTTATGTGGAATCGATGATTGACAAGTTCTACGCGATCATTACACAACAACCAAAAGTAGTTACGATTTTCTAATAACTTCTAAAAAATATGACTTACTAATTAATGTTAAAACAGAAAATAAAAAAAGTAAAAATAATGCAATAGCTGCGATTAAACAACTATATAACGACTATCGAGAATATTCTCTAAATGAGAAGGATTTTTATTTTGTAGTGGTTAAAATTAGATATGAAATAGACCGCAAGAATAGTGCTAAAAATATTGATTATCTTGATAAAATCAATATTATTAATTTCGAAATTTTTACCCTTGAAGAAATATCTTTTTATAAAGGTTTTAAACAAGATCATCGCAATTGGGGTGAAGAATATAAATCATCATCAGGAAGACTTATAATTTCTGAAAAGTTCTTTAATGATAATAAGTTAACCGAATTCGATGAAATATCAAATGAAAAAACTCTAAGTTTTATAACCAAGATGTTTTTAAAACAAAAGAAATAAACTAGAAATTAAATTATGTTACATAATTTAAACACATAATACCCCATTCTGTAAAAACACTTGATGTTTTTATTGTCAATATTTTGCGTTCGTTCAAAATTGAATCATAGAACAAATTTGCTTATCAATTCAATAACTTGTCGGTATGTAAACAACGAAATATTGCGTAAATTAGAATCACCCTTCCTTTTATAAAAAGTTGATTTAATAAAGATTTTATATGTATTAAAGGAGCATAAAATGATAATTAAAGAAAATGAAGCTTGAAAATACTTTTATGAAAGCGAAGAAGATATGTGAACAGATATCCCTAATTGTGGTAAATGAATGTATTTTTTTAAATTAAATGATGCAGAGATTGTTGATAAACTTATTTTAAAAGCAATGGAATTAAAAGTATGTACTACTATAAAAAGAACGGTTGATTCTGAGAGTGTTAAAATATTTAATCCTATTAGCAGTAATGATTCTGGAGTAGTATGCTTTTATTTAAGCATTGATGATACATTAAGACATAAAAAGGTAATTCAATTCTTTTTAGATAACAATATGATTAAAACAACCAAAACCGGTAAATTATTTAATATATCTTTTAAATTAGACGACCAAACAGATTCAATGGAGTATTCAAAATATGGTAATTTTCAAGCAAAATTGAAATTAGAAAATATATTAGATTTAGAAACAAGAGAATGAAAAATATAAACAAAATGATAACAGAAGAAATTCAAAAAGAAAATTATTTTAATCCTAACTGAGAAATAGAAAATAAAAATTCAAATCAATGAGTAAAGATTTATTATCAAACAATTGAAAAATTAATTGAAAATGGGGCAATCGTAAATAATTATAATAAACTAATCATTAAAGAATATGTCACCAATTCAAGAAATGAAATCGGGGAATGAAAATATTGTCGTCATCACATTGATGAAATAAAAATTAGCGGAGCAATTTATTCACAAGATAGTGAAATGGTAGATTATTACAAAACAGATAAAGCAATTTTAATTACTTACGCGCAACATTTATTATTACATTATATTATTATTAATGCTAATACAACTTCACCTAATAACGGAATGTTAAAAGGAATTGCTAATCATTTTATAACATTTGAAAATTCTTTTAATTATTGAAATGAAGTTGTTAAAGAAATGTGTAATGTTTATAATGTTCCATATGAAGATAATTGAAAAGATAAATTATCTTTTGGATAAAAATACAAGGGTATAAAATATAAAAATATTTTATATATTTCCTAAAATTAAAAACCAAGTGCAACACTTTAAATTTATATAAAATTTATGAGCGAGACTTGGTTTTTCATTTTGGTGACACCCTCTTTTAAAATTAAGAGTGTGTCTTTTCTTACCTAATTTGAGAACTATGTAAAAGGTGTTTTTTTTATATTCAAGACTATATAAAATATTAAACTAATTTTGTACCAAATGGTTTTGTCTCAAATCCTTATAAAGACATCGTTTTTATAATTACCTTTCCATCATTCATCTTATACTAATGACTCAATGAACTCTTCAAATTTAGCTTTAAACTTCTTTAAGAGTTTATCTTCCCGATTAAAAAATGGCATTCCAATAACTTTTCAACCTGTATGTTGGTGATTGAAATTAATTTCATTATTTAATTTATCTAGCAATGTCTCTTTTCATTGATCATTGCTAATAAGTTGCGAACCTTTAGGTTCAATAAAGAATTGCAAATTATTCTTTTCTGTTTTAATGTATAGTAGAAAATCTGGTTCAAAACGATCTCCAGTTTCCAAATCATAAATCGCAAGATCACTAAATCGTTCATTTCTTACTAAATAAAATTCGAAGTTTTTACTTTCTAGTTTTTTAGCATAATTATCACTAAACCACTTTACAAATTGCTTTTCTTCCGAAGTTCCATAATTATCATTAAAAACATACCAAGATTTTTCATTAAGGTTCATTCTTAAGTTTTCATTCGCTTCACTTTGGGAATGTCCACGACCATCGGTATCTGCTGTTGGTTTAACATAAATACTTTTATCATCAATGACATTTTTAAGTGGTTTTGGATATCAAACATCAGAGCCGACATATTCATCTTTTAAATTGTAAAGATACTTTTCAATTACCTTAAAAGCTTCAATTAATCCTTTAAAGAGTATTTTACCAGTGAGCTCTGTTTTTTCGTTTTGTGAGCAAAATTTAATTTTAAAATTATCCCCTAAATATTCATTTGATGTTAAGAATTCCTTTAGAGACTTTAAATTAGCAAACTTTCTTTTTAAATAATTAAACTTAAGCATCTCAAAATAAAGAGAGGCACCTTCTACGATATGATAATCAATTTGGTTTAAACTTAGTTCATCTACTAGTTCATTTTCAGCAACTGGTTTACTCTTTTCATCGTCATTGTTAAACAGTGATTCTTCATTAACAAGTAAAGTGTCAATATTAAAATCAATACTTCTTGAAAAATGATTTTGATCTGTTTCACTCGGTGTCTTGTTTTTCTTTGGAACACGTTTATTGGTTCAAACAAAGGCTTGATTGAAAAAATTTGACTGTCTAAATTCATCCTTTAATTTAATTTCCAAAATTTTTCCTTCATCTTTATCTATTAAACCAGTTGCAATTAGTGAATTTTTTAACTCTCTTATGTATTTTGAATCGTTTTTACAGTGATAGTAAAGGGTTTCCAGGATTCGATATTTATTTGTTACATCAAAGTCGAATTTACGTTTATATTGACGTTCTTCATCTCCTTGGTAAATAAAAGGACAATATCGTGCACCACGACCAATTAATTGTGCTTCCCGAATCGTGTATGTGTTTAAATTCGCTCTTGTGTTCTCTTGTCGTTCGTCGTGTAGACGAACAATATCAAAAAGGTTTAACACATCTCATCCTTCATTTAATTGGTCAACAACGAAGATTGCTCTTAAAACATTATCCCTATCTTCAAGTGAGTTAAGTAGGATTTGGTCTTTTTCCTTAATCGCATTTTCAGAAGAAGAGTCGATGCTAATTAAAGTTTCTTCTCTAAAACTTTCTTTAAGAAGGTTAACTAGTGTTTGATAACTACCGTTACCTTTTTCCTTAAAATAATCAAGAATTGATTTGATTGTTGGGATTTCAATGCTTTCAAGGACTTCTATTTCTTTAGGGTCAAGCATTTTCATTCTTGTTTTAAATTCTTCAAAATTTTCCTTATTGTCTTTAATCGTTTTTGATTTAAGTAAAACAACTGGTTTAATTTCAAGACCTAGTTCATTAAAAAGCATTCGACGGTATTCGCTCATCACAAGTGCAATTAGTGCTCGCTCAAAATATTTACTATTTGAACTTATGTTTTCAAAATTCTTTGTTCAAGATTCATCACGGAAAGAACTTAAAGGGTAATCAAAAACGATCTTATCTTTGTATTTTTGATGAATCTCACGGTCATTTAAACCAGCGGTCGCACTAAATTCAAGAAGGACAGAAAGTGGATTTTTATTGTAGAGACTAATTACCGTATTTTCTCAAGACAAATCACTTGTAGTAGTATTCTTCTTTTTATTTTTAACTTTAGTTGAAGCATTTAAATGATGTGATTCATCACTAATAAAGACCACTTTTTGATTACTGAAGTCATACTCACTCATCGCATCTTCCCTTGGGTTTGCAATGTCCATATGCAGTTTCTGGATAGTTGTAAAACAAATGTTGATCGAGTCGTGATCAACACTTGATGTTTGAAAATTATTGACAACATTAATGTTAATCAATTTATCATTATTTTTTAATGGAGTTGCAAAAAGGTACTTAGAACTAGCTGGATTTGAGAAGTTTTGTTTAGTCTTTTCAAGGATGTTCGTTTGTGAGACAAAGAAAATAAAGTGACGGTAACCTTGTTGGTAAAGAAATAAAATAAGGGCGGCCATAATGACTGTTTTACCGCTACCGGTGGCCATCTGAAAAAGACTATGGATTTTACCATTATGATATTTTTTACCTTTGTGACCGTGATAATATAGTCGAAAAGCCCTGATTGCTTTTTGTTGATAATCACGTAAAGTAATTTTAGGATTTAATCCTTTAAGGATGAAATCATCAATATGGTGTCTTCCTATATCTTCAATTAATTCCTTAAATTTTTCTGCTAAGTTATTACTCATGTTTTTCTCCATAAAAAGAATCTGTGAATGCCTTTTCAGATTCCTTAATTTCGTTTGATTCATCATCCATTTCGCTATAGTTTACATATAGTTTATTTTTGTTGATGATGGAAATTAATCGCTGTTTTTGATCATCAAGTCCATATTGATCAAAATTATCAAGAATTTTTTCAATTTCGTTTTTATTAAGATAGGGAATGATGTCATACGATGAAAGGATTTGTTCTTTTACCTGACTGATGTTACTTTATGTTGCTTTAGCAATTAAATCAATTCATTTTTGGCTTTTTTTAGCAAGTTCACAATAAACAAAAGATCCACCACCATTTCAGTTAACCATTTTAGAAATTCCACCTTGTTCGCCTTCGATAACTTTTTTTAATCGTTCCACAGTGACACTTTCGATATAGTCCATTTGTTCGATACCAATATATTGTCGATTCATTTTATGAGCAACCGCTGCTGTTGTTCCTGAACCTAGGTGGAAGTCGAGAACTAAGTCGTTTGGTTGAGTTGTAGAATTTAAAATTCTTTCAATTAAAGCTTCAGGTTTTTGTCCACTACCACTAAATAGTTCTATTCGTTCTGTTTTATTTTTTGCATCTAAAGCAATTATATCTTCCCATACATCGTCGACAACATATCCACAATTTTTATAAATAACATCCCCGTTTTTAGGTTCTCCAAATTGTGATATATATTTTCTTAAATATGCTGTAAATCTTGAATCTGTAATAGGATGATTTCCGTATATTATTTCACCATCGTTATTTAAATATTGTTTCCATCTTTTGTAGTCTGGTGTATCTTCGTAATTACCTACATTCGTTTGATTAAAAAATGTTATATTTTTTTTCTTATACCACAGTATATTATCGTGTTTCTTAGGAAAAAACATTTTAACTTGCCCTATGTAGGTTCTATATCTCCATATGATTTCGTTAACAAAATTTTCTCTACCGAATATAGAATCCATTAATACTTTACAATAATGTACTTCATTATGATCTAAATTAACAAAAATAACACCATCATCCCTTAATAATTTTTTGGCCAATTCAAGACGATTTTTCATAAATGTAAGTCAGGTTGAATGGTTGAATTTATCATTGTAATTAAATGAATCATTACCAGTGTTATAAGGTGGGTCAATGCAAATACACTTCACCTTGCCACGGAACCGACTAAGAATTGAAGATAGAGCGATTAGATTATTCCCTTTAATAATAAGGTTATCTTTTTCATTAAAAGTGATGTTTTCATCCACCTTTTCTTTTGAATAACGTTTCATATTAACAAAGACTTTTGGTTGAAGGAGGTGGTTAATATAGTCAAGTGCTAAAGTTTCGTTTAACATCACTTCAGTGCTTTTTTGATCATCCTTATCCTGACTACCAACTAGGAGACAATCTTTGTACGGAAAAGAAAGAACTACATCACTTTTTTCGCTTAAAAAGTCACCCTTGTTATCGACCAAACCAATTTTATTTTTAAAGGATGTAAAACTATCAGGCATAAAATCTTTTAGATTAATGAAGTCAATAAATTTTTGATCATTAAAAATTCAAAAATCATCGACTTTGCTAAAGAATGTTCGCTTCATTAATTCATTATGGAAAAGTAATTTGAAAAAATCTGAATCGTGGTTATTTACAGCAACAAAAATATTTCCAAGAAGTAATTTATTTTGTTCAGTCGAATAGTATTTTTCGTCACCCTTAAGTAAGTTAAGTAGTGTTTCCTTTAAATCCATAGAATTCATCCTTTAAATAAAATTAAATACTGTTTTAATGTTATTCTGATAAACATTATCGTATTTTTTAGTTGATTATTTTTTCTCCATAAAAAGAAATTGTAAAATCTTTTTCAGATTCCTTAATTTCGTTTGATTCATCATCTATTTCACTGTAGTTTACATAAAGTTTATTTTTATTGATGATAGAAATTAATCGCTGTTTTTGGTCATCAAGCCCATATTGATCAAAATTATGAAGAATTTCTTTAACTTCGTTTTTAGTAAGATAGGGAATGATGTCATGCGATGAAAGGATTTGTTCTTTTACCTGCCCGATGTTATTTTTAGTAGCTTTAGCAATTAAATCAATTCATTTTTGGCTTTTTTTAGCAAGTTCACAATAAACAAATGAACCACCACCATTTCAGTCAACTATTTTAGAAATTCCACCTTGTTCGCCTTCGATAACTTTTTTTAGCCGTTCGACAGTGACACTTTCGATGTAGTCCATTTGCTCAATACCAATATATTGACGATTCATTTTATGAGCAACCGCTGCTGTTGTACCTGAACCAAGATGAAAGTCTAGTACAATGTCACCTACATTAGTACATAAATTTAATAGTTTAGATATTAGTTCCTCCGATTTAGGGTATTGAAATTTACCTTGACCAATTAAAGTTGATAAATGTTTCGTTCCAAGTGAATTTTTTTCATTATCAAGGCAAGACGATTGGGCAATGCTTTTATCAAGAATTGTTGTTTCATGTTTGTAGCGTTTATCGTATAGTTTGCCATTTTTTAGTACTAATCTTCAATTATCAATTTCAAATTTATCCTTGCTTCATAATCAACGACCGTCTTTTCCAGATACTTTAGCAGGCAAAATTTCTTGGTTGTATTCTTTTGACTTTGTTAAAGATAATTTACCTTCGTTATTAGCATAAATAGGATAGTACAAATTAGGTCTTGCTTCGCGGGTACCATTAGCCCCTGAATTTTGAAATGGTGTTAAATAATATTCACCTAAATTGTCATGATATGGAAACTCTTTTTGGCCAGTAATAATTCTATTTAGATGAACTTGTCTTTTGTGTATTGCATATATCAAAATATAGTCATGCAATTTTTGAATTTCTCAAGGACTTAAAACCCTCTCATGTATAGTAGTTTTTCTAACTAAACAACCAATAAAATTATCTCTTCCAAACACACCATCCATTAACACCTTCAAATATGCTTGTTCATTGTCGTCGCACTGTACAAAAATGACCCCGTCATCTCTTAGTAATTCCTTAGCTAATTCAAGACGATTTTTCATAAATGTAAGTCAGGTTGAATGGTTAAATCTATCATTGTAGTTAAAACTGTCATTACCTGTGTTGTAAGGTGGATCAATGTAAATGCACTTGACCTTACCTCGGTACCGACTAAGAATTGTAGATA
>NZ_KL544010.1:223222-225050 GCF_000712165.1 Ureaplasma canigenitalium ATCC 51252 | reverse complement strand
AGTGCTAAAGTTTCGTTTAGCAATACTTCAGTACTTTTTTGATCATCCTTATCCTGACTACCAACTAGAAGACAATCCTTGTATGGAAACGAAAGAACAACATCACTTTTTTCATCTAAAAAACTTCCTTTGTTATCTACTAAACCAATTTTATTTTTAAAGGATGTAAAACTATCTGGCATAAAGTCTTTTAGGTTAATGAAGTCGATGAATTTTTGATCATTAAAAATTCAAAAATCATCAACTTTACTAAAAAAAGTTCGCTTCATTAATTCATTACAGAAGAGTAATTTAAAGAAATCAGGATCGTGATTATTAACCGCAATAAAAATATTTCCAAGGAGCAATTTATTTTGTTCAGCCGAGTAATATTTTTCGTTTCCTTTAAGTAGGTTAAGTAGTGTTTCCTTTAAATCCATACAATTTATCCTTTAAGTAAAATTAAAAACTGACTTTAATGAAGTTCGAATGAATATTATCGTGTTTAGAAAATTAGTTTGTTTCCAGATAAAAAGAATTTGTAAATACCTTTTCAGATTCATTAATTTCGTTTGACTCATCATCCATTTCGCTATAGTTTACATATAGTTTATTTTTATTGATGATGGAAATTAATCGTTGCTTTTGATCGTCAAGTCCATATTGATCAAAATTATGAAGAGCATCTTCGATTTCTTTTTTATTAAGATAAGGAATGATGTCAAACGAAGAAAGGATTTGTTCTTTTACCTTCATGATGTTACTTTTAGTTGCTTTAGCAATTAAATCAATTCATTTTTGTCCATTTTTAGCAAGTTCACAATAAACAAATGATCCACCACCACTTCAGTTAACGATTTTAGAAATTCCACCTTGTTCCCCGTCGATAACCTTTTTTAGTCGTTCCACAGTTATGTTTTCGATATAGTCCATTTGCTCAATACCGATATATTGACGATTCATTTTATGAGCAACTGCTGCTGTGGTACCTGAACCAAGGAAGAAATCGAGTACGATGTCGCCAGGATTTGTGGATATTTGTAAAAATCGTTTTATTAAATCTTCTGGTTTTGGAGTTTCAAATATTTCGGAATAAGGTTCAAAAAGATTTTTTAATTCTTTTTTTGCCGTAGTTATTGAACCTAAATCTTTAAAAAATGCTTGACTCAATTTTTGATAATTTATCATATTCATTTTTATAAATTTTTAGTCGTGGAACATTGCCACCTTTAAAATATAAACTGACTTCACCATTTTTAAATTGTTCATAACTAAATTTTCAATTTCTTATACATTCATCACCATTAGGAAGTAAAATCGCAAATTTATTTTTTGAAGATTTTTGATTAGGAGATGCCGCATTACTACTAAATCATTCTCCTCTAGGATCATTATCGATGTTTTTAAAATTCATTGTATTTTCTAATTTATTAAATTTAAGTAATTTAATATCTTTTGCATAAACTAAAACAAATTCATGTTCTTTACGAATAAAGTTAGACTGCTTCAAAACACTATTTATGGAATTTCAAATAATATTAGCTACAAAATTATCTCTACCAAAGATAGAGTCCATTAATACT
The DNA here is from genome assembly GCF_000712165.1 of Ureaplasma canigenitalium ATCC 51252. GTDB lineage: Bacteria > Bacillota_I > Bacilli_A > Mycoplasmatales > Mycoplasmoidaceae > Ureaplasma > Ureaplasma canigenitalium. Next base: position 223,488 of record NZ_KL544010.1, on the reverse strand, counting down.
TTTAAGTAAGCTTGTTCATTATCATCAATTTGTACAAAGATGACACCGTCTTCTCTCAGTAATTCCTTAGCAAATTCAAGGCGATTTTTCATAAAAGTAAGTCAGGTAGCATGGTTAAATCTATCGTTATAGTTAAAGCTATCATTACCTGTATTATAAGGTGGGTCGATATAAATGCACTTGACCTTACCTCGGTACCGACTAAGAATTGTAGATAAAGCAATTAGATTATTTCCCTTAATAATAAGGTTATCCTTTTCATTAAA
>NZ_KL544010.1:0-223207 GCF_000712165.1 Ureaplasma canigenitalium ATCC 51252 | reverse complement strand
AGTGCTAAAGTTTCGTTTAGCAATACTTCAGTACTTTTTTGATCATCCTTATCCTGACTACCAACTAGAAGACAATCCTTGTATGGAAACGAAAGGACTACTTCACTTTTTTCACTTAAAAACTCACCCTTGTTATCCACTAAACCAATTTTATTTTTAAAGGATGTAAAACTGTCTGGCATAAAGTCTTTTAAGTTAATAAAGTCAATGAATTTTTGATCATTAAAAATTCAAAAATCATCAACTTTGCTAAAAAAGGTTCGCTTCATTAATTCATTATGGAAGAGTAATTTAAAGAAATCAGGATCATGGTTATTTACAGCAACAAAAATATTTCCAAGAAGCAATTTATTTTGTTCAGTCGAATAGTATTTTTCGTTTCCTTTAACTAAATCAAGTAAACTCTGCTTTAAATCCATACGATTCATCCTTATATATCTTTTATTAATTTATTTATAAACTAGGAGACAAAAAACATTAAGTGCTAAGAAACTTCACATTACATCCATCCGTTTTTTATACCATTATACATTTTACTTAGTAGACAACTAAGATAATTATAAACTTATACTGTTAACTATTTGTATTGTCCTTTTTCTATGGAAAAAGAACTAGACACCTGTGTCTTAATGACTAACTAACATCACATATCAAAAAAACACTCCTTACAAACCGTGTAAAGGGTGTTTTTTCTTATTAAACTTTACTCAATCGTATTGTAAAACTTCGGTATATTCTTGAAGTTCTCATTTTCATATCGATCAGGGTATAAATATGCGAGCAATCTTACTCGTTCATAAAATGAACCTTGGTTTTGGGGAGTTGAACCATCCCCAAAGAATTTATATTTATGACCGTCAATAATAAAGATACCAGCTTCACCTTTTTCATCTTGTTTCGCTCCTCTTGTTGATTCAACGAAGAAACCAACAAGACGGTTTTTAGAGTCATATACCGATGTACCAGATGATCCACCACCTGAGTCAACTAGACTAGTATCAAACTTGACAAGGGGATTCTTCGAAGTCGCTCCAAGGTAATTAACGACACCGAAAATGTCATCAGTATTTCCAAGTAGATACTCACGATATCGTTTACCACTTCTTGAGTCTTTATTGTTTGATGGTAATCCAGGATAAGTCGCTGCAAACCAGTTTAGGTTATAGTATTCACTTAGATGTCGATTGTATGTTGAAATGGTCATAAAAGGAAGATTCTTTCAATTTAAAAAGAATCTAACGATTTCTTTTTGACGATTATTTAGAGGAATTCCGTTAAAGGTTGCATTTTCAAGGGTATCAAGACTAAAATTCCTAAAAAAGAACGACATATCAACTTTTGCGATGATTAAATCAGCACGGCCAAGGACTCATTTATCAATTCCGTTATTCGTTCTAACTGAATCACCATAGGTATCTTTAAACTGCTCGGGATGTGGAAATGATTGATCATTATCAAAGTCAACTATCGACTCAATCTTAAATGGAATTTGATTTAAATTCCAGGTATTTGAACGGTCAAAATAAGGATCTTTATGAGGGATGCTTGGATCATTTGGTCGATTTAAAACAATCGGGACCTTAAAATTAGTGTTATCAAGAATTTTATAACCATTACCATCAATCGTGGTTCCAACATTCTTCGGGAAAACTTTTCAGACATGTGAATTCGTAATTACATAATAGTTGTAGTCGAAATCATCATGTGGTTTCACTTTTCCTAAAACACTCCAGGTTCCGCTCGGACTTTGAAGAATAGCAAATGAACGATTTCTGATGTTTATTGTACTACTTGATTGATCCTCCTTGTACAATCGTTTAATACTATCTTTTTTGTTTTTTACTTTAACATTTTTATTAAATAACTCTTCGTTATCTTCAATAGTCTTATCGATAAAGGTTTCGTTTAAACCAGTTGAAAGGTTATCCTTCAGAGGTGTCGCATTAAATGTAATATCGTAGTTAATATCTTTAGTTTTAATCCAGTGAAGGGTTGATGATACATTACCAATAAAAGTTGAATTTGCTAATGAGAAATAATGGTCAGCAAGACTATCAAAGATGAGTACATTATGGTATCTTGGAATGATTTCTAGTTTTAGTTTATTATCAATTAAACTAACCTTAAATTTAAATCGGTCTTGCATTTGTCGACGAATCGTCCTGTGGGATCTTACATCACCACGAGTCTGTAGGAAACTAAACGATAAATCTTCGATGACCTTATGTTCAAAAATATCCTTTAGACTAACTGGGATTGAGACAAACGATTTCGCTGTTATGGAAGCTGGATCAAGTGGGGTTAGTTCTGATAATTTTCGTTTTTGGTTATCTAATTCCATCCGGAAGATGAAAAAAGCATCATCCTTAATCTTTTCAAGTCCTATGTACTGATTTAAGTCTTCGGTGATAGTGACTTTCTTGTGATCATCCTTTATCACTGGAATGGCATTATCAATAATTTTTCGTCCACCAAGAACACGAATATTAACCTCTATATTATTCTCATTAACAAGAACGAAATGCTTTCTTTTTTTAATATTACCAATCACATTTTTATAGAAATGGTATCTTTCGTATTCAATAAGAGCATAATGGTTTTGAATGGAATATGGAATTTTCGTTTTACTCTCATCATTTAACCAATAATTAATTAAATCAGCTCGTGTTAGATCAAGTCGGTTTGTAATTAAGTCCGGATCAACTAAGTTAAAATGATGATTCGGTTTATCCTTTATCACTTGATTATTTAAATTAACTTGATAATTAAAATGGTAAGCGAAGTCTTTTTTTAGGTTATCAACTAAGGTAAAACGATCATAATAATCGTTTTGGGTAAATGGTTCAACTACTTTAACTTTCTTTAAAGTGTATTTTGTATTTTCATAAAACCCATTAAGACCAAACTTTCAGATGTGATTGAAGGGAACATTAATTTTGTATTCCTTGACAAAATTAAATTGATAATATTGTTCTTCACCTTTTTTTAATTCAGGTTCAAAGATAAACTGAAACCATTTATCTTTGAAATACGATAAATCTTGATTATTAAAATCAAAACTAGCTGATGCATAAAGTTGTTTATTCGTCTCATCCTTAATAACTTTAAAATCAGTTAAATGGTATTCCTTATCCATCAAATTAGTATTAAATTGATACTTCTTGTTTAACCCATAATCAATAACTTCATTATTAAAACTTGTAGCTACAATAATATATTCTGCAATATTTTTTGGTAGTAAATCAACATTAAAAGTAGCTATATGCTTTTCGTGGTCAAGGTTTCCGTTAACAATTTTTGACCAAGGTTGAAGGGGATTAAGACTCTTAATTAAAAATTGTACCTTACTAATATTTTTAGCAATATCATTCGTATATGATACTTTAACGGTATCATTCATAACACTAACTTGTTCAATATTAAAGTGTTCGTCAGTATCATCATCAATTTGGTCAGGAACAATTATGGAATGATTAAAATTAGTTAAATCAAAGTAATCTTTTCCGTCTTTTAGAACTAGAGATAGAACTCTTTTTACCTTCATTTTAGGGATATTCCCAACAATATCCCTCTGTTCTTCATCCCTGTTACTCTTATACTTTAAATCAATGTATTCAATCTGGTTTTGATGATTCAAAACCTTTAATGAAAAAGCATCAGGTCAGTCGATGTTTGAAACCGAGCGGTATGCTCTAAAATTAAATCGATAATTATTACTATCTTCTTTTTCAAGTTGTCAATCAGAGTAACTTGAAAAAGAAAAACTGGATGATTTGCTATTTGTTCTCTTGTTTCTTATTTCAAGTCCTTTGTTTTTAAAAGGAGTAACTTCCTTTGTATGATCAAAAAGACCAAGGATTTTGATTAATTCACCATTTGTTAGATTATCAATCATATAAACAAGAATGTCTTTTTCACTAGACTTTGGATTAATTAATTCTGTGTTACTGTTTCTTTCGATTTTTAGACTAATATCATTCAATAGTCCACTAACCTTTTTTAACTTAATAATTAGTTTATTATTTTCAATTCGATAATCAATAATCTCATTTTGTTCGTGTCGAACAAAATCTTCTTTTACGATTTGGTCGTTATTTTTTTGATTAATAAAATTGAAGTAATTCTCTAGATTACTTTCCTTTTTTAAATCATTAAAGGTATTTAGAGTTTGTTCCTGTACATTTAGTTCTTTGTCATAATAAATCGTATGGTTCGCAAGCGAAGGATTACCTTCCTTTGTCGTATTAGATTGATTATCTTCATTATCACCATTAACATTACTATCAGTACTAAATACAAATGAATGATGGTTTAAAATGGATTGATTATTAATCTTAAAATCCAGTACTTGATAAGTTGTATTGGGAGTTAAATTATTGATATGAAAATCAATGTAATCCTGGTTAGTTAAATGCTCGTTTAGTGTATGTTCACTAGTAACATTGTTTGTAAGAACAATAGTGAAAATAGGGTTGTTTTGACTATTTGTGTGGTGGTTAAAATATACTCTTAGCTGAACTGTACTACTAGTTTTATTTAAGACCGAAAATTGTTTAATTTCAAGGTCGTTTTGTTCTGGTGCATCCGGTATAGGATTAACAGGTGGATTTGGTTTTTTTGGTGGGACATCGTCCTTTTTCTTACCTTCATCATTCTTCGTTTCATCAAGGGTTTTAAAAGTTTTATTAACATTAAAGGATTCTTGGTTGATAGTAATATTACTAATTGTATATGAAGTATTTTTTGTTAGATGATCAATATTTAAAGTAATGTTCTTGTTGGATGAACTAACATTTTTAAATTGATAAGCTTGATTATTAATTGAAAAAGTAATATCTGCTTTACTTAACTCTTGATTAAGTCTAAGGTTAACAGTGCTTGAAAAAATCGAAGGAACAACACTTAAATCAGTAATCTCTAGTTTCATTTCACCAGTGTGGGTCTTCGTTTTAAAAGTACCATTTTTAGCATTATACTCAATTGCTTTTTCATCTAGAGTAATTCCTTTTAATTGGTAACTAGTGTTAGAATTAAGATTATGTAGAGCATATGTAGCATAGTTTAAATCATAGTCAATGAGTTTCGTTTCAACATCCTTATCAAAAATGAATTTGACCTTATTAAGCAAAGTAGGATCTTTAAAATTATGGTTAATTCTAAGCTTCGCACTAGTTTCGTCGATATCAAAAAATTCAATGAGATTAATCATTAACTTTTGGTTTTTCGGTAGTGTTTCAAAATCAATTTTTCATTTAGGATTAAGCTCAATTTTTTGATTATTAATGGTCAACGAACTAATCATATATCTAACATCGGGATGCAATTGGTTAACTTTAAAAATGATTTTTGTCCCTTCAACTTTTGGATGATGTAATTCTTTTCTGGTATTAAAAAGGTTTGAAAGAACAAGATTAGTTTGATCTAGATTGATTTTTACATCGGATGCTAAATTAATTGTAATCAAAGCAGAATCTTCCTTGATATCACTAAAAGTAACTCCAAGGACAGAAATTGTTTCATCCTTAGTCTGGTTATTTTTAGCACATGAAGCGACAATGGATGCTGAGATACTAGTAATTGTTAATAATCCAATTACCTTAGCTAGGATTCGAACTTTATTTTTTTTCATTAATCTCTCTCCTTCAAGTAAATCTGAACACAAATAGGATTGATGTTTTCTTAAGATTCTTTTTAAAAAAAGAATTTTTACTTTTACTACTATATTAATTAATAATAAAGCAATATTTTAATCATCATCTAATTGTTTATTAATATCTGTTTATAAGTCAAATAATGTTCTCATAATGACAAAAAAGTCGTCTACACTTACTAGATAAAATCTAATTAATGATTAATAAAAAAAGTTACTTATAAATTTAAAGTTGGCAAAATAGGTCAAAAAAACTTGTCAGAATGGTTCACGGAAATCAGTCAAAATAGGTCAAAAAAACTTGTCAGAATGGTTCAAAAACTATTTAAAAATGACTAATTAAACTATAATTATTAATAATTTAATAAAAGAAAAGGAAAATAAAGAATGGGATATCAAAAAAGAATAATCGACAAGATTTTAAAGGAAAAGTTGAATGTGTGCGATGCTATTTTATTAACTGGACCAAGAGCTTGTGGTAAGACATCATCTTCTATGCAGATTGCTAAGTCTTTTATTAAATTAGATGATTCAGAAGGTAATTTCCAAAATATGAAGTTAGCCTTATCTTCGCCCTCTTTCGTATTAAAAGGTGAAACACCAAGATTAATTGACGAATGACAACTAGCACCAGCAATCTTTGATGCTGTGAGATTTGAAGTTGACAAACGGGGTGAAGTGGGTCAATTTATTCTTACTGGTTCAAATAGTGGTCAACGAAAAAACACCCTTCATAGTGGTATTGATCGAATCGTTAATATTACAATGAGAACACTTTCTCTTTATGAATCTAATGATTCAACAGGTGAAGTTTCGCTTTTTATGCTCTTCAATAATCAGTTTGAAATGTGTCAATCTAAACACTCGATGGAAGATGTTGCTTTCCTAATTGTACGTGGTGGGTTTCCACGTATTTTTCGATTTAATACTAAGGAGCAACAGTTAACACAGGCGAGAAACTACTATAGTGGACTCATTAACAATGATTTATTCCATCAAGATAAGAAAAATAAGAACCCTATTTTAATTGACCTTATTCTACGAAGTATTTCAAGAAATATCGGATGTCGTCTTAAACTTGATACCATTTTAAAAGATATCACAGGCAGTGGTAAAATAAACATTTCACTTTCAACATTAAAAAGATATTTAAAGAATCTTGAATATGCATACATTATCGATTATACATATCACTTTACCGCTAACTTGAGAAGTAAAACGAACATAAGAACCACTCCAGTTATGTCACTAATTGATCCATGTATTGCTTGTGCTTCATTAAAAATCAATGAACATAATATTTTTAATGATTTAAATACATTCGGTTTTTTATTTGAAGCAATGGTAATGCGTGACCTTAAGGTTTATCTATCAGCTTATGATGGTGAAGTTTATAGTTATCGTGATAGTTCGGGTCTTGAAGTCGATGCGGTAGTTTGCCTTAATGATGGTCGATATGGTTTAATTGAAATCAAATTAGGTGAAGGATATTTCCCGGAAGCTGTTAAAAACCTTAATAAACTAGAAAATAAGATAGTTGGAGACTTTCGAGGTAAACCAACTTTTAAAGCAATAATTACAGCAAAAGGATATGCTTATATAAGAGAAGATGGGATCTATGTTATCCCGATTGGTGTTTTAAGGGATTAATTAAAACAAATTTATCATTTTAAGATATTTGCTCTTTTTATTCACATTATAATACTAAACAAACTTGTGTCTTTTACTTTCATTATTGCTTTCATACAATCTTTAGAAGATGGCTCATTATAATTTACATAATATTTCATCATTAACATATCAATAAGTTATCGAATTGACTAGCAAATTTCTTATATGAAACAAAATCCAAAGAACCACTAAAAATTACAAAATAAAACACCTCAAACTGTTTTGCTATTTGAGGTGTCGTGTTTCTAATTTTTTAATATAATTGCCGTGCCTCTCTTAATATCATAGATTGCATCTTGGTTTAATTCTTCACCTTTTTTTATAGCTTCATCAAGATCTTTAACTATTTCCACTACATCTAAAACAATTTCCTTTTTAGCATTTTCATATCAAAAACCTAGATTTTTTCCATATTTTGATTTATATTTTTTGATAAAGTTTTCGAATTCTTTTTTTGTTTTATCATCAACATCATTTCAAGTTTTTACATTATTTAAATCAATTCTGAAAGTTGCTAATGCTTCTTTTTGGATAGATACTATATATCCTTCTTTTCCATTATATGCATTTCATTCTTTCGTAGTAAGACCCATGTTCATAGGGTCTTTTAATCTATTCATAATATTCTTTACACCAATGCCCACAATCTCTTTATCATTCTTTTTTTCGTGGAGTCTTTTTAAGAATTTCTTTAATTCTTCAGTCATCATAACGGAATCCCTACTTTTTACTAGAATCTTTAATAATTTAGCAACAATTTTAGCTACTTTACGATCTTTAGATTCTTCTAAAATCTCTAGTGAGATTTTTGCATGTTCTTGCTTTTTTTTCTTTGAAATGCTAACACAAAAAAACAAGTGACCGAAAAATATAGGAAGAGAAAGGTGTTTTCATACTTTGAAATCAGTTTTTTAGGATTACTTAAAGAAAGTTGACTATTACATTACCAGATTTGCAACAAAGAGAGTATAGTGTTGCGACTTCTAGAATCTCTTTTAGAATATAGCCTTAACTTTGAAAGGTAAATGTCTACCAAATTGGGTAAACATGGAATTCACTTCTAAAAACAATCAAAAATATCATAATGCTAAACAAAGAAATGTTTTTACCAATTTTTATTAGTTAGTTCTAATCTTATATTTATTAGCAATCAATCTTTATAATTTCGAAATCAAAAATTTTTAGACTTTCTTCCACTCTAATCAAAATGTTCTTTTTTATATAATATTAGAAAGGTGGTGAGATGTTGTGACTCCTAACTATGAAAAAATGATGAAAATAAGATTATTAGCTTATTTTTTAAATGATGTTTTCAACGAAAGGGAACTCAATAGTTTTATCCATCAAAAAGAAATTAATTTTTATCATTACAAACTTAAAACTCATTTAAGTCTAAATACTTTAAATACCTTATTAAATATTTATCAAGAAATTGAAGCTTTTTGTTCTAATCCGAAGATTAAAACAAAATATCTAAATGCTTCAATTATAAGAAACTTAATTAACATTGATGACTACAATCTTCTTTATCATAGATGTTCAAAATATAAGAAAAAAAACTTTTATTTTAACATCGTTTCATTCATTAACTTTAATTATTGTTTTAAGTTCTTGAATGATATGGAAATGAGTGAAAACGAATTCAACAATTTTATTAACCAGCAAAAAAAGTTTCTTGATACCATAAAGAAAATTACTAATTGAACTGGAGCATAAAATGAGCAAAAAAACAAACAAAGAAATACTAGAAGTTGCGGTTAAGTTAACCCACAGCTCTGTTGCAATTGAAGGTAATACCCTTTCTCTTAAAGATACTTGAGATTTACTTGTAGATGGTAAGGTAAGTCTCGAGAATCAAAAAAAGATGCGCGAAATATACGAAACTAAAAATTTTTATCAGGCATTGATGTTTATTTTTAATAATCGTGATTTAACAATCAATAACCATTTAATTCTTGATTTACATTCGATAATAATGGAAAATATTATCGAAAATAACGGAAAGTTTAAAACCAATGATAATTATATCAATGGAGAAAATTTTCTTACTTGTCCTAGTAAACTAGTTGATTCCGAACTGAGTAAAATCAATCTTGATTACCAGAACGAAATTAGTAATGCCAGAGATGATTTAACTAAATACTATATCATCCTAAAATACCATGTGAAATTTGAAACCATCCACCCTTTTTCCGATGGAAACGGTCGAACTGGTCGTTTGCTTATGACATTAATGATGATTCAAAACAATTTAGACATCTTATATGTCGATTACAGTACTAAACACTCTTACTTTGATTTGCTAAACAAAGTAAGAGAGAATGAAAATGAAGTTGAAAAACTATTTCAGTTGCTAAAAAAAGTATAATGATAAAGATACCTTGGTAATGTAAAGTGAATTATTTGATCAGTACGATATTTCATCATTAACATACCAATAAGTTATCGAATTGATTAGCAAATGTTAAATGAAACAAAATACTAAAGAGCTATAAAAAAATACGAAATAAAACACCTCAAACTGTTCTGCAATTTGAGATGTCGTGTTTCTTTTTTTTTTTTTTTATCTTTTAAAGAGCTGATACTAATTTAAGAGTTTGTTCTAACTGATTAACCAATTCATTTTGTTGACTTGATGAAAGATCCTTAAATTGTTCTCTAACTTAATCAAAAGTTTTTTTCTTAAAATTTTTAAAAACTATAAAAAAAGGTACAAATATATGAATGAGCTTAACATTTACCCCCTTTTTTTAAGGATTTAGAAAACTTTAACAAATATAAAGTTGTATATTAACACTAGAAATTACTTATTCAAGGAGACTTATAATGAGTAAAAAGCATACTAAAATAGCTCTTACTATTTTATTAACTCCAACAGCGATCCTAGGTGCTTCTTGAGCTTCATTTCTTGTTTATGACCATATAAACTACCAAAACAAGTTTTTATCTAGGCTCGAAAATAATGTTCTTCTTAAAAAACAAGAATTAGACGAAGCTAAAAATAAACTTGATTCACTAAAGAATCAAACTTCTTTATTAAAGGAAGAAAGAAAGTCTCTAATTGCTTCTTTAACCACTAAAGAAGAAGAACTGAGAAACATAAATAACAACCTAGACAAAGCAATTCATGATCGAAATACTGCTATTGAAGAAATAGCTTCATTAGAAAGTGAAAAAAAGAAAAATGAAAAAGTCCTTCAGCAGCTAAATAAGGAACTTGAAAAAGAAATTGAAGAACTAAAAAAAGAAACATCTAGAAAGAGTGATATAGAAAAGAAGGTAAAATCTCTTAAAGATGAAATTGCTTCTTTAAATGAAGCAAAAACAAGAATTGACACAGAAATTGGTAGATTAAACCATAGAATTAGTGAAAAGAAAAAAGAAGAAAAAGAAGCACTTAATGAATATAACGACGCTGTATTAAATAAAGGTAGTGCTGATTCTAAAGTTAGTGAACTAAATACAAAAAAAGAAAATACCGAAAGAGATATTGCTTCTACTAATGAGTTGATAAAAGATAAAGAAGAAGAAAAAGTTAAATTATCTTCTGAACTTAAAACTATTGAAGACGAGTTAGCAAAAATAAAGAAAGAAGAAGTGAAAGTTTCTAATCAACTTGAAGAAACAAAAAAAGAACTTAATGAAAAAGAAGGAGAACTTGCTAATAAAAATAGTTCTCTTGAAAAAGCAAAAGATGAACTACTTAAGCTACAAGGTGAAGTAAAAAGACTTGAAAGTGATATAGAACAAAAAAATAATGAAATTGATAAAAAGGGAAAAGAAAAGGATAAACTTGATGAAGAGATAAAAGAATTAAATCAAGAAAAAGAACAAATATCAAAAGATATAGATGAAAAGAAAAACGATCTTGCTAAAAAAGAAGGATCTGTAGAAGATCTTAATCGTAAAGTTGGAGATCTTACAACTGAAATCTCTAACAAAGAAAATAGAAAAACAATAATAGAAAAAAATTTAACAAAAAAAGAAGAAGAAATAAAAAACTTAGAAACTGAACTAAGCACTAAAAATGAAGAACTTAATAAACTAAATAAAGAACACAAAGAAATCGAAAAAGAAACTAAAAGACTAGAAGAAATAAAGAATACAGCTGAAACTGAAAAAAACAGTGCAGAGTCTGATTTTAATGAAAAAAAGAAAAAACATCAGGAAAAAAAAGATGCCGCTGTTAAAGCAGAAGAAAATTTAAACAAAAGTAAAGAAGAACTCGAAAAGATTAAAAAAGACATTAAGGACAATGAAGATGAACTAGTAAAAATAGACGAAGAATTAGATCGACTTCGTCAAGAAGACCCAGATAATAATCCAGATTTAGAACTTGAAATAGATAAACTAGCTGCTGATAAAAACCATATCGAACAACAATTAGAACATCTAGAAAATTCTAAAAACTTTTGAAAAGGCGAAGTAGAAAGAAATGAAAAAAAGAGTGCTGAAGCTAAAGCGGCCGCTGAGTCCGCTAAAACAGAATTAGATAAAAGTGAAAAAGTACGAGAAGACAAAAATAAAGCTTTTGAAGAAGCTAATACAAATTATGAAAATCAAAAAAAAGTAGAAAACGACCATAATCAAAAAATAGCTAATAAAAAAAGCGAAATAGAATATATTCCAGGAAAATTAGGAAAAGAAAAAGGTAGAAAACAAAGCATTGAAAAAGAACTCGAATCTCTAAATAAGAGTATTGAAGATGATCGTCAAGAACTAACTACAGAAGAAAAAAAACGTGATGATTTGAGAAAAGAAATTGAAGAACTAAAACAAGAACTAAATGGTAAAGAGCAAAAATCAGATGAAATAACTAATGTTTTAAAAACTAAAAGTGAAGAACTTATTTCTATTCAAGAAAACTTAAATGAACTTAATAAAGACAAGAAAAATCTTGAACAAGAACGAGATAGTCACAAGAAACAAGTCGATACTAAAAATGATGAAGTAAATTCACTCAATGAAGAAAAAGAAAGGCTAACAAACACCATAAAAAACCTTAAAGAAAATAAAACTCAAGCAGAAGAACATCTTGAGAATTTAAAAGAGAACATAGAAACTAAAAATATAGAAAAAGACGAAAAAAATGCCGAGATAAACAATAAAATCAATGAAATAGACCAAGAAAAACAACACCTTTCGGATTTAACAACATTAAAATCTGATACCGAAGAAAAATTACAATCCGCTAAGGATGAGGCAGAAGTAAAAGGAAAGATTCTTAAAGATAAAGACAAGGTCCGTCATCAAATAACTAACGAAATTGACTCAATCGAACATAATCTTACCTCCACTTTAGAGCAAGAAAAGGTATTGAATTCAACTTTGAATAAAAAATTAGATGAAAAGGCAAAATCAAACAACACCCTTGATCAACTTAAAGAACGTGTTCATAGTCACGAAGAAAAGAAGAAGGAGATATCAAAAAACATTGAACAAACTCTTAAAAAAGATATGGAAGGACAAGTTAAAATTAACCAACTAAATTCAATACTCCAAACTAAGAATAAACAAATTAATGAATTAAACAAGAACAAGGAAAATGTAAATCAAAAGTTAAATGAAACTAAAAAGTTAATTGAGGAAAGAAACCGTGCTATATCAAGAACTGAAACAGATATAATTAACCAGGAAAAACTACTCATTGACATAAACAGACAAAAAGAAGAAGCTGAGAAAGAATTAAACAGTTAACAAAATAATAAGGTATAAAATCCATTTTCTTCAATAAAAAAAAGTAACTTCGTTGATACGAAGTTACTTTTTTTGCACCTTGCCAGGATTACCCAATTCAATGAACATTTCTTTTTTCTCAGTTAAGTCTATATTCTAATGGATAATTATCCAGGTTCAATTCTCTCTTTCTTGTAAATAATGAGGCGATTGCTCGGTATCTAACTTCATTTCTTCTTTGATGTTGACAAGATTTTTCTTTAAAGGAAATAATTTTTTTTTGGAGTTCATCCTTCACTTCGTAAACAAGAACTTTTCTACCTTTTTCATCTAGCTTTTAAAGTGATAATTTCAATTTTTTATTTTCCGTTCAATTTTTCAGACATATTGGGTTTTTATTAACTCTCTTAGGTTATGTACTAGTTCAACACTCGCTTTTAAAACATCTATTAAAGCTTTTCTTTTTCTAAGATTAGCTAATTCCCTAAGTCATTTACTAAGGGAGTTAACATTGTAAATTCCATTAACTATAAAGAACTTTTTATAATCAAAACCAGTCTTTTCGTATTCTTTAACTAAACGGAATTTAATGTGATTACATTTTCGCGATAGTTTTAAATTTTCAAACCACTCTTCACCGTAATAGTCAATTAACTGAAATTTATATAAAATAAGTTCTTTATTAACTTTAATTGCTCTACAATATCATTAATTTTTAACCCTTTTTTGTGTCTTATATTAACTTAAAAAATCTACTTTTTTCATTTAATAAGTGTCCACTTTTTGGGGTGATCCTAGGTTTAAGTTACTTAAAAATACTAAATAATGAATATGTACATTATTTGTCATCGCTCCTACTAATAAATTCCCTTGGTATACTATATTGATAGATATAATATCTAATATAGGATAAAGGACAAATGTATGGTAAATAATGAACTAACTAAAAATCAAAAAATCATCGATTACCAAAAACGATTGGAAAACATCAGTCGTAAAGATATTAATGATGATCAGAAAAGTTTGATTATCAGCATTCTTGAAAAACTAGATGAAAGAATGCTTGATAATGCATTTTACATGTTAATTAATCGAGTAAAAACTGGTCTAGTCTTCGATATTGCACCAGCTCTCGATCACGAGTCCATCGCACTCTTAAAAAAAGATCAAAAAAGATCTTTCTTTAATAACACTGAGGAAAAAATTGACAACACCCTAGTTATTGGTGAAAACTTCGATGCTCTAAAAAACTTAGTTGTCATCGAAAACGAGAGAGAGAGAGAGAGAGAGAGACATCTAAGTATGATGTAATTTATATTGATCCACCATACAATGTTGATAAATCTAAAACCGAAGGAAATCTCTTAGCTACTGAAAAATGTGAAGTTGAATCAAACCGGTTCATCTATCGTGATAAGTACAGTCGGACTGGTTGACTTAATATGCTCAATGAGCGTTTAAAAATGGTTCCTAAACTCTTAAAGGATGACGGAGTAATTTTTGTTTCAATTAACGATTATGAATATGCTTACCTTAAGGTGATGATGGACGAAATCCTGGGTGAGAATAATTTTGTTTGTCATTTTGTTTGAGAAAAGAAAAATAGTGGTTCTGCTGATGATGCGACCCACATTAAAGTCTTAACGGAATACGTCTTAATGTATGCTTATAACAAAGAAAAGTTAAAAACATCATCGTACATGAGAGATGTAGAAGATGGTTCATATAAGCAAACAGATGAATATGTTGAAACCCGTGGAAAGTATAAGTTGAAACAACTAGATTTTAGTTCTCTTACGTATTCAAAAGATCTTGACTATGAGTTTATTTATGAAGGAATTAAATACTACCCTTCCGGATCTTATGCTAATTGAAAGAAGCGTCATTCTGGTCAACATGCTGGTAAGGATTGACAGTGAAGATGATCAAAAAGTAAACTTGAATGAGGAATTGAAAATGGTTTTGTCGTTTTCAAGGACAATAAAATTTATACTAAGCAATACCAATTTGTAGATCATCGTAATCAGCAGCTTATGAGAACTGCGAAGTATGATAATTTAATCCTCGGACTTCATGGTTCAATCGGGACTGATGAACAGGTTGCTATTTTTGGTACTAAAGTATTTGACCACCCTAAACCAGTTGATTTAATTAAGTTTTTAATTAACCTTCATCCTAATAAAAATGCTCGTGTCCTTGATTTTTATGCTGGTTCTGGAACAACCGGTCATGCGGTACTTGAATTAAATCGTGAGGATGGTGGTAATCGTACTTTTACCCTTGTTACGAATAACGAAAATAAAATCGGTGAAAATGTTTGTTATGAACGTCTTTACCGGGTGAACCAAGGTTTTAGTACTAAAAAAAGCAATAAAATTGAATGAACTAAGTACAACACACCATTCAGAAAAAATTTAAAAGTATTTTCTATTGAATATTATGATATTTCCCTTTTTGATAAGAATAAAACAACCACCGAAAAAATCTATTTAGACTACAATCAATGTCTCATTGATAATGGTCTACTGACCTTAAATAATGACCAAAGTAATGGTAAGAATAACATTAAGTATAATTTAATGTCACTTTATCCAATGAAAAAGCAAGGTGACCAATAATGAAATTATCTACCACCCAACAATGAGCTGTTAATGATTTAGTTTCGTTTTACGATGAAAATAAAAGTTCACAAGTTTATTTTAAAGCACCAACTGGGTCTGGTAAGACCTTTATGATTGCGAATGTCATTAATGAAATTGGTCGATTAAATACAAGTAAACAATTTGTATTTGTGATCGCAACTCTTTCATCTGGTGACCTACCTGCACAGATGGAAAATAACCTTAATCAATACAAACAGTATTTAAGTTATTTTAGGAATAACATCGAAGTTACTCATATTAAATCACCTAGCTTAGTCAGTGCCGATAAGAGTGATACTGACTATAACTTGATAGCTAAACCGAATTGTGTTTATATCTTTGGGAAATCGTCTTTCGGAGCGAACAAGATTCTAACCGAGCAAGGAATACTACATAGTTTTCTTAACCAAATTGAAGAAAAAGGGTACCAACTAATTTACATCAGGGATGAAGCTCACTACGGAGACCAGGTTAAGGTTAATCATAGTAAAAAAGGCTTATTTCACGACTACGATAATGAAGCATTGCAAAATTTATCGCTTTTTGATTTGAATCTTAATTTCGAAGGGATGATGCAGAAGATTGCTCATTTTATAATCAAAATGACCGCTACACCTAAATGTAAAAATATCGAACAAGTAATCATTACCGAAGAAGAGTTGAACAAGGATACCCCACGACTCTTGAAAAGTGAACTTAATCTAAACGTTGGTCTTTCTGGAACTGTTACTGATGCGATGATTCTAGATACTGCTTGTCTTAAATTTAAGGAAATTAAACAAGAGTATAGTAATCCGGTAAAGGAACCAGGTTTAGTTGGAATTCATCCGTGTATGTTAATCCAGGTTGCTAACAAGAAAAAAATGAAGGAAGAAGAATTTTTTAATGAAATTAAAGAGTTACTTCAAGTCATTAAAAAACACCAATTAACCTATGCGGTTCATTTTACTGATAGTGACGAAAAAAAGAGCGATAATAAAGTTTACCCAAGAACCAACACCAAAGAAGACATCTCTTTAAGCTCAATTTCCCGAAATTCATCAGGAGTTGATTGTATTATTTTCAAAATTGGTCCGTCCATTGGATGAAACATTCCACGAGCTTGTATGCTTGTCCAAGTAAGAAATGTTAAATCAATTAATTTGTCAATTCAAACTATTGGTAGAATAAGACGAAACCCGAATCCAGAATTTACCAAAGCAAATCCAAGTTTTGATTACGACAATTCAATAATGAACCAATTTTACTTATACACTCAACATTCACCTAAAAACAAAGATTGGTTTTTTTATCAATTGATTGATGAATTCAGAAATAAGGATTCAAGTGTTAAAAAGTTTCATTATGGAATAATTAATACCAATATTAATCGTGATATCATCGAAAGTGATGCATATATTAAAAAAGTACTCTCCCTTCTTAGTGTTGATTTAATTAGAAAGGAATTATCCTTTTTAAAAAGTGAAAACACGAAGGATGAGAATAAACTTAATACTCTTAAATACTATATTGCTCCAAGACCTGAAATCTATGAATCAGATAATACACTTGATGAACAAAAAAAGGATTCTAGAAAGATTAAGAAAATTAATAATTTAATTACTAATCTATTAGAACTTGATTTATATATCGATGATGTATTAGAAGAAAATAAGATGTATTTTAGCAATCATCTTACACAAGAAATCAATCGCTTCATTAATAGTAATTATAGTGTGATTGCTAAGAATCATCCTTGAATCACAAAGAATCTAATATGATTTTATATCATCAATAACCTTCTCCTTGATATAAGAAGGATATATGTCGAAATTAAAGATTTGTACACTTTGAAAAAAGAAAGACATTTTGAATACACCATCTGTACGGAAAAAAGAAAACTTCCTGATAGTCGGTATCAATATGTTTCTGAATGTAAATTTCATTTTTCAGAAGAATTTACTGAAGAGAAGATGCGGTATGCTTATTACAATACATCAAAGGATAAAAAGAAGCGTTATATTCACTATTTAGATAGTAAGAATGAATTACTTTTTACCCAAAAACTTTTTGATCAATTTAAAATTGAACTTAATCAATTAAAAAATGAATATCCATCATTTGTTAATTTATGAGCAAAGAATCCTCTTCACGGACCCTCGTTCCAGTATTATAAGAGCGAACATCATATCGCAACTTCGTACCCTGATTTTGTCTTTAAATTCAAAGAACACGAACTAATTATTGAAATTAAGGACTATGTCTCAGATTATGATCAAAAGAAGACCGACTCACTTGAGATGGCCTATAAAGGATATATCGAAGATGCATTAAACAATCTAAACCACCGCTTTGACGAACACCACTCATTAACACTACTTCTAATTAAAATCGATAAACAAAAAGGTAGCGAATCCTTAACGGTAACTGGGGGTAGTACAAACGAAAAAATTAATCAAACAATTGAATTATTCAATAAAAATAATCAGCGACATGGCATTAGTTTTTTTATTAAATACTTAGTCGATCTTTTTAAGACACAGTGTGGATTTTATGATTCTAAAACATTAGATGAAAAGAAGGAAAGTGATAAAAATTAAAGGATATTTTTTTTCTATCACCAGGATTACCCATTTTAGTGGGTATTTCCTTTTTCTCAATTAAGTCTATTTTTCTAATGGATAATCATTAAGACTCAATTCTCTCTTTGTTGTAAATAATGAAAAGATTGCTCGGTATCTAACTTCTCTTCTTCTCTCTCACGTTTACAAGTTACTTCTTCATTAAAGGAAATAATTTTTTTGGAGTTCATCCTTCACTTCGTAAATAAGAACTTTTTCTTCAACCTTTTCAATTTAGCTTTTAAAGTGATAATTTCATCTTTATATTTTCCGTTCAATTTTTCAGATTTATTGAGTTTTTTTATTAACTCTCTTGGGTCATTTTTTAGTTCAACACTCATTTTTAAATCATTTATTAAAGTATGCCTTTTTCTAATATTAGAAATTCCCTAAGTCATTTACTAAGGGAGTTATATTGTAAATTCCATTAACTATAAATAACTTTTTATATTCAAAACCAGTCTTTTCGTATTCTTTAATTAGACGGAATTTAATGTGATCTCATTTTCACGATAGTTTTAAATTTCCAGACCATTTTTTACCGTGATAGTCAATTAGCTGAAATTTATATAAAAGAAACTCTTTATTAACCTTAAATTCCTCGACAATATCATCAATTTCTAACCCCTTTTTGTGTGCCTTATAATAAATTAAAAAATCTACTTTTTTCATTTAATAAGTGTCCATTTTTTGGGGTGATCCTAATTCTTAGTTAGAAAGACCGATTTAAATGACTAAAAAAACACATCGATTGGATGTGTTTTTTTAGGGTCAGGTTAGTTTCTAAACATTCTTTGGAGTTAATCTAAGACCATCGTAGACTTCAGCATCCCTTAGGAAACCGTCGCTACCAGAACCGTTAATTAGGTTACCGAAAGTACTATCATTTTTAAGATTCTTTAACTTAATATAAGTACTTGTAGATTCAGTATTAATTGTTTTAGAGTATAGGTCGTTAATTAGTTTATATGCTTGGTCACGTGTATATTGCGGATTATTACCTAGCATATTTTCCTTAATTTGAACAAATACCTTGGTCATAATTGAACGACTAATTTTATCGTTTACATTAGCATTAGTATCATTTGCTGGAGGAGTTTGTGTGTCTGGTGATCTTACTTGTGAAGCTAGACTGAATAAGATTCGAATGTCTTCGTTAATTCTTGTATATTCAACACCTTGATGAGTTCAAAGATAGTTCTTTAAGGTACGATAGAAGTCAAATAAACTAAAACCGGTGTCCTTATCGTTTCTTGAAGGTTCGTTAAATTGATAAGTTTCAGCATATTCCTTAATTAATCGAGTGTATTCTTCAACTCTTTGCAATTGACTATTATCGTATAGGTTTCTATATTTATTTCTAAAACGAGCACTTTCGAGTGTTGCAATCATTGATTTAATCACAGAACGTATCCGGATAGATTGTTGATAACGTCCTAAGATAAAGTCAACTTCGAGACTATAAACTCCGCGGAAGTCGTCTTTCTTCTTTAATTCTTTCTCGAATCATTTAAAGTATTCTTCTTCAGCAAAAACACTAGATTTACCATTTCTACCTTTTGAAGGATAAATTTTAGGTGCATCTTCAAGTAATGCCTTTCTTACACGTTGAAGCACTTTCTCTTTATCTTTTAAAAATTCCTGATGAATTTCGTTTCTTATTTCATTAATTCTTTCGGGTGTACTAGATGTAGCTGTATTATTTAATCTATCCAAGAAATCTTTATAGACAGGGTTAACTATTTGATAATTGATATCTTGCGGATTACTAATTCGTTTAACGATTAATCTATCAAGATAATCACGAGCTTCATACCGTAGTTTTTCAAGTTTTGCTTCTCTTGCAATTAGTTGTAATTCAGATAATGGTACATTATCTGGATGTTTTAAACGAGCAAGATATTTATCTTTTAGTTCTCTTGAAACCGAGTCGTTATGAACAGGGATTTCGTTAACAGCTTTTTGAGCTTCTTCTTTAGCGGCAGCAATATCTGCTTTCCGTTTAGTTATATCGTTTCTAATTTTTGTTATTTCATCCTTCGTATTTGAAGCAGAAAGACGTGCTTTTAAATCCATTTTATCTGCTTCAAGGTGAATTGCTCTTAAATCATTGACAGCGATGTTATATTCTTTAATTTTTTCACTAAGTGCAAGAAGTCCAGTGTCATCGGTTTGTGCAAATTCACGAGTATACTTAACTCTTTGTCCACCATCCGCATTTGATACATTTTCGACAGCATTAAGTACTGGTAGAAGTTGAGATTGGATAGTATTGTTAATGGCTTTTAATCTTGTTTCGACACTACTTTTATCCTTATATTTCTTTCCTTTAATGATGTGATTTTTGATTCTTTGTTTAGTTTGACTTACATCGTTTTGATATTGCGATTCTTTTGGATAATTAAGATTATGATCAACAAATCAATTGTAGTTCTCTTCAAAAGCATCGTTAGTAATTTTCTTAATTTTATTGATTACTTGATCAATGTTTGTTGAATCATATGAACCGCTTTGGATACTATTTAGTTCATTTACTTTTTTATTGTATTCAGTTTGATTATGTTGTTTTAAATTACTTAGATTATTTAAAACATTTTGACTTCCTTTTTTAAACTCACTGATGATTTCATTTACTAAATTATTTTCCTTATAATCCCCAACAGGGAAGGTAGTTGTGTTATCAGTTAAAGTTGATGGAACTGTTTGGTTTAGTCTTGTAAGAAGATTTTCCTTGTCCGAAGATGAAAGTATTCCATCTTGATCATTGATGATATTTTTATATTTTGTTATTCTCTCTTCTCAGTCAGACGGAAGAATACTATCGACATAAGCCGCTGTTGTTGCTTTATTTAGAACTTGATTAAAATATTCAATAGCAGTTTTAGTTTTGTTTGCGACATATGGAATCTTAGTTATTCTGGTTTTAAAAGATGCAATTTTATTCTTAAGATTAGTCATTTCAGTTTTAAGACTATCAAGCGCTTGTTTTGATTTTGCATTAGCCACTTTAGCTTTAAAGTCGTTGATGTTTTTCATTGCATCAGTTGAATTAGGATTTGGATATCCCAGATTATCAATGATATCGTTAATAGCTTTCTTTTCGTCATCAAGTAATTTCTTGTAGTTATTAACTTCAGTTATTAAGTTATTTGCCCCAAGTTGGTTACCATTAGTGTTAAGAACGACAACTTGTCCTAGTTTTGTTTCAAATTCAGTCGCTTTAGGGTCATCTGTATATGCATTTTTAAACTCAGCAACCTTATTTTTTGCTTCAGTTAATTTAGGAATAAATTCATTAATATCTCTTCTTAAACTATCAATTTTTGATCGAATATTAACATCATAGTTTTGTCCACCTGATGGTTTTCCAAGATCATCAAAAATTGGTTTAAAGTGTGCTTTATTTGATTCTGAACCAGTTGTTCCGATTCTATCTAGTAAATGCTTCGCATCAAGGTAGAAACCGGATGTGACACTTCCACCAGATTCCTGTCTTTGACCAAGATATTTAGTAATTTCATCCATTTCTGCTTTTGTCGCATTTGCTGGAGCATGGAGTATGAGTTCAAGTAATGAATCCTTAACTATTTTAGGAATATTATTACTTTCTTGATGGTATTTATGGTGGAATGCATGATTAGCTTTATATTGTTCAACTTCTACATCCACAATATGTTTTACTTCATCCGCATTATTTCTTGTTCTAAGTTTGTGAAGAAGTTGTTCATAGGTACCGAACCGGTTATCAGGATTTTTGCTAGCACTTGATGCGAATCATTGATTTTTATAAGATCGTAGTTCATTTCCCTTATCACCTGTTCAGAATCGATCTAATTGTTCTTTATATGGTTGAATCTTATTCTTAATATTGTTTATATCACTAACACTATTCTTATCTTTTGCATCATTAATAAAATTAACAGAGGCAAGAATATCACCCTTAAACTTCTTAGTTTCAGTATAAAGTGAAACCGCCGCATCAATTAGTTTACCGACTTCGTTTTGCGCTTGGACTGTATTTGCATTAACTAATTTAGTTCTTAGAGTGTTTTTTAACTCGTTTAGAGCTCGGTTAGCTGCTGCAAGGTCAGTAGTATTTTCACCATCACTAGGATAATCAACAATCGCATTTAGTTTATCCGCATTCGTTTTGTAGTTACTTGCTAATTGATGAACATTATTAAGTTTATTAACATCATTCGCTTCAGCAAATAGATTGTTAAACTTGTCAATAGCGGTACCATTTTCACTTGCAGAAATGCTAGAGATGGCTTGTTTAACATTCGTTACTTTTGTATTGATGTCGTTTAATGTAGTCTCTAAATTAGTAATGTTAGTTTGTTTGTTAATAGTATTAACATATTGATTCTTGAAGTGATTTTTTGTTTCAGTTACCTTAGTTTGGTATTGACTTCCTGATGGGTAAGGTAACTTATCAATAAAGTTACCATAGTTTTCTTTACGGGCATCGACAAGGTATTGATCAATCTTATCTACCACTTCATGTTGGTATTGATCAAGGTTCTTAGGAATTTGGATATCGTTAATTTTCTTTTTGTGAGCATCTTTCCTTGTGTTATCAAGATGGTACATTCCATCGAAAGCACTTAGAGCATCTTGTTTTAGACGACTTAGTAGTTCATTTTCAAGTTGACTTAACTTGTAGTCACCATTTCCGTTGTAGTTATCAGGAACAACTTCGTTTAGTTTCTTCAGGAATTCGTTCTTTAAGGTATTATTGTTTTGATATGTCCGTTCGATGATTGTTTTGTATTTGCCAACTTTAGTAATGAAAGCATCATCTAGGACATTCGAAGCACTAGATGCATCGGTTAATCCATTAATCTTTTCTTTAATCTTATTTAATCCGACAGTTGGTTTGCTACTATCGTTTTTGATATATGGAATATTATTTAGTTTACCAACAAGGGTGGTAACACTTGCTTTTAGGTCTTTAACTTTTTTATCTAGATTATCGATGTCAGTTTTATTGTTTTGAAGAGCTTTGACTTGATCTTTCAGATTTTTAATGGAAGCTTGAGCAGTTGAACTGTTTTTATCTGGATAAGGGATTTCATCAATCACTTGTTCAATTTGACGTTTACGAAGGTTAAATTGACTAAGAAGACGACCTTCTTCAATGATTGTATTGATAGCAGCTTGGTCAGCGGCTTGTGCGATTTTTTCTTTTAATGTATTTTTTTCATTAGCATCAAGGTTACTAATGTTGTTGATAGCATCCTTACCTTTAGCACGGATGATAGCAAGGTGGATAGAATCAGCATTTGAAGCATCTTCCATCTTGTTAATTAACTTATTAATTTCATTCTTTTCCGTTTGATCTGCAATGGTTGAAGCTTCTATTTTAAGTTCGTTAATCTTTTTTATAAGTTCGTTAATTTTGCTATATTCTGCATTGGTTTGTTGTTTAGTTGTAGTAGCTTTAATACGGTTCTTGATGTTTTCTTTAGCTTTAGTTGCTTCAGCTGAAGAACGATCCGGATATGGAATGGCATCAACTTTGGCATTAAGGTCTTCGTGGATAGCGTCAATGATTTTCTTGGTAATCTCGTTGAATTTAGTTTCAAGTTGTTCTGGTGTTAGACTATTATCACTATCTGTTCAAACTGGAATTGCTTGTTTTAGTTGTTCTCGACGTTGTGCACTTAAGTTGCTTAAATTATTAATAACAGCTTCAGCAGAACGGATTCGTTTTGTTTCGTAAATTTGTTTCTTGAGTTCGTTTTCATCACCAGTTGGTAGGTGGTCAAGACGGTTCTTTAAAAGAAGGTTTTGGTATGTATCTGGAATTGGATAATCATCCTGTTTTGTGATGAGTTCTTTATATTTTTGAATGCTATTTTTAAGAGATTCAGGAGCAATGTTTTGAATTTCATTTTCTTCTGTAGCATTATCTAAAAGATTATTTAAATGTCTTCGTCCAGGAGTGTCGTTTTCAGTAAATGGAAGATCAGCAATCCGTTTCTTAGCATTTTCAATAGCAGCTTTCAGTTTCTTTAGATTATCAACTTGTGTTTTGAAACTATTGTCTTCAATTTTGTTCGCACTTACAACCCCTGCTTTGAGCATTTGTTTAGCACGACCGTGATCACTTGGGTAAGGTAACTTGTCGATGAATTTATTAAGGTGTTGAGCACGTGCTTTTTCAAGAACATTAAGTTTATCTTGGTAGGTATTAGCAGATTCAACTTCTTTTTTAAGTTGTTCTTGTTCTTCGTGGGTAAGTTCATCGAGTGTAGCTATTTTTGTGCTTATTTCAACATTTTCATTTTCTTTTAATGACTTGATTGAGTTTTCAAGTTTTGTGAAGTCAGCATCCTCTGAAGCACTTGATAATTCAGTGTTTGCTGTTTCAATATCTTTTGGAGATAATTTAGAAATTTCAGTACGTGCATGACTTATCTTTTCTGATAAGTTATTAATTACTTCATTGAAATTTTCAAGGGTAGCAGTATCTGCACTTTCAATTTTTTGCTTTAGTTTTGTTTTAGCAGGGGCTTCTCCACCAGTACTTGGAATCGGATAGTTAAGACCGTCTACTTGTTCCTTTAATCTTCGTTGTAAATCTTGTTTATATTCATGTTCGTTTTGACTCTTGGCCTTTTCTATATTTAACTTTAAGTTAGTAAAGTCATCATCAGTAACTGCACGATTTAGTTGATCATTAAGGTCTTTAGTTCGTTTTCCATCTTTGTCTTGACCTGATGACGAAACAGCATTAATAAGAGATTTTGCTTCTTTGATTTTTTCCGGCAACCCTTTAATTAAATTTTCAACATCGCTAATGTTATGTTCTGTCGCATCTTCAATTTGACGATTAAGTTTACGGTTTGCTGAAGTATTAGGTTTGTTTGGATAATCAAGTTCACTTGCTTGTTTCTTTAACTTCGCTTTTCTAATGTAAAGTTTAGTGTCATTAATACCAGCGTCGTCCATATCGCGAGCAAGTTGTTTTGCAAGTTCTTTTTTAGTTTGGTCAAGTTCAAGGACATCCTTGTCTGTTAATCCTTCGATTTCGTTCTTTAGATTAGCCAGTTTTTCCTTTAATCCGTCAATTTCATTCTTCTTATTTTCAACTTGATCTTTTGCAATCCCATCAATAGATGTCTTTAGATTATTGATTGTTTCATCAATGATCTTTTTAACTTCCGGATCATTAGCAAGAGCATAGTCGTTTGGAGTGATAACCTTCTTTATCTGTTCAATCTTTTCAAGGAGAATTGCTTTATCGATAATGCGGTCAATTTCATCGGATGTAAGAGCATTATCAATTTCCGTTTTTAGTTCATTTTGTTGCTCAGTAGTTAATCCTGTTAGACCATCAATGACTTTTTTCTTGTCATCTTTATTTTTACTTAAAGCATTCTTTATTGCTGTATCGAGATTGCTAAATTCTTCATCAGTGTTCGCACTGTTAAGAAGGTTATTAAGTTGTTCTTGTTTATCCTTTGGAAGTTTTTCAATTTTCCCTTTTGCATCATTAATTTTCTTCGCAAGACCGGTATTTGGATCAGTAATTTTATTTTTAAGTTCGTTGATAAAACTTAGGTCAGTACTATC
Source organism: Ureaplasma canigenitalium ATCC 51252 (assembly GCF_000712165.1). Taxonomy (GTDB): domain Bacteria; phylum Bacillota_I; class Bacilli_A; order Mycoplasmatales; family Mycoplasmoidaceae; genus Ureaplasma; species Ureaplasma canigenitalium. Next base: position 197,387 of record NZ_KL544010.1, on the reverse strand, counting down.
CTTGTATAAGTTCTTGATTTCAGTCTTAGCACTTGCGTTACTATCAGGATAAGGTAAACTGTCTACAATCCCATCAAGAAGTGATTTAAGTTGTTTTAAATCATCAACCTGCTTTTCGTTTTTCGCTTCGTTGATGATTTTTTCAACATCAGTTATCTCATATGCTTTGTTTAGTTTATCCTGCAGTGCAGTTTGTTTGTCAACAGCAACATTGTTGATGGCATCAATTGCTTCATCAACTTTGTTTGAAAGTTCATCAAGTTTCTTCTTAAATGCTTCAACTTTTTCTTTGGAGTCAATTTTATTTTCGTCTTCAGTGTATATTTGACGAATTAATTCAGTCACCGCAGTACTTGATGGGCCACCAGGATAGTTAATTGCTCTTGCTTTTTCTTCCAATCCCTTCTTTTCGACAAGAATTTTGGTTTGTTCAACAATGTCGAGCATTTTCATGTAGCTATCTGTTTTAGGATCATCAACTAGTTTTTTAAGTTTATCGATTTCCTCAAAACTTAGTTTCTGATTACCAGCCCCCTCGATTAGGTGTTTGATGTTATCCTTGTCACGACTAAGAAGGTTATTTAAAGCTTCATCTAATTCAGGGAATGAACGGTTTGGATAATTAATATCACGATTAAGAAGGAATGTAGCATCAAGTTGTTCGTTTGCTGTTTTTCCTGAATCAGGACTTAGTTTTTTGATTTTTTCCTTCGCTTCGTTAATCTTCAAAATAAAAGTAGGAAGGTCTTGACCGATTCTTACTTTTGCTAGTTCGTATTGTTCTTGTTTTGATAGTGAAGCATCACTTCTTATCTCACTAACCTTCTTAACAAGTTCGGAGATGGCAGTCGCTTGTTCCCCACCTGGATATGGAAGTTTTTTAATTTGATCAACAAGGTGATCAAGTTGTTCATCGTACTGGTTATTTTTCACATCATCAATTTGTGAAGCAAGATCCTTTAATTTATTCTTAATTAAAGGATCGTCGATTGGTAATTGACTTATTTTGTCGTATAGTTCCTGTTTTTTGTCTTGATCAATTAAATCATCCAGTTTTAAAGCTAGTTTTAGCTTTTCTTCGACAATTAACACCTGACCAACACTAGATGCTTTTTCGACTTGATTTTTTAGACTTTCTTTAATCTTTTCATCACTGAGTTGTTGGTCAATTTCATTGTTAATGTCTTTTTTAAAATTATTAATAATATCGTGAGCTTTGTTCACTGCATTCTCGATATCAGTTTGGTTAGCATTTTCATTGTTGATTAAATCTACAATGTCTTTTAATTTTTCACTACCTTCAAGAATTTTATTAACTTCAGGAAGTGCTTCTTTTTTAATATCATCGAGAACCTTTTTCGCTTCATCCTTTATGTGCTTGATATTTGATTCACTAAGGTCCTTTTGTTCGAGTTGTTTGATTAAGTTATTTTTCTTTTCCGTATTATCTTTTAGTTTATTAATTTGAGCGAGAGCATCAGTTTTCTTATTATTTAGATATTGATCAATTTGATTGCTAATGTCGATATACTCTTGTTCTGACAATCCATCCTTATTTAATTTGTTTGCAAAATCATCTTTCGTTTCACCATCAGAAAGAAGGTTGAGTTTTTCCTCTACTTGTCTTTTTGCTTCAGCTAGTGCTTCCTTGATTAAATCAGTTGCTCTTTTTAAATCGGAAGAAGATGCATCAGGATTGTTAATAATCGCTCTTATTTCCTCTTTCTTCTGGTTAGTATCAGAAAGAAGGTCAAGAAGTTTTAGGACTTCGTCTTTCTTTGGATTCAAAATCTTATCAGATTCATCGATCAGATTTTTCAAACGTTCCATATTTTGACTTAAAATATCAAGAGCGTTTCGAATAGTTTCGTCTTTGATGTTTTTGTTCTTACCGAGAAGATTATTTGCTTTAGTATATGTTTCTTTTGCGTGATTAAGGTAATCCCGGTTGGAGATATCCTTTTTTAAGTTATCATAGTCATTGACAACAACTAAGCTTAAGTCGTTAATCTCTTTAAGAAGATTATTATCAGTCAAACTAAAATAACGGTAAAGCAAATATCCTGCTGCGGAAGCGGCTGCAATACTTGAAACGGTCATTAATGTGGCAATAAGTTTTTTCTTTTTTGGTTTCATACTAAAATCTCTCCAACGATTTTGATAATTGGTGCTTTTTAGGTAGCTTTATTAGTTATTTTTGACACATATAAGCTGTCTTTATTATACAATCCCGCTCTTTTTTTTTTTTTTTGTATTTCTAAATTTTTTTTCTTATATAATTTAAAAACATTTTTTTACTTTGATTTTTGATAAAGGAGTTTGTATGAAAAATACAAATCAAAAGAATAAAAAAGGACGAATAGCCGCCATTTCGGTCATCGCCTTACTGGTCGTTGGTGCGATTGCTGCGGGGGTCGCAATTCCTCTCGCTCAACAAAAAGGAAATAGAAAAATTGGTCAAAATACTCAACCAGGTTCTGACCATTTAGGGGACACGAGTAAACCAAATACAAAACCGGAAATGAAACCGGAAATGAAGGATGATGGAAAAACAGAACAAAAACCATCAAATCCTAATGGCGGAAATCACGGGGGGGGGAATCTTCTACACCTATTACCTTTAAACCTAATGCAGTTCTTCACAGTGCACGCTTTAACTCATTAATTTTCGATGTTTCAAATTTAAATGATAAGGAACACCACGGGAAAGAGGTAGAAGTTAAACTAGTTGATAAAAAGACTGGTAAAGAAAAAGAAACTAAGACCTTCACTATTAATAATGACAGCACTCAACTTACATTTAGTGGGTTAAATGAAAATAGTGAGTATACTCTTGAGTTTCTATATGAAGGTCAAAAAGTTTCATCATTTGATCAAAAAACAGAAAAGATGCCGCAATTATTCGCTAGTGTTCTTAGTGCGACAAATGCGAACATCCGTCTTTCTTCGTTAAAGCAATTTGAAGGTGAACTTGATCATGTTGAAGTTGTGATTAAGAATGCATCAAAACCGAACGAAGCACCGATTACCATCAATGGTAAAGATTTTCCTGTTATTTCAGGTAATGGTCAAATTAACCTACAGGACAAGAACCTTCCACTTGTACCTGGAACGAAGTATGTTGCTAAATTCTATCTAAAAGAGAAGAATGAAAAAACGGAGATAGCAACCCCACTTAATTTTGAAACTCCACAAGTAAATAATGTTGTTTATTCATATCTTGCTGGTAAAGAATCTGATAAGATTATCCTTTATGGCTTAAAAGATGAAGGTAAAAAAATTGAAATTGAATATAAACCGCTTGGTACAAATCTAAACTATAAAAAAGTTACTTCAACCGATGTTGTTAATGGTGGAAAAGTTGAAGTTACTTTCACGGACGACTTAGGTTTTGATAATACATACGAATTCAAAGTGAAGTACGAGAATGAAAATGATTACCAAACCTTTGAACAAGGAAAAAAAGATACAGCATCTTTTAAAACACTAAAAGCTCCTACAATCAAAGTTGAAACAAAAGATGGACTTAATATTAAACTTGATAACCTTGGTAAAAACATTGATCAAGAAGAATTATATATAAGATATAGAGATAAAGAACAAGCGGGTGCTTGAACTGAGAAGAAAGTGAAGGATATTCCTGGGTTTGACAAGGGTCAACTTGATCTTTCTGATTTAGGTCAAAACAAGGATTATGAAGCTCAACTCCTTTATAAGAAAGCTGGAAGTAATGGTTCAAGTAGTGTTATTCTAAGTCAAGTTGACTTTAGAACAAAGCAAACACTAAGTTTTGATTTATCCAAATCAACAGTTACATCAACTAAGGCGATTATTACTTTTAAAGATAGCAGTGTTTCAAAGAAAATTGACAATCAATATCAAGGAGTGACATTAAAATACCATAAAATCGGAGATACAACAGAAAAGGATGCTATTGTTACTCATAAATTAATCAGTGATTTATCTTATGGTCAAAGTGTAATTGATGGTCTTGAACAAGATTCTAACTACCTTTGAAGTCTAGTTGATTCTAAGAACGAAAAGATAGCACAAGGATCATTTAAAACTGGAATTGCTTCAAATACTAATAAACCAAGTGATGATCAAAATGCCTTTGAAGATAAAGAAAGCAATCTAATATCTGTTGAAAATAGACTTTTTAATGGTGTTTTTGTCACTGTTAAGAACACTTTTGGTCTCCTTGAAGGAGATGGTAGTACTAAACTTATCCCTAACCGGATTAACATTAAATACTATCCTAAGAATAGCCCAAAAGACTATTTAACCGAATCTATCCTTATTACAAAACAAGATATCTTAAACAAGAATAAAAAGTTCTTTACAAAGCAAATTGAAAATCTTGATAACACTCCTTATATTTTTGAAGTGTCATATAATAATGGGCTAACTAATGATTATCAAGACAATGTTGTAACTAGAACATTTGAGATTAACTATAATCTTCCTGAAGTGGAATTTAAAAACACAGAAAAGCAACTTATTGTTAAAAATTTAAGTTCTCTTGATGGTAAGAATTTAACTCTAAAATACACTGATGGGTCAGATGAAATAACTAGTGTTTCAAAGACAGTTGCAGATGGTAAAATTGAGGTTAACCTTGACAATTTAAGACCAAATACTACTTACAATGTTAAAATCGATGTAGCATCAGGCGATGTTGAGTTTAAGAGCACGATTCCTGGTGAAACTCGTTCAACTTTCTTTGGTTCAATTAGTCAAGATGATAAAGTTACGATTGAATCTTCATTTACAACTGAAGCTCAAAAGAAAACAATTTGAGTTAAGCATGAAGCAAAAAGTGCATTAACAAGTACTTTTGATATTTATCCTGTCCTTGAAGGGTTTGACGAATATAAAGGTAAAACTGTTCATGTGAAAATTGGGACTGAAGAAGAACTTGCGAAAGTGAATGATGCTACCTATCAAAACGATAATGTTAAATCATTCACAGGTGAAGTTGCTGAAGATGGACACCTTGATAATGGTCAACAATGACTTCGTGGTCTTAACAAAGACGGTGTTTATAAGATTAGAGTGTATGAAGCAGAAACTACAACAAACAAATTAACTCAAATTGCAGAACGTGATCTTAAAAATCCAGATGTACCAACTCCAAGAGTTCAAAAACTAAAAATTGTTGGTTCAAACACAAATAATTTTGGATTTATGCTTGAAAATGTCCAAGAATTAAGGGATTTACTACCAGGTAATCCTGATGTGATCTTCCGAGCGCAAAAGATTCAAGATGACCGTCAATATGAAGAATTTACTACTATCCAACCGAAGGTGTTTCCTCCTAAAAATGGAGATGATTTAAGTTTCGGTCACCTGAAATGAACTAAAAAATATAGTACTTATGGTAATCAAGGTGATGTAATAAGTATTCGTGGAAATATTACGGGTGGTAATGATGGTCAATTTAACGGTTGATTTGCTAATAAAGAAAAATATCAAATTGTAATTTCAATAGTTAGTAATGGTCAAGAATATGTTGTTGCTACTAACTCGAAAGATGATCTACTTATCCCAAATCACAACCCACCTAAAGTTGCTGATGCTGACACAGTTAATGCTTTAAGTGCTAAAAAAGATGCTAACGGTAATTACACAGGAAGTGTTCAATATAAACTGCAAAACCTTGAAGCATATGCTTCATCAACACCAGACCATCCAACATTGAAAGCATACTATATTAAGGCTGATGATATTAAAGCACAAGGTGATCCATCAACTTGAACTTCTGCAGGAGAAGTTATAGTAAATGATGATAATACAGCATCAGTTGGTTTTGAAAATCTTGAACCAGGAACTAAATACAACTTTGCCGTTGTCGATAGTAACGGAAACAAGATTATTTCCCGAGATAATGTTAAAACAAGCAGTATCCCTAAGTTGAGAAATAAGACTTTAGGGGATACAATAATGAAGTATAACTTAGCTGATTTAAAAGGTAGTCAAGCGGTACTTCCGGAAGGTAAATATAAGATTAAATATAGTACGGATGATTCATATAGTAATGAGTCAAACGAAATTACAATTGATAACCAAATCAACCTTGCTACCTATGAAGGTAACCTTGAATTTGTTCTTAAGAACAATCTTACCCCTAATACTACTTATAAGTTTAAGTTAGTAAACGAGAAAGATGAAGTTATCCTTGGTTACGAAGACATCTTTAAGACTAATAAATCGCAAAGTGAGGAAACAATTGTTGGAAACGACTATGCGATTGTTAAGTTAATTAACCCATCATATACCCTTCGTGAAGGTTCGTATAGTATTGCTAAACGTGGCAAAGATACTGATCAAGATAAAACAGTTCTTGATGTACTAAGAATGCAATATTCAGAAGATGCTAATTTTAATACATACAAGGAATATGGTGTTGCATTATCTGAAAACGAAGCTCAGTTAATTAACCTGAAGTTTAGTGGATTACAACCTGGAAAAACATACTACTACCGTCTTGTTAAAGGTACAGTTAAAGCAGACATCATTAAGCGTGATGCAACCGATGCAAAACCTACTATTTCTATCGATACAGACCATCCTATTTTAAAAGGTCAATTTACAACCTTTAATGTTAATACTGACATTAAAGTTGATAAGACTAAAGCAACAATTACATTCGATAATCTAAATAACGTTACAGAACCTAATAAAGTTTATCTAAGTTATAAGAAACAAGATCAAACTAATGTTTATGATGTTAACTATGATTACCAAATCGTTGATAACAAGATAGTCTTTGAAATTGATAAACTAAAAGAAGGAACATATTACGAATATTCTCTTGCTAATGTGGATAACAACACTAAACTTGCTAACGGTACTTTCGCAACAAATAAAGACAAGCAAGAAGTTAAGTTCCGTACTTTCAGTATCGATGATGCGTATCGTCGTGTCCAACTTAGCAATATTGAAGACTATGTTGGAAGAAAGATTCGAATCTCTTTAAGTAAAGGTAAAGATAAGAAGAGTATTAACCAAGTAGTTTCAACTTACGATACTATTCTTACCAGTGATAACGGGGAGTTCATTTGAGACTTTGATAATTTTGAACTACTTAAGTCGTATCAATATAAAATTGATTTATTAGATGATAAGAACAATGTTGAAAAAACACTTGCTTCTGATACTTTTGATGTTAGTGCGAATTATACATCAGGTGGGGATCAAAAAGTTAGCACTAATGTGAAAGCACTAGGTAATTATGAACTAAATAACTGATATCCGGTAACTACCTTGCAAGAAGTTTATGCGAACAAGGATAATTGACAAGAACGAGTTGAAAAATCACTTGAACAAATCGCAATTTACGGTACTCAAGTTTCAGCTAACAATGCTTACGGATGACACCGTCTTCTTGTTACTGGTAGTCAACAAGTTTACTATAAGAAGGAAAATGATAAGCTTGTCTACGAGTACATCTTTATTGATATCGCGAACCAAACTGGTGAGAATGCGAAGCTAAAAGGGATTAAGTTCCAATTTAGACTTGTTGGTAACACCATCCAAGTTCAAATTCTTGAAGCAAAGGAAAAAACCGAACTTATCGACCGTCGAAGAAGTATCTCTGAATTTAGTTATGCTATGCTTGACCATAAGCTTATTTATAAATCTTCACTTGGATTGGTTAACCAAAGCAATGGAGAAATCCCTGGAGATAGATATATTAATATCTCTGGATTTAAGTTTAAAGCGACAACAGCAAAACGAGGAACTAGAGACTTTAGTATTCCAAACATCCTTCGTTACTCTAACCAAGAAGGAACACCAGCTTTAAACGAGAAGATTGTTTCAACAAATGGTAATACTGCTATCAGCTTTATTCATCTAAATAACCCACAACAAGAAGCTGAATATGGAGATTTTAATGATAGTTCTGAAGTTAACTATGATGTTCTATACAATCAATATTTAGCAAAAGAAAATAAACTTCTACCTTTCAATGCTAACTTCTTAATTAGTCCTTCTATTTATCCAGGTTTAGGACATTCTCGTTTCAATACAACCGAAACCGGTTTTGAATACAATAGTCAACTTAGAGCGAAGTTCTTCGCTACTCTAAAACAATACGGACGAATCCGATTTACAGGACAAGATGTTACTAACCGTAACTGAATATCATTTAATAGCGATGACATCATTCTTTTCGAAGATGAACAAAATGCTTATAGCACTAAATACTTTAAAGAATTTGAGTTAGCAAAACGTCTTATTTGACGAGATGGCAATACAATAAAGGGTCTTCGACTTACCCTAAATGATGCTGGTCAAGGACAAGGAGCCGCTCTTGGGATGCTAGATGATACCGTTTACTATCTTGATGATAATGGAAACCTTGATTTAAATAACCTATCTTGAGAAGAGTTTGTTAAGAGTGCGAAGAAGCACACGACATTTAAGTTTATGAATCCTGATAGTCCAGGAACGGCAATTGCCGGTATTTCATTTGTTTCAAAAGAAAAAGATTTAATTACAACTGACGAAACAAGCTTTACAAACCCACAAAGACAAGAAGCTAGTGTCCTTCTTGAATCTGAAAGTCACGATGGAAATCAAACCCGAAAACTGAAATTCTTTAATGTTCCTGCTGGAAGATATACTGTGAAGATTGAATATCCAATTTTCTTCCCAACGAAGGAAAAAGATAAATTTGAACCTAAAACTACTGAATTTACATTTAATGCTGACACTAAATACTTCGAAACTGATTTATCAGATGACTTAAAGTACAGTACTCAATACAAAATTACTGTAAATAAGGATGGTAGTGAATATAAGGTGTTCACAGGTATCAATCCTAATATTGAAGGTGGATTTACTTTATTTAGTAGTCAAGAAGTTATTAATAATACAGTTCCTATTCAAAAGGGAGATTTTTATTCTAATGGTGCTTATAGACCAAGTGCTTCATTTAATTTATTTGGTATTAATCCAAGTGATAGCAAAAGAAAAACTCAAGAGGAAACAGCAAATAGAGTTGGTGCTGTTTTAATTGGTTCCACATTATTAAGTGATAACAGTCAAAAAATGCGTTATAAATGATCGTTCAAAACTCAAGTGGCAGGAATAAATCAAAGATCTAGAGAGGAATCATGAGGAAGTCGAACTGAAAGTTTGTTTACAGCTGCTGTCAGTGACGATAATGCCAAAATAGTAATTTTATGAATTAAGTTAAGAGTTCTTTATTGAGGATCTAATGTTGTGCAATTCTCGGTTATTAACGGTGTTGAACATACTTTAACCGAAGATGAAAAGAACAATCTCCAAAATATAAATTTATTTGATATTTGAAATAAAGAAAATACTAAATTTAATGTGTCTCATAAAATTGTTGACAAGACAAATGCTACCGAAGCTGACTTTACAGGTGATAATGCAGGTAAGGTTGCGGCATTTGGTTTCTTTATTAAAGATAAAGAACCAGCTCCAGCTCCAACACCTACTGTTCCAACAACTCCAAGTGCTCCAAGTACAAGTTCTTCTTCAAGCGCCGGTGCTTCATCAAATAGCAGTAATAACACCGCTTCTGGTATGTCGCAAAGTTCTGCTCAACCTACTCCATCAGGTTCATCACCAGCTCCAGCTAAGCCAGCTCCAGCACAACAAACTCCCCCAACAACTAAGTAAATTGTTAATTTACTAAATTAAGAAAAAGCTTACTAGTGGTGAGCTTTTTTCTTACTATTTAGTCCTTTTATAGTTTATTCATAGCAAAATTCCGTCTTTAATCTACCATCTTAATTAATAATCTTTATTTCTTATTTAAACTACTTTATTTCCATAGGATAAAGAAAAAAAGGAATAAACTAGAAAATATTTAGATGGTAAAAAAATCTTAAACATCTTCGCTAATCTTCGATAAAATATAAACTAAATTTTGATTAAGGATTTATCTTAGTAGACATATCTATTTATGTGAAAAAAATAGCTTAGAGATGATTAATCACATCTTGTCTAACAACTCCAACACTTTAAAACTCTAATAATGACGAATATACTCATTATGAAATAGTTTATAAATGATTATTAATAATAAAAGGAAATAATATCAATGATTACCACCACAATTGATTCATCCCTGTTTCACTATACCATTGTCGAAGGAGAATATATGGATGTAGGATTTTTTCTTACCGCTCTTCGATGTTATGCTGTCGGTGCTAAGGTAACCGGATATGTTCTTGGTAGTATTCTTGCTATTTATGTCTTTGTCGGAGTTGCTCTGTTAACGAAATATGGTCTTGAACGAAAAATTAAAAAGCATAAACTTATTTATAGTTCCATCGGTTTTGTTTCCGGTATTATCCTATTAAGTATCCTAATCTGAACTTTACTTGACTATGTTTTTCCTTTTTATGTCGAGCAACTATTTAATGAAGCAATAAATAGTGGATGAATTGATGAAGAAGGTAGTATCATTCTTGATGGTAAATTAGACTTATATCTAAAGATGCACGATGATCGTCACCTTGTTCTTAAATCAATTAACGATATTCTAAGGGAGCAATTTCACTTAATTAAGAAGGATCTTAGTTTTAAAGAAAATTAGCATTATGAAATCTTACAAATTCCTTTCAGGAAGGAAAGTAAGATTTTTTTAATTATCAAATTCAGTTATTTTAATATAAATTAGTATTCTAATAATGGTTCCTTAGTATATTATAACTATTAGAAAGCTTGAGTTTTTTATCCTGGATGACAAAGGATTATTTTATTTATTCATTAATTAGGGTAAAACTTAAATTCTTAGATAATCATAAGAACTGTTTTTTTGATTGCAGTTGCTTTTCTCATTGTTTAGGTTTAAGGATATTAAAATATAAATTATCTTGTTAATAAATAAACAAGTTTATTTATATAACTATGATACATTAATTAAATTGTTTATTGGTTGGTGCTCGTATGTCTAGCGATAAAAGTATGGCTAATTTTATTGATTTCCTAGAAAAGGTTGTAGATTCTAAACAAAACGGTAATACAGGTGATGAGTTTGAGCATTTTATTCTAAAAAAATTAGATGGTGGCTCCTTTACTAAGGTGAGTCTTAAAAAAGAAGAATCTATTGATTACCTAAATAATTTATTAAAAATTGACCAAAGTGTGTTTGAATCACTAATAAATAAAATGAATAACCAGGTGCTTGATAAAAACAACATCCAGGTTATACGAAATCCTTTTGGTCATTATATCGGTGATTTAAACTGATATGTATACGAACCTTATGGTAAACAAAATTTTCCAGATCTTTTAATTTTTACTAGTCAATTTATATTTCCTATCGAAATTAAGTTTTCAACAAAAAGAAAAAGTGCTACCTTACCTAAGGGAAACAGTAATATCCCAAAAGAAAACACAATTTATCTTTATGCTAACACAGAAAAACACAACCCCATTATTTTTCTAGGTAGCGATTATATAGGAAGGGGAACAAGAAAATTTTTAAATAGTTATTTTGATTTCTTTAATGAAGATTTAGCAGTAGCTAATTTAAATGAAGAATTGAAGAATGATCCGTCTTCTTATAACCCATTTGGTTTATATCCTAAAATTAGAACTGATTTTATCTGTAAGAATGAATTCGTATTTGGTAATGATGAAAAATTAAGTATTTTTGATTTCGCCGAAAAAATGGAATGGAGGGAGAATGTCTTTCAATTTCTCAGGGATTTAGCGATGCATGAAGAAGAATAATTTAGATCAATTTTACACCAATCCTAGAATCGCTGATTATCTTGTTAAAAAAATTGATGAAATGTTTCAACTAGAACAATTTACCATTTTTGAACCAGCGGCCGGAACAGGCAATTTCATTCGTGCTTTTGAAAAAAGAGGAATTGATATTACTCGACAATGTGTTGCTTTTGATCTTGAACCAAAAGGTCAAAAACTCATTAAAAAAGCTGATTTTCTTAGTGTTGATCTTTCTCTTTTTAATAAGAATAAGAACATCGTCATTACTAATCCCCCATTTGGTAAGAGATGTCACCTTGCGGTTCAATTTTTAAATAAGTCACTTATGCTAGCTGACATCGTTTGTATGATTTTGCCAAATACCTTTAATCGGTATTTAACCCAGAAGCAAATTAAGCATGATGCTAAGTTAATTTATAGTGAATCGTTACCTTTTAATTCATTTATTGTTAATGATCGTGAATATAATGTAAAATGTGTTTTTCAAATTTGAACCAATAAGAATATTAAAACCTGGTTAACCGATCATCGCTTAAGAAACAATAACTTTCAAACCCTTCCCGGACTTACCCTTTATACCCATAATAACACGAAGGAAACAATGAAGTTTTTTGATAAGGATAAGTACCGTTGAAATTTCGCAGTTGTACGTCAAGGATACTATGATTATTCAAAAAAAATCAGGAATCCCAACGATTTAGTTCCGAACCGTCAGTACCTGTTTATTAAAACAGAGAACCAGTATTTGCTTGATTTGATCAATCAGGTTGACTTTACAAAGTTATCAGAAAGTAATACATCGGTAAGGGGTTTTTCCAACACCGATTTAATTAACGAATTGTATCAGATGCATATTAATAGAATTTTGAAATTCTATGAGCAAGAAAAAGAGAAATGGTTTTAAAAAAGAAGGAGTTTTTCCTTCTTTTTCACACTATTGCCCGCTAGTTGTATTCTTACTGTTAAGGTACATATTTTGCTTTGTGATAATAAAATTGATTAATTGTTTCATCTTACTTAAAACTTCATCCCTATTTGTAAATGAATTAATTTCATATAACATATATTCTTCGTTTGAGGCTTGATAAAAATCAAGTAACTTCATTAATTCCTTATACAGTCTTTTTACCCGACTATCTTTATTAAAAAGGTAATTAATAATGTAACTTAAACGTTCACGAATTGTTTTTACATATCGGAGATGGTGTTTTGAATCGGTAATATAAGAAACATCAAATTCTGAATCAAAACTTTTTGAACGGAGAAAATATTCATCGATTTCTTTTTTATCATCCTCGAGTCAATTCGAGTTAAGTAAATCACGATTTTGACCTGGATTGATTGATTCAAGATAGTTAAAGAGGTGATTTTTTAAGTTTAAGAGTTCGACAATCTCATGCACAAGATTTCCATAATCACTGTTGTATTTTTTTAATATTGCGATAAATGAGTGAATTTCATTTAGGAAATTAAGAAATTGCTCATAAAAAATTTTGGATTGGTTAATGAAGTCCATATTTTTTCCAATCAAGTCTTTACTAATGAACTTTTTTTCAAGTAAATCAGCATTTTTAATGACTCCAAGAATCATATCATTTAGGTCATTAAATGAGTAGTATTTTAACTCCTCGTCAATCTTCACAATGATTGATCTAATTTCCCCTAACCGGTATGGAAAAGCTTCAAAGTCGTCCTTAAACTTATAAAGATATTTTTCGTAAAGTAACGCCCCTTTGTAGTTACTACTTGAGATGTTATAGTAACTGATCGATTGATTCATAAACATCGACAGGTCGCTGTTAATAGTTTTGAATTTAGTCATCTGTAGTAGGTTGTTTAAGGTGTCGTTTAAATACTTTTCAAAAGAAATATTGAATTTCACAATTTCATTCTTCTCTTCTTCTGTTAAGAAAGTTTGTTGGTTAATGTTCTTGATGTTTTCTTTGTTCGCGTTTGTAATCTTAAATACTTGGTTAAATACATTACTAAAGTTATTAATGATTCAACACTTATTACTAATTCGGTGGGCAATTTGGTAAACTTGTTCACTATATAAACTACCGTTCATTTTAATCTTTGCCTTCATCATTGTCTCAAAAAGATCGATGATTCAAAGTTCATTTGTCATTCATCGTTTACACTCGTAATTAAACTTAGTTTTAACCTTATTATTTAGGTTGTTGATTTCATTATTAAATGCAATAAGACGATATTCAATTTGGTCAAGTCGATAGAAGTCGTTTCAAAATTGGTAAAGTAGTTCATCAAGAATTTTAGTTTGATCACGTAATATTTGGTCAAGTTTCATCGTTTCTTTCAAAATCTTCTTGAAAGCAATGACAGCATAGGAATTCGCAAGACTGCGCATATTCTTTAATAATGTATGCATCTCATCAAGATTGATTTTTACTACACCAAGAACCTTGTTTATTTCTTTACCACAGACATGATTTAAGGTAAAGAAATAACTTTTATTATCCTTATAGTGCATATTAAAAACACTATTCACTCTTCCATAATAAATAATGTAATTTTGACGGTAAAAATGGAAAAGTTTAATTGCTTTTCGCATTTTAAAATAAATCGTAAGGTAACCAAAAAAAGCAATTAAAATGGGAATAAAGACGAGTGTAAAGTACCAATTCATAGAAAAAAGACGGATTATGTAATTTCTATTAATTATAAGGTTTTTTAAAGTATAATCTTTAAGTTAATAAATCTAATTTTTAACAGCAATAAAAATAGGTAAACCCTAAATCAAGTAGTATTTTTATTCCTTGAGGATGAAAGAGTAAGCAAAGCAATGCTGTCTTTGAAACACGGAATCCGTGTTTTTTAACTGAAAATCAATGTGGTGTTTTAACTATTTTTTTGATTATTTTGAAAGGAAATTATGTCTAGATATTTAGGAAGTGTTTTTAAAAAATCTCGTCATCTTGGTTTTAGTTTACTTGAAAACGGGAAAGAATTTAATACAGGAAAGAAAAGAACTTATGGTCCTGGACAACACGGGAATAAACGTGTTAAGTTGTCAAACTATGGTCAACAATTACTAGAAAAACAAAAATTAATGTACCTATATGGATTAAACGACCGTCAATTCCGTCGTTTATACCGTGTTGCGATGTCACGTAGTGGAGTTCTTACTCTTAACTTACTACAAGTTCTTGAATCACGTGTTGACTCATTAGTATTCCGTGCTGGATTTGCTCCAACAAGACGAGCTGCCCGTCAACTTGTAAACCACAACCATGTCCTTGTTAATGGTAAGAAATCAAACATTCCAAGTGCTCTTGTTGAAGTTGGTTCAACGATTTCACTAAAAGAACCGATCCTTCTTTCAACATTAGTGAAGAATACTAATAACAAACCTGCTGACTTTATTGAAGTTGTTGATAAAACAAAGAAAATTGCGAAGTTTACCCGTTTACCAGAACGTGACGAATTAAGCAAGGACATTAACGAAGCTTACGTTGTTGAATGATACAACCGATTGATGTAATTGATTATGAAATACCAGGGGACAACCTTGGTATTTTTTTTTTTTTTTTTCATTTTCTCTAAGAAAAAATATCCGCGTAGTACTCATTTTGCTATACTTAAATAACATTTACTTTAAGATTAGGTTGAAGTATGAAGAAGAGATGAAAATTATTAATAGGACTACTATCTCCTTGATTAGTAATCCCGACTATTGCTATTGTCGCGAGTTGTTCATTAAATGAACCAGAGCAAATTATTAATAGTGTTTTCTCAGCAATTGCTCTTAAACAACTTGGTATCTCAGAAAAAGTTCCGCAAGTCGAAATCGCAAAGGAACTTCCTAATGATAATAAAATTGTTGAAGTCATTAAGGATGATAAAGACAATGAAGATAAAGTTGGAACTTTAAAGATTGATTTAAATTTAAAAGAACAAATTAAACCTGAAGAATTAGAAAAAACTAAGGTAGAAGGTAAGTTTTTTGCTAAACCAACCGTAATGGGAAGTCCACTTTTCCAACAAATCATTAATGGGGTAGTTCAAAGCAAGGTTAATAATGCTCCCAACTTAGAAGTTTATCAATTTAATGTAGATAAAGATGGAAAAGTAATTATTGATAAACAATATACTAAGCAAATCGAAAAAACAAGAAAAGAAGCTGATAAGTACTTTGATCAAATCTCCAAAGAGGTTAGTGCTAACATCCAAAATTTTAAGAATTTTGTAGACTTTAGCAAATTAGACATCATCATCGCAATCCACATTATTCTAACTCTTCCAAACAAGGAAAACATCTTAACTCCAGAACTCTTCTCACAACACTTTTATTTCGATGAAAACGGAAATCTTAAATTAGGTGAAAGTAAATATATTGGTGAAAAATAAAATCTAATATCATTACTATAACTAGCAGTTAAAAGGGGTTTAGTCTGTCTTTCCATCACAAGCATTAAATGATGGAGTTTTTGGTGATTATCACTTATGACTTTGATGGTGAATATGTTACTTGAACGACCGATGGTTATGCTGGAACTGTGTTCTTTAGGAATGACAAGTTTTTAGCTACAAATGTTTACGGGATACTAAAGAATAAGGACAATTCAAACTTAAATGTGGAGTATTTGTCTTATATTGCAAAAATTAATTTTCCTAAATTTGTTAATAAATCAAATAGCAATTTTAAATTAATGAATAATGTAGTCGTAAACATTCAAGCTCCCTTTCCATTCGAAATAAAATAGTAGAAATTTTGGATAAATTTACGGAACTTGAACTACATGATAAAGAGCATAGTTACTACTTAAACAAAATCCTTGGTTTTGATAATAATACTGATCTTTTAGACCGGATTTTAAAGTATTTACTGGAAGAGAAAAATGTAGAAGAGACTAATAATAAAATTAATTTTAAGTCTCTCCATAAGCTATTTGATATTTATGGGAGTTATACTCCTTCAAAGAACGATACTGATAATTGGACTAATGGGATAATTCCTTGATTTATAGCCGTTGACATCAGATTAATCGGGAAAATTTTAACCAATTTTACAGAAAGTTAAAAGTGACAAAAAAAGCTTTCCAGGAATTCTCTTCTAATATCGACTACAACCACAATTGGTGAATATGTCTTAATCGCCATAGCTATTTCTGTGGTATTCCTAGGAATACCATCGCTATTTCTTAAAAGGTAGAATCCTTCTTTAATTGTTGTCATCATCGATGTCACTAAACATAATTTCAGTAAATATATCTAGAATCTGTTCAGTACGTTTTTCGATATTTTGTTTTCACTCTTCTCAATCGTTTTGTATAAACTGGTAATGTTCATTTTTATATTCACTAGTTTTAATGCAAGGGTAAGTTTTCTCTAAACTACCTTCCTTCCCTTTAATCGAGAAGTTGTTAATTGAAACATCTTCAACCGCTTTAACAATCTTTTGATGAAGATTATTCCGAACAGACTTATTTGTTGTTGGTTCAAGTAAACCACAGTTACCAATTTGGTTAACATATTTATAGTAGTCCTTATCATCAATGTGACCTAGAAAATCTTGTTTGGTATCCTTCTTAATCGGCAGGATATGTTCGAGATCATAGTCTTTGTAGTCGAGAAACTCATTATTTCGTTCACTAGTTAATTTCGTATAGCAAAATTTATTGTTATTATGAAGGTAAACACAAACTCGCGAAAGAATCATTTTCTTATTTAGATTAGAGGTTCTATTCGGATTTTCATCATTGTTCATTGCACCATAAAGTCTATTAAGTTCTTCTTTAAATTTCGATTTGGTTTCATCATCATCTTTACATTCTAAAATGCTGTTTAACTTTGTCTTGAATTCAGGTAAGTATTCTTTTAGTTTTAAGTAATTTTGTTTAGGGTTGCCTTCGTTCGGCATCTCATTTGCTAGTTTTAATAATTTTTGTGTCAATGACTGTCCTTCAAAATAAAGGTAATTTCATTTATTTTGGAATTGTTCAAGTATTAATAAGTATCGACTAAATAATTCTAGGTGAGAGAATTCACCGTTTCAAATATCAAGTAGTTCCATTAATCGGTTAATGATGACAAGGTAGACATGCTTCTTACCCCAATTAGTGATGTCGACAATCTGGTGACAAATAAGTTGTATTTTTGCAACTTCCTTATTTTCGTATTGATCAAATAAACCTCTATAATCTGCGAATATTTGTCCCATCGTTTTTGTTTTTTCAACTTGATCATTTAACTTTTTAAAAAGTTTAAAATTACCATTTAGTAAGAAGTCAAAAATGATTGTCTTCTCGTATAATTGGTGCATAATACGGTTTTTATCTTTCCTACTAAATTGCTCAATTAAAATATTTAACCCTTGATATGTTGATCCAGTTGAAATTTTCGCTCTTATATTTTTCTCTTCATCATAAACAAGGAATGTTTCAATAAATTTATTAAGTAAATCGATATCAATTTCATTTTTACTTGATTTCTTTGTGAAGTAACGATTAAAAATCTTATTGTAAACAATAAGCTGATTCGTTCTTTCTTGACTACTAATCTTATTCTCTTGATTAATCTGGTCGATTCGACTTTTTAATAAATCAATAGCACTTAATGGTTGTGCACACTGGTTCATTCGAATGTAAATATCAGTTGCATCAGACTCATTACTTACAGAACAAGGAGCGATGATTATGTCAGAATCATTAAGAAAGTAATCAATAAACGACTCAAGATCATTGATTGTTGAAATTCTTTCCTGCAACTCCTTGCAAATTGTTTCATAGTTGGAATGAAATTGAGATTTAAGGAAAAGAATTTTTTTATCTCGATCATTAAATGAACGATTATTTTCTTTATAGATTGTAAGAAAATGATTATAGTCATCATTATTTTCACTAAAAGATTGACCTTTTTCTAGAATTAATTTAAGAGGAATTTTGTTGTTTAAATGATTAAGGATAGATAAACCTTTATCCTTCATTCCTTCCGCACTATTCATTAAATGATAAAGGTAGCGGTAAAACGCGATTACAATTAAAAATAAAGTTGTAGTTCGTTGTTGACCATCAAGTATTTTAAACCCGTTATTGTCAACAGAAAGTGAAATATTATTTAAATAATAACAATCTTTTTGATTATCACTTTTATTTTTCATGTGTTTTTCAATCATTGATGCTACTAGGTTAGATGCGTTAATACTTGGTCAAATATAGTTTCGTTGAAAAATGGGAATGGTAATTTCTTTCTTTCATCCAAGGTATTCAGCGACAGTACATCGTTTTGGATTTAAAACTCCTTTACGTTCAGAGTAGTCTTCGATATCCAATTGGAAATCACTTTTGGATTCAACTGGATTATCTAGTTTTGCTTCAATCTCCGTGAGTTTTGCTGTAAAGTATCAATCGTCATATTTGCCCAAAGTTTTTTTAATTAATTTTTTAATTTGGTTTTTTAGTTCATAATGATACTCATTAAGTTTTTCAACAAAATTATTGTATGTATCCTTATCATCAATCTTTATTTTAAGAAGTTTCTCTGCAATTTCACTATTAAGAAATTCGCGGTCATAAATAAGTAGGATAGAATAAAGGAAATTATATTGGCTTTTGTCAGAATTAATGTTTGGTTGTTCTTCATCCAACTCATCATCAGTGCAATCTTTTTTAAAGACCAGGGGAAAAATGTGCTTTTCAAGGTTCTTTATTAATTTTTTGCAAATTATTTCATCTATATTTTTTATTTTTGCTTTATCACTAGATAGCCTAGCTACTTTTTTAAAATCATCATTAATGAGATAAATTTCATCATCACCATCTTCTTTAATGAATTCAATGACTTCAAGATACTTTAGAGTTTGGATAATTTGACGATAGGTAACATCGCTCTGGCCTACTTTATCTCGGTCTTTCTTGTCATTACAATAGAAATAAATTTTCTTTTCATTGTTTCTAAAGTAAGCTTTTTCTTTCTTATTATTTCGTTGAAAAACGATTTCATCGTTTAATAGCGATTTAAAAATTCCTGATTTTACTCAAAGACAAATTGTTTCTTTGAGGTACATATTAACATCAGTTGCAATTTTTCAATACTCAAGCGTGTTATTTTTTATCATATTAATTCCTCTTATTTTTTTCTTTCTATTTTTTTGATTAACCGAAAGATATTAATAATACTTTCAACTACAATCGAATTTCCAGCTTGACGATAGACCGACTCAAGGGTTAGGATTTTCCTCTTAATTAATTTGTTTAATGGTTCGAAATCGAGTCTGGTAAACCCCATTAACTGAAATGCTTCACGCGGGGAAATAAAACGGTAGTTGAGTTTATCGATGAAATTATTTTGATAATTAATAATTCCACTATTTGGTATTCGATCTTGTTTTGTTGTTAAGGTGCTAACAATGTAATTAGTTGATTCGGTAATGTTTTTTGACTCAACCACCATCCTTTGTCGCGATGGTGTTTTATTAATGATAAACTGGTCGTTGTATGACGTTTTTTTAAAATGAAAAATATCGTTAAAAGCAATTCTTCGTCCTTTTTCATCAAGTTTATTTGGCTCGTAAATTGCTCTTAAATATTGATCGAATGTTACATCATCACAAAACGGTAATTTAGTTCCTTTCCTGATAGAAAGAGCAAACACTCTCCTTCTCTTCTGGATAGAACCAGCATCGATTCCGTTAATAATGGTGGTATATGTATCATAACCAAGTTGGTTCAAGACTTCTTTTCACTTTTCATATTGATTAATGAATTTAGCTGAAAGAAGGTTTGGGACATTTTCCATTAACAAGTATTTCGGTTTGTTTTGACATTCATTTAAAATACGTTCGATTTGTCAAATAAGGGAAGATGTTGAATCAGTATTTTCAATACCTTGAGCACGTCCCATATTAGCAATGGAAAGTCCTTGACACGGGAAGGAGTAGGTAACTAGGTTAACTTTAAGTTGATCAATTAAAGAACCGTTCACTTGATTAATATCAACCTTGTTATTAGAAAGGATTAAGGAAGCGGCAAGTAGTTCCTTAAAGTAAATTGACTTACCTTGCAGTTTTGAATAATTTTTCGAGTTCAAGGAGAATGTATATTGCGAGAGGAATTGATTAAGGTTTCGCTCATCACTTAAACTACATTCTTTAATGATTTCACGATATTTTCCAAGTAAATTATGATGAATCGCTGCATATGAAATGTTCGCACGGGCATCTCATTCGACAGTTGCTACGATGTTAAAAAGTTTATCCGCATTATCCTTTTCGAGGATATCGATTGCTTTCTTTTGTGCTCCAATCCCAGAAAAAGTCTCTAATATGTTGATCTTTTTCATAGGGATAGGAAAAATACCACAATATTGTGGTTAGGAATTAATGACTTGGAAGGATTGGAAGGTTTATTTGCTCATATATATATATATATATATATTGAAACTATTGAAATTTAATATTGAATACGACATTGACTCTATACCTATAAACTATCAATATCTTCTTCATCTGTCTTATCAATTTTTTCTTCTTTTTTCATTGTTAAAAAAGAAGTGTTGACATCTCCTTGAGGGAGACTTACTTGTTTGTTGTTAACACTCAATGATGTAATTTGGTAAGTTGTATTTGGTGTTAATTCTTGAAAAATAAAAGGCATTGCATAAGAGTCGTCGATGACCACTGATTCAACACTAACATTATTGTTTAGGGTAAGAACCATTTTTGTTCCAATTGGAATTTTGACATCAAACTGAAGGGTCACTGTTACCCTGTACGGACTGGTAGCCAGGGTAGAAACCTTGATGATTTTCGCTGTTGATGGATCAATTTGTCGACATGCCGAAGCACTAATTGCGACAGCAGATATCACTGACACACCTAAGATTGAAAAAACGAAGACTCTTTTTTTGTTTCTATTCATAGAAATCCTTTAAATCAAATTAAGAACTTACAATTTTTAATTATAGCAAAATAAAAACAACACTGAGTGTTGTTCCTTTTTAAATTGTTTGAGCTGCAGTAATATTTAACGAAAATTTCTTGATATTTCGCTTAATAATACTGTTAGCAATTAAATAAAAAAGATAATGAATGAAAATCATTAGGCCAAAAGCACCAATTTGCACAAAGGTAAACCATGCATTACCATTAACCATCGGCCAAATATTGGTAAACATTCCATAAACCGAAACATTAGCGACAACCGGTAGGAAGGTGACATAACAGTTGTAAATACACAAATAGAAGATAAATACTTTTAGGGAATTAGCGTAGCCAATTTTCTTTAGATGGGGGTTAGTGACAAAAATAAAAATACTGAAAGCGAGAAAAGTCAATGGTGTGACAACATGGTCGTAGAACCCGGTCATTGAATTAAACCAAATTCAAGTTTCATTACTTGAAAATACTGGATATAAGATGCAGAGTCAAACTAGACCAACAATCATAATATAGCTTAAAACAGAGAGAATAACAACATTGTGTTTAAGAAACCGTGCTCGGTGATTAAGGAACACGAAGAAAAGTGTTAAGATACACATCCAGTTTCCTTCGGTTGTAAAGTAATGAAGGTTGCTAAATCAAATTTCTCTTGCATAAACGATTTCAGTAATCGTGTTTTTATTTGGAATAATAATATTCGTATCGACAGGTCGATTCTCAATTGAAGAGAAAACCATAAAGGGGATAAAAATAAAAAGACAAATTAGAGCAAAAATGCTTTTTTTATCACGAATATTGAATTCAATTAAGTTCCGATCAGAAAGAATTCAATAAAAAGTAATCGTTAAATAATCCCTCTTACTAACGATGTTCTTTCTTATGTAATGATGAGCATAAAAATTAAGGATAAGGCCGGTTAATAGAATGAAGAAAAGTCGTTTACTGGTTTTGATTCTTGTTGAAATATTAAAAAAAACAAAGATGTTAACGGCCGTGTATCAAATTACAGCATAAAGACCAATTCCGCCTGCCGTCTGCTTTATATGATAGGAATATGTTTTAACAGTATAAAGAATATCTTTGCGTTCAAAAGTAGACGATGGATCAAGAAAAATGGATAAACAAATAATGGTAACTACAAGAAAAACACTAGAAAGGATGAACTGATTCAATAATTTAGGCGCAATAAGATGCATATTATTGATGAAAAACAGTTCTTTTTGTCGCTGAAAATTCTTGTCAACATACTGTTTATTATTGAACATTCTAAATTCCCATACACATATACATAATTTTATATTATGCTTATTATAATATTATAAATAATTGGAAATTTTAAATAAATATTTTATGGTTACGGAAATTCTTTATAGCTACCTTCTTTTTTTTGTTTTTGCTCCCATTTACTCTTATTTAATCGGGGCCTTAAACTTTTCAATCATCGTTGCTTTGATTATGAAAAAAGAAGATATCCGTAACTTCCATAGCAAAAATGCTGGTGCGACTAATATGTCACGAGTTCATGGAATGAAACTCGGGATAGTTGTAATGTTCCTTGATGTGATTAAAGCAATCATTGCTTTATCGATTACTTATTTAGTTTATAAGTATGCTCTACATGAACCGATTGATTTAAAAAGTGGAATTAAACTAAGTCCATTAACTTTTTTTAGTGCGATTTTCATTATCCTTGGTCACTGCTTCCCGATTTATTTCAATTTTAACGGCGGAAAAGGAGTTAGTTGTATGACTGGTATTCTCCTTGTCTCTTGTCCGATCATCCTTCTTGTTTCAGTCTTGATTATGTACATCATTGTTAAGTTTACTAGACACATATCGCTTGGTAGCATGATAACTAGTTTAATCGCTGTTTTTTTACTTCTTATTCCTGGATTTTTCTATGTTCCATTCTATCATGAACATCTACCAGATTACTTCCTTGATTTAAATAGTAGTTATAAGCATATCGCAATTGTTTTTACCTTCCTTATTTTTACTTTGATTATCCTTGTAGTGCAACATCGAACAAACATTAAAAGACTTGTTGATAAAAATGAAACTAATTTCTTTTTCTCAAATAAAGATAAGGTGAAATTTGAACAAAAGAGTGTTATTAATTAAGGGTTAATCTCTTGCAATTTTTTTATCCTTGTTAGAGTTTTCAAATTATTTATAAAAATTTTCAAAATTTTAAATAGTCATGCATCGAAACTACGCATTATTTATATGCTTTTAATTGTTTTATGACTTAATGCGCATTGAAGTAATACATTGTTCTTTATAAAATCAAAATATTCATATATTTTTATTATTTGATAAATAGCTAAAACTAGATTAGTACTGTATTTTAATTTAATTTTTAAGTTATATGTAAACAACATTAATAAACTAATTTTTTTAAGTTGTTTGGAATATATAAATGCTTTGTCTTCATTTCCTTTAAGTTTAATTTAATATTTAGTTATTAGTAAATTAATGAAATTTTAAAAAATTAAAATTAATAAAAACCTTAAAATTTTAAAATTATCCACTACTGTTAAAAATTACTTATACAGTCAGCACATATTTACTATATTAATCGACGGTTTTTCTTATATATTTTTCTAATATAATTAAAAATTGATTGTAAATTGATTGAAGGAAAATATGAATACTTTTATAAAACTTAATTCTATATATAAAAGTGAAAATAAAGAAGCATTTAATAACTATACTGCAAGATAATAAGAAATATTATTCAAAGGAATCGGGTGATTAAAATGAATACAAGAAGTGAAATAGTAAATCAAATTGGTGGAAAGTATTTAGAAAGTAATATTGAAAATGATGAATTTAGTTATCCAAAAGAATACAAAAAGAATAATTTAAATTTTAGTCAAACTATTGAAGGAATTTACAAGTCTCTAAAAATAAATGAAAAAAGGAAATATGAAAAATTAGACATTAGATTTCAAAAAGAAAATACAATAATACAAATTGAAACTAAAAAAAATGATAAATATGAATTTAGCAAGTCCGAGAGAGACCAACTAATGACATATTATTTTTTAGAAAAAGAATTGACAAATAATTATAGAAATATTGTTTCTATATTAGTGAATATGAACACTAAAGCTATTAGAGTTTATATAAATGGGGTACTTAATAGTGATGAAACAACTATAAATTCTATGGAATATTATGAAAATTTATTTAATAATAAAACCAATGATAAAAATAAAGTAATTGAAACTACAAATGAATTGAATAACCTGCTACATAGTGTAGGAATAAGAGAGTCTTTACGATCACAATTTGTTGGAAGTATTTTGGTAGCTTTAAACAATAATTTAGTTGTGGATGCAGAAGTAGGAACAATAACTATTTTAGATCGTATAAAAGAAAAATTAAGAGAAAAAATTAAATCATCTAATGACGATAATTATCAAATTAAAATAGATTTATTAGTAAATATCCTAGACAAACAAGAAATCAAAGAATTAAAAGTTGAATCATTAATCAAAATAGTTGAAAAAATACAGAACGATTTAGTTCCGTATATTAATAACAAAACACCTACAGGAGAAGACCTACTTAATTTATTTTTTACAACATTTAATAAATATGTAGGTAAGGCAGATAAAAATCAAGCATACACACCTACGCATATAACAGATTTTATGTGCGATATAACCGAGATTTCTTGAAATTCAAATGTATTAGACCCTACTTGTGGTTCAGGTTCTTTTTTGGTTCAAGCAATGTCGAAAATGATAAAGTTAGCCAAAAATGATGAAAAAAGAATCAAAAACATAAAAGCAAATCAATTATTTGGGATTGAACGAGAGGACAAGGCTTTTGGATTAGCTACAACTAATATGTTGATTCATGAAGATGGTAAAACAAATATTATAAAAGCTTCATGTTTTGATAAACTTGAATGAATTAAACAAAAAAATATTGATATAGTTTTAATGAATCCACCATTTAATGGTCAAAATATGCCTAATGATTGTCCGGTTAAAGATACAACAAAAGTTGATGCTACAAAAGGTTTATATTTTGTGTATGAAATATCAAAAAGTTTGAGAAAAGGCGCAAAGTTGGCAACTATTTTACCTCTTCAATGTGCAATAGGTAACGATAAGAATATAGCAAAATATAAAAGACTGATGCTTGAAAATAATAGTTTGCTTGCTGTTTTTTCATTACCTGATGAACTATTTTATCCTGGTGCCAGCATTAATTCTTGTATTATGCTTTTTGAAACTGGTAAACCACATTCTGATAATCAAAAAACATTTTTTGGCTATTTCAAAGATGATGGGTTCATCAAAAGAAAAAACAAAGGTAGGGTTGAAAAAACAGATTGAGACACGACTAAAAAGAAATGATTCGAAGCATTTGAAAAAAACAAGAGATACCTGGTTTAAGCATTATGAAACATGTAGACAGTGCTGATGAATGGTTACCCGAAGGTTATATGGATACTGATTATTCAATATTGAATGAGGATAATTTTGTTAGAACTATTAGAGAGTATATTGCATTTAAAGTTAAATATGGAGAATTGAATGATAGAAATAAATAATAATTGGCGTTTTTTTGAATTAAAAGAACTTTTTACAATTGAAAGAAGTAAAAATGTTACTATTGAAGACGCTAAAGACTTCATTGGCTATACCATTCCTTATATAACTAGAACTGAAAATGATAATGGAACAAACTTTTTTATAAGCGATGACGGTGAATTTCCATTGGAAAAAGGTAATTGTATAACAATTGGTGGTGAGGGAGCACAAATTTTTTATCAACCAATTGATTTTATAACTGGTAATAATATAACAAAACTTTACAATATTCATTTAAATGAAAACATAGCTTTATTTATTGTTTCAGTGTTAAGACTAGAAAAATTTAGGTATTCATACAATCGTCCATTTAATCAAGATTTTATTAAGAAAACTAAAATAAAGTTACCAGCGTTGATTCGTGAAGGTAATATAATTCCTGATTGAGATTATATGGACAAATACATAAGAGAATTGAGAGAGAGAGAGAGAGAAAGAGAGTTATGAAATTTCTCAATCCTTGTTAAGGTTAAAACTTTCATGGTCAATGTCTGAAATGGCATTGTTTCAAGTTAATGAATATTTTGATGTATATGGAAGCAAAACAACAAACAAAGAAAATTTTGATAAGGGTGGAATTTATAATTACATTACAACAAAAAATAGCAATAATGGTGTTGAATGTAAAGTAAATTACTATACCGAACCTGGGAATTGTATAACCATAGACTCAGCGACTATTGGAGCTGTGTTTTATCAAGAAGTTCCTTTTTTGGCCAGTGACCATGTTGAAATAATAAGGTTTAAGAATAAACATCTTAATAAATATCACTATCTTTATGTAGTTTCGATTTTAAAATTAGAACAGTTTAGATATGGATACGGTAGAAAATGAAATCAAAAAAATATAAGAAATACAAAAATTTTACTACCGACAAAAAATAACGTTCCTGACTGAGATTTTATGGAAAACTATATAAAATCGCTTCCTTTTTCAAAATATTTATAAGATAAGAATTTAATTTGAATATTGTTTCATTGTTTAAAAGAATGAATAATCAGCATTTTTAATTTTGGATTCAACCTCAATCAGATCTCATTCTTACAATATTTCAAAAAGTTGTCAGCAATTTATTGAATATACTAATATCAATAAATTCTATCCCCCTTTTTACTATCACAAATAGCAGCTATATTAAACTACACACATAAACTTTTATCATTTCTAAATTCCCTTATTTTTTCGCTCAAAACGCGACAGCTAAGTAATACTCTATTCATATTTACTCCTAATTAACTAATCAAAAACTTATAATTACTCAAACTCCAAAAAGACTTAAAACCACACTAGATAAAACAATTTTTCACTCCGGACTCTTCAATCTTGTCGCACGCTTCACACCCTTATCACGACTAAAACACTCCCTATAATCCTTAACTAAACTCACAATACCTAATATGCCAATCACTACCAAAAACACACCAGCACAAATTAAATAATTTATCTCCCTACTCATCATTTTTACTTCAAAAAACCACCGCTAAATATTCTAAAGTGTGAAAAAATATTCGGATAAAATCCGATTTTTTCCTGTTTATTTCATATTAAATTTCATTTCTCTTGTTGTTCTCAAATATACAATATATGCTGTAAACAATTTTTATATTAACAATGGAGTTATAGATAAATATACAAATGAATCATTGATAACATTATTAAATTCGTGTTTTTGAATGCACTCAAAATATTAACAATAAAACTACTACTAAAAAATTTGTAGAAATAAATCTATTTATATCAAACATTGAAAAATTTAAAGAAATAAACACAATTATCAAAAATTGTATGTAAGAAATTGAAAAAAGCAAAATTTGCATATAAAATGACTCAAATTTCGTTTTTTTAGTTATTGCTCCGAAACTCAAGAATTTTAATTATTATAAAAATATGTCAATATGTCTAGATTGGTAATAGTCTAGATAATAGAGAAATAGAACACTTCTTTTCAATTCTTAAATCAGAAATTTTTCCAAATTTTTATCAAACTTGTAAAAATCTTACTTTTAATGAACTTTCTCATAATTAACGACATAGCTAATACCTTTATTTTTTCAGGATTTTACTGATATTTAAGACAAAAGACAGATAATTATATTTTATTTGCCCCTATTAAATATTGAAAATCACAACATTTAATCGATAAAAAATTGTATGCGGTTTCCTATGTAATAGAAAAAAAATTAATGCCAATGAAGCGGCGATTTCTTTAATTCATTGCAAAATGAAGATGCTGTAAATAATCAATTAACTTTAAAAATTGAGAGAAGTTAAATAGTAAATCAAATTGGTGGAAAGTATTTAGTATCTAATATTGAAAATGATGAATTTAGTTATCCACAAGAATACAAAAAGAATAATTTAGATTTTAGTGAAACTATTAAAAAAATTTACAGGTCTCTAAATATAAAAGAAAAAAGGAAATATGAAAAATTAGACATTAGATTTCAATTATCAAATTAAAATAGATTTATTAGTAAATATCCTAGACAAACAAGAAATCAAAGAATTAAAAGTTGAATCATTAATCAAAATAGTTGAAAAAATACAGAACGATTTAGTTCCGTACATTAATAACAAAACACCTACAGGAGAAGACCTACTTAATTTATTTTTTACAACATTTAATAAATATGTAGGTAAGGCAGATAAAAATCAAGCATACACACCAACGCATATGACAGATTTTATGTGCGATATAACCGAGATTTCTTCAAATTCAAATGTATTAGACCCTACTTGTGGGTTTCGTGTCATAATAATGACACAGGTAAATAGTCAAGTAAATACAAGGGTTTTAGAGCTTCTGCCAAAGTTTAAAATCAAAAAATGAATAGTTGGTGTGCTGTTTAGAGCAGTTATTACGAAAATAAATGTTGTAAACAGTATATCAGCATAAAGGAGGAACTCACATGTCTAATGCAAAAAAAGACACGATTGAAGCAAAAGGTTTTGCTATTCAAATTTATACTGAAGACTTTAAAAACGACTATATAAGTCTAACAGATATTGCTAGATATAAAAGCGATGAACCAAGTGATGTAATTAAAAATTGGATGAGAAAAAAAGATACAATTGCATTTCTTGGTTTATGGGAAAGCTTAAACAACATGAATTTCAATTCGGTCGAATTCGACCGAATTAAATCGGAAGCTGGATATAATTCCTTTACACTGTCCCCTAAGAAATGGGTAGAGAAAACTGGAGCAATCGGAATTATCTCAAAAGGTGGAAGATATGGTGGTGCATTTGCACATACAGATATTGCCTTTGAATTTGCTTCATGGATTTCTGCTGAATTTAAGATGTATGTAATTCAGGATTACAAAAGACTTAAGTCAGATGAAAATTCTAAACTATCATTAGGATGGAATCTGAATAGAGAAATTTCTAAGATTAACTACAAAATTCATACAGATGCAATCAAAGAATATCTTTTAAAGAATCTTACCAACGAACAGTTATCTTATAAATACGCAAGTGAAGCAGATATGCTCAATGTTGCCTTATTTAATAAAAGAGCAAAACAGTGGCATGAAGAAAATCCTGACTTAAAGGGAAATATGAGAGACTATGTAAGTCTGAATGAGTTATTGGTACTAGCAAATATGGAAAGCTATAATGCAATTCTTATCGGAAAAGGCATGGATCAAAAAGAAAGAATGATAGAACTTAGAAAGCTTGCCAGAACACAACTGATGTCAATTGAAAAGTTGAACAATACAGGAGTTAAGAGCTTAGAAGATAAGTCAAAGAAATAGAGAGGTCTGTTATGAGATGGGCATTGAAAATTATCTTATTTCCAATAATATTGCTCCTGTCGATACTAATTGCTTTTCTAAAATTTGCTCGAATGAAAAACTTTATCGTAAAAAAGGATAAAGTTTTTTTGTTGTTTAAGCAAATACTCTTTAAGTTCGTTCCATCCCTCTTTTAGATACATGAAAACAGCTCAGGTATAAGCATAAAAAGAAGTAAGGAACAGCATTTGGTACATAAAGGATAAATCAAGATGGTAAGTTTCTTTTATTAGATTAAATGTCAATTGAAAATCTTCACCAGTTAGGTCGCGAAGGAAGTTGAAGATATCTCAATACGGAATGTTATAAGCAGCATACTCAAAATCAATCACCTGAAAAATCCCCTTTTTTTCATCATCGAGAATATTTCAAACAGAAAGATCGTTGTGACTTAACACCAACTTATTTTCATTCCTTAATATGCAGTATAAAGTATGGTAGAAAGAAAGATACTTACTTATTTCCGCTGACCTATAGTATGGATGAAACATCGGTTCATCCTTAATGTATTCATCGTATTTAAAATCAATTTGTTCCACATCTGGAGTGTAATTTGTTAACTGATTAATGAATAAAAATAAGGATTTTAAATACCATTTGTTAATTTGATAATGTTGCGGTAGTGACTTCATTAAGGTATTACCAGTAGAGTCACATCGAAAGTAATTTCCCAGGTAAAATTTAGTAAATATTGCTTTTTCAAGTAATGTTTCTTTTTTTCTTTTAATTTTTAAAAAATAAGTGGTTTCATTAGTTCCACTTATTTGATAAACATCATTACTTCAAGCACTTTTTACTTTTTTAATGGAAAACGTTTGATCGTCGTATTTTAGTAAATGCTGATCAAGATGATCAATCAAAGTTTGATAGAAAGGAAGGAGTTTAATCATATTAAATCTTTTTTAATTCGCTCGTCAGTGTTTTAATAAATTCATTAAGTCGTTGTTCATCATAATTAACACAATCATGATAGAAGTATGTGTCCTTAATGGTTGCTCTAAGTTTTTTTAGCATTCCATCATTATTATTTAAATATTCAAGTGCAGTTGTACCAAGACCAGTCTTTTCATCCTTTGTATAATGAGCGATGTTATTACCTGTCGTTACAATTCGATAAATATTCTGTCCTTCAAGGGTAAAAGGAAAAGTTCTGAAGACTTCGATGAAGTATCGTGATAAATTTCACGGAATGTTGTACCAGTTCATCGTAAAAAGAAAAATTAAATTATGATAACTATTAACTTTCTTTTGTTCTTCTTTTACATCAAATGCTTTTGTTCCATCAATGACTAATGTATCAATATCAAGTTCCTTCTTTAAGTGTTCAAAAATTTTGATAGTATGCAAGCTTTCAGTTGGACAAACTCGACTATAAATTAATAAAGTTTTTTTCATAAATTCACCTTGATATATTATATTTGATTACTTAAATGTTCCTTAATTGAAAAGTATTGATTTTTTCTAATTAGTTGAAGAACTTCATTGATCTCAGCATTAAGAAAACTCTCTTTGCTTGGATAAACCTTGAGTAGTTTATCAATAGTCTTTCGACCAATTCCAGGTATTCCGTCAAGGTATGTTTTAAGGTTCTTACTTACCTTCTTATTAAATCTGGCAAGAGCAAGATTATGAACTTTTTCCTGCATTCCACAAAGAAACTTATAAAGATTACTTTTTCGGTCAAGGATAATATCTCTTCCGTCATCAAACATCAATCGGTCGGTAGTATGTTTTTCGTCTTTGACAAGACCAATTACTCTTGCTTTTAAGTCTAGTTCACTAAAAGCCTTTAGTACACAACTAATTTGAGGCATCCCGCCGTCAAGAATGATAAGTGTATCTTCAATGTCTTTCCTTGTAAGGAACTTAAATCGTTTCTTTACTACATCATAAAAGAAAGAACCGTCATAAGCACCGGCATAGTTAAGAAGGTTATAGAATCTAGTGTTCTCCCTTGTAAAAATTCCGTTGGTATAGCAGATTACACAACAAACATTATTGATTAAGTTAAGGTTACTATTGTCATACACTTCGATGTTTTTTAACTCATTAAAGTGAAGAATATCCTTCAATTCTTGATAACCTTTGGTCATCATTGTTTCCTTAATTTTCATTGTTTTTAGTTTTTCAATGTAAATTAACGAAGCTTCATTAATTCCGTTTTCCATAATCTTTTTTTGTTTATAAGTAGTCGGAATATTGACTTTGATTCCTAATTGTCGCTCAAGGAAGGAGCGATGTTCTTCATCGATGTAGAGAAAAAGAGTCTTAGGTTTTTTATTATTCAAATAATATTGAAGGATAAAAGAGACTTGGTATTCAGGAAGGTCGATGGATGAAACATCAAACTGAAATGAGACTTGTTTGCCAAGCAGTTTTCCTTTTACATAGTTAAAAATAATCATGAGAAGAGCTTCTTCTTTGTTCAAAAAAACGACAATGTCGAATGATTTATTAGTATCAAGTTGCACTGAAGAAGATGTGAAAAAACCAGTTAAAGCTTTTTTTTGTTTTTGAAAAAGGAAAGCATTTTCAAAATCAAGTTTCGCGGCAGCATTCTTCTCTTTCAAGGTTAACAGACGAATAATATCCTTGAAATTTCCTTTAAAAATTTCATCAAGTACCCGTTTAAAATCGAGATAAGATGAAATTTCATTTTCATTGTATATGGACACTTTATAGGTTAAAAGGGATTCATCGACTTTCGCATTAGATAACCAGTCTTTACGCTTAAAAGGGAGGATGGAAAGAAGAAGGTTGTATAAATCGTACTTATAGATGCCTTTTTTCGCAATTGGTCCATAATAAGTACCAAGTTTTGGATTGTATCGATGTGTGTAGACTAACGACGGATATTCATCATTCTTAACTGGTTTCTTCAGTAAAAAATAAGGATACTGGTTATCGCTTTTTAAGACAATATTAAACTTTGGTTGGTATTTTTTAATTAAGTTATTTTCCAGAATCAATGCTTCGTTTTCGTTGTTTACAACATAATACTGAAGATCGACGATTTGCTTCGTTAATTGATCTGTCTTAAAATCGTGATGATCCTTATTGTAAGATGAAACACGGTTAAAAAGATTAACCGCTTTTCCAACATAAAGGACATTGTTGAACTGGTCAAGATAAACATACACACCGTATGTTTTCGGTAAGTTTTTAACCTTCCGATTAAGTTGTTCATTAAACTTAGCCATAATTAATTTTGATAAAGATAACTAAACAAATCAGGTAGTTTTTGTCCGTTAAAAATGAGTTGGTAGAAATAATAAAAAAGTGATTTATCAGTTAAAAGGAGTGATGATATCCATGATGCGACAACAGCTAAGTTATTATAGCCTTCGATGGTCACTTTATTGTTTTTAAGAGCTTCGTCGACACCAAATTGAGCAATACTTTTTCCGAAACTAAAATTACGACTTTTACAGTCTGTACAAGTAAGTAGAATGTCCCCAAGACTATAGTAGTTAAGCATATCTATTTCCTGGTTCAATTTCATAGAAAGAACGGTTTTAATTTCATTAATTCCATAAACAAGGATAGCGGATGAAGTATTATTAGAATGATACTTCATAGAAACATATCCCATGATAATAGCAAGAGCATTCTTAAAACAACTAATTAGACCAGCAACATTATATTCGTCGTTATAAATCAATTTAAATCAATCATTTTCCATTAAGGATTTAACTTCCATACAAACAATCTTATCATCACCTACAACATTAATCACCGTTGGTTTAAGAAAGAAAGTATCGTAAGCAAAAGAAGGACCGATGACAGAAACAACTCCCCGAGTTTTATCAAGATGTTTTTTCAAATACATTAGATACGAACTATCCGTTTCTTCATCAATTCCCTTGCATGCATTAATAATAACTGTTTGACTTAAATCGTATTGTAAAAGTTGGCCTACAACATCTTTAACCGCAACCCCTGGAATTACAATAAAAATATAGTCGTAATGGTATGTAGATAGAGAAGAATTAAGATTTGTAAAAGTGTTTCTGATAGGATGAACTAACTTCATCTCACCAAAAAATTTAGCATTCATGCCCGTTTCTTTTAATGAAAGGAGTTCATATTCATCCTTACCAAGGACATCAACTATATGATGGTTACTGACAAGTACTTGGGTGAGAGCTGAACCAAAAGCACCTGAACCAATTACTAAAACTTGTTTACTCATTATTCCCACCTCTTTGTCTTTGGTTTTTATCTTGCCAATAAAGTGTGATTGGCACATCAGAAAAACCAAATGCTTTCCTAATTGTATTTTCGATAAATCGAGCATAAGAAAAGTGAAGGTACTTCGGGTTGTTACACTTAATTACAAAAGTCGGAATTTGACTTTTTACTTGGACAACATAAGAAATTGCAATACGCCCCCCTTTATATGGTGGGGGTTCGTGAAAAGCATTCGCTTTAAGTACGACATCATTTAAGATTGATGTCATTACTTTTTTACTTTTTTGTTCCTTAATTAGTTCAATTTTTTCAAAAAGACGGTGGATGTTTTTCTTGTCTTTCGCACTAACAAAAAGGATAGGAGCATAGGAAAGATGCTTAAAGAGACTTCTTATTTCTGCTGTCTTCTGATTATAAAATCGGTCGCTTTTTTGTTCAAATAAATCAATTTTATTAACAATGATGACTGTTGGAATATTCGCACTTGATGCTAGTCCACCAATAACTTCATCCTGTTCCTTAAAACCATCTTGACCATCAAGCATCAAAACAATTAAGTCACTTCGTCTAATTGCTTTTTCTGTTCTTAGATAAGCATATTTCTCAATTGATGCCTCAATTTTTCCCTTCCGTCTGACTCCTGCGGTATCAATAATAGTATACTTCGCATCATGGTACTTAAAATCAACATCAATGCTATCTCGTGTCGACCCAGCTTCGCTGTTAACAATAACCCGGTCTTCATTTAGGATAGCGTTAACAAAACTTGATTTTCCAACATTCGGGCGACCAATGATGCAGAATTTAAAACTGTCATTGTTCATTTCATCATCTTTTGGAGGGATATCCTTAATTAGATAATCAAGTAAATCACCAATCCCAATTCCGTGTTCAGCTGAAATGTAAAGTGGTTTCCCAAAACCAAATGCATATAAATCATTTTCGTTGATGTTATTTTTTCCATCAACTTTGTTAACGACCAAAATGATTTCTTTTTCCTTTTGAAACTTCTTTAAAAGTTTCGCGATATACATGTCATCACCATTAATCCCATCCTTCAGGGAAAGAAGAAAAATAATTGTCGAAGCTTCATTAATCGCTACATCGACCTGGTGATTAATATTGGTTTGGTAGCTATCATTGACATTTAAAATCCCACCTGTGTCAATAAGGTCAAACTGACGTAATAACCATTGTACCGTACCGTAAATTCGGTCACGTGTAACCCCAGGGGAATCATCCACAATTGACTTTCTTATTTTAATCATCCGATTAAAAAGGGAAGATTTTCCGACATTCGGTTTTCCAACTATTGCTACTGTTTTCATTGCTACCATCCTTAATATGAGATTATACCAACTAAGTTTTAAAGTTATTTAAAGTAATTTTCTAAAAAATGCAATTCTTAGCGAATATCCTTATGTGAAAAAGAAAATTATTTTGAATGGTTTTAGTCTTCAAGGTGAACTTGTTTTTATCCTTTTCCCACTTGTGACTATTGTCACAAGTTTTAGAGACAACAATTTCTTCCTACTATTATTAAATGTTTTTCTACTTTTTTACTGGATAAAAAAGAAAAGAAAACATTTATGGTTAACCCTTCTTATCTTTTTCACAGCATGTTCATTGACAATCCTATTTTGTTTTTTAATGGATAAAAATTATAGTTTATTCAATGTGATTAGGAAAATCGATGACATTAACCCTTATTCTTTGAGAAAGGTCATTCTATATCATATTAACAATAGTTACAAGAACAAGGAACTGGTTCGTTTTGTGAAACTAATTACCCTGAATGTAAAAGCTAAAAACGATTCTTTAGTAAGTTCATTGTATGAACTACACATCGCTCATCTTTTTATTATTTCTGGGATACACATTTCTTTGTGATTAAAGGCGATTGATTTCATTTTTAAGGATAAACTGAAAAAATTAAAACTTTCATTACAATGATTCTTAATCCTTCTTTATGGATATCTAATTGGATTTACTCTTGGAATTATGCGGATTATTTTTGATAAACTACTAGCTTTCAAAAAATGAGCGTTTAAGGAACCAATGGATCGTCTTTCTATTAATGGATTCTTAATTGGTTTATTCGGAATTTATCAACTTAGCAGTTTTTCTTTTTTCTTCATTTTTTCAGCCCTTTTTGCCATTTATTTTGTTGGTGGTTTACCTATCAACAACAAGATTGTTAAAGGTGTTCTAGTCTCGATTTTAATTACTTTTTTTAGTATCGGAATTAGTGTTAATTTGTCCTATAAAATAAATTTTATAGGACTTCTCTTCGGGTATCTTCTTACTATCCCGATTCTCATTCTTTATGGGTTCTTTTTTTGACTTTTTCTTATACCAGGAATCGAACTCTTTCTCCAACAAATGTATATCGCTGTCGTAAAAGTAATATCGGTATTAAAGGGACTAAAAGCGACCATTAACCTTAAGGGTTTGTCATGGATTGGTTCATTCCTATATTTTTTCTTTTTGTATAATGGTTGCTTTATCTACAATATTTGGAACAAAAAAAGGATAACAAATCATTTTGCTCCCTTAAATTATTAAAAAGAGTGAAAATAATTGTTAAAAATGGTTTTTTTGTATAGAATAAAGGTACCAAGTGAAAGAAAGTGGGTTAAAGTGGATGATATTCAGTGGAACATATCAATTGGTTATCGATAATAAAAACCGAATCAGTGTTCCAAGCAAAGTTAGAACTTTGTTCAATTCTTCTACTGTCTATCTCTCACTTGGTATCGATGGTAACATCGATTTGTTTCTAGTTGAAGACTTCCAAAATTACATTGCTAAATTCAAAGAACTTTCAATTGCTAATGCTAATGCACGACGTTTTGTAAGAACTATACTTGCGAATTCGTTTAAAGTTGACATTGACAATAACAACCGTATACTAGTACCGCAAATTCTAGTTGATAAAGCTAAATTAACTAAGGATTTGTACCTAATCGGTAATGATAGTAAATTTGAAATTTGAGCAAAAGAAATGTACGATGAATATTTAGATGGTGGTGAAAATTCACTATCAAACTTAGCAGAAGGTTTATCAAATGAACTATTCTAAGCATATTCCTGTGCTTCTAAATGAAAGTATCGAAGCTCTTAACATCATACCCGATGGTGTTTATGTAGATTGTACTTTCGGCCGTGGTGGGCATAGCCAGGCGATTTATCAAAAATTGAGTAAAAAGGGAAAATTAATCATTTTTGATCAAGACAAAGAAGCAATTTTATGTGCGAAAGCAATGTTTAATGATCAACCAAATGTATTTATTGTTCATAGTAATTTTAAAAATCTAAAACAGAAATTAACTGAACTTAAAATTAAAGAAGTCAATGGTTTTCTCTTTGATCTCGGTGTCTCAAGTCCCCAACTTGATGATCCCGACCGGGGCTTTAGTTATCATAAAGAAGCCTTACTTGATATGAGAATGAACAAGGATGACCAACTCACCGCGTCATATATCATAAACAATTATTCCTTTAAAGATCTTTTGTATATTTTTAGAAACTACGGGGAAATTAAAAATCCCATTCGAGTGATTAATAGTATCATCGAAAAACGTAGTCAAACTCCTATTAATACAACAACGATGTTCGTTGACCTAATTAAAGAAAATACCCCTATTAAATTGCTTTATCAGGATAAGCACCCCGCACGACTTTACTTTCAGGCATTGCGGATAGCCGTTAATAACGAACTCGAAATTCTCAATCAAACATTTAATGATGCAACATCCTTTCTCGTAAAATCTGGTACCCTTGTGGTCATCTCATTTCATAGTTTGGAAGATTATTATGTAAAAAAAGCCCTACATAATCTAGTAAAACCAAAAATCCCTAAAGAAGTTCCAATAATTAATAACACCCCACTTTTTTCATATCATATTCATAAACTATATCCGAGTGATTATGAAAAGGAAATTAATTATCGTTCTAGATCTTCAATATTAAGAGCTATAATAAAAAATAAATAAATTGGAATGGAGAGGTTAGATGGAAAACACGAAACTAATCCTTTTCATTTTAAATCGTGCTGTTTGTTTATTTAGTATTAAAGTTAATGACGATGGAAATAAAGTCATTCTTTTTGAAAGAGCAAAATTAATTAAACAAGAACTTACTGATGAACTTAACATTGCTTTAATTAATGAAAATATCAAAGAACTTTTAAATCTATATATTAGTCAGTATGGGACACTAAAAACTAATAACATTGAGTTAACATTTGGACTATATTGCTTTGAAACCATATCTTACTATGTTAATCCCGATGAGTTTAACACCCCATTTAACCAAAGTTTATACTTTAACGATAAACTTTTGATTAGTGATGAATTTAAGAGTGATAAAAGTATTCTTGTTGATTACAATGCACAGGAGATTAGCAATAAACTCATTAAGATTATTGCTTATTACATCAATGCTGATGTTTTTCAGGCGATTAAGAAGTGTATTAGTGAATTCAATTTAAAAATTAGTCAAATAACTATTTTTGATAGTTGATTTACAATACCTGACGAATCCATTGAAGAACCAAAGCCAAGAAGTTATCTCCTTAGGATCAACTTTAACTCTTGTTTACTATATAGTTACATTGACAATGTGTTATCGGATAAATTAGAATTCACTAACGACCGATTCCCAAATAATGTACAGATGCTTCTTCAAAGCATAATGACGAATACCAAAATTCCCGTTGAAAACACCTTTCAATATTTATCCTTGTCAACTGGGAAAACCGACATTATTAAATACTACACATCAAACCAAACCAATTTATTCCAATATCTTTCGGTAAGCAGTGGCATACTTAACGATTATATTAATTCATTTTTAAAGAATTTGTTTCTCCAAGAACCAATTCAGTCTGTGCTAAAAAATAATGAATATCTTTCAATCAAGACCGATATGAACGGGTTGCGCACGAACTTAACTAATTTCTTCTTGAACTATGAACATCTAGCTAATGTTTATATTCAACCAGCAATTAATATTTTCGATAGCTTCCTGCTCGATGTTCTTGATGAATGCAAAAGAGATTTATTTAACAATAAAGCAAATAAAAATCTTAAATTAATTCCTAATGTCTTTGATCTTAATAATCAAGGCAATCATTAATATAGGGAATGAATGTAAAGACTAGTTCTCACTAGTCTTTTTTTACTAAAATTAAATAAGCATTATTGTCTTATTTTTAAGGAAGAAATTATGAATCATAACGACATCGATGTTAAATTATTTGGTGATTCCATCGAACCAAACGAAAGTAAGTCAGCAATCAATGATAAGATTATGAACTTACTTAGTTTTGATAGTCGTGATTTATGTATTATGACTCGCATTAACAAGAATGTTCTAAACTTAAAGAACCTTGTTGATCTTACTGAAATGAATCTTTTTCTTAAAAATGAGAGCAATATCATTAATGTCAAAAACTCAGTAAACAAAGAAGAAATTGAAATCGCTTTACAGGAATCTTATGACTACCGAAGTTTCCTTGATGTATTTGAAAGTTTTGACCTTGATGTGAATAATTACCTTAGCACACGCAAACTAAATAACTTAGAAGAAAACTTTGTTGACAATGTCCAAGATTGTATTTTTTCTACCATTAAAAGCATTGATGGGGAAAAAAATCGCATTCTCAACTTAAACAAACTAGCAAAGCAAATTTATAATCAAACAGGTACATGAAGTCTATATTTAGTGTATGATTTTTGTCTTGGGACAACGAGTAAACCTTCTTGTTTTAATGCTCCTTTACTCCTTATTTCAATTGAAATAAAACCGATTAATAACCAGATTATTATTAAAAGAAAAGATAGTCAATGAGTTGTTAATGAAAAGTTAATCCAATTACTAAAAAGAGATTATGGATACAAACAGTCAATTGACCTAAGATCAATTAAGACACTAGAAGATGCTACATCTCTTGTCTCAATAATAATGAATAAAGATGGAATTAACGAATTAAGTACATCTGGCTTTCAAAATTTAAAAACTCAGGAAATAAATGAACTTTATTTAAACAAGGTTAATCACTATCAAGCTCCGATGATTGGCCTTTTCGAACCACAAGGTGGAGCAATAAAAAATGATCTTATCCAAATTATCGACGAAGGTATCGATCCCTTTGTTGATGAAGGATCGTCCTTTAATCAGTCAGTTAATGACCGCAACTATCATTTCTTTGCTTTTAATAACGAACCACCGCTAATGCAGATTAATCGACCGATGAACTTATATCAAAAGTATGCAACATATTCTTCATTAGCTCGTAATACCTTAATCTACGGTCCACCTGGAACTGGAAAAAGTCAAGTTATTTCAAACATTATTTTTAATTGCATTCTAAAGAATAACAACATCCTTGTGGTATCTGACAAACAGGCTGCCCTCGATGTCCTTGAAGAGCGTCTTAGTGAAGTTAACGGTCTTGCACTGTACCTTTATAAAATTAGTGATAAAGAAGAATTTTATAACAAAATAAAAAGTGTCCTTGATTTGCTAGATCGATTTTGATTGTCAAGTAAACCACCTGTTTACGATGAGTTTGAAATCATTAAATACCTCAATAAAAATAAGGATTATAAAAATGTCGTCCATTTCCATGATGTCCAAAAAACTAATATCTCTATTTTCAATAATTTAGTATCATCAAAAGATAGCAATAATCATCATATTCTGGATTATTTTAGTCTTTTAGACCAATTCAAAAATCGCCCTAATATCTTAAAGAATCATACCCAAATCTATCGAACTATTCGGGATGAACTAAGTAAATTAGGAATTGATTTTGTATCGTTTAAAAACCGAATCGAAACAACTTTTAACTTTTTTTTGAACCACAGTATCGCTTTTAACGAAACAAACTACGAAACCATTCATAAACATCTTAGAAGTATGATTGAACTCGAATTAAAGTATAATCTTACATCAACATATCTAAAGGATAAAAAGAATTTTGATTTAAAGGTTTCCATCTTAAATGATTTCTTAGTTAAAAGTAATTTATTTGATATTGTAAAAAACACTGTCAAACATGATCAACTAATTGAATCATTTAGGATTGCTAAAGCATTTTGTGAAAAATATCGTCATCTTCTTACTGAACCTGAGGTTTACTCTTTCCTTCTTAACAACGAAAACACTCATAAGCAATTTCTTCGTCAATATGAAAACTCAACACAGAAGGATCAACCTTATATCGCTGAACAGTACCTGGTAAATAGGGTAATTGTTACGAAAAAACCATTATTAAAAAAGGTGTCACCAAACAAAAAATACCTTGACATTGTCTCTTTATTAAAGGATTATTACTCTA
This sequence comes from Ureaplasma canigenitalium ATCC 51252, assembly GCF_000712165.1. Classification (GTDB taxonomy): domain Bacteria; phylum Bacillota_I; class Bacilli_A; order Mycoplasmatales; family Mycoplasmoidaceae; genus Ureaplasma; species Ureaplasma canigenitalium. The sequence goes on along the minus strand of NZ_KL544010.1, from coordinate 155,824 downwards.
ATCTAGATCTTATCGCAATCGGTTTTTCACGAATCGTTGCTTTTCTCGATATTGATAATAACATCCTCTCTAAAAATGTTTTTCTCCTTCATGTTTTTAACCATATATACAGCAATACTTATGTACAGTCGTTATATAACAAGAGTTTTGACGACAGTATTTCTTATGAAATCCTTAAACTTTTTATTGAAAATCAACTAACAATTGAAGACTATACGACATTGAACGACATATATCAGTTCGAGAAGGAAGTTTTAATTGATTACAGTCAAATGTCATCGATGAACTTATTTAATGATTTAAACAACTACCGACAAGCTGAGATTACTTTAGCAAAAAACATTGCTCCCCTTTTCTTTCAAAAGTACATTGAACTTTTAAAGAAGAAAGTATGTTTTCTTTCACCAAGCTTGCAAGAGGAAATAAAAAGTATGATTCAGGTTTTACACCGAAATAATAAACCTGACATCGCACAGTTTATTTTGCAATATTACAAAGTGCTTCGCATCATTTTCCCAATCTGAATCGCAAAACCAAACGATGTTTGTGAACTTCTTCCCCTTTGTCGGAATATTTTTGACTACGGAATTTATGATGAAGCATCACAAATGTTTCTTGAAAAATCATATCCTATTCTTTATCGAACGAAAATTAAAATTGTTGCCGGAGATGAAATGCAGCTCCGTCCAACTTCGTTTTTTAATAGTAAAACTACTCAGGAGATTGAAGAATACGACATTGATGATCTTGACACCGCTATTTCCCTACTTGACCGTGCAAAGGTATCACTTTGGTCTTCGTATATTCTAAGAAACCATTATCGATCAAAAAGTAGTGATTTAATTACTTTTAGTAACCAATATATCTACAACAATAATCTCCATTTTGCTTCACAGAACATCAAAAACGATGTTCCTTTAATGGTTATTGATGTCGAAGACGGGGTGTTTGACGGAATTAATACTCGCGAGGCTGAAGTTGTTCTTAAACAACTTGAAAAAAATGCTAAGCAATATGAGAAAATTCTAATCATCACTTTTAATAATAAACAGAGCGACTATATTTCTTCCCTTCTTTACTCCTCATATAATTATGACCACATCATTACGAAGAAGATGGAAGCTGATTTAATTCAAGTAACAAATCTTGAGAATGTGCAAGGAAATGAAGCTGACCTTGTCATCCTTTCCGTTAGTTATGCTTATAATAGTAACGGAATTCTTAATAATAAATTTGGTCCACTAATGCAGAAAAACGGGATGAATCGGTTAAATGTCGCAATCACTCGTGCGGTTAGCAAAATGATTGTTGTTAAATCAATTCGTCAAACCGACCTTAAGGTCAATACAACAAACAAGGATTTAAAGGTGTTTTTTGATTTTATTTCTTTCCTTGATTTAAAAAAAGCAGAGGCACTAACCGATTCTTATTTAGCTCATCAAGTTCATTATGAAAACGAAAAAGTCTTATCCTATCCTTCATTCTCTCTTTATCAAATTCTTCTATCAAAACTAGAGGAAAATGAAATCATAGTCCACCAGTTTTATATCGGTAACTACCTAATTGATTTTGGGATTTATAACAAGGAAGATAAAACATTCCGTCTTCTCATCGTGTTCTTTGATTACAATCTTCAATATAAGAACAAAAACTATTTGAACGAAGTTTATGATATGTATAACCACTTGAGTGATTTAAAATATCAGGTATTTATTATTAATCCGCTTGATTTTTACCTTGGTCGGGAACAACAAATCAAAAAAATACTTAATCCTTAGAATTAAAATTTTCTGTTCGTTTATATCATCCAACTTCTTTTACTAATATATTTATCGATTAGTTAGTTAATTTCTTTATCCTTAGGAGCAATGGTAGGTTTTTTAATATTGCTAAGAAAGTATTTTTAATATTATTTCATTGGTTCTTTTTATAATATAACATATATGAAAAATGAGCCTAAAAATTACTCTTTAATTAGTCAAAAATTAAAGTCAATGAATTTGTCAAAAGAAGAATTTAAAAAGTGTCGGTTTTGAAAAATAATCAACGAAAATAAGGATGTTATTGATTGATCAAAAAAACTGATACATGCTAATGTTACATCTATGTGTCTCGATAATGATCCCGACCGAATAAGAATAAGAAGCGATTTATTTCTTTGCTCGGCTCATAATAAGGAAAATGTTTTTTTAATTGCTTCTTTCAAGTTTAATGATGGTGAAATATACCATTATGTTTTATCTTCGAAATGGTTTGAAAATTATGTTAAACATTGTAATGTTTCGAATAGTTTTATTAATTTTTCCTTTCAAGATTTACTAGTTTTTAAAAACAATCCTGGATACCAATATAAAAAAATTAGAAAAGATATTACTAAATTTATTTTCTTGATTATTAAAGATCAAGAATTTACTTTTGATAAATTGCTTGAATATCACAATTTGTCTAACAATATTGATTTGGGGTTTAATTATTTATCAGTTAAACATTTATTAAATGATCCTAAAATACCAAACGAAAATAAATCTTTTGTTTTAAAAAAATCTAATTATGGATGTCTCATTCATCGTTATGATAAAAATAGTTGTCGTACGAAAATCGATTGAGAAGCGACCAAAAAAGCGGTTGAAGGAACTAATTTAAATGTTCCAATTGACATTCACCATTTTATTCCAAGATCGGTATTTAAGAAAGCTTGAATTAATCAAAAAGTAGAAAATTTAGATTGGTCAATTATTCACTCAACTGATAATTTAATTCCCTTATGTCAAATATGTCATCAAAGTATTCATAATCAAAACAAAGAACTAGTTTTAACAACTTTTCAGTTAATCAAAAATGCTCTTATTGAAAATGGGGGATGAACTAGTTTTTTACATTTTTTAAAAAATTCTCTAGTTATTAAATATATTGACGAATTATTAAATGAATATATGAATTAAAGAAAGGAAAGGTATGTCAAAAAAATATGTCGTGTGAGACCTCTTTGGTGGTGGGCAAAACAGTGTATACCGAACAATTAAGGAACACCATCTTGAAGATTATTTTGAAATTTACACTTTTGATGTAACCGAACCAACACGGCATCTACATTTGAAAGTTGATCTTGCTCGTGATGACATCATTGAAGTAATGAGAGAGTATCCAAAACCAGACATCATAGTCTCATCTCCCCTCTGTCAATCTTTTTCTTGTGTGTTAAACATGAAGGGTGGTGGAACTTGTTTCTGAAAGTACGAAGACTCATCCAAAACAAAAATCATAGAACGCTCTATCGTTGAATTTGAACAACTAAAAGGTGGTTTTACAAAGAACCTAAAGGCAGATGTTCAACTTTTCATTAAGCGGCTTGGTGAAAAATGTATTAATAATACCATTAAATTAATTAATCATTTTCAACCAAAATATTGATACATTGAAAATCCAAAGCATTCCTTAATGTGAAAGTATATTAAATACAACAGGAGCGACTTTTATAAAAAACATTTTCACTTAAATGAGGCATCGTTAGGTAAATATGGTTTTTTAACAACAAAACCAACCATTTTCTTATCAAATATCTTTCTTAATTTAGAAAAGGGAAAAATCCCACCACCTTATACGATAGAAGTTATTAATGACAAAAAGTATTATGTCCTAAAAGATGATCCATCGGCTAAACTAGAGTGTTCCCTAGATAGTCGTATGCTTGGTCTTGCTTCTTTAAAAAAGATGATTAAAGCGCGCAATGCTAAATCCGGGATGGGTGCAATGGACTTTGTTATGCGTTCAGGAAAGACAATTAATCAAAAAAATAAAATGGTTAATGAACAACTCTCCGAAGCAGGTCCAGCTAGTGCCATTCCTCATCTCCTTCTTAAAGAAATTTTTATGTCTTTCCTTTCTTTACTTGAAAAAGATGATGAAATTCCTGAAAAAACTAATCTTCATATTTCCCTTTAAAGCATTGTTGAGAAATAACTAACTTTGCATAGTTTTTTTTATCAACTAAAACTGCAAAGAAGAATTAAGATAAAATCGCTAAAAAACGAACAAGATAGCACATTATTGCTACCTTTTTTAAGCAAAAATGGACATCTTTTTATATATTCTTCATCAATAAAAAAGAAAAAAATATAAACTTTTGAAAAAGAAAACCTACTATGGTTAGCTTTAAATTAGATATGGAAAGGTGTAAAAAAAGAAATTAGCAAAATAGACAATATAAAAAAGAGTTCGTATCGTTGTGATTTTTCATATTCACTTTATAGTACATCAATCTCCAATTAGTTAGTGCTAGAGCATATAGAAAAAAGATACAACTACAAACGCATACCGTAATCTAAGAATAATTAATCCGCTCCAAGCATTTTTCGACTTGGTAAGGATTTAATGTAGTATATCAATATTTCGATAAGGATCAATCTTTATAATGACAAAGAAAAAACAAAATATATTATTTAGTTTTCTAGGAACTTTTGCTATCTCAGCTTCAATCGCTGCAGTCGCGGTCGCTTGTCGACCTGAAACGGGAAAGGGGAATCAAAGTAAAAAACCTAAAACCCCAGAAAAACCAAAGAATCCTCAGGAACCAAAGGGACCGAAAACCCCAGAAAAACCAAATAAACCTGAAGATGGTAAAAAAACTCCAGAGACAAAACCTGAAGACGGAAAGAAGACACCAGAAAAAGGTAAGGATGAAAAGAAACCAGAAGCTGGAAAAGACAAGAAACCAGAGAATCCTAAGAAACCAGAGATGCCTAAGGAACCGGAAAAGAAACCATCACCTAATAAACCAACTCCCCCTACTCCAACACCAGTCCCTCCTCCAACTGATAAACCACAACTTTCAGACGATGAACTTCTTAAAAAATTAACTTCATCAACTATTGAAAATAAAGAAATCTCTCAAAATAAGGTTGTTGTTACTCTTAAGCTTAGTGAAGAAACACATTCTGCTCTTAATGCTAAAAATGGTGCTCTAATTAAGGCTAAGTTAACTGAAAAAAATAAAAAACCTACTGAAACTAACAAACACGAAGAAGAAAAAACTGTTCAAATTTCTGACACTAAAATTCTTGAATTTACTTTCACAAATTTAAATCCATCAACGGACTATATAATCACCTTCACATTTGGTGATGGTAAAAATGCTAATTTCAAGAAACATGAAATTAAGACTGCTGTACCTGTAGTTGATATCGAAAAAGCAAGAGAACCTAAGGATGCTTTCTTAACAACTGGAAATACTATAAGAGAATTTGAATTATCACTAGATAAAGATAGTAAACCGAGTTGAATAACCGAAGCTGAAAAGAAACAAAATGTTTTAGCTAACTTCGTTTTTGAAGTTGAGTTAGATGATGGTAAAAATACTAAACAAGAAACATCAAGCCAATTTCCTATAAGTGTTCAATCTTTATATTTAGCTGATGACAAAACCCTTTCGTTAAACGGTTTCTTCCAAATTCCAAGTAGTGCTTATGACACAAAAAATAATAAAGAAATTCCATTGAAATCATACAAAGTTAAAAAGATAGAAATCAGGGATCAAAATAATAAGAATACTACTTTAGAAACTTTTAACCTAACTAATGAAATCATTTCCGACCCTAAACTTGACTTCCAACCTCCAAAAGTTAAAGATGTTATCAAAAAAGACAAAAAACTTTACATTGAATTTGACCAGTCAATTGAGGGATTAAGCTTTAGCGAAGACTTCTTATTCGCGGAAAACGCTGCTCAAATACCATTAATTCCTGGACAAGTTTTCCTTCCTATAAACAATTTTGAACATAAAGTTGTTTCAAGAAAAGACGAAAAAGGTCCTGGTCGAATTCTTGAAATTTCATTTACTAATATTGATAAAAAATACACTTCAGTTAAATTATTTAAATTACTAATTAAAAAACAAGACAGAATCTATACCCACTTATTTTTACCAATAAGACACAATAGTGGAAAAGACAATGATATTACTATTAATTTCAAGGAATCAAGTCCATCTGGAACAAACACTACTAATCCTAAGACTAGTTCGCCAAGTTCATCCACTGTCACACCATCGAAACCACCTGTAATTGCATCGGATGATAAAGATAATGTAATCATAAATGTACCAGACAGTAAAAAACTAACCGAATTTTTAAAAAATTACAATTTTGGTAATTAATAACCTAAAGTCTTTAATTCATCATCTTTCCATTTCTCATTCAATATTTGAAACTCAAGTGCATCTGCATTTGGGTTTTTATTTTAATAAAGTACAATGTTTATTACCACCCGTACACATTGAAACCATACAATAACCAGGGTTTCATGAAAACCAAGCACATATTAAAAAAATAAATTTTCATTTGATAGACCAAAGAAGAAGAACAAAAGAATAGATGAAAATTGTATCCTAAATTTTCTCCACAAGAATATAACCTTGATTAAGAAATTAGTTTACCATCGAATAATGCAATTCCAGAATCGACAAAAAAAGGAAGCGAAAAAAATGAAAATAAGTTTTTCAAAACTAAAAGCAAGGAAAATATCGTTTATTTCTTCATAAAATCATCATTTTTTAAGAAAAAACTATATTATAAAATGAATAATAACCACATTGAAATCATATATATTAATTCAATAAGCTGAAAGGTATAAATAATGAACGAAATTAACGAAGTTGAAAAATCCAAAAAAACGAAGACGCACCGCCGGGATCGTTCTTGGTTCGCTATTCGGTATTGCAGCAGTTGGAGTTACCATTGGTCTTCCAATACATTTTACTAGAAACAATAGTGCTCTTGTTAATCCAAGATCGCTATCAATTACTGTTTCTAAAATCGATAGTGATAAGGCTTCTTTTGTTCTTAACAAATTAGATGTTAAAAACAACTTAAATAAAGAAATTTTAGTAAGAGTTTATCCCAAGAATTACAAGAGTAAAGCATTTACAAAGAAGTTTATAGTAAAGAGTGATCAAATTACTCTTAACTTTGGACAAGACAACAATAACTCCTTAACTCCCGATACTGATTATGTCCTTGAAGTCATTTCTGGTAATAATGTTATTCTTACAAGACACTTTAAAACAGAAAGTAAGAAGGACACAACTCCGAAGCAACCTGAAGATGGAAATAAAAAGCCTGAGGCACCAGAAGTACCAAAGCAACCTGAAGACGGAAAGAACGATGGAAATAAAAAGCCTGAAGCACCAGAAGTACCAAAGCAACCTGAACCAACTCCTCCTGCTCCAACACCAGTCCCTCCACCATCTGACAAACCAAAATTAAACGAAGATGAGATAGCTGATAAACTTTCTAAATCAGTTGTTGAAAACAAGGAAGTTACTCAAAATAAAATTGCTGTTACTCTTAAACTCGACCAAGAAGCTTTCGATGCTCTTAAAGCAAAAAGCGATGTGGTAATCAAAGCTAAGTTAACTGAAAAAGATAAAAAGATTACTGATACTAATTCACATGAAGAAACAAAAGAAGTTAAACTTGGTACATCAAAAGATCTTGACTTCGTCTTCGAAAATTTAAAACCTTCAAAGGACTATACAATCACTTTTATGTATGGTGATGGTAAAAAGTCTGACTTTAAGAAACATAATGTTAAAACAACGGTTATTAGTGTTGAAATTCCAAATGCGAGAGAACCTAAAGATGCATTCTTAACTACGGGAAGTGTTGCGAGAGAATTCGAATATACGGTAGAAAATAAAGAAAGTAAGCCAAGCTGAATAGATAATAATGACAAAAATCAAGATGTATTAGCTAGCTTTACTTTTGAAGTTGAATTAGATGATGAAAAACATACAAAAAAAGAAGTCTCTTCACCTTTCCCTATTAAAATTAGAGCACTATATTCTGTTGATGATAAGACCTTAACTTTAAGTGGATATTTCCCACTTCCTGGTTCAGCATTCGATGAAGCTAACAAAAAAGAAATTCCTTTAAAGAACTATAAAGTTAAGATGATTGAAATTAAAAATAAAGATAACAAGTCTACTGCTGAAACACTAAGTTTAGGCAGTGAATTAGAATCAAATACGCAACTTGACTTCCAACCACCTAAGATTAAAGATGTAATTAAAAAAGACAATAAAATGTATATTGAATTTGATCAATCAATAGAAGGACTTGCTTTCAATGAAAGTTTCACTTTCGCTGAAAACGGTGGTCAACTTCCTTTCCCATTCCCACCACCTAGTGATTTCTTATCTGACAAAAATTACGAAGAAAAAATTGTCTCAAGAAAAGGTGGTTCTAGTTCTGGTCAAATTCTTGAAATATCATTTGAGAAAATTGATAAGAAATATACAGCTGTTCGTTTATTCAAACTATCAATTAAGAAACAGGATCGAATTTATACTTACTTATTCACTCTTGCTCGTCACAATGCTGGAAAAGATCAAGATATTACAATTGAATTCAACAAGCAGAATCCTAGTGGTGCAAGTACTGATGGTAAAATAACCGTACCTAAGACACAACCACCAGTAGTTTCTTCAAATCCTAATGATAATTTTGAAATTAAATTACCTGATGCTAAAAAATTAGCTGAATTGATTAAAAATTACGGTTTAGGTAACTAATAACAACTATCTCAAAACACCACTTAGCAATCATTCAAAGCGGTGTTTTTTTAATCCATTCAAGGAGTATTCCACTTCCCTTGTTTACTAATGTAATAATGGTTAAAATAAACACTAAAAAAGAGATTTCTAATTAATCGACCATTAATATTCTGTTTTAGTTTTTCTGGAAAATTTTTAATATCCTTCTTTTCATTATGTTCAAATTACATTTAATTCATCAATGGTTACTAAATTAAAATGCCATTTTTACCTAACCATAGGTTAGGGGTATATTATTGACAAAAAAAATGAAAACTAACACATATCAATAGCAACTATCTATATAAGGTATTTCCTAAGTATAAGCTATAATATATTAATAGTTTATATAATAGCAATACAATTGAGTAAAGAGTTAATGTATATACCATATAAAGATTTTAAAAATATGCTTGATCAAAAGATCAAGATAAATAGTAAAGAGTATACAAACATTCTTAAAAAAATAATTGAAAATCCCCACCGTTACTCTGAAGTTTTTAGAGTGACAAACATTAATACAAAGATCATCCAAAACTTAACTCAAAGTAATGAAATCAAATTTGGCGACTTTCTTGAAGATATAATCTCTGAATACATTCAAAAATAAAGGTTATCAATTACTTGATAAAAGAATAAAAGATAGTTCTTCGAAGGTATTTGATATAGATCATTTTTTTTACTGATAACACCAATATTTATGTAGTTGAACAAAAAATGAGAGATGACCACGATAGCACCAAAAAAGAAGGTCAAATTAAAAATTTTTTTAGCAAAATTGAGCTTGTTAAAGAATCTAAAGATAACAAAAATATAATCGGAATTTTATGATTTATCGATTCTTCATTTTCAAAAAACAAATCGTTCTACGAGCGATTAATCAAGGGTTTCCAAGAAAAAACAAAGGTATTCAAGTAAAACTCTTTTATGGTGATGAATTTTTTAAATTTCTCAATATGACAGAAGTATATGAAGAATTAATAGACCATCTTAAACAATATAAACAAGAAAATAATGATGTACCATTTAATCCTTTCAATACGAATAATTCTTTAAACCTATTCACCGAATTAGTTAATCTGGATGAAAAATATTGAAATAAACTTAACAGCGACGATGAAATTTATTTGTCATTACGAAATGAACTATTTAAAACAAATGAAATGTTTGAACAAATTAAATTAGAACGAAGAAAAAAATAAGGGAGATCCTATGAAATTAAATATCATCATTAATGAAGATTGTATCAAAGCAATGAATCAACTTCCTGAAAACAGTATTGATTTAATTTTCGCAGATCCTCCTTACTGAATGAGAACAAAAGGAACTCTTCTTCGTGTCGAAGGTACAGAATTTAATGGTGTGTCTGACGACTGAGATCATTTTGATTCAGAAGAAGAATACAATTCTTTTACCAAAAAATGATTAGAAGCTTGCTACCGCATCCTAAAGAAAGATGGATCAATCTGAGTCATTGGTGGAATGCAGTGCATCTATACCATTGGAAGTATCATGCAGGAAATTGGTTTTTGACTTATCAACGATGTTATTTGACATAAAAAGAATCCAACTCCAAACTTTAAGGGAACTAGACTAACAAATAGTCATGAAACCTTAATTTGAGCAACCAAAAGTAGTCGCTCAAAGTACACATTTAATTACAAGACAGCAAAGGAATTAAATACTGAAATCGTTGATTTCAAAGATGGAATAAGAAAACAACTTGGTTCAGTCTGACGGTTCTCGGTGGTCTCTGGTAACGAACGACTAAGGGATACGAATGGTAATAAGCTCCATAGTACTCAAAAACCACTAGAAATGCTTTACCGGATTATTACTTTATCATCAAGAGTAAATGATATTGTGTTGGATCCTTTCGGGGGAACAATGACTACCGGAGTGATTGCAAAACAAACCGGTCGCAACTATATAATGATCGAAAACAATACTGAATATTGTGAAATCGGACAAAAACGCATCGATTCTGTCATTCCTAAGATTAACGACCTTGAAAAAGCAATTTACGATAAAAAACCGGTGCGTGTTCGTATCAAGGAAATGATTGAAAATGGTATTCTTTTTCAAGATGAACCTTTTTATTTTAAGGATGGAAAAACAACTGGTGCTAAAATTAAAATAGACGAAAAACTATCACTGTCTTCTGGAGAATCGGTTGATATCCACACCGGTGCAGCATTACTCTCTAATAAAAAAGCAAACCGGGTTAATGGTTTTGACTATTGGTATGTAAAAAGGGATGGAAATCTCATCTCAATTAAAGATTTAAGAGAGCAATACCGAAAGACGAAGGAAAACGATGGAAAATAAATAAATTCAAATGTAAGTAAATTACACTTGAATTGAATAAATCCTATTTATCCTATTTTTCTTGTTTCTTTTTTCGTTTTAAATAGTATCAGGTACCAACACCGATACCAATACCAGCTGGAATTAGAACAAGCGGAGTTGCAACAGCTGCTGCAATATTAGTTTTTGATTTAGTTTTTTTCTCCATGACATCAGGAAGGTCTGGGATTTTTGGAGAATCTGGGGTTTTTGGTTTCTCTTTCGATTGGTTTTGTTGCTCAACAACAGCACTTTGGATTTCTGTTTTAAGTGCTCTTAGTTCATTAATACTCTTTGCATTCTTGACTTTATCTTGTAATTCATTTTTTCTTGGATTACCATCGTCTAGTTTATTTAGTTCAAGCATTACTAAACTAAGTTCTTTGTTAAATTCCTCTTCTACTTTCTTAGTTAATTCCTTTAATTTTTCAAGATTGTCTTTATTCATTGAAAGATCTTTTTTTAATTGATCACTTTGGTCGGAACCTTCAATTTTATTGATTGCGTCTTTAGCATCTTGCTTAATTTTTGCTTCTTCTTGTTCTTTTTTTACTCTGCTTAGTTCTTCATCTAGTTTCATTAAGGATTCAATATTAGGAGCACTATCGATCTTACTTTGATAGTCTTTCTTATCCAGTAATTGATTGAAAAGACTCAGTGTTTTATTTTTCACACTATTAAAGAGTTCATTTGCTTTCAATGTAAGATTATTTAACTTCATCTCATCATCATTATCGTTTGTTAATGATGACTTCAATGTTTGGTATTGATTTGAACCTTTTGTTTTTTCCACCGCAATAGAAGCAAGTTTTCTCGCTTGAGCTAAAGACTGTTCTTTAGCTACTTTTGTGATTTCGGTTGTTAAGGAATTTAGAGTACCTACATCGGCCGCTTTATCAATTTTATTTTGATAATCTTTCTTATCGAGTAACAACTGGAAAGCTTGAAGTGCCTTATTTTTCGCAGCAGTATATAGATTATCAGCTTTTTCAGTTAGCGAGTTTAATTTTGAAACATCATCCCCAGCTGAACTTAATTCTTGTTTTAGTTGATTATATTGTGTTGAACCTTTTGTTTTTTCAACAGCCATTGAAGCATGTTTTTTTGCTTTGTCAATTTCTTGCTTTTGCTTTTCAACTTTAATTTCTTCATTTAATTTAGAAAGATCACCAATGTTTTTTGCTTCATCAAACTTTTTTTGAAAATCCTTCTTATCATCAAGAGCGGTTAAATTATCCATTGTTTCCTTGTGGATATTATCGTATTCTTCCTTCATTTCCTTTACAAGAGCAAGAAGTAGGTCAGTTTGGTTTTGAGATGAAGAATTTCTTCGATTATATTCTTCGTGTTTCTTTGAACCCTCGGTTTTTTTAAGTAAATCTTCCGCTTCTGCACGAGCATTAATTAGATTTTCATTACCACGAATTTTTATTGAATCAGCAGCAATAGATTTAAGTGTTTTAACATTAGGAGCATCGTTAACTGCTTGAGTTTGAGCATTACGAGTCATCTCATCAAGAATCATATTAACCGCTTCTAGAGCTGATTTCTTTTCATTTATGAACTCATTGTCAGCTTCTTGCTTAATTGCAGATAATTGTTCATGAGTAAGTTGTTGAATTTTTAACTTTTCAACAAACTCATCGTACATATCAGAACCTTCAGCTTTAGCAACAGAGGCTTCAACTTCTTTTCTAAATTCAGCAAGTAATAAAATATCAATTTCTTTTTCAATTTTTTTTAAAACACCGATGTTTTTAGATTTTTTAAGTTTTTCTTCCACCTTATCATCTTTATTTTTAAGTGTCTTGAATTTATTAGTTAACTTGACATATTCAACATTAAACAAAGCTTCAGCATCGTCTCTTAGCGTAGTCAACTCAGTTAATGAAGTGTCTTTTGTAATTGCTTTAATTCTCTTTTTAAAATTTTCATCATACTGTTCTGATCCTCTTGTTTTTCTTACTGCAAGAAAAGCTTCAAGTCTCCTTTTATCATTGATGTTTTCGTCATCAACTTGTTTCGCAATTTGGTTAATGGTATTATCGCCGCTAATTTTTAATATTTTATCAAATTTCGGTTTAAGTACTTCAATCGTTCTTCTAAAATCAGAAGACCCCGCACTTATTCCTTCTTCAGTTTTTAACAAGTCTAATACTTCTTTTTTTAAAGTTATATTATCCTTATGTTTTTTTAAAATTTGCAAAGCAACAAATTGAATTATAAGAAGTCTTACAAACGAAACTTCTTCAAACTTTGAGTCAAAATATGTACTATAAATACGATTAGATTTAAACTCTTTATCCAACTTATCATCGTTGTCTACAGCTACTTTTTTCAAACTATTAAGTAAGTACTTTTCATAGTCAAAATCTTCTTGTTCTCATAAACGAACAAAATCGGTATTGTAATATTCTAGTTCTTGAAAATTAGCTTTAATATTCTCTAAATCAGCCCTGTGCTTCGGATCTTTAAAAATATCTATTTCATTTAAAAATTTCTGATATGGAATGGAAACTATTTTTCTTTCATTAGTTTTTAAAATTCGCTTTAAAACTTCATAAGCATGTTTTAGGTAATATTGGATTCTTAATGCTTCACCCCTGAAATATAAATCAAAATCTTCAACATTATCTATATCTTCACCACGTACAGGTTTTTTTGGACGATTGGCATCAACAATTTTTGTAACTCTATTTGTTTCAACTCCTGTTTGAACTGGATTTCTAGTTTCACCAGCTTGTAAACTAACACTCGTTGGAGCACCGGCTATTAAAACAGAGTTTACTAAGAGTTTTAAAATTGATTTCATATCCACCTCTATGGTTCATTCTTCTTACGAACTTGTTATTTTTATTAAGTTTTTTTAAACATCTATGTTAAATAAAAAATTTAGTCATATTAATTTACCTATTAAGATTTTTATTAAACAATAGAACTTAAAGATAAATTAAGTGCAGCAAATTTAATTAGAGTGCATAATTAACAAAATGATTTTTTTTATCATATATGCGCATATAGTCATAATATTTTATAGATTAATTTTCAAATTTTTTTTAAAAATAACAAAGATGATAGATAAAAATTGCAAAATCACCCTAGATGATTAAGTTGCACAAAGAAATCTTGCTCTTTTTTCGTCCAGAATGACCAAAAAAAGATGATTGAAAAAAATTGGTTTTGTTCTAAAAATCCATTTTTTTAACGAATATACTACTGGAGTGATCCTTAGTCGATTAAAAAACTCCTTTGATTTCCTTGTTTTTTCTTGATATTTTTTCTTCATAAAAAGTTAATATATGGGTTTTTGTTAACCGAAATAAAAAAACCAAGATAAGCTCCATCTTATCTTGGCAAGAGTTAAGGATTTTAAATCCGGTGTGAATTGAAATGCTTAATTATTATTTTTGATTGCCTCAATTACAATTCATCCCTTTTCTCGTTTAAAATTAAACACGATTCGATCAAACCCAGCTTCGTTTAATTCCTTCATCATGACATATTCGTCAGTAGCAATTAATCCTGGAATGTTCGTATACGGAATTAGTTTTTCCTTCATTGAAACAACAAGATAGAAAGAACCACCTTTTTTTAGAATACGGAAGATATTCTTGAAAGATGTTGGTCGGTCTTTTCAAAAATAAACTGAACTAAATGAGGTAATAACAGTGTAAGTTTCAGATGCAACATCATAGTTGCTAACATCTGCTTTTAAGACTTCTACCTTATTGCTTTTAACCTCTTCTTCGTTAACTTCTTTTGAAACTTGACAAGCCATATCAGAGATGTCAATCCCTGTTATGTGTTTTGCTTTTTCGGCCATTCGTTTTAAATTAATGCCCCCACCACATCCGATGTCAAGGACGGTGTCATCTTCTTTAAGACGGATGACGCTTAAACCGAAGTCACCCATATCTTTATGACCTTTATTCATTCCAATGGTTAAATTTCGACCAAGTTCATCGTTAGATGGACATCCATAACTTTCGTTAGTAGGTCCTTCCTCATCGTGGATTCTTTTTGTTTCTTTTGCCATATTATTTTCTTTCTTTTATATTTCTTTATCAGTAACTCTAATATAAATTAATTTATATACCAAATATGATACTTACATCATAATTATCTATCGGTTTATTGACGGATTAATAAAGTAATGAAGCTTGATTGGTCAATATTGATGAGCTTGTTCTTTGTCTAACAATTTATTTTGTTGCTTTTAAGAGAAGTCAACCTGTTTCACGTCATAAGAAAAGAGTTTGATCATCAAAACCGGCATCGGTTAATTCTTTCATTATTTCGTATTCATCAGTAACAATTAATCCTGGAACATGCTTCCATTGGAGTAAACTCTCTTTTGTCCCAAAACCAAGATAGAAAGAACCACCTTTTTTTAACATTCGAAAAACATTCTTGAAAGAAGTGGGTCGGTCTGTCCAAAAAAAGACAGTACTGAAGGCTGTAATGATATCAAAGGAATCGTCTTTACCTTGATAATTTTCAATGTTTCCTTGTTCGATTTTTACAAGATTCTTCTTAATAGACTCTTCATTGATTTCGCTTGAAACTGTGCATGACATCTTTGAAATATCAATTCCAGTAATATGGTTGACCTTTCCAACCATTCGTTTGATGTTAACCCCACCACCACAGCCGACTTCAAGAACATTAAATGATTTTTCAAGATTTATAAACTGAAAAATTCATTTCATTCCTTCTTCGTGCTGGTTGTTCATATTATAAAGAATGTTGCGTCCAGCATTATCATAAGTAGGACAACCAAAAGATTCGTTAACTTCTTTTGTTTCATCTATTTTTTTAGTTGCCATTTTTCTTCCCCATAATCATAAGACGTTTTGTATTTGGTTGGTATTTGATAGAAATTTCATCAAATCCAACATCATTTAATTGTTTAATTAACCAAAACTCATTTATCTCTTTAAAGTTAGGAACATCCTTTCATTGTTTTTGTCAATCATCCTTGCTTGTTGCAATCATGATGTAAAACCGTCCACCTATCTTTAGATATTGGTAGATTTTTTGAAGCGAAAGACTTAAATCAGACCAAAAGTAGATAGTGCTAAAAGCCGTAATAATGTCGAAAGAATCATTCATGAAGTTACTATCTTCGATACTGATGTTTTTTACATCTAGGTTTGTCATATTTAATTGATCGTTAAATTCCCTAGTTACTTCTACTGCTTTCGCACTAATATCAATAGCAATTACTCTTTTTGCTCGCTTCGCAAGTTCAGAAGCATTATATCCCCCACCACATCCTATTTCAAGCACAAGATCATCTTTTGTTATAGTGACATTTTCAAAGAAAAAGTCACTAATGTGTTTGTGACCAACATTCATACGAAGAAGCATTTCCCTACCGACTTCATTATTTGAAGGATGATCATATCTTTGTTTCTTGTAATCTTCTCTCATTGTATTACCCCTTTTTTAAATTATAAGAAGATTAAGGAAAATCTCCGTATCTGTCTACCTTGAATGAAGAAAAAAGACAAAAGAATAAAAAAAATGCACTTAGTATTGCTAAGCACATTTAAAGATAATTAATTAATGGTGCTCAAAAAGGGACTTGAACCCTTATGATTTCTCGGTTGATTTTGAGTCAACTGCGTCTGCCATTCCGCCATTTGAGCTTTATTATATAATTATAATTAATTAATAGATATTTGTCTAAATAATTTCTTTTTGACACTTAGGACATAAATAAGTTCCACGATTATTAACCTTGATTTTGATGATTTTATATCCACAGTTAGGACAATCATGATCTTTTTTAGTGTGAACTTTTAAAAAGTTTTGAAAACCTCCTGTATCGGTTGTATTAAACATATAACTGTGAATCGTAGTTCCCTTGTTTAAAATACTAGCATTTAAAATTTCCTTACTATACTTAACTATCTTTTTTAAATCATCATCAGTTAATTTAGATGCGATACTATTTGGGTGAATCTTCGAATAAAAAAGCACTTCATCAACATAAATATTCCCAAGACCTGAGACGATACTCTGGTCGAGTAAAATATTTTTAATTTTACCTTTTTTATGTTTTAGTTGGTCTTTCAAATAACTAGGGGTAAATTTAGAATCAAAAGGGTCTGGAGCAATCTTCTTTAGCATCGGAGATTGATTAAACTCATTTGATGTAAAAAGATGAAAGGTACCAAATTGTCGCGTGTCGTTATATACTAAAATACTGCCATTTTCAAAATAAAAACGAATATGATTATGCTTATTTTCAACATAAGCATTGCAGGAAGGATAATAAAAAAACTTACCTTCCATTCTTAGGTGAACAACTAAAAAGTTTTCATTTGAGAGATGAAAAATAAGATATTTTCCTTTTTGAGTAATTTTTCTGAAAGACAAACCTATCATCATCTTAACAAAGGAACTTGATTCCTTGTTTTTAATAAGTTTATTTAAACGGACTTCGGCATGACTAATAGTTTGATTTAAAACATTATCCTTTAAATGTTCAATGATGGTATAAACCTCTGGGAATTCAGGCATTTTGCTACCCCTTTTTATTTCAATAATTGGTGATTTAAATTAATGTATAGTGAATCAGCGAGCTTTTTAATCCCTTCTTTATCAAGTTCCTTTTTAATGAATTCATCAGGTTCTTTATCGTTAAAAAGAGAAGTTTCAATGAGTGCGAGACCATAGCAAAAATAAGCACTATTTTTATCATTAGAGAGCTTCGTTTTAACCCCGAGAGAGAGTTCATCAAGATGTAGGTAAATTTCATCAAGAGAACCATATTTTCGAATTAAATTAACGGCCGTTTTAGGTCCAATTCCCTTAACTCCAGGATAATTATCACTAGTATCTCCTACGAGAGCTTTAAAATCTACGATTTGTTTTGGTCTAAGGTTGTGAAAATATTGATCAAAATTTTGGAGGTTAATAAGGTTATTATTTCCTTTGCTAGACGAAGAAAGAAGACTCATGTTAGTGTTCACATCAATTAGTTGCATTAAGTCATTATCCCCACTAAAGATAGTAGAATTGATATTGTTCTTACTCATTAAGGTAGTAAAACTTCCAATTAAATCATCAGCTTCATATCCAGGTATTCTCATTACCTTCACATTGAGTAAGTTAAAAAATTGTTCAATGTAAGGTAATTGTCTAATCAAGTCATCTGGCATTGGACTTCGTGTACCTTTATATTCATCATACTGTTCTTTGCGTTTTGTTTTTTCTTTTGAATCAAGTGCGATGAGCATGTATGATGCATCAAAGGTTGAAAGGATATTAAGCACTGTCATCATTACCGTTCTAATCGCATTAGTCGGAAGGGTATCGTGGTCGTGAAAGTAAGCAAGTTGGTTATATGTCGCATAAAAAGACCGGTAGATAATGGCATATCCGTCGATGACAATTGCTTTTTTCATACTACTTCTCTCCTATTTCTTTTATGTTTTCAATAACATTAAAACGGTTAAATTTACGCATCGTAAAAAGGTAAATTTGATCTTCCTTGATCATTTGATATAATTCGTATCCTTTATGAAAAATGGTAAATTGATATTGCTTTTCGTTGACCAGTACGTCAATGAAAAAGATTTTTTTATTAGTCGTTCTCGTAAAGGTTTCGGTTTTCTTAATAACCTTAGCAATCACAAATTGAGGCTCATCAGTTAATTCATTAACACCTACGATTTGGTAGTCACGATACTTTGTATAAATAGTATCATTGTCACTTAAAAGAAGTGATTTTAAACAAAAACCAAGTAATTCTTCTTCATCTTTTAAGTATTCATTATTAAATGTCGAGTTAAAAGCATCTGAGTTTTTTACATAACATTCTTCAAAAGTTTCAACATCAAATTTAAGAATGTCATTAATGTGTTCGATAAGGAATTTACGATTATATCCATAACAATCAAAAGCACCAATCTTAATAAAGGTAATTAAATTATTGATGGTTAACTTATATTTAAAAATGCAGGCTTTAATACACTTAAAACAATCATTAATGTCGTCGTCGGCTATTAAATTTAACTTATTTAGTATTTCATTACCAACCCCTTTAATTCGTTTAAAACCAATAATAATCGCATTTAAATTACGATCAATTTGGTAATCGCTATTGTGATATTTAATCGATGGTGGAATAATTTTAATATTATTTTTGATTGCTAACTTAAAGTAAGTTTTTTCCTTCCCATCGGTGGTGTTAAGAAGGTTACAAATAAAACAAATTGGATAATGAAATTTAAGGTAAGCTAGTTGGTAACTAAGTAGAGCATAAGCTAGGGCATGTGATTTATTAAATCCATAGTCAGCAAAAGATTTAATGTAATCAAAAATTTCAAGAATTAATTTGTGATTATAATCACGCTGTATAGCTCTTTTAATAAACTCATCCTTGTATTTATCAATCAAGTGGTGGTCTTTTTTACTAATCGCTCGCCGGAAGTTGTCAGATTCAACTTCATCGAAACCAGCAATCGTGTTAACTAGTTTAATGACTTGTTCTTGGTAAACAATAATACCAACAGTTTCTTCGAGCACTTTCTTACATTCGTTATTTCAATAAACTATTTGTTCAAGACCGTCACGTCGTTTTACAAGACGGTCACTATTTTGGGATGGCCCAGGACGGAAAAGAGCTGAAACAAGAGCGATATCAGCAATATTTCGAGGTTTGATTTTTTTAATTAAATTGACCATACCTGGTGATTCAAGTTGAAAAATACCGGTTGTTTCCCCTTTTCTTAGTTGCTCAAAAACTTGATCATCGTGAAGGTTGATGTTATTAATATCGACACTCTCTTCATTAACAATTCTAATTAAATTAACTGTATCCCGCACAATCGATAAATTCTTTAAAGAAAGAAGGTCAAATTTAATCAGCCCGAAACGTTCAAGATATTCAAGGGGATACTGGGTAAGGGGATAATCATCAATACCGTTTTGAATTGGAATAACGGTTTTTATATCAAGGTTAGAAATAACGATACCAGCCGCATGGGTTCCAATTGATCTTGGAAAGTTGATTAAACCAAAAACAAGCTGAAAAAAATCAAAACCACGATATTTAAAATTCTTAAAATCGGATACTCTTTGACTAAGAATCTTGTTACGATTCTTACTTACGAAATTATCAAAGTCATCTAGAGTTTCAATTTTATCATCGTTAATTAATTTAGTAAGTTCGTTAATATCTTTTAAATCGATATTAAGCACTCGCCCAAGGTCACGAATGGCCATTTTCAATTTCATTTTAATAAAGGTGCAGATAAAACAAACTTTATCAAAACCATATTTATTAAAAATGTAATCAATTAACAAAGGTCGCTGTTCATCAGCGATATCAATATCGATATCCGGCATCCCTTTTCTTGATTTATTAAGAAAACGTTCAAAAATAAGATCATATTCAATGGGATCAAGTTTGGTAATTTCAAGTAAAAAGGAAATTAAAGAACCACAAGCTGAACCCCGACCAGGTCCGACCATAATATCACTCTTGATAGCATATTGAATGAAATCATAAACAACAAAAAAATAATCAACGAATTCCTTTTCTTCTATAACCGCAAGTTCTTTTTTTAATCGTTGTTTATAAGTATCGACAACTTCTTTTGTAAGGCGGTTGCCATACCTATTTGTTAAATATTTTTTTAAATTACTGGTAGTAATTTCCTTTAGTAACTGGGAGTTATTAGGAATATTATCCTGGTAAACAGGAAGGTTTGGTTCTTGGTTACTAATAACGAGATTAATGTGGTTAAGGAGTTCGTCAAGATTCTTTAGGTGTAAGGGTCGGTAAAGTTTTAATGCTTCGGTCTCTGTCAGCATTCGATTATTGACAGTGTCATGATACTCGCTGTTCAATTCCAGTTTTGTTTCAGTTCTAAGAGCATTTACAACATCGTATAGAGCATCACTAAAGGAATCGAATGAAACATTTAGTTTACTTGGTAGATAATCATCCAACTCATCATTATAGTTTTGGTAAACCAAAGGAGCATTAGAAGAAAAATGTTGATTATTTTGGTAAATAATCGCAACATTGTTCATCATAATCTTTGAAAAATCAAGTTCTTTGTTAGTGTTAACTAAACTCGAAAGATAAATTAGAGTTTTATATCCATCTTCATTAAGAGCGATAAGAAGGACATCAAAACCACGATAAACTAAATTAAGACCAATGATAGGTCGTAATTTGTTTTTGATACATAGATCATAGAATTCAATCGTCCCATACATCGTATTAAGATCGATCAATGAAGCATATGTTGATTGTTCTTGTAGACTAAAAGAGATGATTTGATCAAGTCGTAGACTAGATTTAAGTAATGAATAATAAGATCTATTGTTTAGGTTAACAAACATATTATTGTCTGTTTTTTTCTTTAATAATACGTTTAATCTTATCTCTTTTTTTCTTATCTAGATCTTCATATTCAAGTGAGTATTCAAGTTCTTCTATCGTATATTCTTCAAGGGGACGGTCGTCTTCAATGTCATTTAAATCAAAGACTGATGTTTCTTTGACCTTCGATCTTTCAAAGATACTATTTTTGTTTTTATCTTCCATAATTGTCTCCTTCTTGAATAATTATTTAGTTTAAATTGCTAAATACTATATTTAGCTAAAATAGCTTTAATGTCGTTTTCAGATTCCTGAATATCTTCGGTAGTTAGTTGGTAAAGGGCATTCAAAGAAACTCGATAGGTATAATTTCAAACTCCGTTTTTATGATGCTTATCAATAATTTTAGCATTAGTTACATTTTTAACAGTCCTTAATTCGCTTAAGATGTCTTGATGTGAAATTGTTTCGTTAATAACAGCGGTAAAGTCTTTATCGATGTCATGAAGGGTATATGGTTTTCCAACAATGATATCTTGCTCAAATAGATTTAACAAACTCGTTAGTTTTAGGTTGATAAATCAAACATCTCCAGGGATATTATGTTTACTTAGATCTGTTCGCTTAAAACGGCCAACAATCCCGTGTAGGTTGTTAAAAATATCATAAACACCAACAGCGTGGTTCACATCACCATTTAGAATTGGACGAAGGCTATAGTTTAGGTTAAAAATGGAAAGAATTTTATCAAGTAGACTTCTTACTGTCTGGAAGCTTCGATCAATTTTATTTGGAGTTAATGTTGAGTTAATTAAATCAGTTCCAAGGACAACTGATAAAACTTCTTCAAAATATTCACAATCCTTGATATTTACCTGTGAAATTTCAAATCAATTACCAGGTTCGTTTTTTAAACTAGCATTATACGAAAGAACTTCAAGTAAATTTTGCAGGTTGTTTAACTTAAGATAAGCTCTTCTCTTAGAAAGTGGATTAGCAATTTCAATGACACTTCCTTCATTAAAATAAAAGTTAAAACTATTCGCTTCTTCAATTGTTCCTAAATTATAGGTGTGAGCCTCATTAATTCCAAGGTTAACCAGCATTGTTCTTAGCTTTAACTTATTTAAATAAACTTTGTTAAGAGGGGTCTCGAGAAGACTTGCTTTAATCGGTGTTTTAGGTAGATTGTTAATCGAAAATTTCTTAAGCACATCTTCAAAAACATCGTTGATTGTTAATACATCATACCGGTGAATCGGGGGAATTATTGTTTCACTGTCAATGTGATAACCAAGATGATTAAGGAATCTCAACATTTTTTCTTCATTAACAGCAGCACCTACGAATTTTGGAAATGAAGCAAGTTCATTAGCTAAAGGTAAGGTGTCATGGGGCATTTGGTAATGGAAAACGAGTTTAGCATGACTCTGAAATGATTTAAGAACTAGTGAAACGGTACTTGTTGTAATAGAAGAAGAGAGTGGTTTTGAGAAAAGCATTGATGCTTTTGTATGCATTTTTAACCGGTTCGCTGTCATTCTTATCAACTTATTATTAAAATTTGCGATTTCCATTAGTACTTTGGTTGTATTACTATCGACCATCGTATCTTTTGAACCAATGATACCAGCGAGAGCAATCGTTTTCTCTTCATCTTTAATAATGATGTCACCAGGTTTAATTTCATATGTTTTTCCGTCAAGTCCGACCATTACTTCATCTTGCTCAGCATGTCTTACTGTAATTGCTCCAACAACTTTAGATGCATCAAAAGTATGAAGCGGATTAGCGGTTTTTAATGTAAGATAATTTCCAACATCAGCGAAAGTATTAGATAGTTTAATTTGATTATTAATTAAAATAGTGCGGTGAAATCATTCGATATGCATTTGGTCAATCCGACTAATTTCAACGAGGTTGTAAGAATAAACAAGGTCACTTAGAATAGTGACTTGACGAGTGTTATTTTTACTATCAAAACAATGTTCAAGATTAATGTAGTAGTCAAGACCAAAATAAGCACATAGTTCTTTGGTTAATCAAAGATAACCATTAAGGTCGTTTCGGTTACTTGGTAAACTCAGTTCAAGAACAGTGTCATCTAGATTAAAGTGTTTATTAATACTTTCTTCAAGGTCTTCATCTGTGTTCATCACAATGATTTCTTCCTGCATGCTAGATGATAGGAAATGAACATTGAACGGACTTAAATCAGTATAACCAACAAGCATCCCATCAGAAGGCTGACCATAAATTTCCTTCAAGGTAATAAGTAGGTGGTGTACAACACTGTTCGGTGGTGCATAGACAACTATGTCACCCACTTGAAAGTTATCAGCTTTTGTAACCACTTTCTTCTGTTGACCTTGATAGTCAATGACAACATGATTTAAAAAAGTGTTGTCGATTTTTTCCTTACTAATAACTTTTACATAAGCAAGATCAACTGAAGGAGTATGGTTTATGACTTGTTCAATTTCGCATCCGATATTCATTAATCCAGACTCAAGGGATGCATAACTGATGTGTTTTAATTTAGGACACATTGTTTTTAGTAAATTAAGACTTAAAAGCATAAAAACTCCTAGATTTGATCGTTAAACTTCTTATTATTAGTGTATAAATAACGGATGTCATCAACATTGTATTTAAGCATTGCAATTCGGTCAATACCAATCCCAAAGGCAATCGCACTTCTTTTTTTCGTAATTCCAGCATTTTCAAGGACAGCAGGATGGAGCATTCCTGAACCAAGAATTTCAATTCATCCTGTTTGTTTACACAAAGCACATCCTTTTTTATCACACTTAAAGCACGATACATCAACTTCAAAACTAGGTTCGGTAAAAGGGAAGTAACTAAGACGATAACGAGTTGTAAGATTTTCTTTAAAAATGTATTTAATTAATTCATCAATTAACCATTTTAAATTAGAAACAGTTAAGTTGTCCCTAACTCAAACAAGATCCATCTGCATAAACTGATGACTGTGGGTTGCATCATCGTCATCTTTTCGGTAAACATTACCATACGAAAGCAAACGAATATCTTCATCCTCGTTATTCATTAAGAAATGAGCCGTGGTTGAAGTGCAATGAGTTCGAAGCATTTTAGAAGCTGAAATGTAGAAGGAATCATCATTAACTCGTGCTGGGTGATCTTCCTTGATGTTAAGGACATCAAAGTTATAAAGTGGATTAACGACTTCATTAAATGAAACGACATTAAACGAAAGTTTAGCAAAAAAAGCAAGGATGTCATCAAGTACTTTATTTAAAATGTGAAAATGACCATTAGGTAGGAAATTATCTTGCTCACTAGCAAAAAGCATCGAAGGGATATCAGGAGCCTCGTCTTCAGTGAAAGAAATAATATATTGATTCGTTGTCTCTTCAATTGCTTTTTTCAAATCATTTAAAAAAAGACCATAACTCTTCTTATCACTAGCTGTTTTCAATTCTTCGTATAGTGGTTTTACCCGCTCTTTAACAAAGATGTTTTTCTTTTCAATTACCCGTGCTTTTGAATCAGCATCATCCAATATTTTTTTTAGTTCACTAATATAGCTATTTAAATCGTTCATTACTTTTTACCCTTCTTACCTTGATTCTTCTTTTTTTCATCCACTTGTTCTTCTAATATATTCGTATTTTTTAACGATTCTTCAACAAAATCTTTTTTACTCATCGTTCAAGCAATGGTTTTTGTCTTCGTTGAGAGTTGGTTAATATTAAGAGCAAGTGTTTTCGTATAGTTTTCTTTTAACTTTAAGGTTTCCTCAACAATGTCTTCCTTCAACTTATCAGTCGAAGGATGTTTTAAAAGATTAGTTTGTAGGTTAAGAGTGTCACTTTTTTCATTCGGTACACCATCACTTGTCATTTCAATAGGTGGTGATAGTGTGTTTGGAACGAGAGCAAGTTCTTTATTTTTTCGATTCGCTTTTTTTCTCTTGTCGTTCTCATTTTTCTTAGTTAACTTATACCAATTTTTAAGAAGAATAGTTTCTTTTAATTCAGGGATATAGACATTTGAATATGACCAAAAAGTACCAAGGTTAATGATGATCATAATTAGCACAAAAATGGAAACACCAACAACGGAACCGTGTGTGAAAATCATCTCTTTATCATAGTTTAAATTAATCGGAACTGGATCAATACTTCGTGCGACTGTTTTGCTTATTTGAATGTAATGATTTAAGTTTATTCCGCTATAAATGATGAGAACTAGAGCAATTAAAATGAAAGCAAAACCAATTCCAGTAAAGATTCAGGCTTGCTTAATCGTTCTTATTGAAAAATTATTGATTTTTTTAATCGTACTATTCGAACTATTTTCCATCGACTTTTTCCACTAGATTATTATTATATTTTATATGAACGAAAAGCGATATATTTGCTTTTTTCAAAATGCTTATGTTTAAATGACTGAATTCGTCTTACAATCCTTTCTTCAACTTCTTTGTCAACGGAAAGATGTAGTAGATAGTCATCAAGTTCATGGTAGGTAAATCCAAGTTGTTCCTCATCATTGGGTTCATTTACCGAATTACCAGGGGTTGGTTTTTGATTAATAATGGTCTTATTAACACGAAAGAGCGTAGCAAGCATATAAATATCTCTTTTAAGAAGATTTATAAAAAGAAAATAATCTGCGATTCCATCACCAAATTTAGTAAAAAAACCAGTAATGTACTCGTCATAATTAAGAGGACTTACGACAAGTCCGGAATTAAGACCAGCGATGGTCGAAAGATAATTAGCTCGAATTTTTGGCTTAATGTTAATCATTTGAAAATGGTCTTTATCAAGTTGAAAAACATTTAGGTAATGAAGAAAAAGTTGGGTTAGATTGACTTCTTTGATGTATGGATAATCTTTCTTTAACAGATTGATATTTTCCTTGATGTAATCATCGGTGTCAATATCAATAAATACCGGAAGAAGACGGATAGATGTACTTTTCATTCATTGGTCAAGAATGCTAAGAAGAACAGCACTATCCACCCCACCTGAGACACCAAAAACAACCGTTTTTAAATTGTTTTTTTTAAGGTAGTTTTCAAGGGTATATAAAACTTCATCAAGATGGTTAAGAACCGCTCCTAGACTTGTTTTGGTTGAATCATTAGTCATTAAATTCATTAATCATTTATTCTTCATAATTAAGGGTGATGTCATAAATATTTAAAGTGTCGTTTTGTTCTACCCCAAAGTCCTTTAATTGTTGTTTAAAGTTAATGGTATCAAGTTTCTGGTTAAGTCGGATTAAATTATCTTGTGTAGTAAGCGGGATGCGATTGACTCAATATTCAAGATATTCACCAGTAATGGAAAAACTATGGTCACCGGTTCTGGTAATAACGATTGTTTGGTCGAGGCTTTTCGACACATTTCGTTCTTTTTTATGATAGGTAATTAATTCGTCAATTCCACTAGTATTTTCCTTCATCATTTTTTCTTTTGACTGATTGAAGTAATCAACAACAAGGTCAAGCATTTCTTTGATGTTAGTGTATTCTAATGCTGAAACGGAAATTAAGGGATAGCGATTGTTAATGTGTTGAGAAAGGATTTCAAGGTTCTTAACACTATTTAATGCGTCGATTTTATTGGCTACAACAATCATTGGTTTGCTTTGAAGTAAAGAACTATATTCCTTCATTTCATTCATAATAGTATCAAAGGAATCAATAATAGAAACTTCGTGATCATTATCATCAAGGGAAATGATGTGCATTAAGAGAAAACATCGTTCGATGTGTTTTAAAAAATCAAAACCAAGTCCAGTTCCTTTATGAGCACCCTTTATTAATCCAGGAATATCGGCAAAAATAATTCTTTGATCATGATGGTAAATTGTTCCAAGAACAGGATTTAAGGTAGTAAATTGATAAGCGGCCGTTTTTGGTTTTGCATTAGTAAAAGTACTAATTAGGGTTGATTTACCAGCATTAGGAAGACCAACAATTCCGATATCAGCAATCGTTTTAAGATTAAGAAATAGATCTTTCATTTCACCTTTTTCACCCCGTTCATATAAGTTAGGAGCTTTGTTGAAAGCTGACTTAAAATGCATATTTCCGTGACCACCTTGACCACCACGGGTAATAAGGTATTTTGCTTTATCAATAAGGACTTCGGTAATTGTTTCAAAAGTCGATGCATCAATGACCACTGTACCTAGTGGAACTTTAACATAAACATCAAGTGCATTTTTTCCGTGTTGGTTCTTTATATCCCCTTTTTCACCATGTGGAGCTCTGATGATTTTTTGATACTTTAAGGTTTCAAGACTTGTTTCATTGTGGTCACCAACAAAGTAAATTGAACCACCATTCCCTCCATTTCCACCAGCGGGTCCTCCCATCGGAACATGAGCTTCACGGCGTCAAGCTAGCATACCATCACCACCGTTACCAGCGACTAATTTAATGTAACACTTATCACTAAAAGCCATTATTTCTTACCTTTATCCTTTTTTAACTCAACTTTATAGGTTGTTTTTTCCTTACGACGTTTCTTCAATTCTTCTCGTGCTTTAGCCGTTCTTTGGTAGTATACTTGACTGTCGCGAAGTTCATTATACATATCAATCGTATGATCTTGAAAATCCTTGCTATAAGCAATCAACCGGTTCGTAATTTTCACCATGATAATGACAGGTAGAATGAAGGATATGACAAGGATTAAGAAGCGAACAAAATAACCTCAAAGTTCAGCATTAACATAACCTGTAACGATTAACATAAACATTCCAAATCAAGTCGTCACAATTCCATTTAAGATGTCATATCGTACTTTTTTAACAGTTTTAACAAGGATGATAGCAATAATGATATTAATTACGATGACAGGAAAAACAGATGCTCAAACATGATAGTTCGTAAGGGGTGTTGTTCCGTATTCAAAACCATATTTAAGACGAAATTCAGATAAAATACCAGTTGCTCTTATCAAGGAAGTTGGGTCAAGTTTTTTTAGGAGTTCCTGATCAATTTCTTTGTACTTAAAAAAACCAGGTGTATCAAAAAGTTCAATCTGATTGTTCTTAACAATAAAACCATTTCCGTAATATCTTCCAAGTTGGCCAATGATTGAATTAGTTCCAAGCAGGTTCGCTTCACCAAATAAGATGAAAATAACAAGCATCGGAATAAAAACGAGAAAGAGTGTATAAAGCACACGTAAAAGGAGCGGAGATTGGAACCCTTTAGTTCTAAATAAACCCTTAAAACCTTCGTGTTGATCAATGTTTGTTTTCACTATTTTTCATCCTTTACTAGATAGTCATTAAAAATTCTAGAACCATTTAATATATCTTTAACAGGTAATGCTTTTTTATTAGGTAGTTGAATGACTGAAAGTTCAATGTCATAATCAGCTGTTGCGACAAATAATCTCTTATTCTTAACATAAATTTGACCGGGATTTAAGTTCGATTTAATCGTTGTTAAATTAACTTGATGTACCTTGATTTGATAGTCATTAAAAGAAAAAATAGCCATTGGTTTATCATATAAACCATTAACAAAACGAAGGATATTTCAACTTTTTTGGTTGAAATTAATGACCGTTTCTTCTTTTTTAATATTGTATCCGAATGTGACTTCACTTTCATTTTGAACAGTCCCAAGTAAATTTTCGTCACATAACTCATTAAAATGGTCAAAAAGAAGATTAGCACCAAGATGAGCTAAATCAATGTTAAGACTATGGTAAGTGGTTGTATCAAGAATCTTCATCTTTGCTTGAAAAAGAATGTTCCCTTTATCCATTTCTTTAATGGTGTGCATTAAAGTAATTCCCGTTTCACTTTCACCTTCCATAATCGCACGGTGGATTGGAGCCCCACCACGGAGTTTGGGGAGAAGGCTTCCGTGGACATTAACTATTTTATATTTAGGGATATTAATAATTTTTGTTGGAATAAATTGACCGTATGCGGCGGTAATAATAATGTCAGGTTTTAGATCAACTAAAGTGTCATATATCTCACTAATTTTATTTGGTTGCAGAAGAGATAGATTATTTTCAAGACAAAATTTTTTAACTTCCTGGAAAACCGGAATACCCTTACGGTTCAATTCCTTATCTGGTTGAGCTACAACAGTGATGAGTTGAACATCTTTGTGTGTCATCAACTTTTCAAGGACAATTTTCGCAAAAAGGGGAGTTCCAAAAAAAATTACACGCATATTTTTTCCCTATTTCGTTCCTTCTTTTTGTTTTTTGGCGTCTTTCATTTTCCGTCGTTCAAGATCTTTTTCTTGACGTTTTTTATCCATTGCTAACTTTTTCTCGTATGCAGCATCATCCTTATCTTTGATTGGTTTAATTCAAACCATTTCCTCATCGTAGTTAAGCTTACGAAGAACATTGATTTCTCTTCGTTGTTCTTTTTTATTAATTTGAACCATTTTAACTTCACATTCAATAGCACGTGGGGCATCTACAATATGTGTTTTCGCATTCCGAGTGGTAAAAAGCACAACATAAATTTCACGTGGTTTTGCTCTTTTTTCCTTCTTGATTTGCTCCATTGCTTTCTTGTACTCAATTGGATCACTGACTTTCAGTTCCTTCAATTTTTTCATCTCATCACGATAAGCAATCCGTTGTTCTTTCGTCATTTGTGAAGTGTTGTGGGGATCAGCACGTCTTACGACATAAGAATCAATGACCTCTTTACCATAATCTTCGATTTCTTTAAGATGTTTCTTAATTGTAGATCAGACTTCGTTTGTCTCAGACTTATTTCCTTGGTTACTCGGTGAGTTAGCTTCCTGTGACTTTTTTCGTTTTTTATATATGAATCAAATAATAATTGCTATCGGGATAATAACAATTAAGATTGTTAGTAAACTTGAATTACTTCCTTGTCCACCCATAATGTATCCTATTCTTGAATTTAAATTTTGCTTTGCTACTTCTTAACTTATAATTATAACAATATTAAAACTAATTCTAACGACATAGCAGCAATGAAGAAGGAAGTTATGTATAACATCAAATTTACCGATTTAATAAAGAAGAACTCAAATCCAAATAAAAGTTGGATTTTTATGGATCATCATCCGGTAATGTTAAATCCGTGCGAAGAAATAATTGGTAATGAATTTTCCAAGGAGGATATTTATTACTTAAAGCGAATGGTTAACTATATTGAAATTAGTTTCCTTGATAAAGCAAAAAAATATAACATCCGACCAGGGGTCGCGATAGCGGCTAACCAGGTGGGATGAAACAAGAGAGCAACATATATCCACTTTAAGGATAGTAATCAAATCGAACATCAATATTTATTAATCAATCCGAAGATTACTCATCGATCTATGAATAAAGCCTTTCTTTCGACCGGAGAAGGGTGTTTGTCTGTTCATCCTGACCAACCTGGTTATGTGATAAGAGATCAAGAGATCACTGTTCAAGGGTATAATTTAGTTAGTGAATCATATATAGAGAAAACCTTTACCGGTTTTATTGCGATGTGTGTCCAACATGAACTTGACCACCTTGATGGTCGTCTTTATTATCATCGAATTAATAAGGATGATAAATTCAAGAAAGAAGCTTTGTGAGAAGAAATCAAAAGATAGGTGAACTTTCTTCAGCAACTAAAATAGTAAATAGGAAAGCTATTTACTATTTTAGAGTTATGCTAAATGATTATAAATTTCGTCAACTATTTGTTCAGTATTGCTTAATGGAAGATCGAAAAAACGAGCACTATACTGAAGGGTATCGATATTATTTCTTAAAATACTTTTAATAATATTCTTCTGAACTTCTTTAAGGCCTCTGTTTCTTTTTAAACAAGCATGACAAACTGGACAAAGTTTAACCATATTATTTACATCATCTAATTCATTCCCATTAGCTAATGAAATATTGTGATGAACTTCAAGATAATAATCATTAGTTTTACGACTGATAAAAGTCCTTTCTTCCAAGTTATATTGATCATTACAACCTGAACATAAATTAGGTTTTAATTGATGCACAATTTCAACCAAAATAGATATTCGTTTAATTTTGGTTGAGTCTACAATTAAACTAAAAAGTACCCCGTGAATTAAAGGGTTAATTTTATTCTTAAGTAGTTCACTTAATAAAACACTCATTTATTTTCTCCCTTCACATCTGTCAACGGCTATTTTAAAAAATTTATTATCTTTTTCTATACCGATAAATTTTCTATCTAGCAAAAGAGCGGCAACCCCTGTTGATCCGCTCCCCATGAACGGATCAAGGATTAAATCGTTTTTGTTAGTATGTGTTTCAATTATCGATTTCATAAGACTAAGACTCTTTTGAGTGGGGTGTATAGTACGTTCATTACCTTGAACAGTTGGTGTTTCAAAAACTGAACGCATATAAGGTTTACTTTTATCTTTATTAAAGATTCATTTCTTTCCAGGTTTAACCGCTCATATCGCAAATTCCATATCTTGAACATATCTACGAGTTGTATTACGTGGCATCGGATTTTTCTTTTTTCAAATTAGAACATCTTTTATTTCTATATTATTTTTGCTCAATTCATCACAAATATAGCTAATGAAACGATAAGAACAAAAAACAATAAAAGAACCGCCTGGTTTTAGAATTGTTGAATAATCTTTTATCCAATCTAATAAGTTAAAATTCTCATCTCATTGACCAAAATAAACACCTTTTCTTGGTTTTTTTAGTGTGTTAAAATTATTTTTTTTAGAAATTACATATGGTGGGTCCGTAATAATGTGATCTACTTGAATTTTTTGATTGATTAATTCATTTACAAAATTAAAAGCATCTTTGTTAAAAAGTTGATAATCACTATTTCAGACAAAATTATCATTGTAATTTTCATCGATTTTATTTGCTATTGCTTTCCCAATTAAAGGTGGTACTGCGTTCCCAATCTGTTTACAAATAGCAGTTTTAGTTCCATAAAAAATAAAACTGTCAGGAAAACTCTGTAAACGAGCAGCTTCACGCGGTGTAATGGAGCGATTTAAATAAGGATGTGAATTTTTTCCGTTTGATGGTGTGTCAAATCTAGTATCAATAGTAGGACTAATATTATTTCATTCAAGACGTGACCAAGTTGAAGAAAACTTTTGTTTTCCGTGTAATTCTTTTGGTAAAAAAGATTTATCACCTTCAGGAGGGATTAACATTAATTTTTTTAATGCTAATTCACTATGCTTGGTCGCAATATGGTTATAAAGTTTATTCGACCTCATTTTCTTTTGATAGTCACTTAAAGGTGCTGATGGATAGTCAACTTCAAACTCACCTTCTCCTGAACTTAAAAAAGAAAGATCAGATATTGCATCTCAAACTGTTGTAAATTGTTTCACACACTTAGTAGGTAAACCTATACTTTTAGTTTTAGAACCAATGATAATTGCTCTTTCTCGATTTTGGGGAACACCAAAATCCCTGGCGTTTAAGAAACCGTAATTTACAATGTAGCCTAATTGTCTTGTTCTTTCAAGAATTTGTTGAAGAAAAAAACCGTTATTAGAACTTAATATATTTCTCACATTTTCAATAACAAATACTTCGGGCTGTATTGCTTTTAACATTTCAATATATTCTAAAAAAAGAAAATTTCTAGGATCATCTAGTCCAAGAAGTTTTCCTTTTAAACTAAAACCTTGGCATGGTGGGCCGCCAACAATCATATTAATACCTTTAGAAACTGATAAACTAATAATTTTTTCCTTGATTTCTTTATTTGTAATATCACCACAAATAGCTTCAGCCGTTGGAAAATTAAGTCCAAAGGTTTTGATCGCTTGTTCATCAAAATCCAAACCAATTAAGGTTTCAAAATTTTTATTTTTATCCAAGCCTGCTGAAAAACCACCAGC
The DNA here is from genome assembly GCF_000712165.1 of Ureaplasma canigenitalium ATCC 51252. Classification (GTDB taxonomy): domain Bacteria; phylum Bacillota_I; class Bacilli_A; order Mycoplasmatales; family Mycoplasmoidaceae; genus Ureaplasma; species Ureaplasma canigenitalium. Next base: position 122,677 of record NZ_KL544010.1, on the reverse strand, counting down.
ACCACAAAATAAATCTAATATCTTAAACTTCACAAAAAAAAGAGGTAAAAAATTCCTTTACCTCATATTTTAACATTATTTAAAATTTGTTAATAAATATATAATAAATTTCCTTATCAATTCAATACCTTTTTGTATGTTAATGATGAAATATAAAACTGATCAAATAATTCACTTTACATTACTTGATTTTTATACAAAAGAAATTATTTATTAACCTTAAATTGTTCGATAATACTATCAATTTTTAACCCTTTCTTGTGTGCCTTATAATAAATTAAAAATCTACTTTTTCATTAAATAACTGTTCGATTTTGGGGGTAATCCTGGTACTAAGTTTTACAATACGATTGAGTAGATTTTAATAAGAAAAAACACCCTTTACACGAGATTTGTAAAGAGTGTTTTTACATTTTTTTCTCATGAATGATAAGAGAGGGGTTGCCTTATTATTTTTTATTTTTTTCTTTTTAGTTGGTCTTGAGCCTTCTTTTTTATGTCTCTGAGTCCAGTGATATTGACTTGTCTGTTTAATTCTTCATTAAGATTATTTCTAATACCTTCATCTTTAATTTGATTTAGAACTTCTTGTACCTTCATTTTCTCACTGTTAAAAATTAGTTCTGCTTCGTCACCGAGCTTTTTGATCTGGTCTTCAGTCTTTGATTCGTCATCAACTTTATTAATAAATTCTTGATATCTCTCGTGACCGTTAATCTTATCGATATGTTCTCTTTTAGTTATATCACGAGTGTCTTTTAGAAGGCTCTTTATTTCATTCATTATCTTTTCAACTTCTTCAAGTTTATTTGACATATCAATACGGGCTTCAAGCATGTCTTTTCTATTATTATCCTCTGATAGCTTCTTAAGTAATTCCTTGGCTTCTTCTTTCTTTGGAAGAACTTTTTCTAAATCACTAATTGCTTTGTCAATTTCTTCTTCTACTTTATCTATATTTGAAATGTCACTATTTTTGACTTTACCATTTAACTCATTTTGAAGTTCATCTGAAAGTTTTGACTTTCTAATTTTTTCATGCAATTTAGTTTTTTTACTAACAAGTTTTTTCGACTTATTATTGTTATCCACTTCATCTAAGACTTTTTTCTTTAAAGCTTCTAAGCTCTTTTTATCATTAGCTTTTTTTAATTCTTCAAGGAAACCAGGTGTAGGTCCGCCAGGAGGTAAGCTTTCTATTTCCTTTTTAATTTCATCTTTTATTTTTTTAATTTCATTACTATTTTCATTTGGATTGCTTGGTGGTAATTCATCTGGTGTCTTTGGAACTTGGTTGTCATTTGGATTTGGAACTTGGTTGTTTCCAGCATGATTACCATTGTTATCAGGCATATTATTAGATGAATTATCGTTCGGTTTTTCTTGATTAGTGTTATTTTTAGATTGTTCATCGTTACCAGGTTTTTTAGAATCTTCATCCTTACCAGGTTTTTTAGGATTACTTATTTCGCCACCTTTACTAGCGTCTTCTTCTTTTTTTGATTGGTTCTCTTTACCTTGATTGTCAGGTTGACTAGGTGCTTCAGGGTTTTTAGGTTCATTAGGTGTGTTAGTTTGACCATGTTTATCCCCTTGATCATTACCCGTATTATCTACATGCTCACCATTACCAGGAGATTTATCATCTTCAATAATCTTCTTTAAAGTATTTAGGTCATCTTTAGATTTAACTTTGTTAAGTTTTTCAAGATATTCTTTCTTTTTGTTTTCATCTTTTAAGCCGTTTATCAGATTAAAAACACTAACATCTAAGTCTTTAAGTTTATTAACTTCGTTTTCAAATTTACTTAAATCATTATTACCTTTAAGTTTAGAAAGATAACTAGTTTTTAAACTAGTTGAATTAAATTTATTTATAGTTTTCTCTATTTCTTTGTGTTTTTTGTCTTTTTCATTTATCTCTTGTTTATTGTCCCTTTTATTTATCTCTTGTTGTCTATTGCCATTTTTCTTACAACCAACAGCAAGTCCAGCAATTGCACTTCCAGCAAGTAGAAGACCGAATGATGTAAATAAGATTTTTTGCTGTTTCTTTTTCATATGTCTATTCCTTAATCAACAATTTGTATCAATAAGTTAATTATTTATAATTACATAGAAAAGAAAAAACGAAAAGACAAACTGACAAAAAAATAACCTTTTTTCTGTTTTTTTTAAAAAAGTGAGCTTTTCTCAACAAATATCGGTAGATTTTCTACATAGTATTTCACTTTTTTTAAGCTAAACCATGCTTACTCTATCATCCTTTTTTGTCATGTTCATAGACACTAGCAAAAAAAAGAATCTCGATGGATTAAAATTAATGTAATCCTCCTAAAACTAGAAATAATTTATTAAAAAATATTCAAATATAATATTTTTCCTAGTTTCCTTCTTTTTTTAAAAAAAGGTTATGCTTTATTTTTTTTGTTAGCTAAACCTACAGCAAGACCAACCGAAAGACCAACAATCATAATTCCACCGATGACAATACCGCAAATCAGTGCGGCTTTTCTTTTTTTCCTACTCATATAATCCTATTTTATCCTATATAAGGTTAAAATTAAATACATTGAAACGGGTTTATAATATTTTAAGGTAATGTAAGCTAAAAAGGTAGATTAATGAATAAATATGAAGCTAGTGATATAAAAATCCTCGAAGGTCTTGAAGCTGTTCGAAAACGTCCTGGAATGTATATCGGTTCAACGTCATCAACCGGTATGCACCATCTCATCTGAGAACTCCTTGATAATTCCATCGATGAGGTTTTAAACGGAAATGCTGATTACATCGAAGTTGTCCTAAATAAGGATATGTCAGTGTCCGTATCGGATAACGGTCGAGGTATCCCGGTCGAGGAAAACCCCCAATCAAAAAAATCAACCGTCGAAACGGTTTTTACTGTGCTCCATGCGGGTGGAAAGTTTGATGAAGGAGCTTATAAGACTTCTGGTGGTCTTCATGGGGTCGGTGCTTCTGTTGTCAATGCATTAAGTTCCTTTGTCGATGTGACTGTTTACCGAAACGGAAAAATTTATCAATGTCGTTTTGAAAACGGTGGTAAAACGGTCAAACCCTTAACTGAAGTTGGTAACACGAGAAAGACTGGTACTGTTGTTACCTTCAGACCAGATAAGGAAATTTTTCACGACATTTCCTTCTCTCCAACAAGCATTGTAACAAGACTAAAAGAGTCATGTTACTTAAATAGTGGTCTTAAAATTATCTTCACCGATAAGGTGAACGATCAACGCTATGAATTTTTTAGTAACGAAGGTTTAAAGGATTTCATCAAGGATATTAACAGTGATTATACGACTACTGTAGAACCGATTTATTTTGAAGGAACTGACTCCGGAATTAACGTTGAAGTTTCCCTTAGTTATACCAATCGGGAAGACGATATGATTGTTTCTTTCGCAAACAGTGTTAAAACAAACGAAGGTGGTGTGCATGTCAATGCCTTTAAAACTGCACTTTCAAATATTGTTAATAATTTCGGAAGAACCTATCAACTTTTAAAAGAACGTGAAAAAAACCTCGAGGGTGATGATATCCGTGAAGGTCTGTCGTGTGTTATTAGTGTTAAAGTACCTGAACGACTAATTTCATATGAAGGACAAACTAAAAATAAACTATATACACCTGAAGCTTTTACTGCTGTTAAAAATGTTGTAGAACAACAATTGAATTATTTTCTCTCAGAAAACAAATCAATTGCTATTACCATGATAAACCGAGCGATTGAAGCACGAAATGTTCGGAATTTGATGCGTAAAGCAAAAGAAGAGACAAAGAAAACAAAAAAGATTAAAGAAGAGCGTTTTATGGGCGGAAAACTAACTCCAGCCCAAAGTAAAGATCCAACAATGAATGAACTTTTCATCGTTGAAGGGGACTCGGCCGGTGGTTCAGCTAAACTTGGACGAGATAAAAAGCACCAAGCTATTTTGCCCCTTCGCGGAAAAGTAATGAATGTTTTAAAACAACGACTTGTCGATGTTCTTAAAAACGAAGAAATTTCTTCCCTTTTTTATGTCCTTGGAACTGGAATTGGAAATGATTTTGACATCAAAAAACTTAAATACCATAAAATCATTATCATGACCGATGCTGATACTGATGGTAGTCATATTCAAGTTTTATTAATTACTCTTTTTTATAAATTTCTAAAACCTTTGATTGAGAACAACCACCTTTTTATCGCTCTCCCTCCCCTTTATAAATTTACTAATTTAAATACCAAAAAACATTATTATTGTTTTGATGAATACGAATTAAGTGAAATGAAGAAAAACTGCAAAAATTTTGAAATCCAACGGTATAAAGGTCTTGGGGAAATGAATGCGGATCAACTATATGAGACAACTATGAGAAAAGAAAACCGCATTCTGCTTCAAGTCAAAATCGAAGATGCTCTACAAGCGGAGAAGCAAATCAATACTTTAATGGGCGATGATGTAGCTCTAAGAAAAAAATGAATTGACCAAAATATCGATTTCAGTGTTGTTGATGAAATCATTAATACAGGAGTTAAGGAAGATGAACAATAAAGTCAAAATTACCCCGATTGATGATCTTGTCTCAAATGCATACGGAAAATATGCAAAATACATTATCCAAGATCGGGCATTACCCGACATCCGTGATGGTCTAAAACCTGTGCAGAGAAGAATTTTATATGCAATGCATGAACTTAATATCTTCTTTGATAAACCATATAAAAAATCAGCTAGAACTGTTGGTGAAGTAATTGGTAAATACCATCCGCATGGGGATAGCAGTATCTATGATGCTATGGTTCGAATGAGTCAAGACTGAAAAAACAACCTTTGCTTAATTGATATGCACGGAAATAAGGGGTCAATCGACGGAGATAATGCAGCGGCAATGCGTTATACCGAAAGTCGATTAGCAAAAGTTGCTAATATAATGCTCTGAAACCTGAAAAAGGAAAATATTGTCTTTATCCCTAACTTCGACGATCAGGAGAAAGAACCATCAGTCCTTCCTTCACTCATCCCTAATTTACTAATTAATGGTGCCTCGGGAATCGCCTCGGGATATGCGACGAATATCCCTCCGCACAATCCATCCGAAGTTTTCGATGCACTGATTTATCTTCTTAAAACAAAAAAACCAAGTTTTGATGAATTAATTAAAATTATTAAAGCTCCTGATTTTCCAACCGGGGGAGAAATTCACGGGATAAGTGGAGTTGTTGATTCTTATAAAACAGGAGCAGGTAAGTTTCTTATTCGAGCTTCGATGATTGAAAAAACAGATGATAAAAAAATTAATCAATTAATCATTAAAAGCATTCCATACGAAACAAATAAAGCTGAAATCATAAGAAGTATTGAACAATTAATGAACAATAAAGAGCTCGAGTATGTTCTTGAAATAAGAGATGAAAGTGATATTAACGGGATTTCCATTGTCCTTGATGTAAGGAAGGAAGCATCGCTTCTTAATCTACAAAACTTCCTTTACAAGAAAACTAATCTTCAAGTTACGTACCATACCAAATTCATTAGTATTGTAGACCGAGCACCAAAACAAGTTGACCTTATTTCTTATTTTACCTGGTACATAAAGTTTGCTCTGGAAGTAATCAAAAAGACGGATCAGTATGATTTAAACAAGGTGATTCTCCGTCTTGAAATTGTTGAAGGTTTAATAAAAGCAATCGACTATATGGACGAAATAATCAAAATAATCCGTCATAGTGATTCAAAAAATAATGCTAAGGATAACCTAAAAGAACGGTTCAAATTTACTGAAAATCAAGCTGAAGCTATTGTGATGATGCGTTTATACCGTCTTACAAAAACAAATATCGATGAACTTAACATTGAGAAAGAAAATTTAATCAAAGAACAAAGAACTTTAAACGAAAGAATCAACAGCGAAGATGTCGCAAAGCAATACTTCATATCCGTAATCAAAAACTACCGAAAAGATTTTGATCAAGAGAGAAAAACTAAAATAGTTGAAGAAATCAAAGAATTAACTATTAATCAAAGTGAAATGGTAATGCAGAGTGATCTCATCCTTTCAGTTAGTAAAGAAGGATACATAAAAACCCTAACCAAAAAAGCTTTCGAAGCTTCTGATTATAATAATCCAGGACTTAAAAAAGGTGATATCCAGGTTCTAACAAAACTAGTTAATTCGCACGATTATGTATGTTTCATTACCACTAGTGGAAAGATTTACTACACCATTATTTACAAGATTAAAACTCTTAAATGAAAAGAACTTGGTGTTCATTTAAGTAGTATGTTTAAAACATCTCTTAACGAACATATTATTAAAGTGATTACTTTTAATGAAAAAACTAAACCAAATGATTATCAATTAATTCTACTTAGCTCCGATGGAATGGTTAAACGTATTGATTTAGCTGAGCTTAATTTAATGAACGAAAAGAAGGAATCAAGCATTATTAAATTAAACGATGATGCATCACTGATAGGAGCTGAATTAATAAGAAAAAACAACAATTATCTTCTTTATGGTTTTAATACCGCTGGGGAATGTCTTCTTATTCCGTCCGATGAGGTCAATCTATTAAATAAAAATGCGAAAGGGATTCGTTTCATGAAACAAAAACCAAACGACAGGATGGTTAAATTATTTGTTTCAAAAACTAATGATGTAGTCTTAAATTGTTTCTTCAACATTGGATATACCAGCATTCCACTAACTGAAATACCATTAAAAAAACGAGCACAAGCTGGTGTCAGTATTTACGAGAAGGGAAAGAACAAAGTTGAATTAGTTTCAATTTGTCAAAACTATAAGGAAAATGCTTTCTACTTAAAGAACGAGGAAAACGAGGTTTTTGCTTTTATTATTAAAGCTCTTCGTCAAAAAGGTCTATCAGGTAAATTAACCAAATACGAAATTCCAAAAATTATTGATATACAGGAAGATAGTTATTTAAACGAAGTTCATGATAATTTTAACCTTCACCCAACTTTAAATGCGGACGAAATCAAAGTTGATAATGAAGTTATATCAAACGATGAAAAACCATTATTTTAAGAACGAGGATTAGATGAATTTAAACAAAAAATGTATCGGTTGTGGGGTTTATCTTACAAACGATCCAACTAGCTTTGGATATACACCGAAATTAGATGAAAATAAAAAATATTGTATGCGTTGTTTTCAATTAAAAAACTACAACCGTGAAAGTTTACCAAAAGATGTTGTTAACAATGAAGTTTATGTTAATGATGTAATCAGTGAAATTGATTTAAAGAACTTATTAATTTTGAATGTACTTGACATCCTTGATCTTGATAATACTATTATCGACGAACTATCAACTCATCAGGATAGTGTTGTTTTTATCGTTAATAAACTAGATTTATTACCAAAGAAATATCACGCTGAAAATACAAACCATTTTGTAGAACAAACTTTAATGCATCATGGTTTTAAACATCCAAAAATTATTTATTCTTCAATCAAAAACAATTCTAGTATTAAACGAATTTTTAGTTTAATCAAAGACTATAACAAAGAAAAAAAGAAAACTATTTTTTTCGGTAAAAGTAATGTTGGTAAATCTAGCATCATTAATCATATTCTGAAAAATAACAAAGTTGAAATGCATCTTACCACTAATGCAAAAACAAACACTACCCTTAATATCAACAAAATTACCGTCGATCGTTGTCAAATTTTAGACTGTCCTGGAATTGTTTATAAGGACAATATCCTTAATTATGTTAATCCTAAGGATGTTGAACATTTAATTGCGAACGACATTAAAGTTAGTAATTATCAAATTGAAAAAGACCAATCCATTATGGTTTCTGGACTTCTTGCTGTGTCATTTAAAGAAGGAACCCCGACAACTTTCAGTTTCTATCTAAATCGAAATGTTGACATAAAAAGAGTTAAGAGTGTTAACTTAATGAAAAACTTTGAAAAGAGAAACTCTATTTTTAAATACAATTATCAAAAAGACATTGAGTTTACAACAACCGAAATAACCCTTGACGAGTCTAAAAAACATAATATCTCATTAAACGGTCTTGGTATGATTTCAATCAGTCCAGGAGCGAGTCTTATTATTATTCACCATCCAAAAAACATTAACATAAAACTAAATGCTTATGCCATCATCTAAACGATTTTTAAAAAAGAAAGTCATCCTTTTTCCTGGGATGTTTGATATGGTACATAGTGCTCATCTTGAAATGGCAAATGATGCACTTCGCTACATACATGCAAAAAACTGTATTTTTATCCTTTCAAACCACAAATTTTTTCGTCAACCAAAAAAATACGAAACTGAAGTTGAAAACTTCATTGAGATGAAAAAAAATGAAGTAGCACCACTTAACGATCGAAAAAAAATGCTCCACCTTGCTCTTTCAAATAAAAAGGTCTTCAAAGTTTCAACAATCGAAAAGAAAATGAATTTCAATTATACGATTGATACTATTAACTACTTTACTCGTCGTTATCAAAATATTGAATTTTATATGATTATCGGTCAAGACCAAATGGAATCTTTTCATAAATGGAAAGATTATCAAACAATTTTAGAAAAAGTTAAAATCATTTGTTATCAACGAAAACAAGAATGTTTTGTTTGTCATCAAACAATGTGTCATTGTTCATCTTTTCTCTATGAAAACCATAAGATTATTTATCGTAACTTAAAGAATTACCAGATATCATCAACTAATATTAAAAATAACTTTAACGGTAAATACCTTAATAAAAAGGTGTTTAAATACATTATTGAAAATGGACTTTATGCTGTCTATCTCCTTTACAAACATAATGTAAATCTAGGAAAAGGACGAACCCATTTTAGTCGTCTTGATCGTGTATATCACGGTTTTCGTGTTGGTTCTTATGCTCAAATGCTCGCTTCCATCCATTGTCCTAGATTAAAGAAGAAAGCATATGTCGCTGGTCTTTATCACGACCTTTTTAAGTCGTATGACGAAGAACAAACTAACTACTTCTATCAAAAATGAAATATTGAAAAATACATTACTGATGTTCCATCCTACAGGGTCTTGCACGGGTATCTAGCTAGCCACTATCTTGTTAACTATTTCAATTTGAAGGATCAAGAAATAATCAACGCAATTAAGAATCACACTATTCCGAATATGGAAAATCCTAGTATGCTTGACCAAATCTTATTCGTTGCTGACAAACTAGAGTGTAAACGAAATGTGGATGATTTCGAAAACATCAAAGATTTACGCATCCTTAGTAAAATTGATTTAAACTCCACTTATAATGAAATAGTAGCTTGTTTAAAGAAAAAGGATTTTAGTTAATATGATTGGAATGGTTGTCGCACTAAAAAGTGAAATTAAAAATTTTTTCGAAAATAAAATAAAGTCCAAAAAATTTTATAAAGAGGGTGGGATTGACTTTTATCTTTTTAAGGTAAAGTATTACGATAGGGAGCAAAAAGTTGTACTTTGTTTTAGTGATGTTGGTAAGGTCAATGCAGCCCATGCAACTTCCATTATGATTAATACTTTTAAACCTTTCATCATTCTAAATGTTGGTTCGTCATGTTCAATCAAAAAGGATGATCAACCACTTACCCTGTACTTAATTGAACAAACCAAATATCTCGATGTTGATGTCTCTGCATTCGGTTATGAACTCAACCAGGTACCACGTCAACCAACTATTTTTTGATGTCAAAAAGATGTCTTTTCTTTCGTTGACCCAATCTTAAAAAACTCTGGTGTTATTTTAAAATATGGGAATGTTGGAACTATTGACAAATTTATCCACAAGGATAATATTAGTAATCTTCCCTGTACTAAAAATATTGATTTAATCGATATGGAACTAGCTAGCATTGCTCAGGTTTGTCACAAAATGAACACCGGTTTTGTTAGTCTAAAAATGGTGTCTGACACAATTTATAACGATGAGAAAAGTTCTGATCAGTTTAACCAAAATATGGATGCTATTAATAAATGATTTGAGAACCATTTATTTAGCATTATTGAGGCCATCTCCGTATACAAAAATAAATTAAATTAAAACCTTATTTTATATTAACCGCTCCAGGAGCGGTTTTTTTATAGTTATCTTTAACAATTCTTAAACGAAACTTCTTCGCACCTATGTGAACAAAGAAAAATAAGAAACGATAAAAAATAATTAAGATAACAAAGGTTATCTCAAAAGTTATAAGTCAACTATATTTAAATTTGTAATATCTGTTCTTTTTTTCATCAAAACTTCTTTTGATATATCCGATTTATCAATGCCTATAACATACCTCTTTTTATTTATTCCAGCCAATAAAAAACTAGATGAACCACAAAAACAATCCATAATAATTGAATTTTCATTAGATGATTGCTCTACTATCATTGATAACATATCTAAATTTTTCTCGGTAGGATATATCGGATTCTGTGGGTCTTTAAAATTCATCCATATATCTTGCATTTTTTTTCCTTTATGCTCATCAGAGAACTTTTTTATTCTTGGAACACCATTTTTAGACCACTCTATTAAACCTTCATCGTCTAACTTATCAAGTTCTTTAGGACTACACCTCCAATGTCTCCCTTTTGGAGCTAACATCCCTTTCCAAACGCCACCGGTTTCTCCGTTTTTTGTTTCTCCCGGAGCATGACAAGGTACAGTGTTATATCTTCTTCCATTTTCATCAATCTTTGGAAATTTTTTTAATATTTCTTCATCACTTAAAGGAATAGTTATATTGTTGAATATGTTGTTTTGTGATTTCTTTGAATAGATATAAATAACATCTTTCTCATTTCCAAAAGCTCTTCGCTTAAAGTTTTTAGGGTTTGATTTTACTCTAGTAATATCATTTACAAAATTTTCCATTCCAAATATTTCATCAAGTATTAGTTTTATATAATGCCCTAATTTACAATCAATATGAAAATATAATGTACCTCTATCACTAAGTAATCTTTTTATTAAAATTAATCTTTCTCTTATAAATTCTAAATAATCACTTAATGACATTTTATCACTGTATGCTAAACTATCATTTTTAGATGAACTAATAGTTGATACCTTATCTTCATTATAGTAAAAATTAGAATTAGTGTTAAAAGGTGGATCGATATATACCAAGTCTATTTTATTTTCAAAGTCGTTTAATAACATAATCATAGAGTCAAAGTTATCTCCACTAATATATAATCCTTTTTCTTCTCCTTTAGAAATACTTTTTAACTCTAATTTTTTAAACTCAATAATTTTATCAATTTCCTCTAAGGACTTTTTATCCTTATAATCTAAAAACATATTATTTCCTCGCTAAATTGAATATAAGTAATCTCTTAGCAATACAGCAGATACTATTACTTCATCATTTGAAAAATCATTGCAGATACTACTATACATTTTATTTTTTGTTTTTATATACAATACTCCATCTAAAATTGAAATCACTTTAACATTATGTTCAGTATCTCTTAATGGTTCTTTCATTGTAGCAACTGCATCAGCAAATTGTGCATTTTGGTGTCCACCAAAATCTGTCAAAAATTTAGCTTCCCCTAAGATATAAGTATTGTTGAATTTAGCCATAAAATCTAAACCTTTATTTCTATCATATCCTAAAAATTCATTAGCAAAATTTTTCATACTTGCATCAGAACCATTGAAAACTATATTCTCTGTACTGCTGACAAACTCTTCTGTAGAAGTTGTTACTTTACAACCTAATGCACCCGTATCTATCCAATTTTTAAACATTGGACCTATTTGTCTATTTGTTTCTTTTGGCTCAGTTGTTTTATCAAAAATTTCATCAAGCCCTAATTCATATAATATTCCTGTTATTCTATTTACAGTATTTGGATTTCTATCTATAGCATTTTTATCTCTCTTTAAATATGCTACATAAGAATCTTTAATTGGAAAAATTTCTTGTGTCAATAAAACATTTAATAAATTTTTTGAATCTCTATTTTCAAAATAATGTTTAATATCTCTTATATCTTTTTCTTTTAGTTCTCTCCTTAAGTTGACAGACATAGGATATATCCTAAAAAGTAAATCCAAATAATTTCTTTGATTTGCCAAATCTATACTTTTTTTGTCCAAATATTCATACTTTAATTCTCATTTATTATCTCTATAATTTCTTCAATATTACAATTCAATGATTCACAAATTTTCGTAATATTCTTTAAAGATATATATTCATTCTTACCCATATTCGCAATACAATTAGTTGTTAAATTTGCTTTTTCTAGTAAATCTTTTTTCTTCATTTTTCTTGTTTTTAAAAGATTCCATAATGGTTCATATGATATGTTCATACCTTCCTCTTTCTACTTTTAACTTAACCTATTAAAACAAAAAAATTGAGTTTCCTCAAGTTTCGTTATCTTCTTATAATTCATCAAATATATCATTTAATAAGCTACAAGGACTATTCAAAAATTTTGTGTATATCATATCTAGTACTTTTTCATCATCAATTCCTTTTTCTATACTTACTATTGCCTTTACATAGTTTTCATAATCTTGCTTTTCTAATTCTTGTAATGTTTCTTTATACTGTTGCCATTTCATATTGTTTTTTCTCCTTTTCTTTTAGTTCTGATAACTTTATTCCACTTTTCTTTAGTGTTTTTAATTTCTCTTGTTTTAATTGTTCTCTTTTTACCTTGTATCTTTCTTCATATTATTTTTGTTTACCATTGGCTTTTCTTTTTAAATAATTATTGTGTATTTTTATTCTTCGTTCCTCTCTTTTTCTCTCTTCTTCTGCTAGTCTTAGTTTTTCTTCCTCTCTTAGTTCTTCTTGTGGTGGTCTATAATTGCCTATAAAGTTAAAGTAAATATCTACTTGTTGTGGCGATGTTGCTACTCCTGGAGCGACTTTTTTAATAATTTAGTTTTTTACTGCTAAATGTTTAACACAATTTACATTAATCTTTATTTTTATAAATTGTAAAAAACACCTTTTTTAGAATCTAGGTCATTATTACATCGACTCAATAAAACATTAATTTCAAATGTTCCGTTTATTATTTTTATTTTGTTTGTTTTCTGCTTTTAAGTCAAAAAAAAAAAAAAGAGTAAGTAACTTATCTTTTAAATTGTATTTTGCTCAAAAAGAGCATTTTACATAGAATGATGTAAGGTTATAAAAATATGAATGAAACAATGTCTTATTCTTCTACTTTTAACCAAAAGTTAGAAGAAAGCAAAGCAATGGCTAAAAGCATAAAGACCATGATTATCGTTGCTTTCGTATTAGCATGAGTACCGCTTATCGCGATGATTCTAAGTATCATAATCATTGTAAAAGCTGGAACACTTAAAAATACAATAAGCTTCTTACAAATGGAAGGTAGCAATATGGGGGATTCTTCAAAGAGTCTAGGTTTATTTGAATCTATTAATTCTTCAAGTAAAATTAGAACATGAGGAATTCTTCGTTTCTTCTCAATTCCTTTCGTTGGTCTTATTTCTTTCATTATTATTCTTAAAGAATCTAGCAAAATAATGAAGAACCTTGATGCTTACAGAATGATGTAATTTGCCTAAAACCAAATATATTTTCAAAAAAAGACCTACGGGTCTTTTTTTCATTTTAAGAAAAAAACAATAAGTTTAATTATTCCTTAAAATATAATTATTAATTAAAAAGGAATGTAAATGAGTCATAAGTTTAAAAGCATTGAACTTTTTGCAGGAGCTGGTGGTCTTGCTCTTGGACTTGAACAGGCTGGATTTGACCATATCGGTCTTGTTGAGATTGATAAAAATGCAGCTAACACAATCCGAGTTAATCGAAAAAATTGGAATATTTTATGTGAAAACATAGAAAATATTTCAAAGGAAGACTTGGAACAAAAATTCAAAATTGCAAAAGGTGAATTAGATTTGCTTTCAGGTGGTGCTCCTTGCCAAAGTTTTAGCTATGCAGGTAAACGTCTTGGTCTCGAAGATGCTCGTGGTACTCTTTTTTACCACTATGCTATTTTTTTAAAAAAACTACAACCTAAAATGATGTTATTTGAGAATGTTAAAGGTCTTTTATCTCATAATGGTGGTAAAACTTTAAAAATTATTCTTAGTATATTCAAAGAATGCGGATACAAAATTAAATACCAGATATTAAATGCATGAGACTACGGTGTTGCTCAAAAACGTGAACGTTTAATTATTGTTGGTATTAGAAATGATCTTTACATCAATGAATTCATTTTTCCTGAAAAATTAAAGTATAAACCGGTATTAAAAGATATCCTCTCTAATGTTCCAGAAAGTCTAGGGGCTAAATATTCAAAATATAAAGAAGAGATATTTAAATTAGTACCGCAAGGTGGGTACTGAAGGGATATCCCTATGGATATTGCTAAAGAATACATGAAAAGCTGTTGAGATATGCAAGGTGGTCGCACTGGTATTCTTAGACGTCTTAGTATGAACGAACCATCATTAACAGTACTTACAAGTCCTGGAATGAAGCAAACAGACCGATGTCATCCGCTTGAAACAAGACCTTTTACAACAAGGGAAAATGCCCGTATTCAGTCATTTCCCGATGAATGAATCTTTACTGGGACAATAGGATCGATTTATAAACAAATCGGTAATGCCGTACCAGTTAATCTTGCTAAGGAAATAGGTTTAAAAATTATTCAGTATCTGGAGAATTTAAAAAATGATAATAGAATATAATATTCCATTCATAAAACAAGAAGACTTCGAAGCACATGTTAAATCCACGATATCTCAATATAGTCAGTCGCTAAAATGTATTAACTTAAAAAGATTTAATTCTCAACTAATTGATCCTATTAAACTGCTCTTTGATAAAACTATTTTTAATAAAAGTTATGATGAAATCATCAAACTTGAAATCCATAGACAAAGAGATAAAAGTAATAATAATGTAATAGGTTATTTTCACCAAAATCTCTTTAAGTACATTAAAAATTGCACTGTACCAAAAAAAGGATGAGACATCATTTTTAAGAATGACAATCTTACATACTATATAGAGATGAAAAATAAGCACAATACAATGAATAGTTCTTCATCAGCTAAAACATATATAAAAATGCAAAGCCATCTTCTTAATGCAGTAGATAAAAACACAAGTATTTGTTCTCTTGTTGAAGTAATTGCAAAAAGATCTCAAAATATACCTTGAATCGTCTCAATTGACGGAGTTAAACAAACTCCTAATCCTAATCTAAGACGGATTTCTATTGATAAATTTTTTGAACTGGTAACTGGAATAAAAGATGCATTCAAAATTATTTGTATGCAATTACCTAACACTATCGAAAAAATTATTCTTCAAAACCAAAACTTATTAGCAAAGCAAGATACTGTCATCAATGAACTAAAAAATATAGATAATGTGACACTTGTCGCTTTATATAAGCTCGCTTTTGAGACATATGAAGGTTTCTCCTTTAAAATAAAAGAAGAAAATAAAGCAAATGAAAGAGAAGAAACAAAATAAAACTAATCCGAGAGATAAAGCAATCGCTTTTTTTCTAACTCTTAGCATAATGTTATTCATTATCAGTTTTAGCATCTCATTACCAATTTTAATCCGTCCTTTTTATTATTATCATCTTAATAATCTTGATATTAATAGTCTAACTTTTAAGGCAGGTAAACTGGATTATGGTGAGTTAAAAAGAGCATATGACGAACTACTTGATTATTTAACACTCGGTGGTTCATTTAAGATGGGACAGTTAAAATATTCAATTCCGGGAATGGAGCATTTTGTTGATGTTAAAAACTTATTTACCGCTTCATTTACATCGTTAGGAATTTCAAGTGTTCTTTCTTTTAGTTTGATTCTTACCATTAAATTAAAGAAGTATCAGGTTGACATCATAAAAATTGGTTTTATTGCGAGTATTATTCTTTTTCTTATCATAATCATTATCGGGATTCTTGTTTCCATTAACTTTGACCGAGCTTTTGAAGTATTTCATACCATCTTTTTTCCTGGAAAAGATAATTATGATTTTAATGGTAATGTTGATGAAATTATTAAGATTCTACCAACTGAATTTTTCCTAAATGTTTCTATTTTTATTGGAGTATTATTTATTTCGCTATGTCTATTCTTCATTATTTATCAAATCATAAATTATGCTATTAAGAAAAGAAAAGAGTGAAAATTAAAAGACAAAGAAAAGGAAAAAAAAATCTATAATCATCGTTTTTTCAACTATCGTTCTAAACTAATGGTGGAAGAAAAAACAAAATAAAAGTAAAGAAAAAACACCTTCTTTTGTCAGGTGTTTTTATTATTCACATTTTAGTTTTAAGTAAGTCCTAGAGCGACTCTTAGTTATTTAATGAGTCTTGAGTTTTTTGTCAAAGGACATAGTCGATTTTGTCCTTCTTATTAGCATTCGTTAAAGAATCGTTAATTCTCGCGATAATCTTATGTTTATCGATGTATCATTCATATTCTTTAATCCGGTAGGTTGAATATCCCCGATCTTCAAGGAAGTATTGACGATCAATGTCCTCATACATTACCTTAATACTATCATTTGCTTTTCATGTTTCAAGTAGAATTGTTTTCACAACTTCTTTTGTATCCTTTTTAAGGATGGCAAGGTCAATCTTCTTTGTACCAATATTTCAATTTGGGAATACTTGGTATTTATTTGAAAGTTTCTTAGTTAATTCGCTATAAATTTCTTTAACTAGGTCATTATCAAATTCAAGTTGAGTTTGTTCATCAAACCCTTTTAAAGTCTCAGAAAGACTTGATGATTCATTAATTTCATCAATGTATTCAATAAATTTCTTAAAAGTAATAGCATTCGTATTATTATGGTTGCTAACTTGAATTTGATGGCCATAAAGCGATTTAATAACAATTAATTTCGCACGAGCACGTGTGATGGCAACATTAAGACGGTTCGCACCACCTTTCGCATTTAATGGACCAAAATTATTTCGTATAACTCCGGTTGGATTTGGTCCATAAGCGACAGAAAGAATTACAAGATCTCCTTCATTCCCTTGTACATTTTCAAGATTGGTAATGATAATTTCATTACGGTCAATCTTTTCGACAAGTCCTTTTTCATACATATGCAATTGCTCAAGCAATAAGTTTTCAACCAGGGTAGCTTGAACTGCATTAAAAGTTACAACAAGAATTTTGTCGTAATACTTTCAATGGTCAATAATAGTAGCGACTGTTGTTTCAGCTTCAATTGGATTTCCCTTATCTCAAATCCCATTTACATTAATCACTTCAATTCCTTTATCAAAGCATCCTTGACGAGTTGCTAATTCAAGTTTATTGTCATAAATATATTTATTCGAAAATTCAATTAGTTCCTTCGTGTTTGAACGATAGTGATTTCTTAGATGAAACTCATTTCACCAACTAGTTTTCGCTCTTTCAAGTAAACTATCAACCTTATTAAAGTCATCAAGTTCATAATCAGCTTCATCAAGTTTATTAACAAAGAATGATGTTGGTTTTAACTGTTTATCATCACCAGAAACAACTTTGATGTTGCATCGATAGACAACAGGGTAGCTTCGTTCGATTGTCATCTGTGAAGCCTCATCAAAAATTCCGTAATCAAACTCATTTTCCTTAAGTGGAATAAGAGAAGCAACATTATCTGGTCTTGCTACCCAAATTGGAAATAATTTCTTTAATGCATTATAGTATTTGCTGACATACCGACTAACACTAGGTCATGTTTTTGACGAAGCAATACGAAGGGCGTTCGTAATTTCTTCTTTATCCGCTTGTGGCAATTTAGTCAAATATGATCTTAAATTGTTAATGTAACGACGGAAGGTAATTTCTCCTACAACCGATGCACTTCTCATCGATTCCTTGCGAAGTTGACTAACAATGTCTTGTAGCAATCTTCCTTTTGTTTCATTAAAAGTAGGTACCGCTTGAATGATGCTTTCCCAAAGGACAATCATCTTTAATTGTTTAAATTGTTCATTATTAATGAAAGTTGAAACTTGACTCATAATTGGTAATACTTTTTCAAGATCAAATAGGATTAATGGTTCAAGATAGAGTTTTCGTAAGTAAGGAAGAGAAAGTCACGACCATTCACGAATGATTTCCTGCATATTGGGTGTAAAAATATTTTCTAGAGTATACAACTTAGAAAGGAAATTAATATCTTGGTCTAAAAATTCCTTGTAAAGGAATAGTTCATCCATTCTCGGTTTTGAAAGGTAGTTAATGTTTTCGATATAGTCACGGAAAAGCTCAACAATTTCAGTTGCCTCTTTATTTGCTTGACGAATTTCTTTTAATGAAAGTGTGCATTCATCTGATGGATCGTGAGCCGTAATGATGTTTCGTTTCAAGATAAATTCTGCAAATAGAATTTGCTTGTTTTCGGTGTTCTGCACATCATATATTGGAAGGAAAGCGATAATCTTTTCCTTATTACGACGAATAAATTCGTATCATTCATTTTTAACTAGTAGTTTTCGGTGCTTGTTGAAAAAGATTTCACACATCAAAGAAATTTCAATCAATTCCTCAGGTGTTTTACTCGAAAGAGTAAAGTCTTTTTCAATCACTTCCTTACGAAATTTCAAGTAATTACCAATTTTCTCAATAAAAATCTTCTTTTCCTTAAGTGTTTTCTTATTAAAAGTTTCACTTTCACCTAGGTTGTTAACAAGCAGAAATTCATTGTAGTTATTAATTGCTCTTGTCACTTCTTTTTCGTTCATTAAAAATCTAGTAACAATATCGTTATGAACATTGATTTTATTTGTAATTACTCTAAGGTGTTTTAGAATTTCAGCATTACTATATGTATCATTTAGTTTGAACTTGCGAATAAAGGTTGTATAGTTGATATAAGCTTGAAATAAATCTTCGATTTTTAATAAGGTATATTCATTAAAAATAGTAGTAATTTCTTCAAATAGAGTTGAGTGCTTATCCTGACCTTCAAAAAATTGCTTAGGGGTTAACCATTCGTTAATAATTTGCTCTCCTAGACTAGTTTTTACACGATTATATAAGGCATAATCCATCTTATAAATCCCGTCTTGGTAACCTTCAATTTTTCAATGTTTTTCAACCAGTTCGACAAGTTCGTTATTCCAGTCACTATAGTTTTTTAGATACATTGATTCTTCAGGGGTAAACTTGATTGTCTCAAGTTCATTTTTCTTGCTTCCTCCCTTAATTGTTTCTCTATATCATTGTGTCCCAAGAAGGTCATTCAGGTTCGCGATTTTATTGTAGAAATTTTCCTTATTTGATGTGTCATAAACATAAAGAGCAAATTGACTTAATGAACCAATTCGTTCAGTAAGAACATCAAGCGCTGCTCTTTTCTCCGAAACAAGCAAACAAGTTTTTGACTTTAATAAGGTATTAAAAATAATGTTAGCAATCACTTCACTTTTCCCAGTACCTGGAGGACCGTAAATTAAAGTATTCTGATTAAGAGAACTTGCTACTGCATATTTTTGATAGATGTTCAAAGGGTGACCGATTTCAATCACCATTTGTTCTTTAATAACCTTGTCTTCATAAAAGGAAACGGGTTTATTAATTCCGTTTTTTGATTCTGTTTCAAACGGATCAATATCTTGTTCAATAATCTTATGAAGATCCTCTTTTAAGGCTCCACCATCCGGTTCAAAAACACCAAGGATAGAAGAAGGTTCGATTTCAAAATTAGTATAGCGATTTAGGATGTCTTGTTCACTCTCGTTGTTAAAAGGAACAAGTTCATCAGTTGGTAGTGCGATTTCATATCCGACAGTGTTTTCAATATTATTAATCACTTTATTAATATCACTAGTTGAAAGAAGTTCGGTTGCATCAATTTTGATTTCCTGATACATTTTCTTAAGAAAAATTTGCAGTTTTTCATTAACAACTGATTCATCTTGAATCTTCGCAAGATAAAGACGGTTAGCCTCTTCCCGAATTTCAACTTTAAAAAGTGTTAAGGGTGATTTAAAAGCTTCATTTGCAAGTACTTTTCCTTTAATAAAATTAAAGGCAAGATAAAGAGGTCAGACAGTTGTATCATCATAATATGTCTTTGCAAGACGATTAATGGCAATGAATTTCTTCCGAAACAAAAGAAGTTGCTCAATCGCATACTGGATGACCTTCTTTTTGTTATCCTTAAAGTTTTTATTAAGCAGATTAATACGAAATTCATTTAAATTAATCCCATAGGATGTACATACATTAATAAATTGATAAGAGTCGTCAGCTTTCTTTAATTCTTCTTCAAAAAGGTTGACATCCTGATTTGTACTAAGTTCAAGAATCCCGGTTTCGTTATAAACAAAATCAAGTAAGTCTTGCTTGTCAACATACTTAAATAAATCGATGTGTTTAGTTTGACTCAATCTAGTTAAAATCACGGAATCATTCGGATTTAAACTAACTAGGTTCATTAGTTTTTGCTTGATTGCTTTTTTCATATTCATCCTAAAAATTACTAGTAATTATTACCTTAAATCATACAACAAAAAACCACCATACCTTGGATTAACTTTCATATTCAAAAATAAAAAATATTAATTGCACATTAAATAGCATTATTGAAAAATAAACTTTATAATTTACTAATAAGGTTAAATATATAATAAGGTAAGAATCAATGTCGACAAACAATAGTGGTGAACTTGAGATTGAGAAATTAACAAAAACCCTTGTCTCAAAGCACAAAAAAGTTGTGGCTCTGCATGGTGTTAGTGAACAAAACACATACAAGGTTTTTAATGACTTGATCAACCTAATGGATGTTGAAATTCCCGACTGATCAAGTGTCTCAACAGCAAGTGAAGAGCAATGTATCTCAGACATTAAAAACTTTTTGCTTGCGAATGTAAGCATTAAAAATTTCAAGAATCTCCCAGGGGATGGTTTTCTTCTTAATTGATGAAAAAAACGTCGTCTTAAAACGATTATGGGAAAACTTGATGAACTTGAAACGATCCACCAAAATAAGGAGAATAATGTTCGAACTAAGAGTATTTTTCTCCCGATTTTAACCGCTTTCAGTGCTCTTGGAACAACGATTGCCATTCCGCTTATTTCGGTTACTTTGCTTCGTATTGAACCAATTATTGAAGTATGAGGAATTTCTGCTTTCCAAGCAATTATGGGTTTTTGTTTTACCTTAATCTTAATGGTAATTTTTTCAATCTTTGTAACCTTAATCAACAATGTCAAAAATAACAAACGTGATTACATTCTTGTTAATACCGCGAAAACATTAATGGATATTTACAACAATTATTTTACGAATTCAATGAGTAATGCTTACGAAGAAAAAACAACCATCTTTGGTCGGTTTTTCGAACGGAGTAAACTCGTTATAAATAATAATTACGTTTTCTTCTATGACTCGATTGACACTGTTAATAGCAAATATACAAACATCTTAAAGTACTTTAAAGTAATGAACGATATGGATAACACAGTTGTTTTTGATGCTTCAAGTTTTATCTATATTGATGAACGAAAAATCTTCCAAAATGTCTTTGATAACGACAAAACTGAGTTATCAGTTTTTAGTCGCTATAAAACAAAATCAAATGGTCGAAGACTAATGAATTTCATCTTCTATCAACTTTCTTTGATTGCAAATATAAATAGTAAACGTCTACTTGCGAATAGTCCAACTTTTGTTAATGTTCTATATAAATTCCTTGACTATTCAAAGACAAATCAGGAACTTATTTCGCTTCTCCTTGACATCAAAAACCACTGTGAAAAAAGGGAAATGACAACCGATAATGAATCACAACAATACTTCGTCGACTTTTTTAGTCTCCTTGTTTTTAAAGCACTTGATGAAACTGGTTTCGAACACTTATTGAACGATTTAAGTATTTATGGAAGACCGTGCGGTGTCAAAAATAACGAAAATTACATCGCTCTAAAGATTGACCAAATCCTAAATAATAATGTCAACACTTATAAACAGGCCTCTTTTGTTTTTAACCTTCAGGATTTCTTTATTGATAGATCTTCGACTAGTAAAAACATTTATAGTGATTTAACTAAATTAAATAAGTCAATTACTTTTAGTGTTGACAAACAACTTGATAGTATTACTAACTCCCTTCGTGGTAAAGGTTTTAACGTTGCTAATGATGAAGGAGAACAGTTAGGTAATCACTGGTACAACAAAAAATATGTTTCCACTTCTGAAGAAATTATTTATGTAAAAGTACTTGAATTAAACGAAGAAAAAACTTACGTTGATGAACTAAATAAGATTCTTGAGCAAGCTCTTGTTAATCATGTAAAAAATTTAATCATTATTGCTTATAATATTAAAATCATTTTCAGAAACATTAACAATGCTTTTGAAATTGTTAATGAAATTCTATTGTAAAGAGATGAACTATGACAAGCGACGAACGGAAATCATTTCTCAAAAATAATAAACTCATTATTTTTAATCGGATTAGATACTTCTTTTTTGAATGGACAAGTATGAAAGCATATGAAAAAATGCTTGTTCGGGAATCAGTAGTATCTTTTTTCTATCAACTTTCATTAATGGTAGTAGTTGCTTCAACATCCATGCTTTTCATTTTTAATAAGTTTGATCTTTCTTTTAAACTTGATGATATTCAAAAAGATCCTACCTTATTTAATGAAACTACAGTTTATTTTACAAGGTACTTTAAATTCTATTATGGATTTAATTTCATCTTTATGCTTGATTATTTCATTCGTCTTAGTTATGCTGATTATTCTTATAACACCATCTCACGAACGAAAGCTTTTCTACTTGCTCCATTAAGATGAAATAACTTGCTTGATTTAGCTAGTTTCATTATTGTTATTGTTGTTTATAATGTATCAATTAGTCAACACATTAACTTGATTAATGACGATACTTTATCTTTAAATACTCGTCTTATTCACTTCGATAGTCTTGTTTTCGATAAGACAGTTATGGGTGTTTTCCCTGGTGTTATACTTGCTAAGTTACTAGGGTTACATAATAAGATTATCCAATACACAATTATTTCAGGTGAAACGAAATTGTTCACCGAAGTTTTCAAAAGAAGATGGAAAATCCTTCTTTCGTCTTTTATGATTTTATTGACCATTTCCTTCTTTTTTGGTTTCATTTTATTCCGCATTGAACAAGACTACTATAGAGCACATCCCGAAATTCTCATTACGAGTCCGGAAGCAAAACAAAAAACTATTTTTGATACCTTCTGGTATGTTTTTGGAACAATAACAACTATTGCTTATGGTGATATTGTTCCACTCGCTGTTGTAGGTAAAGCATTTAGCATCGTCCTTGGTCTCATCGGGGTAACTTATTTTGGTTTCATTACTTCTCTTTTCGCCTCTGGTATCCTAGCTATTATTGGTGAGCGTCGTGAGCAAAGTGATAATCGTCGTTTAATTGCTTTTAAAAACGAAAACGAACGATTGATGTACGAATTCAGTGAAAAAATTAAAACGGAAATCGTCGCTGAACTTCTTAAACATAACATTGTTAAGGCTGATGACGAAAGCGATATTAAGACTGACTTAAACATTAATAAAGAACATCATCAACGAGTTAAACGTAAACGTAAACTTGCTGATTACTTTAATGAACTTTCCACATCGGTAAAAACTCTTACCAAACCAACCGTAAAAATTATTAAACCGAGAAAAAAGAAATAGTTTAAAATGAAAAAAAGTATTTATATTAACAAATATGATTACATTGGATACTATACAAAACCAAAGCAATCTTGGTTTTTTAGTAATGCTGAAATCAAGAGCAAACTCGCTATTCAGTTAAAAAGATATAAGAGCGAGATTGACGACGAAGATACATTTAATGACGATGACGAATCTAATGAATTCGATTCCCTTTCTTACTACAAAGAATTGAAATTCTACCGTGAACAAGTCAAGGAAAATAAAAATACCGACCAGAATGATCCAAAGATCCTTGAAGGTATCATCCTGGATGAAAAAAGTCGTTCTTTCATTATCGATGAAATGAAAAAGACATACGGAATCACTGAATTCTATGACCTTGAAACAGAAAATACTTTTGATCATTCTTATTTAATGAAAAAAACAAATGATTTGCTTACGAGTCACCCATCAATCATCCTTTTCCAACCGGTCTTCATCACCAATAACTTAATTACTAAACCAGATGCATTTGTAAAAATCGATGACAATAACTACCTTCTTATTGAAACTAAAGGTACAACAACTAGTAAGCGTCAATATTTTTTAGACCTTTATTTTCAATACCGAGTCCTAAGGGATTATCCAATACTTAAAAATAAAAATATTGATTTTAATCTTTGTATTGTAAAGTACGAAAAACTAAAAAAGAATGAAGTTTCTTTTTCATTAACTGAATATTTTAATGTTAAAAAAACTGGTGCAACAGTTAATGAAAAAGTTAAATCCAAGCTAAGTCAAAATTCATCCTTATCAAGTCTTTCACCGCTCGAAGAGGAAAAAGGAAAATTAAAACTGGGGTATATTTCATACCTACAAGTCAATGAAGATGAGCTTATTGATTACAATGTTGACGAACAATTTCTGCCTGGTTTTTCCTTTCTTGAATCATTTACTAACATTGCTTCTTTAGTCAAAGAAATCACTGAAGAATTATCATCAATAAATCAAAATAGATCCCTTAAAAGTTACAAAGAAACTGGTGATTTAATTATATTAACTATTAACCAGTTTGATAATGTAATAAAAGAGTTAACAGCGGTACTTAACGAAACGAGCCGTAACATCTATCAAGGAGAAATGCCACTTGACTTTCATCCTAATTTAAATGATGTCTCCGCCTGAAAAAACTGTGATTTTCTTAAGGAACTAAAGGAAATTTACATCCATCTTGGTTACCAAATTTACCAGTATAGTGGTAAGGTTATTAACCTGAAAAATTACTATAAAAAAAATTATTACCTTAATAAGTATCTCGACATCTTCAAGGAACCTGGCATCTTCAAAGGGGATGCTACAAAAGGAATTGACATCCGACAACTATTTAAAGATAACAAAAGTCTAATCGATAGTACTAATACCACTCGACTTTTTCAGTCAATTAAAAAGAAAAAAGTTTACTTTGACTTTGAAAGTATTAACTCTGCAATTAGGGTCTTTGACTACACTCTTCCCTTTACCCAAATTGTTACCCAAAATAGTTACATTATTGATGATGGTGAAACAAAAACTGAAGATTTTGTTTGTCATAATATGATGTGCGACCCAACAAAAGTAGATGTTTCTTTTTTCAAGGATATCATTGATGCTCTTTACCAAGGTAATGATGCATCCTATATTGTTTATAATGAAACTTTTGAGAAATCGCGACTAAAAGAAATGGCGAAGTATATTAATGAGGTTGAATACATTAAGAAGGTTGAAATCATTAACAAAAATGTGGTTGACCTTGCTAAATTCTTTACGGTTTCATCAAAAGGTTATTATCTTTTCTACCCGGAATTATACGGTTTTTATTCAATTAAAAAGGTTTTACCTTTAATATACAATAAAGATAATTCTGTTTATTTCGAAGCTAAATGTCTCGACTACAAAAAACTTGATGTTAAAAATGGTCTTGAGTGTCAAAATATGACGACAATGCGTTTTTTTAATCAAATGACTGGTGAGCAATGAATCGAGTTTATGAACAATGCAAAAGTATATTGTGAAAACGATGTAAGAGCGATGGTTGCTGTCTATCTTTTCATCGAGAAAGAATTAAAAAAACGAGGTTTAATTAATTAAAAATCCAACCAGAATTGGTTGGATTTTTGCTCGAAATAAAAAAGGTACTGATGCCCAGTACCAATTAGTTTTTCATTTTTAGTTCGTTAATTTTGTTAACGACTTCCTGATGTCGATTAATATCATCAAGAATAAAACCAGCGGAATGAAAGTGTCCACCTCCACCGAAGAAAGAAGCTACTTGTGAAACATCAAACATCTCTTTTGATCTTATTTCACCACGGTAATTTCCGTCTTTTTTCTTTAATAATAAGAAACAAACTCCAGATGAAGAAAAGGATGTAAAGAGTGCAGCAAGCGGACGAGCAATATCGTTAGTGACTAGTTCATTGACAAGTAAAACATCAATTCCATCAATCGTTTTTTTCATGTTTAAGTAACGAAAAATTTGAGTTTTTTCGTCGTCATTTAAACTTAGTTTACGGATTGTATCCTGGTAATTAAGACCATTTTGCATTAAATAAGCCATACAAAGGAAGGTTTGGTCACTGATGTTTCGTTCAACTAAGTTTTCGGTGTCAGTTAAAATAGCAACGGCTAGTGCAGTAATGATTTTAGGATTAACTCTTAAACCGATTTCGTTAATAAGAAGTACAAGCGCCTCACCGGTTGCTGGTCAAAAATCCCCACCAATCCCAAAAAGTCACTCCCCTTCGTTGTGGTGATGGTCAAATTTAATTGACTCTTCTGTTTTTACACGTTGATCGTATATCCGACGCTTTGTTGAAGTATCAACAACAACTTTTAAGGATTGTTGAAAAAAATCATCGGATACAAGACTGATTGGTTCATCAATAAGAAAACTAATGTTTCTTGGATAGTCACCACCAGAAATTTTTACATTTTTATCTTTTAAATTAAGATTAATTAATTCCTGTAAAGCAATCGCCGTTCCAAGCGTATCACCATCTGGTTCAATATGGGTACAAATAGTAATCTTGTCTGCTTTTTGGATAAAGTTCCAGAAGGTATTAAAATCTTTTTTTAATTGGTCATTAATCTTAAACATGATTGAATGTTACCTGTTCATTAAAGTAATGATTAATCGCATACATTTGCGACTTCTTAATTACTTTCTTTAATTTTAACGGAGAAAGATGTTGATCTTTATTATTAAGAATTTTCCACTTCACATTAGCTTTAATTTGAGCGATTTCCGATTTAATCTTTGTTAGGTGGAAGGTATATAACTTATGATAAAGTTCCCTTAAATAAATCACTTTCGAGAGATGGTTAACGGTCATTAAATTACCTTCACGGACAAACTTATCGTAAAGTACATCAAATTTAGCAGCACCATAAGTATTAATGAAATCGAATGTTTTTTTGTGATTATTAAAATCAATGTTTAAAGTACGAGCATAAGCAAGTGCACGGACTCCGTTATGGAACCGAATCAATTTCTTAAATCACACATCTTCTTTAAAGAAGTAGCCATCAAGGATACGTTTTCTTAAAAGTGATGAAATGTATTCAAGAGTGATAAGGAGAACGATGGTAAACAGTAAGTAAGAAGAAAGAATGTTTCAACTATCAGTATCACTTGAATAAATGTTTAATTGAAAACCAAAACGTGATGCCCCAACTGCACCGATTACCGTTGTACTCTTATAGTTAATCTCAATCCGGTAAAGGAAGTGAGACATTACGATTGGGAACACTTCCTTGAAGGTTTCCTTAAACTTAATAAAGACATTGCTTCCCATTGAATCAAGTGATTCAAAGAATTTCTTAGGAATTTTTTCAATCGCCTGTGTTGTAAGTTTTCCCATCATCCCAATGGAGTGAATCCCAAGTGCTAAGGTACCAGCAAAAACAACGGAATCACTCGAAAGTGTTCTAAAGAGAATAGCAAAGGTGAAGGCCGGTATTGCTCTTAAAACAATAATCATTAATTTAAAGATTAGTGAACCCCAACTTGTAATATTAAATGAAGCGAGAATCGCGACCGGAACTGCTAAAACAAGTCCGATTAACGAAGAGACGATAGCAACAGCAAGAGCTTCAAATCCAAGGTGGAACACATTTACTGAATTTTTAGGATCAAAGACCGACCAGTCAGGACTAAAGAATAATTTAATTCCACTTTTAAAGAAGGTGATACTTGCCTTATTAGCAAGTTGGAACTTAATTTGGAAAAAAGCAGCAATAGCCAGAGCAGTTATCCCAATAAAGAGAAAGACTTTTCACAAATAGGTTTTAGGTTTTTGTTTTTTTAGTGCTTTTAGATAATCGTTATAACCTAATTTTTCATCGACCTTAGGGTGTTTAGGAGTTGCTTCAAGAAAGAACTTCTTAATGATGAAATTTAAAATTTCAAGCAATACTACAAAGGTAATTAAAGTTCAAAGGACAATGGTAAGACCTCCAAACTTATCGACCTCTTGGTAGTTATCAACCGACTCACCAATGGTTGGAATACCAACAATAGAAAGGACAGCGGCAAAACGGACAACCATTTCAAAAGAATAAAAACCATATGCGAATATTCTTTTATTCAAATAAGGCATAATGGAATTTTTAAAAGCTACTAATTTCGTATTTCCAAAAGATTGAAGAGCTTGGTAATTTGAAGCATCATATGTATCAAGATCTTCATATAACCACTTAGCCATAATTGATGAAACAAAAATCGCAAGACTAAAAGTCGCCGCTAATTCTTTTGAAACTAGGAAGTTAAAGATAAAAGCAAAGACAATAGGTGGAACAGCACGCACCATTGACATAAAAATTCGCATAGGAATATAAACAATTGGTGTCTTAATAAAATTCTTCGAACAAAGAAGTGCCATTGGAATAGAGAGAACAATTCCAAGGAGTGTACCAAGAATCGAGAAGCTAATTGTACGTCAAAGATAACTAAGAGCATGCTTAAAGGTACCGAGCGGAGTATAATCGACACCAGCGACATTGATAGTCTTAAAATCAAAGAAGTTACCAATGTTCTTTCAGAAAAGATGGTGGCTGTTTGGATTACTCAAATCCGGTTTAACCGCTCATATTACAACACCGAAAATAATAATTCCAAAGAAAAGAGCACTAATGGAAAACCACGGAAATTTTTTTGTTACTTTTTGACCATTAATATCAATGAATTTAGGACGGAAAAAGTTATTAATTTTTTCAAAAAATAATTTACATTTTTCAAGTCGAACATTCGGTAAACGTGGGGGCTTTTTACAAAATGTTTTCATTTTTAATTTTTTCCTCGATATCACGTTGGATAATCTTACGTTTACGTTTTGTTTCAATGAATTGTTCTTCATCAAACTGTTCTAATTGTTCACCGTAGATCTTTTTCAAAATAGCTAGGTTAACTTCTTCTGACCGACCATCAAATACAATTCGTCCTTTTCTTACACCGATAATACGATCTGCATACTGAAGAGCGAGATCGACATGGTGTAGATTCGCAAGGATAGTAATGTTTTCTGATTTGTTAACAAGAAGAAAACCATCCATAACCGCTTTAGCCATAATCGGGTCAAGAGCACCAACTGGTTCATCAGCTAGAATGATTTTAGGGTTTTGTGCAAGGGTTCGTGCTAATGCTACCCGTTGCATTTGACCCCCTGAAAGGTCTTTTGCAAGGTCATATGCATTTTCAAGGATGTTAACCTTAGCAAGAGCACGATATGCAATATCATGATCTTTTTTAGAGTAAAGTCCAAAAAAAGCGCGGAAGGGATTAATAAGCGGAGCACGGGCCGTAAGAATGTTAGCTAAGACTGAAATATTTTCAATCAAATTATACCCTTGAAAAACAATACCAACTTTAGTTCTAAACTTGCGAAGAGCAGAACCTTTTAGTTTATTAACTTCATAGGGACCTACGGATAAAACACCATCAGAGATGGTGTTAATCTTATTTACGGTCTTAAGTAATGTTGTTTTTCCAGCTCCAGAAAGTCCGATGACAGCGACAAACTCACCTTGCTTGATTTTAAGATTAATATCGATTAATCCTTTAGTACCATTTGGATAAGTTTTACTGACATTTTGTCATTCAATCGTTCAATCATCGTTTAATTTTGGGAGAAGATTTTTATCTAAAGACATATATTCTATTTATTTTTTTCAGCTTCGAATGTAGTGAAACCTGTAAAGTGTTTTTGGAATCATGCTTCTGGGAAAGTATATGAAGCAGATGAAGTTTTTGAAGTATATCCGTATGTAATTAAGTTCTTAACTTCACTTCAAGGTAATTTTCAATCGTTACCTTGACTTTCAAGGGCTGCAAGCACTTTAGTCGCAAGTGGACTTCCTTTCTTTACATAAATATAAGAACGGTAGAAACCAACTGGACCAAGTTTTTTCGCATCACCATTCGCTTCAGTAGCAAGTTGGTCAACAACATCCTTCAATACCTTAGGATAACCTTTTGCTTCAGCACTCGGGTTCTTATCCTTAGAAGGATCAACATATAGATTCGCTGACTTTTCACCTTTGCTATTTGTTTGCACATTGAAAGTACGGTAATTGTTCATAGCTTCAACTAACACTTTTTCATCATTAATAGCTGGTGTAAAAGCAGAAGAAGTTGATTTATAAGGGTCGATAATTTGTACAGAACGACCTGCTTGAAGAATGAAGTGTGACTTACCTGCTTTTGTCGCTCATGTATCAGCTGGTAGGAAAGCTACATCAATTGTACCTTGACTTAGATTGCTCGCGGCTTGATCATAACTTGTTGAAACAGTAATTTCAAGGTTAGTTACACCAATCTTATCGAAATATGCTTTCATCTTATTAACAGCTAGTTGCACATTTTTAGGGTCTCCAGAAGGAATAAATTCAATTTTTAACTTCTTACTACCAGCCTTCGGAGTTACTTTATTTTCTTTGATTTCAAGGTAATCTGAACCAGCATCTGGTGTCTTTGAATAAACTTTTTTCTTGTCCCCGTGTGGGTTTGTAGTAATTTCGGCGTTTTTATCATTTAGTGCTGAATAACCTTCTTCATGATTGTAAACACTGAAAGCAGACTTTATTTTCTTCTTTCCCTTGTCTTCAATCTCAACAAGAAGGTCGTCTTCCTTAGTCGCACCTTCCTTCTTTTGGTTTTCATTAGCTACATTAATTGCATCGATGAATAATTTTTGAACTGCATCGATGTCACCTTGTTTTAATGTTTCACGAACTTGAACACCATCGTTCGCAATCACTGCTGTCGCACCAATAACGATTAAATCATCTCTTTGATTTTTACCATAAACAGAACCAGCATCACCTCATGCTCCTGTTACTGTAATTTCTTCTGCAAGTAATTTCTTAATAGCAGCTCCATAGTTCTTAGCATCTACAGCGATTTGACGTTGTTCTGTGCTACTACCATTGTTTGAGCCACCAGAGTTACCTGAACCACCAGAACCTCCGTTATTCTTGTCGCTTTCAGGTCGACAAGCAACAGCTACCGCGGAAATAGATGCACCAATTGCTAATACCGCTAGCGTCGAAAACAATAACTTTTTGTTTAGTTTAAGTTTTTTCATTGATTAATTATCCTTATATTCGCTTACCTAAAAAATGAGCCTATTTTTGCTCTCTATTATTTTAAACAATCAAAGTTTAAATTTAAAAGAAATTAAATATTTTTTTAATTGTTATTAGTTATCCCTTTAAATTTAAAAAAAGAAGATGAATAAAATGAAAAAAAGCAATTTTTTTATCTTTTTAGTTAATTTTCAACAAAAGTCCATGAAATTTAAAGAAAAAAGCTGGGTGAGCAGCTTTTCCTTATCTTTATTTATTAGTTATAATTCCATGTAGGTTTGTCATGCTTAATAAAGCATCACGAATTCCTTGGACACCGAAACCAGAATCTTTGACACCGAAGAATGGTAGAATATCAGGTCCTCGAGAAGAAGATTTATTAATATTTACAGTCCCAACCTCAAGCTTCATTGCTATTTCTTTTGCTTTTTTTACATTCTTTGTAAAAATACTCGCTTGAAGACCATATTCGCTTTGGTTAATTAAATTAATTGCATAATCTAGGTGCGGATACTCGAGAATAGGAAGAATTGGACCGAATGGTTCTTCTCAAGCAACACGCATGTATTGAGTGACATTATCAAGTAACACGGGTGAAAGAATGTTATGATCAAAATCAGTTCTTAATGTAGTAAGGAAAGAGGCATTTTGGTTGAAAGCATCCTGTAATAATTCAATATTGTAGTCCATTGACTTTCTCGAAATAACCGGACCAATATCCGGGTTATCAAGTGGAAGTCCTACCGTTAGTTTTTTAACTTTTTCAGCCATCATTAAAGCAAACTCATGGTGAATTTTCTTATCAACGAAAACTCGTTTAATTGCCGTACAACGTTGACCACTATAACTAAATGCTCCTTTAACAATTTCATCAGTTGCTTTTTCAAGATCAGCATCTTCCATAACAAGAGCAGCATCCTTGCCCCCGAGTTCAAGAACAAGGTTAATCTTACTTGTTTTTGAAGCAATCATATTTCCAACTTTTGGACCACCAGTAAAACTTAATGCTTTTATATGTTTGTTAGTAATTAAATAATCTGAATTTTTTCTTACATCAGTTGTGACACAGTTTACAACACCAGCTGGGTACCCAACATCATGAAGGAAACGAGCAACTTCAAGTGCTACAATACTACCTTGTGTTGCTGGTTTGAAAACAACAGAGTTTCCAGCAACAAGAGCAGGTGCTAATTTTGAAATTAAAAGGTTAAGCGGGTAGTTAAATGGTGAAATACAGCATACAACTCCTACAGGAATTCGGTAGTAGACCGCCTTCTTTCCTTTAATACCAAGTTTTTTCTCATCATAAGTTAATGGGTTAGAAACCATTTCTTGATATTCATTAATTGTTTGTTCAATGTATTCAACAGAACGATCAATTTCGCTTAGTGAATCCTTGTGACTTTTTGCGATTTCACGAACTAAGATTTCAGCTAATTTTTCCCGATGTTCTTTTAGTTTATCCTTGAATTTATTTAGCAAATCAATACGGTAGTCAACTGTCGTATCCTTATATATTAAATAAGCTTTATGAGCACTTTCGTAAATATAATCAAAAGCTTGCTTACCTGAAATATTTGGAATAAGAGCTAAGACTTGATTATTAGACGGATTAATAACCTCAATTGTTTCATCCGTTTTGATTCATTCACCATTAATTAAAGTTTTTAAAGATTGCATATATTCTCCTAACTATAAATATTTTATTAAAGTAAATGCACATTGTATTCTTTTAGGTATTTTTCTCGCTCTTTTTTCGGTCAAACACTGGCTTGGACTTCGCCGATATGACGCTTATTTAGTAAAAACATACATAGACGGCTTTGTCCAATACCACCACCGATACTTTGCGGAAGACAGTCAGCAAGAATTAATTTATAGTAACTATGCTCGTCATTATATTTCACATAATCGTCGTACCTTGTTTGACGAATAAAGACTTCTTTTGTTACTCGAATTCCCATTGAAGAGAGTTCAAGAGCATCATCAATCAGTGGATGGTAGACAATTAAATCACCGTTCAAGTCTCAATCATCATATTCTGGTGACCGGGGAGAGTGAACAATGCCGTCTTGTAAAGGACGACCAATTTGATACACAAAGAAAGCAAGATGCTCTTTCGCAAAAAGTCGTTCTCGTTCACTAGGGGAAACATCTGGATACTTTAAATACAACTCAGTTGTTGAAATAAAGACGAGTTCTTGTGGAAGAATTATCTGATTTGACTTATAAATTTTATTAACTTCGATTTGAGTTTGCCAGATGGCATTATAAATTTTTCTTACAATATTAAAAAGATAGTGAAGACTTCTGTCTTTTTCATCAATCATTAATTCTCAATCTCACTGGTCAACATACAAACTATGAGTATTATCGATTTCATCATCCTTCCGAATCGCATTCATATCAGTGTACAAGCCTTCATACTTGTTAAATCCATAGTTAAGAAGAGCAACTCTTTTTCATTTTGCGAGCGATTGCACAATTTCAAGGTCCATATCTAGATTTTGAGCATAAAAAGACACTGGTTTTTGTTTATGATCAAGAAAGTCATTTAATCCTTCTTCACTTTTAACAAAAAGCGGAGCGGTTACTCTCATTAAGTTAAGCGAATTTGAAAGGTAATGTTGAAATAAATTCTTAATGGTGACAATTGCTTTCTGGGTATTATTAATTGCTTTTTTAATCGATGACATTATGAACTTTTCTTTGTTGTTATTTTTCTCTGGAACTGAACTGTGTAAATCACTGCGCTAGTAATTGCGAAAATAGTTGTGATGTAAAGTGGAAGACTGATAACATGAATAAAATAAAGGTCAATTTGGTTAATATAAACAGGAACCGCAGACGGATTGTTCAGTAAATTAGGGTGTGTAAAACCAAATGGGTTAGCAATGAGAATAATAAAAATGCTAATAAACATTAACACCGTTCTAATTTTACCAATGATGTTCGCACTAACATCGACCTGACGACTTGCTTGGTAAATCCGCAGTGAACTCATATAAACATCCCGCAAGATGTTAATAATAACAAGGTAAGAAATAGCTGAATGGTCAATGGCAAGGACAATTAATACCCCGTTATTCAGGAACTTGTCAGCAATCGGATCGATGATTTTACCAAAAGTGGTAATTACTTTATATTTCCGGGCAATATAACCGTCAAGGAAATCAGTAATAGCTGCTATCAGAAATAAAATAAACGATGTAATTCGAAGAGCAGATACGGTATAAACAAGATGTACAACAACAGGAAATAATGATTTTGTCGTAAAAAATGATATCTGGTAAAAATAACCATAACCAACCGAAAGATAATGGTCAATTAATAAAAAAATGATAATGACAAGAGCAAGAACGATTCGAGTGATGCTAAGACCGTTAGGTACTTTAACTAACCGGTCTTTTGTCATTTTAAAACCACTTCCAGTTGAACGTCGTTCAGCATATGCACCAGTCGTTTTATTTACTTCCATACCATACTCCTTTATACTACGATTACTATATATATTAGTTAGAATATTAAAAAATTAGAAATAAAAAATTTTTTTATTAAAAACCGATTTGTGAGTGACTTCGAGGGAATGGAATGGTATCCTTGATGTTTGAAAGACCACATACATACATCACCAGTCGTTCAAAGCCAATTCCAAACCCACTTGACATATAATATCCATATTTTCTCAAGTCAAGATATCATTGCAAACTTTCTACCGGGAGATTTAAATCCTCGCATCGTGCTTTTAATTTAGAGAAACAAGCTTCCCGTTGACTTCCTCCAACTAACTCACCAATTCCTGGTACAAGAAGGTCGGTCGCGGCTACTGTATCAAGTTCATCATCATTTTGTTTCATATAAAAAGCCTTAATTTGCTTTGGATAATTATAAAGAAAAACTGGTGATTGGTAGTGATGTTCAACAAGGTATCGCTCGTGTTCACTAGCAAGATCTTTACCAAAGAACATTTCCTTGTCTTCGAAATCAAAAAGATTTTGTTCAATAGCGGTAGAAAGGATGTCGACAGCCTCTTGGTATGAGACTCGTTTGAAATCATTAGTAACGACATTTTTTAGACGAGCTAGCAATGTGTTATCGATTTTATCATTAAGGTAAGTGATTTCATCAAGATTATGTTCTAAAACATATGAAATAGAATATTTCACAAGGGCTTCGATGGTGTTTTGAAGACCTGTTAAATCAACAAAACTCATTTCTGGTTCTATCATCCAGAACTCAGCAAGATGACGATTAGTATGTGATTTTTCAGCCCGGAATGTTGGTCCAAAAGTATAAACTTTCCCGAAAGCCTGAGCATATGCTTCAGCATGCAGTTGACCAGTCACTGTTAGATGTGCTTTTTGATTAAAAAATTCAGACCCGTCAATTTTTTCAAGAGTAAATGTTTCCCCAGCCCCTTCAGCATCGTTCGTGGTTAGTAATGGACTTGCGACTCAAAGAAAATCGTTTTTCATCATAAATTCATGAATACTAAAAGCGAGAGCACTTCTTAATCGCATTATTGCTTGAAAAAGGTATGTTCTAGGACGAAGATGAGCTTCGTTTCTTAATGTATCAAGGGTTAATTTAGGATTGTTAATTAAAAAATCTTCATCACTATCTTTAAGTAAACTAATGGAAGTGGCAACGATTTCAAGTGGTTGCGGTTTATCAGGAGTTATCTTAATATTTCCTTTAATTTCAATCGCTGAATAAGTACGATAAGACTTTATTTCATCAAAATTAGGTAGGTTTTCCTTCTTGTAAACAACCTGCAAGTTCTTAAAAACGCTACCATCGTTGATATCGAGAAAACCAAGTTTGTTATTCGCTCGATTATTTTTAACCCAAGCGATAATACAGACTTCTTTTCCATCGTTAAACATTTTGTTTTTTAGAATATCCTTAATCAAGTACATATTTCCCCCTAATAGTAAATAAAACAAGTAAAGGTGACCAATTACTTGTTTTATTTGTAGTGAATTTTTCTTAAATTATTTCTTTTCCTTATTTTGTTCGAAGTTCTCAATCGCACTTTCCTTGTTTAAAAGGGTGTCTTTAACTAAGTTGAAAATCTTCCATCCAGCATCTGACATCGTAGTATTTTTCAGCTTCCGATACTTTACAGTTTCAAGGTTTTTTGCCTTCTTAGGTTTCATTTCTTTTTCTGTCTCAATGATTGTTTCAACCTTCTTTTCGACAATCTTTTCAACTTCAATTGGTTTTTCAACAATCTTTTCAACTTCAACTACTTTTTCAACATAAACTGGTTTTTCAACTTCAACAATCTTCTCAACAACCCGGTTACCACTAACATTTGATGAATCAATTTCAACGACCAAATCAAGCGGATAGTGCTCAACCACATTTTCCACATGTGACTGATTAAGACGATCACAATCATCATCAAATGATGAATTGTCGTAATACAACTCACTAACTCGTCGCTTTAAACGAAGTGCTTTATTACCAAGTTCTTTTAGTTCTTCAAGTTGACTAAGATAAGGATTATATTTAGTTTGTGGTTGCATTTTCCATCCTCAAAACTCTAATAAATAATTAGTAATATTATACATATAAATTGCAATGCATTTACTCAAATACTCCCGAAAATTATTTAGCACTCTTATCAATAAAGTGCTAAAATATTGATAATAGGTTTAATTGGGGGGGTTATTATGGAATTTAAAAATAAAAATGGTAGTATTCTTCAGGAAATTGGTCGAAATATCAACGAAGAAGTAAAAAACGGACAAATTGATCCTATCATTGGACGGGATGCTGAGATAAGAAAAACAATCGAAATCCTAAGTCGAAAACAAAAAAGTAATCCCGTTTTAATTGGAGAACCGGGTGTTGGTAAGACTGCTGTGGTTGAAGGACTTGCGACACGAATCGTCCATCGTGAAGTGCCGAGTAACTTACTTGACAAAGTAATTTATGAGATTTCGATTACATCGTTACTTTCTGGAACGATGTATATGGGAAGTCTCGAAGAGAAAATGCAGAAATTAATCAAAGAAGTTAAGGAAGCAGCAGGTTCAATTATCCTTTTCATTGACGAAATCCATATGATTGTTGGTGCTGGTAAAAATGGTATGAACAACATGGATATTTCAAATATGTTAAAACCGTTGCTAGCTCGCGGAGAATTAAAACTAATTGGTGCAACTACATACGACGAATATTCAAAATATATTGAATCTGATGGAGCACTTGAAAGACGATTAACTAAGGTTATGATTAAGGAACCAAGCGAGCTTGAAACACTTACCATAATGCGTGGTCTAAAAAGTCGATGAGAAACTTACCACGGGATTAAAATTCACGACAGTGCATTAGTCGCTGCAACTAAACTTTCCATTAGATATATTAATGATCGAAATCTGCCTGATAAGGCTATTGATCTAGTTGACCAGGCTGCAGCTAAACTAAAAACAGATATGAATTCAAGTCCTGTTTTCATTGAGGATATTAAGAAAGACCTTGTTCATCTACAAATGGAAAAAATCGCTCTAGAACAAGAAAATGATGAAAAAAGTAAGCAACGGATTCTTGAAATTAAGAAACTCATTAATGAAAAAAATGTGGTTATCGATAAGTATAATGAAGAATTAAAAAAAGAAAAAACGATCATTGATAACTTAAAGAAAAAACGACAAGAACTTGAATTAAAGCGGGAAAAAAGTAACATCCTAATTAACGAAAATAGATACGAAGAAGCCTCTAAAATTCTTTATCTCGACATTCCAAAAATGGAAAGGGAAGTCAGTCTCCTTGAAACTGAATATCAAAGTACTATGAAGGACAAAATTCTATCTGATTCCCTAACAGAAAAAGAAATCGCTACCGTTGTTTCTGAACGGACAGGAGTTCCTGTTGCTAACCTTCTTACAAAGGAAAAAGAAAAACTACTAACACTCGCTAAAAGAATGAAGGAAGAAGTTATTGGTCAGGATGAGGCTATTGATAAAATTGTTGCAGCGGTTCAACGAAGTCGGGCAGGGATTTCAAATCCTGATGCTCCAATCGGTACTTTCCTATTCCTTGGTTCAACCGGTGTCGGAAAAACAATGGTAGCGAAGGTACTTGCGAAGAATCTTTTTGATTCAGAAAAAACATTAATCCGTTTTGATATGTCTGAATTTATGGAAAAACACTCCGTTAGTAAATTAATCGGAACTCCACCTGGGTATGTCGGTTATGAGGAAAAAGGTGCTTTAACAGAAGCAATTAAACGTCAACCTTATTCCATTATTCTTTTTGATGAAATTGAAAAAGCACACAATGATGTATTAAACATTCTCCTTCAAATTCTTGATGAAGGTCGGTTGACTGATAACCATAAAAAAGAGATTAACTTCAAAAACACAATCATTATCATGACAAGCAATATCGGTCATGAAGCGATTCTTGAAAATAATCGGGATAAAGTAATTAAAACTTTAAATAAAACTTTAAAACCAGAACTAATCAACCGGATTAATGATGTCATCATTTTTAACCCTCTTGACAAGGAAGGAATTAACCGGATTATTGCTAACCAGTTGCATACCCTTGTTGAACGAGTAAAGGAAAACGAGTATCTTATTAACTTTAGTGATAAGATTATTAATTACATTAACAGTAATGCATACAGCTATACCTATGGTGCAAGAGCAATAAAACGGTTTATTACTTCAAATATTGAGAACCAATTAGCTCTTCTTATCATTAAGGGGGATTTAAAAAAGGATCACTGGTATCAAATTGACATCGATGAAGAGTCAAGAGAACTCATCGTCAATGACGAAACACTAGTCTAGGACTTAAAAAAATCAAGCATTGTGGCTTGATTTTTTTATCATTTTCCTAAAAAAGAGTAAGTTGTTCACTGTCAGGTAAACCTTCCAGAATGTTTAATTCCCGTAGGTTTTTAATGTCGGTTTTTGTTAACTTAGTCCTTGTGGTTAAATCTTCGATGGTGGTAAACATTTTTGTTTTCCGTGCTTCAACGACACTATTGGCCGTGTTTAGTCCAAGACCTTCAATACTAGTAAAAGGCGGAATAATAGTGTTTGTTTCAAGATCATAAATAAAAGTAGAAGCCTCTGATTTCGAAAGGATAATGTTACTGATTTTAATCCCTCTTGACAGGATTTCAAGAACGATTTCATAAACAGTATACTGGTCATTTTCCTTGACACTAACCTTAACATCCTTCCGGTTTCTCTTCCCACGTATCACTTTACATGTTTCAATAATATGGTTCTTACCTTTATTTATTACATTAAGGTCAAAATAATTTGCTTTGATAGAAAGAATAACACTATAGTATTCGAGTGGATAATAAATTTTATACCACATAAATTTATAAGCATGCATCACATAAGCACAAGCGTGTGCTTTTGGGAACATGTACTTGATCTTATTACATGATTCAATATACCAATCAGGGATGCTATATTCTTTTAAGATTTTGGAGTACTCTGGTTTAATTTTCTTCCCCTTTCTTACATCCTCCATCACACTAAAAGCTACTTTTTTCTCAACATTAAAGTTAAGTAGATAAGTCAGGATGTCATCACGACAGGCAATTACATCGCTAAGTTTTTTGTTCATATTTTTAATTAAACTTTGAGCATTGTTTAACCAAACATTTGTCCCATGGGACAAGCCTGAAATCCGAATTAGGTCAGCGAACGAAGAAGGTTTAGCATCGGTTACCATCCCCCGGACAAATTCTGTCCCAAATTCAGGAATGGTAAGACATCCTGTTACTTCGTTTAGGATGTCATTTCCGTCGATTCCAAAAATACTAATGTCGTTGAAGGCTTCAATTACCTTTTGGTCACCCATCGGCACATTTTTCTCATCAATTCCAGTTAGGTCTTTTAGCATTTTTAAAATGGTGGGATTATCATGTCCTAGAATGTCAAATTTAAGCAAGGAATCGTGCAGAAATTCAAAAGCGAAATGGGTAGTATATCATTTATCAACATCCCGGTTCGCAGGATAGTTAAATGGGCTAAAATCAAAAATTGAATATTCTTCAGGGACAACGATAATTCCACCCGGATGTTGTCCTGTAGTATTTTTTACATCGATGATTCTTATCGCATACTCTTGTATGGTACTTTCACGAATCACTTCTTCTGGTCTTGTTCGTTCGAAATATTTTTTAACAAGACCATAAGCATTCCGTCCTTGAATAGTTGAAATTGTACCAGCACGGAATGAGTGAAGCGGGCCAAACATTTCACGAATAAAATTATGAGCTTTCGGTTGGTATTCTCCACTAAAATTAAGGTCAATATCAGGTACCTTATCCCCATCA
The DNA here is from genome assembly GCF_000712165.1 of Ureaplasma canigenitalium ATCC 51252. Lineage (GTDB taxonomy): Bacteria > Bacillota_I > Bacilli_A > Mycoplasmatales > Mycoplasmoidaceae > Ureaplasma > Ureaplasma canigenitalium. Next base: position 82,094 of record NZ_KL544010.1, on the reverse strand, counting down.
AATCCAAGAAAGGTTTCAAAAGGAATGTTATGACCATCTTTGATTAATGGAATATGACATTGACGACATTCTTGGTCAGGGAGGTCATAACCATCATCGTATTCATTCATAAAGCAAAAGTATTTACACTTCGGACATAAATAGTATGGTGGAAGCGGGTTAACATCGGTGATGTCAAGCAGGGTAGCAACAATTGATGAACCAACAGAACCACGAGAACCGACACAGAAACCATCTTCGTTTGACTTCTTAACAAGTAGGTGTGACATTCAATACACAACAGTGAATTTATGAGTAATAATCTTATCAAGTTCATAGGATATCCGCTCCTTGACAAGTGGATTCATATCCTTCCCATAAATTTCATAAGCACGGTTTCAAACATAATCACGTGCTAAGTTGTCAACATTCTTAATCATCGGTGGATAAAGACCCGTCTTAATCGGTTTAATGTCTTCATTAATCGAAGAAAGAACTTCATCCGGGAACCGATAAAGAATATCATTCACCCATTGTTCATTTTTTAGGTAACTTAATTCTTCTTTAATTTCAGTATTCGTTCGAAGATGTAGTTCAGGAAGACCTTTTTCCTTTAAGAATCGGTGCTTTTTACCTTCAAGGCCATCAGTCTTTACAAACACATCATAATATTTCTGTTCATTCTTTTTTAAGTAATGAACATATGATGAGAAAACTACTTTCTTATTCATTTGATAAGCAAGACTTACAAGTTTACTAAAAGATTTTTTGAGAGCATCGTAAGTGATTTTATGACTAGCTACAAGGTGATCAAAAGCATGGATACTCGGAAGAGTAATGAAGTCATAAAATTCCATTTCCTTAATAATATCGGTGTCATCGTTACTAAAAAGGAGGTCAAAAAGAGCACATTCATGAATGGAATTTGTTACAAGAAGATCATTTGTTTTTACTTGATTCACAAAGCTTTTGTTGATTGTTGTTCTTCCGTAATACAAATCAGTATGAGCGAGAGAAACAAGCTCATACATTTTTTTCGTCGCATCGTTATGTTTTATATAAAGATTAATATTATTTCCAAAGCTTCTTTGCTTTAAGCTTTTGGTCTGTAATTTTTCATTTAAATTAATTCACGATGTCAGTCCGAACTTGTCTTCGATGATAACAATCATCTTCTTAAAAACTTCAAAAAGAACCCTTGCATCATAATCAGCACGGTGTGCGATATCATCGTGATACGGGATACTGTATTTCTTACAAACCGCTCCTAGACGGTGTGATTTAAATCCTTCGTTAATTGCTCTTGAAATCAATAAGGTATCAATTGACATATTAGGTAACGGTTTTAATCCGTGCTTTTTCAATCTTGTATTTAGGAAATTAATGTCAAAACTTATCGCATTATGAGCGACTAAGGTATAGTCCTTAATATATTCTATAAACTCAATTAGTACCGTTTTTTCATCATCTTTATCAGCTAACATTTCGTTAGTAATGTTAGTTAAATTAGTGGTTTCTTCGCTTAACGGGATGGTTGGTTTAACGAACCGTTGAAAACTTGAAATTTCCATTCCGCGATGCATAATAATTGCCCCGATTTCAATGACTTCATCGAAGTTAGGGAAAAGTCCTGTTGTTTCAATATCAAAAACAACATAGTATTCATCATCAATCTTTTTATCAATTAGGTTAAGACCGAGAGGAATAACATCTTCAAGCATTTCCATCTCAATTCCATAAATGATTTTGACATCATTGTTTTTGTTTAACTTAACAAGTTCAGGATAACTTTGTACGACACCACGATCTGTAATTCCAATTGCTTTTAATTTTTCCTTGCGAGCAAAAGTAAGGAGTTCATCAAAACCGATAATCGAATCTCCAGCATTCATTTTAGTGTGAAAATTAAGTTCAATCCGGTCTTTATATAAATTTGAAGGTAGGTCTGGAAGTTCATTGATTGAAATAAAATTTTTAATTTTTCCTTTTGGTGTTGTGTTTGACTGACTCCCCTCACTTTCAACTTCGATAATAACTTCAATTTCATAATTTGTGTTGATTTTATTAATCGTTTCAGCTCGCGGACTATCTTTGTAGAGAAAGTAGCTTGTAAGTAGTGTTGATTCATCATCCTTGATGTAAAAAAGATAAAGAATTCCACCGCGAGATTCATTTTTTTCAACATGAAAAACTCGACCCTTAACACGTGCTTGATTCATCGCAACCGAAACATCAATTAGTGGAGAAAGTGGAATTTGGTTTTGGAAACGGTTGAATTGTTGTTTTTGCATTAAGTTCTTTTTTTCAAGTTCACTTTTTTCTTTTAGTTCTTTTTGAAAAATATACGCATCATTATTTGAATCAAGTTCCATTTGCTTGATCATCTTTTTAGTCTTCAATAGCATTTCAGGAGTTTCGTTAATTTTTAAAGTCTCAACCCTTAAACCGAAATTACACAGGACTTCTTTTAATTCATTAATTTTGTTTTTAATGTTGTAAAAAGTGTAATTATCAACAACATTTAACTCAAGCACATCATTAAGTATATTAATATCTTTGAACGAATCAATTGTGATTTTTTTTAATCATTCATAGTCGTCTTGAACACTAAAAACTTCATTTAAAAAAGGGGTAATGTTTTCATTATTAATGACATTTTCACCATAAAAATAACGAAAAGTAAACTGGTTTACTTCTCTTGGTTTTTTCAATTGTTTGAATTGGATGAAGGTTTTTGGATCTAGAACTTGATGAAAAATAAAATTAATTTCTTTTTTCTCATCAAGCACTTTTGTCTGCACTTTTTTTATTTGTTTAATAATCTCATTTTCTTCATTTAGACCAAAAAACAAACAAAGTCTTTTTTGTATCTCTTCCATAAAAACCCCTTTAAAAAGAAAATGTGAAACAAAGTTTCACATATCATTAATTATATTTTTTTAGTTCATCAACTTTATCTAATTTTTCCCAAGGGAAAGCAAGGTGGTCACGCCCAAAGTGACCATAAACAGCTGTCGGAAGGTATTTTGTATCAAGGAGATTAAGAGTGTTAATCATTCCCCTTACACTGAAGTCGAACGTTTTTGTAACCGCATCATAAATTTGATCAACAGGAATATGGTTTGAATTAAAAGTGTTAATGTATATAGCAACGGGTTTGGGACGACCAATGGCATAGGCAATTTGAATTTCACATTCATCAGCTAGACCAGAAGCTACAATGTTTTTAGCAATATATCTTGCGAAATAACTTCCAGATCGATCAACTTTACTCGGGTCCTTACCACTAAAAGCACCACCACCATGGTGAGCAAGACCACCATAAGTATCAACAATGATTTTTCGACCAGTCAAACCAGTATCGCCGATTGGACCACCAATAACAAATCGACCACTTGGATTAATAATGATATCAAAATCGGTATTAAGGTTATGTTTCTTCGCAAGGTCAATCATAATGTTAGTAAGGTCTTTTTCTAACTTTTTCATATCAACATTTTCAATATGTTGTACACTAGTAAGAAAAGTATTAATCTTTGGATTTTGCTTATCTGTATAGTCAATACTTACTTGACTCTTCATATCACTTTTAATGTAAGGAAGAGTCTTATTTTTTCTTTTTTGTTCTAAAATTTCAAGGAATTCGTTGGCAAGCACAACCCCAATTGGAAGATATGAAGGTGTTTCTTTGCATGCATAGCCAAAAACAATCCCTTGGTCACCAGCTCCGATTTCGTCATTTTCCTTAATAACACTTTGGGAAATATCTGGACTTTGGGAATTAACATTACTAATGATGGTAAAATCGTTTTCAGAATAACCAAGTGGTTTAATAATGTCTCATGCAGTTTTAATGACATCAACATAAGCCGATGTTGTAATTTCACCAGCGATGACAATAAGACGATTACAAGCCAAAACCTCGCAAGCGACTTTACTGTTTTTATCCTGACTTAAACAATCATCTAACACAGCATCTGAAATTTGGTCGCAAATTTTATCAGGATGCCCAGCTCCAACCGATTCTGATGTTATTATTTTTTTAAATTCCATATTAAATTAAAATACTCTCCTTACCATATCTATCTAAATAATAAGCATAAATACCTATCATCGCGGCATTATCACCAGTAAATTTCTTGTCTGGTAGATAAAGATTATTATAGTTTTCTTCGGATAACCTTTTTCGAAGAAAACTGTTCGCGGAAACTCCCCCACCAATAATTACATTATGGATATTGTATTTATCGCAATAATAATTAATTTTAGCAATTAGTTCGTTAACAACAGTTTTCTGAAAACTTGAACCAATTGCAATTTGATCAATCTTCTCGTTTTTTTGTTTTTTGTTATGAATGAAATTAATAATGGCTGTTTTAATACCCGAATATGAAAGTTGGTCATCGATTTTATTTTGTTTGCAAAAGATTAAATTCGCTTTTGCATCATCATAATTTTGGTCAATGACGGGTCCACAAGGATACTGGTACCCAAGAGCTCTACCGATTTTATCATAAGCTTCGCCGACAGCATCATCTGATGTTTTGTTTAATTCAGTAATATCATCAAAATCACGAACAAGATAAATGCAACTCTCCCCACCTGAAACAACTAGACCGATTAGCGGAAAAGTAATTTTTTGAGATAGTAAAGCACTAAAAATATGAGCATGAAGGTGGTTGATTGGAATTGGTTTTGTGTCAAGAAGACAAGCAAGAGTAAAAGCAAAAATCTTTCCAACATGAAGTCCGCCAGGTAAACCAGGACAAGCTGTATATGCAACTTTTTTAATGTCAAACAAATCAATTCCAGCCTGTCCTAGAGCGGTTTTAAGTGCTGGAACAATATTTTTTTCATGCATTCGACTTGCGACTTCAGGAACAACTCCACCGTGCTCTTTCATTAGATCAGAACTTGATGCGATAATATGTGCTTTTAATTCATTACCAAGGAAAATGGCAATCGAAGTTTCATCGCAACTACTCTCAATGCTAAGTAAATAATCCTTCATTAAACACTCTCTTTTAGATTATCGTTTTCATCAAGTAAGTTAGATTCTTTTAAAATCTCATAGCATCCTAAATCAATTTCGTCATTCTTCATTTTTTCAGGAGCAAAATAATTTCAACAACGAAGACATTTCTTGTAGTTCGCATTTACGACTTTAGTTTGGTCCCCATAAGTAACTTCAGCAACCATAAATCATTGCTTTAATAATGAAGGATAAAGTTTTAATTGATCATTAGTTAACATTTTTTCCGCGATGGTTAAATGAGCCTCATTATTTGTATTAATAACTCCGTTTTTTCTCGCTTCTTCAAGAACAGCATTAATCTCATCCTTAATTGAGAAAAAATTATCAAGCATTGATAATTCCTTATTTATAAAAGGAAAATCAGTGTCAGTATTAAAGAAATCTTCTTGACGAATCGACTCTTTCTTATCCTTAATCATAGTAAATGCTTGATATGCCTCTTCTGTAGAATGTGGGATAATAGGAGTTAAAGCAACTAGAAAATTTTTTAAAACAAAATAGACGGCTGTTTGGATTTGCTTACGGACAATGTCATCCTTATTAAGGCAATACATACTATCTTTAATGTACTCAAAATATCACGAACTCAAGTCTTGAGTGAATTTATTAATTAATTTAATAACATCATTGAACTTGTAAGATTCATATTTTTTGTTTATCTCAAGAAGGACACTCCGGGCATGATTTACAATGTAATAATCTTCATTTCTTAAGTTAATTTGGAAATCATTGTTAACATCAAAACCATCAAGGATGGAAAGTGAATACTTAATTAAAGTATTTCGCAGTTTTCGATACATATCAGATACTTGTTTTAGATGTTCATCACTAATCCTAACATCAGCCTGGTAGTCACTAATGGCAATTCACAGTCGAAGGATGTCAGCACCGTATTTCGAAACGACTTCTTGTGGATCAGTCACATTTCCTTTTGATTTCGACATCTTATTACCGTTTTTATCAAGAACCATACCATGAGCTACAAGTGTCTTGTATGGAGATTGACGATGAAGAATACACCCGGTAATAATACTTGAATTAAATCATCCCCGATATTGGTCATAACCTTCAAGATAGAGATCGGTAGGATAAGGAAGATTATGACGTTTTAAAATTGAGTATGAACTACCTGAATCAAACCACACATCCATAATGTCTTTTTCTTTAAAATATTTCTTACCATCATTCTTATATTGTGGAAGAAGAAAGAAAGAAACATCTTCTTTATATCAGCTTTCAATCCCATTTTTATCTAGTAATTCGATAGTGTGTCTTAATTGTTCATCATTATTAATCGGCTGCTTATTTTCATCAAAAATAATTGGAATTGGAACTCCCCAATTTCTTTGTCGTGAAATACATCATTCCTTCCGATTTGAGACCATCTCACGTATATGGTTCAACGATGCTTTATTTGGAGATGTAACATCATTTTCAAGGGAATTTAAAATGGTCGGTAGGGCATTAATAACACTCACAAATCACTGCAAGGTTGCTCGATACATTAAAGGTTTCTTGGTTCTTCAGTCATGTGCTACACTGTGGGTGATAGTTTCGTAATGAAGCAAATTATGGTTAGTTTTTAATTGATCAATAATTCCTTCATTAGCATCGGTATAAAAAACACCAACTAAATGAGGAAGAGCGACATTTTCGTTGAACCGGCCATAATCATCGATATTAACAATTGCATTAATCCCATATTTCTTGCAGGCATAATAGTCATCAAGACCAAAGCCAGGAGCATTATGAACAAGTCCAGTACCGTCGTTTGTAGAAACATATTCAGCAAGGATGATCGGATTCTCAAATTGATTAATCGGTGAGTGATAAATTACTCCTTCAAGCTCTTTCGGTGAGTAAACTTTACCCTTACGATAATCCTTAATTTCGACTTTTTCCATTACCTTATCAACAAGATTTTTCGCAATCACTAGTTGTTCATCAGCAAGTTCAACAAGTTGATAGTCTACATCTGGATTAATCGCAATTGCCTGGTTCGCAAGCAGGGTCCAAGGAGTTGTCGTTCAAATTACAAAACAAGTTTTTTTATTATTAAAAAGTGCAGTGTATTTGACATACATTTTAACAAAAATAGCAGGAGAAACTGCATCACCATATTCAATTTCGCTCTCAGCTAGAGCGGTTTGTGAACTTCATGATCAGTAAACTGGTTTAAAATCTTGATAGACATATTTTTGTTTATACATCGTTTCAAATAATTTAAGTTGATCAATCATAAAGTTATGGTCAAGAGTTAAATAAATATCACGGAAATCACTAAACATACCAAGACGCATAAATTGCTTCATTTGGATGTCCTTCTGTGTTCTTGCATATTCTTCACACTTCATTCACTGTTCAGGAACTGATAGGTCTTTTAGCTTAATCTTCTTCATTAATGCAACTTCAATCGGAAGACCATGTGTATCTCATCCTGGAATATATGGTGCATAATGTTGATTCATATTGAAATATGAAATAATAAAATCCTTCAGAATCTTGTTTAGGGCATGACCAATATGAATGCTACCGTTCGCATAAGGTGGCCCGTCGTGTAGCACAAAAGGTTTTTTATCCCGGTTTTTTGCAAGCACTTTTTGGTAAATATCATTAGTTAGTCAAAACTCTTGAACCTTAGGTTCATTAATTGCCAAATTAGCTTTCATACTAAAGCTTGTCTTTGGCATATTTAAAGTTTTTTTATAATCATTCATATTTCATCCTAAAATCTATATTAAAAATGATAACTGCACATCGCAATTATCATAGTATAAATATTAATATTATTATATTAAATAATATATAAGACAGGAAACGAATATGGAATTAAATTATGTGTTAATTGCAATGACTATCCTTTTCGCTTCCTTAATCGCTTTTTTTAACACTTATTTTAAAAGAACCAGACGGTTTAAATACCGATGAATTACAAAAAATCATTTTATCAACCTTAAATGAGTAATAAACATTATTATCTGTACCGGTTTTTTAATTTATTTTATAAGTCTTAGATATGTCTATAATGTCAATGATTTTATCCACCTAAAAGGTGGTGTTTACAACATTCCAAGTAACGATGTTGACCTATATTTCCGGTCAGCGACGATTTCAAAAACCTTTCTACTTGATTGATGTCCTTGGATGTCAATCTTAATATGTCTGGTTGGAATCATTGACTTTAAACAGGAAGTGCTCCCGCTTTTCGGATTCGCTGCTTTTGTCTTTGGAATCATTACTATTGTAGGTGGTCTTCTCTTTCAGGAAATAATTGAACGAGAAACCTTCAGTATGTACCTTTTTACAGGGATTGCTCCGAACCGCATATACTTTGCAATGCACTTTTTTATGGTTATTTACGGAATGTATACTTTTACTAATTTAAGAACCGTAAAAAGTCTCTCCCTACTCTTTTTTCATCTTATTTTAATCGGTTATATTATTTATGTAAATGCACTTGGGCATGCTCTAAAAGTAGTAAATAACCTGAGCGGTTTTGCAAGTGGTGACTACTATACTGGAATTTACCAACAGTATAAAACAATTGGTGATTTTTTAGGTCAAAATCCATTAATAAACGGATATATTATTTCGCTATTTGTGTATATTATTCTATTATTAGGTATATATATTCGGTTCAAAATAGCAAAATTAATTAGTAAAAAATTCGATATACATTATTATTAATAGAATTATTTTTATTTGAAATACGAAGAAGGAAATTCAATGTTAAATAAGATAAGTGAGGCTGATGTTGAAAATCTCGGGATAACTAATTTTCCCGAATGAGAGCAGCAACATATCATTCGTGTTATTAATGCTTACATTAAGATTTCTTCTAAAAAGGAATCTTTTCGGATTATTTACGAATTAATTCGTAACCACAATATGCAATTAACAAGATTGATAAGAGTTTTTGGTGTTTCAGTCTCTGGTTATTATAAATGACTTAATGCTCAAAATAGCGATATCGGTCCCATCAAACAAAGAAATAAAGACTTAATTAAAAGTATTTATCACAACAATAACCATCATATTGGATGTCGTAAGATTCAACAAATTCTCGAAACACAATACAACATCAAACTTAACTATAAAACTATAAACCTATACATGAACGAACTTGGTCTTTGTCGGGAATGTGACAAAATCAAGCACCAAAAGAAAAACGAAATACTACACCATCCACATAAAAATAAATGCGGATAAAAGAATCTTTAAATAAACGATTTAATTAACAAATTTAAGGATAAAAAAGTAGGAGAGAAAAATTAACTACTCTCTCCTACTTTTTTCTTATCTTAATTTATTTAAAGAAGTCCAGGACTTCTTTAAAATATTATTCTTCTCTTATCTGTTGTTTCAGTAGATTAATTAACACAGCAACTTCATCAAGTGATTTTAGAGTGCATCCAGAAGCTAAATCGTGACCCCCACCATTAAAATATTTAGCAACATTTCGGACATTGTACTTACTACTTCTAAGACTAGCTTTATACATTCCCTTGGTATCATCAAAATATGTGACAAATCATACTTTAATTTCATTAATGTTATTCATTAAGTAAACCTTATCGGATCAATTTGACACATCAGGGTACTTCTTTTTTGTTTCTTCATCAACAACTATATAACCAACACCGTCTTCTACATGAATTTGGTTGATAAGATAAGCATCAATTTTCACTTCGCTAATATTTCTTTGGTAAAGTTTTAAATAAAGTTTAGTGTGATCAAGACCTTGTGTGATGCATCAACCGGCAAACCCATGGGTTTTTTCAGTCACTTTGTCATAAAAAAAACGGTTACTGTCAGTAGTTGTCCCAACAAAAAGATATTCAAGACACTTAACATCAAAATTGAATGAGCTATTCATTAGAGCTATTCCAAGCATCTCACAAGTAGCAATCGATGATTCATCAATAAACCGTTCCGTAGTGTATTGCTCACACGGAACATGGTGGTCGACTAGTATTGATTTTTTAGCATATGTATGAAGACCGGTATGAACTCTTTCCTCGTTTGCGGTATCAACAATAAGAGCAAGACTATCTGTTACAAATTCTTCCGTTACCTTCTCATCATTAAAGTGGAAAAAGTTTTTATAATCGCTATCGTTTAATTCATCCATTCCAACGATTTTAACTTGTGAAAGATGAGTGTTTAACTTAATGAATCTTGCTAGAAAAAAAGCAGCACCTAATGCATCATGATCAGGATTGATATGGACAAAAATTGAAATTTTATAAAAACCCTCAGTTGCTTGTAGAATCATATCTAACAAATTATCTTTTTTCATTTAACTTTACCTTAGTAATCTCTTTTTTTAATGTGTGATCAATTAAAGTCTCTAACATTAAAAGTTTACTCTCGTAAGCTCTTGCTTTTTCTTTTTTTGGCTTTGTTGCTGGGTTTTTAGGTGCAAACAAACTACATGAGTCATCATATGGTAATATACTTGTCGCATAAGTGTCGTATTTAATTGCTAAATCGATAATTTCTTTTTTATCAAAAGCGATTAATGGCCGAATGACAATGAGATCAGTTAAAACCTCTTCGATGGTCGATAAGCTCTCTATTGTTTGTGAAGCAACTTGACCAATAGCTTCACCTGTTACAAGACAATGTGCCCCTACTCTTTTAGCAAGACGTTCAGCGATGCGGAAAAAGCATCGACGCATTAAAGTAATTTTGTACGACTCATTTTCTATATGAGTTAGCTCATCAAGGATTTTCGTAAAGTTAACAACATAAAGCGAAGCATTACATAAACGATTTTGAATGACAACTTTTTTAGCAAGTTCAATGACCTTATTTAAAGCAAGTTCACTTGTGTGCGGCGGAGTAATAAAAGTAATGAAGTCAATGGACAATCCTCGCTTCATCGCAAGTTTACTCGCAACCGGTGAATCAATTCCACCACTGAGTAAAGAGAGACAATGACCGTTTGAACCAACCGGTAAACCTGATGCACCATCGATTTTTACATTAAAGATAATCGCGTAATCATTTTTAATTTCAACTTTAAGAAGAAGATCTGGATTAAGGACATCAACGGACAAATATGGATGATTCGAAAGAAGATGCGAAGCAATCATCACTTTAAATTCATTTGACGGATGCACAAAGGTCTTATCAGTTCTTTTTACCTCAACCTTAAATGTAATTTTTTCTTTGCCTGCTTCATTTTTAAAACGGTTAACGAAGTCAGATGATGCTTGAAAAATACTCGGTACATCCTTACTAATTTGATAACCGATAACGATTTTAACAATTCCAAAAATTTGTTTAACAATGTCTAACACTGCTTCAAAATCATCCTGGTCAATATTTGTTAAGATGGTTGAATCAAGACGAAAATGATATTCGATGTTATTAAAATCGCTTAGTGCTCGCTTTATATTTGAAATTAACTTATTCGAAAATTCCTTCCTGTTTTTTCCTTTTAAACAAAGTTCACCAAACTTAAGATATAGAATCTTTTGACAATCTACTATTTGTTTATCCATGTATTAAACCATTCTTTATCAGCTTCACTTAATTTCGGGCTTCGACCGGTTATGATGTAATCCTTATACCATTTTTCAGCATACTTGATAACTTGTTCTTCAAATAAAGAACGATTAAGTGTAAAATTAGCAATCACAATTTCTCTTTTTGAAGGATCAAATTGTTCAGGATGCATATAATCATCAACAGTAAGGAATGCAACAGCAAAAATACCCTTGGTAATGTTTCTTAGATAACAATACAAGGCAAGTTGCAGTTGATAGTCCTTCGAGACAACAAGACTTCCATCGGTATTAAATCAAGAATCTCTTTTTTTACCCTTTTCCTTGATCAAGGGATAACCTTTTTCGTCTTTCTGTAGATAAAAAACATAATCGATTTGTTTATGCATAAACTTATCAATGCTTGAAGTTTTAATTTCAAGCATCGGACCTACATTATAGTCAACTTCACCTTGATCATTAATTGGTTCACCATCAGGAATACCACCAAAAATATCGTTCGATTTAAAGATGTCATAATTAATTGATGGTGGGTCATACTGGATATATTTAACCCCGGTCGCTTGTTCAACAAACTCCTTAATTTTTGGTTCAATAATGGTACCAGCTTGACTATAAATTGGATCAAACTCTTCTTTGTAAATACGGGTCATCGCACATCAAGTTCGGACATCTGATGAAAAATCTCCAACATTTAAAATCCCCCCCAGACGACTCCCGGTAATCTTTGGTGGATTAAAGTGTTGTTTGTAACTATCCTTTAATACAATCTGATTATCATCAAGGTAAAAATCAACATTATATTTTTTAATAAATGGCATATTCAATTTATAATTAACTCTAATATATATTAGTAAAAGTTTAACAAAAAAGGTAGTATGCAAATCAATATCTATGACGAACTAAAAGGATACCTTCATTCAGAAAAAATCAACAGTAAACTTTACGAAGAATTTTATGAAGATGATGTCAAAACTAAAATAGAACAAAACATTTTATATATGAACATTGCGATTATTGTTTTTGTGCTATGTGGTTTTGCACTTTTTGGTGGGGGGATTTATTGAAATGTAAAATTAATTGACAAAGAAACTTATCCTTCAACTATTATGATTGTCCTTGGAGTTTTTATCTTTCTCCTTTTTGTCCTTCCGTTAATTATTTATACCGTCAAAAACAATAATTACTTAAAGCGATGTCGAATCAATGTTGAAAAAGACATAGTTTCCTTTAAATATTTGAGAATGATTTCTAATTATTCAAAAAGTTTGCAAATAATCAATAAAGAAATCATTAAAAATGATGAATCGGTACTCTTTAAACTTCTTTACCAAAAAGAATCTTTAACCTTGAAGTATACACAGCATAGTGTATTACTCTTAAACGAAGATGGTAAGGAGATTAAGAGACTGAACAAAGAACAAAACATCACTTTAATTCCAAGAATTAAGATGAAATTTTTCGATGGGATAAGTAAATTTCTCATCGAGGACTACCTAGATCGTTATGGTCTTTTTCTTAAAAATTTAGCAAAAGAAATTTACGATGATCTTTATTCACTAATGAAATAGGAAGCTTTTATGGAACTAAACAACTTAATGAAAGAACTTTCTGCAAGACAACTCGCTATTCTTAATGCCATTGTTAATGAATACACAGAAACAGCAACACCAATTTCATCCCTTCTCCTTGTCCAAAAGTACTTTACTAACCTTTCAACAGCAACAATTAGAAACGAAATGGCTTTCCTTGAGAAAATGAACCTCATCGAAAAACCACATACAAGTGCTGGACGAGTTCCATCAATTCTTGGTTACCAAATTTATAACCTACAGAAACTAAGTGTTCCAATTGAAATAAGTGTTAAGGAGCGACTTACAAGAATCCTTCATGACCGAAGAAAAAGCATTGATGAAATTATTAACCTATCTCTTCAATTAATTAATGAAACAACAAGTCTTCCGGCTGTCATTACCGAAGACGGTAGCAATGAACTTTTAAAAAGAATTGATTTAATTCAGACCGGACCGCTTTCCGCTCTTATTATTATTGTTAGCTCATCAAATCGAGTGATACAACATCTGATCACTCTTGATCCTAAAATTAAATTTAACGATTTAGTTACTTGCATCAATGTTCTTGATGAGCGTCTTATTGACACTCCATTAAAGGAAGTTATTAAGAAACTTGATTTAATAAAAGACTTAATCAAAAATAAAATTTACCAATATGAATATTTCATGAGCGAAATTGTTAATAAAATTTTCTCTTATTATGAAGAGCGCAAAAACAATGTACAAACAGTTGGTGTAAAGTATCTTGTTAAGCATAATGAATTCCGCGACCAAGATAAATTAACTGAGCTCTTAAATTTACTTGAAAATACTTCAATTTGAGAACAAATTGCTCTTGAAAAAAAGTTAACTGGTAAGACTACAATAACATACGGCAGCGAGATTGGGAGCGAAAATCTTGCAATAGCAAGTACAACAATTAAGTTACCGACAATTAACAAACAAATCGCTATCGTTGGTCCAACTAGAATGAACTACAGTAAAATCAAAGCATTACTTGACTTTCTGAAGAAAGAGATCGAAATCATTTTTGGTACTAACAAAAATGAGTAATTTAGTTAAAATAAGACAATTTCAGTGGATAGTTTTTTTAATTTTTTATAATTAAATTACTAGGAAAAAATAGTAAAATAATTCAATTACATTACATAATATATGAAAAAAAACATCCCATACGAACAGTTAAGGTACTATAAACACACCAATCCTGATTTAACGAAAATCCAGAATCTCGACAATTTAAAAGAAGATGACCAAGTGATGGTTCATGCTTATAAATATAACGGATGACTTTATCGATCTTGATCAAACCCGAAGGTTGTTTTTAAGAAGGATGATATGTTCATTCTTTGTTCAACCAATGCTTATGTCATCTCCAGTGAAGAAAAATCAGTAAGATCATTCCCTTCATATAACAAAAAATTGACTTATTGATATTTTTTTAAGGATGAATGATTCAATATCATCGCAACGATTGAAAATAATGGCATTAAACTTTACATTAATGTAGCATCTCCTTTTATATATGAGGAAGGTGCTATTAAATATATTGACTTTGACCTGGACTTTACAATGTCGGTTGATGGTAATTGAAACGAAATTGATATTAATGAATTTATTGAAAATGCTCGTAAGTACAACTACGAAGATGCCTTAATTAAAAAAATAATTTTAACTGAAAAAAAGATTATCCATTGCTTTAAAAATAATTTATTCTCCCCTTTAATTAATAAAGAAAATCTCCTTGAACTACACATGAAATATGGTAGTCCGGAACCGGTTCAGAAACAAGTTTCAAAGCCAACGATAAAGCAAAATGTCAAAGCTAATTTTAAAACGAATCATCATCTAAAAGAAAACCGAAGAAAAAATGAAAAACGAAGAAAAAATCAAAACACAGATCAAGAAGTATTTTAATGATGTAAAAAAGGAAGCGGAAAAAGCCTTTAGTCGTAAGGACTATGGTCTTGCTCATCTCCTTCTTGAGAATGAATTTACAAACCCTTTAATCGATTTAGCGACTTTGGAAGATTTTAAAAATTTTGACAAAGAAATAATTAAAGAAATTGAACTTAATACAATCGATGAAAATGAATCTAATTTAAAAAAGGAAGATTATTACATAAAGATATTTAACCAGGATAAACACATAGTTAACGGTTCAATGCTTGATCTTTTCATCGTTAAATATATTAATGAACTAAATGATGTTGACTTCGCTTTTCTTAATATGATTCTCAAATCAAAAAAAGTAGGAATGCAGGATAAGATGCATGTCGTTGAACTTATTGCGACTAATAACCTTGTTTTTGATCTCCAACTTTATAACCAATATTTAGAACAATCAATGAAGATTGAAATTGCTAAATATAATCGTGGTGGAACTGATAATGTTAATATCATTACCGACCCCAAGATTTATCAAATTAACGAACAACTTGATAACCATTTTCACCAAAATCCATCATTTCTTAATCTATCGAAAGAATTGTTATATCTCTACTATACTTACTTTTTTCCTTTTGATACAGCATATGATGTTTCTAATGTCACAAATGCAATTATTAAATACATTAATGAATGTATGCATATTGAGCAGAAAAACTACACTAAGGAAGAAAAGAAAATTATAAACATCATAGGTAAAATGTACAACGAACTTGAGTAACAAAAAGAAGGGCTTCTAGCTCTTCTTTTTTAGCAACTCGGGATGCATATATTCTGTTGCTTTTTCAACAACTTCTGTCTGGTCGATAAGGTTTGGTTCAGCCTTTGTTGGTTTCGTAATTAATAGGGTAAATGAAGTAAGGATGTTTGAAGGAACAAAGAGAATTTTCTCATTGACATGCAGTTGTGGAAGGTGTAAATCAAAGAAGTAAAATTCGTCAAACATACCAGTATTTACAGGACTAACCTGATTATTCAGAATAGGAATGTGTGAATCATATTGTAAACGATATGTTAGCTTTTTTAGGTCATTTAAACTAGATACATCGCTCTTTTTAACAAAGAAACGAACAATATAAGAAGTAGTTATAATTTTACCGTTTTGTTCAGTATGCTTGAATAATGTGTATTTACTTGCATCAATCTGTGTTTTTTTTCTTACACAACTTGCTAGGGTAACTGGAATAATGATCAGGGAAGAAAGTCCAATTATTGATAGGACTCTTTTTAATGTAATTCGTTTTTTCATAGTCATTAATAAAGTATAACCGAATAATAAGTAACGAAAGAAAAAAAGTGCCCTAGGAGCACTTTTTCCTTCTCACACATTAACTCTATAACTATTTTTTTGATTTTGAATTTTTAAGAGCTTCATAACTTGCATCATCACGAGCATGTTTTCCTTCGATATGTTTACTTCCACGATCTTTCATGTTAAAGAAGTAAGCACCTGTTTCTACCTTAGGTGCATCTAGGTTTTGGTTAACAATTTTATTTGCTATATTAACAACACTTGAAGTAGTTCCAACGAAGGCAAGACCAGCATCATAGAATTCGTCTTTACTACTAATAAAGAAGTTTTTACCCACCTTAGGATTTTCTTTTAACATCTTCGTTAGATTGTAATCGTTTTTCTTATCACCAATACTATTAATAAAGTCAGTAATGGTCTTTTCAAAATTAAGAAGCGAAGCTTTTGAACCATCAAAACCTTCGACCTTACTCGGGTCATATACGAAAGTAACAACATCAACTCCGCTTTCAAAAGCATCAGCAATGTTCTTACCAACAGTTAATTGAGCTTCACCAGAACCTTTTAGTAAAGCCCTTCCACCAAACCATCCGAAGTCATCAACATATTGCTGAATTAATGTTAGGTTCTTCTTAGGTAAAGGGAATTGGTAACCAAGTCCTGGTGTGTATGGATCATCACTTGAAGCATACATAATTGGGAATAATGTTGGAATATAAGCATAGAAGTTCTTAGCAATGAAGTCCTTTTGGTCTTGGGTCTTAATTTCATTAGGGAAGACAGATTTATTACCATTATTAACAACAAGTAATGTTTTACCTTGAACTTTAGAAGCATTTTCCTTTGCTCATTTACTAATATTCTTTCGAGCGATATCAACATTAGCACGAGCAAAAGCTTCAAATGTCGTAAATCCTTTTTGACCACCGACTTCTGCATTCTTAATATTATCAAACTTCGAAGCATCATAAAGTTGGTCAAGCATTTGACCAGCATTGATAAGTGGTTCATAGCGGTCAAGATATCAATTAGGGTTACCAGCAAGTTCAATACTTTTACTCTTTAGATGTGGGTTACCAACTTTATATTTCTGAGTTGGGTCATTTTGATCCGCTCAGAAAAGTCAGTTAGGAAGTAGACGAGCAGGACGTTTACTTAAAATATCAGTACTTCGACTTTGTGCTACTCATCCAAAAACCTTCGGGTCTTGTTTAGTAAAGGATTCATAGTATCCACCAAGACGAGTTGTCGTTGTAAGGATAGTACCGATTTTATTTGTCGTTATGTCGGTTTGACTTGTTTTATCATTTTTGATGTTACCAACTCAAGTCTTCGATTCATCAGCAACAGCCTTTCAGTCGTGAAGGTAAACTGGAACATATTCAACCTTCTTTTGACCGTTACTTTGATATGTATGCTTAATTGCAGCATAGTGCGGAGCGATACCGAAGGCATATGCAATATCCATTTGGTCAATTGATCCTGAGTCTTTAGTTGTCGCAAACTTATTGTGGCCATTTGGATCGGTTACTTGTCTATAGAAATCCTTAGCACGACCTTTACTTAAGAGAGTTTCTGTGTATTCAGGAATTGTTTCGTGTCATTGTTTAGTTGTTAAATCAAGCAATGCTTTTTCCCGTTCGTTTAACTCGCGACGGGTTGGCAATCCGTTTTCTTCAACTTCCTTTGGAAGATCACTTGTTTTATAACCTGGAAAGAAGGTACTTCCTGAACCTGGCTCAAAGTGTTTTTCAACAATTACTTCATCGTTTTGTTTTTTAGAGTCTCCTTTGTTTCCTTGACCACTAGACTCTCCGGTATCATTCTTGTGGCCACCTTTAGAATTACCACCTGTATTACCACTATTAGGACGACAAGCGACAGCGACAGAAGCAATTGCTCCACCAATTGCTAGTGCTCCAAAAGAGAGCATTAATATCTTATTTAATTTTATTTTTTTCATATTTTAAATCTCCTTATGATTTAACAACGACCATTATGATGAAGATCGGAGCTACAAGTAAAGGTGTTAGAAGTGGTGGGTTAAATGGATACGATGTCGCTTTAACCACAATTGTTCCAAGTAGGAACTGACTGAACAACAAAAAGACCGTTGTCAGTAAACCACTAAATAAAGCAGCACGGTTTACACGTAGACCAAAAAGGTTATAAGCAATGTTAGCCGCTGCGATACCAACGAAGAGAATATTACCAGCGAGCGTATAAGCAATTCCTGATAATATCCCTGTTATGATAATTAATTCAAAAGTAACTAGTTTGGTTCTAATACCCAGTTGTCGAGCAACAACGGCATCAGAAAGAAAAATTTTATAAATAGGTGACCGAATAAAGAACCAAATAAGCGATGCACCAAAGAAAACACCAGTAAAAATTCATATATTATCGGTCATATGAGCATAGTGAGCTTCAAGTAATTCATCGATGTATTCGGCTGCACTACGATTTAATTGATCTTGCAGCGAAATCGACAATGTAATCGCAATGAAGTTAACGAACAAACCACAAATAATTAACTTAGCTGGACTAAAGTTCGTTCTTGTACGACCAAAAAAATAAAGAATAATGGTAATAAAGACTGCGAACGGGACGAATATATAAGGTAAATTTCGTGTGAAACTCGCTTGGTTTTCGATACTATCAAAGTTAAAACCAAAAGCAAAGATAACAAGTCCGATTAAGCAGAAGTTACCAACCCCTATCGTCGAGGTGTCAACTAACCGGTTACGGGTAAGTCTTTGAATGATAAAACCACTCACCCCAATACTGAACCCAGTCATAAAGACTTGGACAATCACTTTCGAAATTTCTTTAAATATTGCTTTATAGTTCGGATTTTCAACACCAATCGTGATGAAAGTCATTAACAACGAAAACAAAATGCACAAAAGGATTAAAGCGACCCATCACCATGGTTTCATTCGTTTATTGAAATGAACAAAAAGTCTTTTCATTCTTCCATTTTCAATCAAGTTTATTCCGCGATATAGCGGAGTTTTTATGTTATTCATATAATAAATTCCTCCGCTACCTAATTTTGGTTACCTTTAAAATGGCAATTAGAACTATCGCACTTATGATGGAAATTAGGAAGTTTGGACCAAATTTATATAATTTAAGTAAAAGTAAACTTACTTCAAGTAAGGCAAAAGCAAATACCATTGACATCGCAATCACAAAGCCGGGAGTGTGTTTGTTAAAGACACTTCTTACAATGTTAGGAATAATTAATCCAAGAAGCATAATCGGGTGAGAAATAACAACCGAACAAACGGTCATAATCATCGCAATAACCGATACAACTCAATAAATTGTATTGATTCTAATCCCAAGACTCTTAGCTAGCAAGAAGTCACGCTGCATAATCTTTAATTGCGGAAGCATTGCGAAAAGCCCAATGACACTTACGATAATCATCGTCCCTGATGCAGCAAGGAAGTATCAATTACCTTTGATTGAAAAAGAACCAGAAAAAATAGCACTTGGTTCTACAGTAGTCGGGAAAATAATAACAAGAACTGCTGCAATCGCTGTGATAACAACAGCAATTGCAAACCCAACTAAGACAGGACGGTAGTCACTACCTTCTGTTTTTCGCTTCGCATTTATTGCTCCGTTAATCGCCATAATACATAAGGCGATTCCAAAACCAATTAAGTAAGTTCACGGAACGTTTGGTTTGTTGATTGCCAGATTAGCAAAGAATGCTAGAGTAGCTGCTGGGGTATAACCAAGAGTTGAAGGCGAAGCAATTCGGTTTCTCGTTGTAATTTGAATAGCATAACCAACTGATGGTATCCCAATCGCAAGAAAAATTTTCGCAATCGGATCAAACCAGTAATCAATTAATGTTGCCGGCCTTGTAACCTCTTCTCATGTTCTTCAGTAAGTCGTAATCGATTGACCAGTTTCAAAATCAATTTCCCCTTCACGTTTTTCATACATTACAGTATAGAACAAGGCTCCTATACCAATAAAGATGAAAAGAAGAGTAAATAATCCAACGGAAGTTCACGACGACAGTGCTTTTTTTAAGCGCTTATGAAATGAAGAAAAGGCTTCGGCTATATTTTTCTGACTAGTTAAAGTTTTTTCAACAGTCATTATATTTTCCTCCTTTACCTTATAGTATAGTCTTAAACAGTTAGATGGTTGGGAAAGTACTACCAATAAAAGTAAAATAAAAAAATGCTAAATAAATAAGGTTAAAGAAATAAAAAAGATAACGGTAAATCCGTTATCTAATGAATAGTTTTTTGACTTATTTGATGTTCTATTAATGCTTTTTTATAACCACATAAAAGCTCTTTTAAATGGTTCAAATCCTTAATCTTAATAATATCTGCGATCCGCTTATCGAAGTTAACCTGGATAACCTGATGATAAAGGTCATTACTAAAATCAAGTAGGTAGGCCTCGAGTTGCTTAAACCCGTTTTTAGTTCCGACATAAATCATTGTTTTATATGTCTTATTTTTTATAAGAACACTTCCAAGATAAACTCCATCCTTAACTAAAGTTCCATTTTCATTAAGAATAATGTTTGCAGTAGGAAAATTAATTGTTATCCCGATTTGTTTCCCATAAACTACTTGACCTACAACATAGTAGTGATATTGAAGATGTTGGTTCGCTTTTTCAAGCTCACCATTTCTTAAGTATCCTTTAATTGTTGTAGATGAAATTTGTTGATTAATTTTTTTGATGGTTAGATTTTCACAATGTTGCATGAGAAAAACACTATCTCTTTGGTCATTGCCAAAAGTAAAATTTTCACCAACGATAATATTTTTAAAATTAGTTTTTTGAAGGAAATTACGAATAAAAGTAATTCCATCCCAATTAAGTTTCGATATGTCCCAGACAAGAATTTGAACAACTCCTGGAATCTTTTTTAATTGTCGAACTCGCTCTTCAAGATTGTAAATTTGATAACTCTTTTTTGGAACATTAATAAAGGTCAGAATACTAATCTCATTGTTACTTGGAAAAAGGGATAAATGACCGCAATGAAGTCCATCAAAATATCCCATTATAAGATGAAAGGTATCCTTAATTTTTTTAAAATCACTACTCTTATTAAGATAAACTATCTGGCAAGTCATAAAGTGAGATGCAATCCTTTTTCGTATAAGGTCCGACTTCGGTTCGTTGAAGATAGGTAATGGTTCCAAATGATCCAAGTTCCTTACCAAGGTCAAAAGCAAAAGACCTTACATAAAATCCTTTTGAAACATTTATTTCTATTGTTAATTCCTGTTCCTTCTCATCATAGTTAACAATTTCATAACCATATAGAGAAACTTCTTTAACCGGAATTTCGATTTCCTTATTTTGACGAGCATATTCATATGCTTTACGACCATTAATTTTAACCGCACTATAAATCGGAGGACGTTGTTTAATGTCACCAAGAAAAAAGTTATCTAAAGCATTCCTAATCGCTTCCAGAGTGATTTTTTTGTGATCTGTTTTTATTACCTTTCCCGTAATGTCATAAGAATCAGTTAACAAATTAAACTTAATTCGGGCTCGGTATTTTTTGTCATAATTAAGGCATTGGTTAAGACTTTTTGTCCCATTATTTATCCCTATGATAAGGATGCCAGAAGCAAGAGGATCAAGGGTACCACCGTGACCTATTTTCTTTATACCATAAACACGTTTTAAGATTCGTATGACATCATACGATGAAAGACCAGATGGTTTATAGACAGCAAAAACATTTAAATCAAACATAAACAAATTATAATAATATTTAAATTATAAAAAACAACATAATCAATATGAAATCTGTATTAATAGTAAACAAAAGTTACCAGCATCTCACTAAATTTAATAAGGACACCGTTCACGATTCGGGTGTTTTTACTCACAATGACCGTTATTTAAAAATCGTTCAAACTTCTTTTGATGACCACATTAAAAAGAAAAGCAAGCCGCTTTTTTATTTTATGAAGTGGTGATTTGAAAATACGAATTATAAATTAAATGAGGAGATTTCGACCAAAAAAAGATCGCTTCGCTATATCCTCGTCGAATCTTTCTTCATCATTTGTATTCTTGGTTTAATTTCTTGTATTTTAGCTGGAGTTGCCAAACCTTTTATTGATGCAATCATTAAATCAATTAACCTTACCCTTGGAAAGTTCAAGGGGGATTTAATAGTTAATGGACAAGAAATTGTCAAAGGCTTAACACCTGATGATCTCTCAAACGGAAAGTTTGAGCTCCAAATTCAATATGTCCCGAAAGTTTGAGAATATTCATTTAATTCATCTTCAGTTATCGTCCCCTTAATCTTTACACTTTTCTTTTTCTTTTTCACCTTTATTTATATTTATCGAAGAAAAAAAATTATTCCTAAAACTAATAAAATGAGTGTCGAAGATTTCTTGATTGCAAGAATGAATATGATTAATAGTTTTAAGGGGATTCTAAAAAGAAAAATCAAACTTATCCCTGGGGAAAAATCATTTAATCATCGTCTTATTTTTAATATGAATATCGACTTTAGTTTGCTTCGGATTATGAATTACATTTATTCAGGTTTAACCGAACTTAATGTTGTAATGGTAGTTAATCTTGATAGCGACCAAAAAATTATCGACTTAAAACAAACTTTAAACCAAGATTTTCAGAATTTAGGAATGATAGTGATTGAAGAAGAAAATATGAAAAACTTAAGATCACCATATATGAACGGTTTCTTTAATCAGGATATTGAGTTGCTTAGTCCAATAAAAGAAAACGAACAGAGCGATGCCAATCCTAAGGAACTTCTTATCGTTGAAGAGAAAGAAGACTAAAAAAGAGTTGTCCAACCGGATAACTCTTTTTTGATATTAATCTCTATCGTAGTGAAGAATAATAAGGTGGTTTTTACCATTATTAGCATTGATTGCGGCTTTCAATTCTTCGTAGGTTTTTGAAGCAATAATTTTTTGAAGAAGTGCTGAATCGGTTTTAAATTCCTTGGTTGACCGGTCAATAATTTGATCAGTTAGTTCAAGTCAATCGTTATTTTTAGTAATAAAACTATAACCATTGTAAACAATAGATTCTCATTCACTCGACGTGAATTTAACACTATTCATAATGTTTTTATCAACAACAATATAATACATTAATAGATAGAAAAGTTTCATTGTAAACAAATTATCGTATGTTTCGTTATTTGTACTTATCCCGGCAAGAGCCTTTTCTAACTTATCAAATTGTTCTTTTTCGCTTATATTACCAAAAAAATGATCTTTAAATAGCTTCTTAATCTTCGTTATTTTTTCATCTTGATTATTACTTCCTCAAAATTCATTCATTCGATTAGCAATTCTATCATTATATATTGCTGTATCTGAACTAAAATCAGTGATTTTAACATTAATTTCTTGTTTATTAAATTCTTCATCAAGAATCATATCGAGGAAGGAAGATGGAGATAATTTAAATTGACTTAACTCATCAAGAGTGTTTAGATTAGAGTATTTTATTTGCAGTCTTTCAATAATACCTGTGGTATCAATTCTTTTATACTTTATTATAATACCGTTGATTGTTTCCTTCGTAATTCGTATTAACTCACTTTCGGTTAAGATTGAATCATTATTCAAAAGCATTTTCTTATTTGTTTGATATCCATCACCTAATTGATAAAACTCATTAATAGCAATTGCTTGATTCTTTAATTTGTTATATTTTTCAATTAGCTTTTGCTTTATATTCTTAATTTCAAGCGGAGAAGTGTTCTTTAAATTACCATCATTAATTAAGGAAAGATAGTTTCGATAATAATCATCATTGGATGGATTAAGTAACTGAAAGTATCGCTGACTATCAATAATTTCCTTATGTAAATCAATAATTTCATTGATAATTTGCTTTTCAATAGTACCAAGTGACTGACCATCAGCTTCATCAATTTGCTTACGGTACTTATCATCAAGGAATTTATAAGAATCGATTAGTTTTTTAGATGCTTCCTTTCGATCATTTAAGTTACTAGAAAGCAATTCCTTATCTTTTTCAATTTTCTTTAATTCTTCTTTAAGCTTATTAAGTTGCTCTTCAATTTTCTTTTTTTCGTCTATTTTGTTAGTAACATCATCACTAATCGATGAAAGTTCCTTGATTTTTTGCTGAAGAGCCTTTTCCTTTGATAGTAATGCTTGTTCCTTATTATTTAATTCTTCATTAAACTTACTTGATTTATCACTTGCTTCTTTTAATAGATCGTTATTTTTTTCAGTTAATTGATTAATTAAATGTTCAAGTTCACGATTTTTAATTTCAAGTTCAGTTAAAGCTTCGGTAGAATCACTCTTATTTGAATTACCATTATTTAAATGCTCAAGATTTGCCTTCAACATCAAGTTTCTTTGATGAGTATGGTCGGTATTAGTTCTTGAACCAAAACCAATTGCAAGACCAATTCCAATCCCGGTAAGCGGAAGAAGAACGGAACCTAGAGCAATTAATGTTGTTCTTTTTTTATTATTCATAAAACCTCCGTCCTCATTTCTGTCGAAATAAAAATGATAAATATGTGTAATATTTTATGATAAGGGATTTATGGTTGTTTTATGATGGAAATTTCCTTTTTTTATCAAAAAAACGACAAAAGACAAAATAAGTGAGTAAATTTCTAAAAAAACCTGCTAGCTACTTTTTCGATTTAAACGCTGGTAAATTAACTAATTTGTTATTACGATAAAAAACTTCATTGTAAAAGTAAAGGTCTTTTGCTTGATCAAGCTGATGAAAATCAACCGTTAAAACCTTATTATTCTTTTTAACTGGGATAAAACGAAGGCCAGTATTACTTTTATCTGGGTTTAAAGAAAGACTATGATCATAGTTAAAACTGTTATTAAAAATAGAGTCAAGGTCAAGATAAGCTAGTGAGTAACGATTTTTATTTTCGACAATAAAATTAGTCAAAAAAAGGTTCTTAGGGACTTGATAAAAGGATACAACGATTAAGTCATTGTCAATGAAAAATTGATTATTATATTGTTCTTTGAGGTGTTTTATTGTCTCATTTGCCGTCTCTTGGTCAATATTTTCTTCTTTCTTTAAATTGAGAGAAATCAGAGAATTAAAAGCCTCTTCATTCTTAATAAGATGACCGATAAACGGTTCCTTTTCTACCGTTCTATATAAGTAAAAATAAAGAAGACCTTGTTGGTTATTTGCTACATCTTTTCTTATTGACTGAAAAGTACGGTGGAGATAATCATCTTGATGATTCTTTCCACTAACAAAAATAATAGGTGTAACGATTACACTATAAAGGGATATTCCAGCAACCACTCGGAAGATATTAGCACGAAACTTTTTATGGTTAACATAGGCTTGGTGTTCAGCATTATAAAGTTTAATTGCCATATTAAATTTCTTCTTCAAAGTTCGTAATCACTCACGAGATGTCATCATCATCGTCAGTTTGGTTAATGAACCTTACAAGTCGTTCCTTTTGAGTATCATCAAGTGAAACAAAATCATTGGGAATTAACTTTATTTCAGATGAAAGAATACTAAAACCATTTTTGTCAATAATTTCCCGAGCAATGTTAAATGATGAAGGTTCAGTAAGGATTTCAACGACATCCTCTTGTTCATTAACATCGATTACATTTGCTTCAACCAATAATAAATCAAGAACGATGTCGGTTAAGTTTGGTCGGTCATTCTTAAGTAGAATTTGCCCATACTCATTAAAGTTAATGATGACTGAATTTGGTTTCGCAAGTTGACCATTTAGTTTACTAAAATACCCACGGATATTTGAAATGGTTCGTTGTTCGTTATCAGTTAGCACCTTAATAATGACCGACAAACCATTAGGACCATATCCTTCGTAAGTTAACTCTTTTAGATTATCTTTATCCCGGGTCGCACCATTGATGTTTTTTTCAATTGAATCACGACTTAGGTTGTTGTTTAAAGCACGAGCGATAGCTGCTTTTAACCGGAGATTAGTCTCTGGATTCGTTCCTTGCTTAGCAGCTTGTTTAATTTCCTTCGCACACTTCATCCAAATCTTCGCTTGATTTTGTTGCTTTTTGTTAATTCCTGAGGCAATTAAATGTTTTCTTGGCATACCATTCCCCTATATATTACTGATAAAACTAATCGATTCGTCATTAACGACATTCTCATTAATAAGTATTCTACTTAGAAATTTAATGTCTTGGATGAAAAGATCATTTTGATGATTAAGAAAATGAACTTGAGTTAAATTTTTAAGAAAGCGATTATATCTTCGGTTGTTTGTAATATTGAGATAGTCAATATCATTAATGATTTTATTTTCACTATTTTTATTAATTTTACTTTTGAGTAATTTTAAATTATCAATCCGATTTAAATTCAACTTAAATCCAAGAATTGATTTGAACATTTTCGGAGTAAAAGAAATAAATGCGTCAGTATGGTCACTGTAATTAAATGTAAAAATATATCCCCGCTCAAGATCGTTCATCACAAAGACATCGGTAATTACTTTTGTTGAATGAAAATATGAATTTATTTTAGAAACGATGAACGGTAAGCTGCGACTAAGAAAATAGGAAGGTTTTGACTGACTAAATATAAGACTTTCAAAGTTGCTGTAATCATCATTGATTGTTTCAAAAATAAATTTAGTGTCTTTAATCATTAGGTTCTTGTCGCTAATATTGAAGTTATCAGTAATTCGTTCTGACTTAATACTTTCAATAGTTTTTTTGTTCTCTTCTTCAAATTGCTTAATTTTGTCATCAATTCATCCATCGAGTTCTATGTTCGCAATATGCTTAGCATAAAAATCAATTTTATCCTCGATTTCAGAATCAATCTTAATTTGATCGTTCTTATTAAGAAGTTCTTTAATCTGAAGTCGGTTATTGCTATAACTATTAAAAATTTTACTTAAACTACTGATATCGTTCTCAATTTGACTCTTTAAGTCGTGTTTAATTGGTTGAATGACCGAACAAGAAGCAACGAAAAGACTACCAACAAAAATTGTTGGTAAAATAAGCATCAGTTTTCGTTTAATATTCTTCTTGTTCATATATTATATAGTTTAAATAAAAAACAAACGCTTGTGCGTTTGATTTCAAATTACATAGGGTACTTTAGTTCTTCTTTTTTCTTTTTATAAGGTTTTGCATCCTTAATCATTGTAAAAATTTCATCAACTAAGTCGTGGTTACTATCCCAATGACGCGAGCGTGTCTTACCTTGATATTGACGTCAGTAGGTAATCATAAATAGGAAGTCAGTGTCTTGGTAATTTGATGAATTAGGATATGTGTATCCCCCTCATCAAGTGCTAGTTCCACGGTTACCAAAAATGTATTTTAGGATTAATTTGTCACGACGATTAAATTCATCTTGTTTGGTTCCCCGAACGATGTTAAGAACTCGTTTCTCACCAACAGAAACAAATCCTCACCATAAACTTGAGTCGCTGTTTTGGAAGAATGATTCGTGAGCATATCAAAGAGCGACAATACCAATTCGGATAATTGCCTCAGTGAATGGATTATCACTAATTAAGGTTGGTTTTGTCCCATCTTCTTTCTTAAATTCCTTCTCACTAGTTCACAGTTTTTCAAAGAGTTTTTTAAATTCTTCTTCTTGGTTAACGATCTTTAAGTTCTTGGGATTTGGTTTCTTCTTTGGGTTAAATGATTGGGTAATTGTTTGACTAAAAGGCTGTCCTTCTATACTTAATAAACCTTCAAAAAGTGGATATTTTCCTTCTTTTTTATCCATTGAATTCTTAATCTTAGAATATTCTGCAATTGGTGATTTGCTGAAGATGATGTTGATTAATTTTGTGAAGTTTAAAATATCAATACCTTTTTCATTATGCTTCTTATCAACAAGCAAATCAACTAATTTAAAGTAATTATCAAAATCGCTTAAGCCATAATCATTAATTGCTTTAGTAATTTCAGAAACACCTTTTGTTTCGATTTCTTCAAGACGATATTTTTTAAGGATGGTAAAGATTTCATCGATGAAACCCTTAACGAAGTCAAGTTGTTCATAATTGTCAATGACATCCTTGATAACTCGTCGAACAATTTCAACATCATCGTTGGTTGTATTTTCAAGTTTTAATTTATTGAACAATCCCTTAGCAATTGCATTTGTAACAAAATCATTTTTTATTAATGAAATACCAACAGCAAGGGTTTTGGGTTTAAGGATAGTATCAAATTGCTTTTGATAATAATGATTAATAATATCAAGAATGTTACTCTTTATCGCATCCCCATATTCGTTGTTTTCGTTATTAATTATTTGCTCAATAATGTCATCAAAAATATCTCGAATATCTTGATTTTTAAAGACAAAGTCAAATAACTGACGAACAAATGATTTTGATTCTTCTTCATTGAAACCAATTAGTTTTTCTAACATTGGAACAAGCTTCTTGTTAATGATTTGTTTTAAAACAATAATTGGTTTACTGTCATCAAGTAGATAATGAATGGAATCTTTAACTGTTTTCTTAATTAAATCCTTGATTGAAGAATCCTTTAATTCGTCTGAATTTAAAATTCCTTTTATAATGGCAATTCCGTAAGGTAAAGCATCTTTTTTTGTACCTTCAGCATTTAGGGTTTCATTACCAGAAGAAGCTCCTGGAGCGGTTTCCGTCTTATTTGATGAAGATTCAGGGGTTGAAGTTGATGATACATTATCAACTGTCGATTCTCTTTCATTACCATCACTGACATTAAAGATTGAAGCAAATCACTCATTGTATTTACTCTCAGGAATAAGTTCAATCACAGTCTTAACAAATTGAGTTAATTTCTCTCCATCATAGTGTTTTAGAATCCCAACAAATTTCCCGATTTGGGATGGACTAAACACTTTTTCCTTAATGTTTTTTTCAATAATGTTTGATAAATTCTTGCCTTCTTCATTAGGGTTGTAAGTTCGAATATCTTCTTCAAAGAAAGTCATTAATTGATTAAGCATTTCGTCAGTCGCTTCTAATTGACCAAGATGTTCCATTATTACTTCAACAGGGTAAATTAGTTTCGCTTTTTGTTCAGATGTTATTTCTTCAATATTAAGATAATCACGGAACATCGCAACAAGGAGATCGGTTAGTTTATGACCAAGAATACCGTTCGGTTTAAGAACAAGATCAATCATTTCTTTAATCGTTGTCTTAATTTCATTTTTCTTTGTAAAGAAGAATGTTGAAATAAATTCAATCGTGTTATTAACTGTCTTGTAATCATTTTTATTAAGAAGTAAATCCTTAACTAGTATTGAAAGTAGATTACTTAACTTAGTATAAAGTTCCTTGCTCTCAAAAATACTAGTAATTAATGTTTTAAACTCTTGTTTTAAATCAGCAAAAGCAGCAACGGATTTTGTAATTTGCTCACTCACAGAATCCGCTAATTTGCTAGCAAATTGATGAATAATACCATCTTCTTTTAAATGAACATCAATTAATTTACTTGCTAATAGATTAATAATATTCTTAATCTTATCTGGAGTTTCTTTCTTTAATGAAAGAGTTAGTAATTTTTGAACATACTTAAAAGTATTAGCATTATTTAACTTTTCAGCAAACTGATTAATTTGCATCGCGAAACTAGTTTGTGGAGTAGTTGGTGAAGGTGAAGGCTTCGCTTCTTTCTTAAAGTAGTGGTCAAAATCAAATAAGGTGAAGACGTCAAACAAGAATGATGCATATTCGTCTGCTGATATGTCATCATTTTCAACTAATTTAATTAGTTCAATAAACGATTCATAACCTTCAAAGTCAAATATTTTTTTAACAACAGAAAGGGCATCCTTCATATTTTTAACTTTTAGGAATTCAAGCAAAATTGACGGATTCTTATTATTATCTTGCTTCTTTAAAAGAAGACGAATCTTTTCATCAACCAAAGGAATCTTCGTTAGGTTAGTGACAAACTTTTTAATAAATTCCTTAATGTTAGAAGTTAAATTACCATCAAGTTCGTCGATTGTTCTATTAGGACTAACAAATTTAAAGAGAGCATTTGAAATAGCATCACTTAATCCATCTACATTAGCAACGATATTGATTAACTGTTTCAATATTTTAACTAACTCGTCGCGCTTACTATCAATAACCTTCTGTAAAGCACTTGTCAGGGTGTTTTCTTCTTTTATTTCGTTTGCTTTTGCTATAAATCCATCGACTAAGACAGTAACAAGATTGCCAAATAAATCTTTGTTTTCCTTAATCTTGTCTCCTAGATTGGTAAAAATCGAATCCTTAAGGTCAGTCGCTATACCAACTTGATTAATGAAATCATTAATTGCTGTATTTTCTTTTAACTGACTAACTAAACGGTCAACAAGACTAGTGTTTTCGATAGTTTTTGTAACCACTTTAACAAGGATATTTTTAATCTTTGTTTTATTTTCATCCTTCACTTTTGAACTAAATCGAAGAGCTAATTCCTTAACTAATGGTAGAAGATTCTTCTCAATATCAAATGACGATGAGAAAATTTCAGTTTCATCATCACTGGTTGGTTTAGTGTCATCAACCCGGTTAAAGAAGTGGTTAAAGTCAAGTATACCTATAACACTTAAAATAAAGTTTACGTAATCATCTTCAGTTAAATCATTATTCTCAAATAAGTGAATAAATTGAGCAAAAGATCCGTAATTTTCATAATTGAAAATTCGTTTCACAACTTGAAGAGCAGACTCTTTATCAGTAACTGTTAGGAAATCAAGAATTAGCGAACCCTGTTGTTTATCGTTAGATAATACCTTATTTAGGTTTTCGTCAACTAAAACATTTTGTTCAATATTTTCTAGTAACTTACTAATGAAGTTAGTGATGTTATCCAAGGCTTTAACATCGATTTCTTCTCTATCCTTAACGGGAGATACATAGTGAATAAGAGCCGTTGTAATAAGATTTTTAACTTCATCAATGTTAAAAACAACCTTAATTAAGGATTTAAGATCGTTAATTAAGATGTTTGCTTTTTCATCAAGAATAAGTTGCAGGATTTCTTTTAGAGTCGTCTTACCCTTGATTTCATCTGCATGATTAATAAAACTTTCAACAAGGTTAAAAGGAAGACTTGCGAGAGTCACATTATTTTCAATAATCTTCTTTTCAAGACTCTTGAAAAGTTGATTAATCGAAGTCTCATCGATTCCATAATTAAGAAGAGTATTCTTAATTAACGGAATGTTTTTAACCTTATTAAGACTAAATTCAATTAATGGTTGATATTTAAAGATAACATCGAATAAGTGTTTAGCAACTGCTTTTAATTTCGTTTTTTGGTCATTAGTACTTTGACTAATTCGGTTTGCAATTCCTTTTAATAATGAAGTAATTAATTCTAGAGTGGAATTACTATTTTCTTCTTTTGATTGGTTGATGTTTTTTATTGATGAACTTGAAGAACTGTGAGTATTAATTCAGTCTTCAAGATAGTTAAATGGTAAATACTTAACAACTAAATCAATAAATCGATTAAGGTCATCAGCAGTTAAATCATTAGTTAATAGAAGGTCAATTAACGAAGAGAAATTTTCACCAGATGGGAAAATATCACTTGCTAACTGTTGAATAAAACGGTTGATATCTCCATCATTAAAGAGATGTTCAAGATGAGATGAAAGACTTGTTTTAGCCTTTTCTAAGGTCTTTGTATAAAGTTCTTGTTTAGTAATATTTTTAAAGATTACATCAATAACTTTTTTTAAAAGTAATTGCTCATTCTCTTCAAAGGTTGCTTTAAGCTTATTTGGTAAAAAATCATTTAACAGATAATCAGTGATTAATAAACGAAGTTGATCGTTTTTTAATAACGAATCAACAATTTCCGTTGCCTTACCTATGACTTGGTCATAATGCTTATCAAATAACTTTTTAATAAAACTACCAAAGGTGTCAGCATCAGCTAAAACGCTATCACCATCAAGTGCAATATTAATAATTTCCTTGAGTAAAGTACTAACCTGACCCAGTAAATTATGATCATCAAGGACATAATCAACAAGTTTATTGAGACTCGTATTAACTTTATCTGTCTTCAACTTTTGGTTGATTAGATTAAGGATAAATTGCTTAATTCAAGTTCTTATTTCATTGTGGTAAGTACCACTGGCATTTTGTAATAAAACATCATCAATCAAGGTATGTAAAATTGACTTAATCTTATTTTTCGTCTCTGGTTCTGCTTTAAAAATGTCTGTATAAAGGATTTTAAGAGCACTAAAAACTTGGTCAAAAATCGGTTTAAGGTTTTCTTTAGTTTTACCCTTATTGAAAGTTACATCAAAATCATCAATATATTCTTTGCTATTAACTCTAGGTTCAACCAGGTTAACTCATCAACCTTCAAAAACCTCTACGATTTCTCTTGGATTTGATGGTGTTTTTAGTAATTCAATTAGGAATTTAGTAACGACATTCGTTGACTTTCCATTTTGGTCTTGATTGTTTGAAAAAAGTATGTCAAGGAATGGTTTTAAGTTACCATCAAACAATGCAATGGTATTTTCTTCAGCTGTTAATTTTTCAGCAATCTTTTCAATTAAACCATCAAATGCTTTAACATCTGAGAGATGTTTTAAGTTTTCTTTGAAAACTTTAATGGTTTTCGCTTTTAGGTTTTCTGGAAGTTCGTTAAAAGACTTTGATGGATTAATCAATGGGACAATGATGTTCAGCAAAATGGTTTGAACTTTTTCGTTCGTTAAGACTTCATTAATAATTGATTTAACATAAGCCTTAATTTCAGTTATTGACTCCTTCACTAAAGCAGCGATTACACTCTTTAAATCTGGTTTATCCTTCAATGTTGATGGTGAGTTAAACAAAATAGAAGAAAATTTAAGAAGTAAATTTTCAAGTTCGTTATTCTTCCCGATCACAGTCTTTCTTAAATGACGAATAAATTCAACTTTTTCTTCTTTATTTAATAGGTTAAAACCAAGATAGTTTTGACTTTCAAGACCTACCACGGTCGCTTCATCAATAAAGTTAAGAAGGTCATTAGCATTTAATAGTTTCTTGATGAAGTGGTCAGCAACTTCCTTCATATCAGAAGCTTTTCCTGGGTCACGGTGGAATACTTCGCTATTTGTTAACTTATTAATAATTTGGTAAATTAATTCACCAACATTCACTCTGCTTGCTTTTGAATTAGTGATGATGTTCTGGTCAATCTTTGACTCCAATTCATCAACTTTCTTCTCTTTTAAAATATTAAGGAAGTCTTTTTTTCAGTCAATATGATCAACGACAATGTCAATGATTTGTTTTAGATCATCCTTTGTGATATTAGGTAGGTCGATGATTTCAACAAGTAGTCCTAAGTTCGGGATTGAGCCATAAAGAGCCGATTTTAGTTCATTTGAAAGAATTTTAAGACCAACGGACGGTTCACGAACTAAATGTTTAATACTATTAGAAATAGCAAGAATAACACTGTTTTTTGTTTCTTCAAAAGCCTTTAACTTGGTTAAACCTTTGATGACCTCAAATGATATTTTCTTAATGTGTTTAATGTCATCATCTTTATTATATCCATCCTTAAGTGGGATAAATTCAAGCATAATTCCACTAGCAAGATTAGAAATTTGTTCAACAATTTCAGGTTTATTAACATATTCATTAATTAAATTATCAATAATCCGGTGAACATATCTTCCATCTCCATCAAGGAAGATTTTAGGTAAATCAAGGAATGATTTTTGCTCTGCATACACTTCTGGACGTTCAAAAAGATCATCGATAAAGTTATCGAAAATGACTGTATATTTATCAAGAGAAATAAAGTGCTTAATCGATGTTTTGGTTAGGTTAAAAAGTTCTTTTTGAAACTTTTTTATGACAGCTACATCAGAAGAAAGAATTAAGTCACCAACTTTATTAATTCCATAGTCGGCAATGAAACTAATTAGTTTTTGAATTCCTCTGGCTCCTGCAAATTTATTTAAAGAGTACTTAAATAAATCAGCAATATCCTTCTTCTCAACTTGATCAATTCCTGAACTCTTAATAGCTTTTAGGAAATTACCAAAAATGGAAAAAACATCATTTTTAATTTCGGTCTCAATCGCAACGCGACGACTTCTTGCTCGTCGTTCCTTACTCGTATCAGAACCTTTACTAAATTGTTTAATAAGCGAACCAACATCATTAATTTGGTTATTCAAAAAGTTTCTAACCGAAGGGATATTAAAGATTTCATCAATGATGATTTTCATTTCATCCTTCGTAATATTTTTCTCTTTATAAGTTTTAAAAAAACTCTTAAAGAAACTCTCGCTACCGATGTTAGTTAAATTAAGAATGGTTTCGGTCGCATTAAAAGGTTTCTCATCAAGAAGGTTAAGATAGGTAAATTTCGAAGTTAGTGCGGTATAAAGATTATTTTCAATTTCAAGGACAATTGATGTCTTCGTATTATTATTTGGTTCAAGGAACTTATAAATCAATTGTTTAATGTGATCATTCTTTAAAACACTCTTAAATTCATCGTTTGCGAGAAAACTAAGGACATCATAAACAAGGTCAAAACCTTCCTTCTTAACAAGAAGGGTATTAATGATTTTACTAATCACACTCTTCGTTCTACTTTCATTATCAGAAAGCACCTTGACGATTAAATCGGATAATCCAGTTAGATTAGTGTACTGTTCAGTATGATCAAAAAGAGCATCAAGAGCAATATCGGCAATATCCTGCACAACATTATTTGCTCTAATTTGTTTCATTATATTCGTCACTTTAGTACGAACAAATTCCCTTTTTTCTGTATCAAGATTCGATGTGCTAAAACCAAGGATTAGCGACAATACACTGTCATTGTTAATAACATCATTAACAAAAATCTTTAAGATTTTTTTAATTTGATTTTTGTTTTTCTTAAAGAAAGGTGTTTCTAACATTTCTTTAATAAAACGATATAAATTTTGGTCATTAAGAAGGTTTTTCTTAATTACTTTACCAAGAATGTCACTATTGATTTTTTGAACACCAGGCTTATTATTTTGATCTAGATCAAGTTCATTTAAATCACGTTGAATTCCACCAAGTACATCGTCGATAAAAGAAGTTGAAGCAAAAGCTTCAGCTAATTTATAGAGATTATTGTGACCTTGACTATCGACTGACGAGAGAAATTTACTAATCTCTTCATCGCGGTCAATTCCAAAGGTAGTTAGGACATTAGCGATGAGGCTAAGATAACCATCAAATGATGATTCGTTTGAGACTAATCAGTTTTTAATGACAGAACCAGGTTTTGGAGTGTTTAGAAAAAATTTCTTGATTCTTTCATCTTTCTGCAATGCATTTTCAATCATGAAAAGCGGAGCTAACTTTGGTCCAAGTACCTTAAAAGCAATCTGGGTGTTTGTAAGCGGAGTGTTTGATTGTTGATTAATAAAAACAATTTGTTGCTTATAACTATCAACATCGTTTAAGTAGTAATCCTTCGTTCAAAGCGGACTAATTTCTTCAATTTCTTTTAAGTTTTTGCTCTTATTCTTATCTTGACGGAAAGCCATTTTAAGAATTAGGTCTTGAGCCATTTTCTTATAACCAAGTTGACTCGGGTGAATATCATAGAAGGTGTTTGCATAAAGATCTGGATTATTCACTCAATCAACTTGGTTATAACTATCAATAAAATTAACATTCGAAGAGGATGCAGCATCCTTTATTGCCCCGTTTAGGATAGAGAGAATTTCGTTATTAAATTTACGATTTTCACCTAGTTTAAGAGCATTGTTAATAACATCTCCAAGACGAAGTAGCGGCATTGGATAACTAATTAAGTTAATTGAAACATCAGGATTAATCTTCTTTATTTCATTAACTAGTTTTTCAAGATTAACCTTAATTTGGTTAGCCGCTTCCACTAATGTTTGATGAATGACATTGAATTGTCGAATTCTTTCTTCTTCATTAAAAAAAGTTAAAGTAAGAATCTTTTTAAAGTCAAGATGGTATAGAAAGTCGTTTGCTCCAAGTGTAATGGTAAGAAGGTTTGCATCCTTTAACTTATTCTTAAAACCAACTAAATCTTTTTCGTTAATCGTTTCTCGAGTCAAAGGAGTATTATTTTCATTTAATCCAAAATGAGCAAAATATTGACGAAGTTCATCCTTAAATGGATTCCCATCGGACTGGTCAAGTCTTTGACTAAATTTAAAAAAGTTATATTCTTTGTTTAAAAGATAATCATCATTCGGATTTCCAAGAAGATAGAGTCAATCAGTAACTCGTGAACCTGTTAATCCAAGGTTCGTAAAGTCAGCAAGACGACCCTCTTCAATCGTATTAATATAATTCGCAAGAAAAGACGGAAAGCTTCACCCTGAAACTTTTCCATCCTTAAAATTACCCCTTACATCATACCCAAGAGCACCATCAAAACCTGCGGTAATTGAGTCACCGATCGCAAGGTACTTCACCTTGGTGTGTGGTTGAATTTTAACATGACCAAAATCAAATTGAGCTTGATTGTTACTACTTATCTCAGAATTGTTAATTTGATCATCAATCCCAAGAATATCAACCTGGTCCCCCTTGTCACGTGTGAGTCCAACGAGATCGTTTTGCTCTTTCTTTTTCTTTGTCCCGTAGTAGACAGATGGTGCGATAATCCCAGCGGCCGCTAATATGGTCACAAGTGAAATTGTCGCATTCTTTACTTTTTTATTTTTAATCATCAATGAACTTCCTTCTTGCATTAAGCAATAAAGTCGTTACCATTAAATGGTATGTAAAGGATATCTATATACTATAAGTATATACTCCTTCTAAATTAATATTTAGTACTATATAGTATTAAAATAACGAATAAAAAGCATTCTAAAATGAAAAAACTAGCTATTTATCAAGAAAAAAGTCCTTAAATAGCTAGTATGTCATCAATTTTCAACTAAAAATGTCTTTATCAGAATGATTTTTTCTTTCTTAAATCAAGGTCAAGTTGTTCAAGATCGAAGCATAAGTAACCTTTTGGATGCTTATCAAGATACTTTTGGTGGTACTCTTCTGCACGATAAACATTCTTCAGAAATTCAACTTCCGTGACGATTTTTCTTGTGTAATTTGCTTGGAGTTTCGCTACATATTGATGAACAAAATTAAAATCTTCAATAGTATCAACATATATTCCATTACGGTATTGTGTACCGATATCATTATGCTGAAAATTAAGAGAAAATGGGTTAACTACCTTGAAAAAGCAATAAAGAATGGTCACAAGGGAAACAACTGTATCATCATAGGTAAGAACTACAACTTCAGCATAACCCGTTTCTCCACTACATACATCACGGTAACTTGGATCTGGAGTGTTACCATTCGCATATCCGACATAAGTGTCAATGACACCCTTTAAATTACTATAATATTTTTCAAGACCCCAGAAGCATCCACCTGCAAGGGTTATTCTTTTATTCATTTTATTCTCCTGTATCGGGGTTAAAAATTTCAAAATCAACTTCAGAAAACTGGTTATTGATTTGATCAAAATATATTAAAAATTGGTGTAGAACTTCTTTTATAAACATTGGACGGTTTACATCCAGATAACTAAAGAGAAGACCGTAAAGTAAGTTCGTGTGAAAAGAAGATCAAGTATCAAATTGACTCTTTATGATTGTATAAAATTCCTTTTGAAATTCGAAAACTTCTTTTTCTTCAATGAATCCAAGGTCGTATCCGAGACGGACAAGGAGCATTAACTTACTAATTTCATAAGCATATAAAAAATTCGGATTAATCTTTGTTTGAAGGGTATTTATAAACAAAAATTTAATATCGGTTAGGTGTCGATAGTGGTTCATTTTTATGTACTCATTAAAGTCAGACAGGTTTTTCTCATCAACTTCAATTGATTGGTTAAGGGTTTTAAGGTAGTTTGGATAATCAGAGACAAGAAAAAGACGTGAAACTTCTTTTTCTTCATCCATCATCTTCTTTCTTGGAAGATATTTTTCAAATTCCTCTTTGTTATTAATATGAAAAAACTGGTGAAGGACTTTCATTTTTGTTTTAAAAGAAACAACATTATCAGCATGATCTAAATTAATGCCTGTTGGGTTGAAACCAATGGTGTACGAAATTCAAGAAGTAAGTCCAACACTAAACTCATTTAGTGTTAGTTTTTTAAAATGGTCAGGATTTTTCACATTTGGAAAAAGTTTGCTAATTTCATCATGAACTTCATTAATGATTGCTATGTGTTCCTGTATATTAGGAATTTTTTCTTCAAGGTAGATTTCATTATTGTTTTTCGTTACAGTCATTATTTTTAATTCCTAAGATTGCTAATTCATCGTCATTTATAACATTAGGACACTCAAGCATCATATCAATGCCATTGTTGTTTTTTGGGAAAGCAACAACATCTCTAATGTATTCTGTGTTAATAAGAATCATCATTAAGCGATCAAGACCGAGTGCGATTCCCCCGTGAGGTGGTGCTCCATATTGAAAGGCTTCAAGTAAATATTTAAATTTAATTTTCGCATCATCGACATCCATTCCCATTGTTTTAAACATCCGTTCCTGCACGGCCTGGTCAACAATTCGAATTGAACCCCCACCAACTTCATAACCGTTTAGAACGATGTCATAGTTACGACCGATTGCTTTTTCTGGAGTAAGGTCAAAAGTGGATAGTGACTCAGCAGATGGACTTGTAAAAGGATGGTGCATCGCAAGGTATCGTTTTTGCTCTTCATCATAAACAAACAAAGGCCAATTAACAATTCAAGCAAATTCAAATACGTCTGGTTTAATTAGGTTTAAAATATTAGCTAAATTCACCCGAACTAGTCCTAGAGCGGTTGTAACCATCTCATATGCTCCAGTGATAACAAGAATCGTACCGGTTTTTAACTTATGATGGTTAAAGATGGAAAGAAATTGAAGATGGTCAATATCGTTCTTCATCATTGAACCATCAACGATTTTTTCATTTTCAACCGTCATATAAAAAAGACCCTTTGCTTTTTTATCACGAGCATACTTTGTTAGAATTTCAATTTCTTTTTTAGTTAGTTTTTTATCAACTATTAAATACTTTATGGTGTCGTTATTTTGGAAGGCCTTTTGAAAAATATCAGACTTCATTTTTTGAAATAAAACAGCACCATCATGCAACCTTAAATCAAAACGTAAATCTGGTTTGTCAGAACCATATAAATCAATTGCATCCTTATAGTCAATTCTTCTAAAAGGTAAGTTAAGCTCAATGTTTTTTGTTGACTTAAAGATATCAAACATTAACTCTTCAATCAAGTTTTGAATGGTAATTTCATCGATGAATGACATTTCAATATCGACTTGGGTAAATTCAGGTTGACGATCACTACGTAAGTCTTCATCACGGAAACATTTTGTAATTTGAAAATACTTATCAAAACCAGCCACCATTAATAGTTGTTTAAAGATTTGGGGACTTTGTGGAAGAGCATAAAATTTATGACTACGTGTTGGAACAAGAAAGTCACGGGCTCCTTCTGGTGTTGTTTTAGCAAGTATAGGAGTCTCTGTTTCGATGAAATCTCTTTGGTGCAGAAAATCACGAATAATTTTAGAAACTCGTGATCTAAGATGAAAAGTATTTATGTTATTGATTCTTCTTAAGTCAAGATAGCGGTACTGCATTCTTACATCTTCAGTTGCATCGGTTTCTTCTTCAATAATTAATGGGGTTGTTTTTGCTTTATTTAAAAGTTGAGCACTTTTAATGTTGATTTCGTAGTATCCTGTCAGAAGATTTTCATTAATCGATTTTCGTTTTTGTACAATGCCGGTAATCATAACTACATCTTCACGGTCAAAATCTTGGATAATCGGAAAAACAGGATTATCCTTATTTATGAAGCATTGAACAATTCCGTATCGGTCAAATAAGTCAAAGAAAATTAAATTACCTAACTTACGAATTTTCTTAACTCATCCATAAATCGAAACTTCTGTATTATTTAGATTGACCACATCTTTTGTATATATGCGTGTATTCATCTTTGCTTCCTTAATTGATTTCATCGATATTAACAATTTTTTGTTCTTTCGTTAAATTATCTTTGATTATGACGCTATTTTCCGAAAATTCTTTCGAAGCAAAAATAATAGTATATTTTGCTTTATATGAATCAGCCATTTTAAAGATATTACTCATTTTAAATGATTGGAGATTAATATTAACTCTTTTTCCGTTATTTCTTAATCTTAAACATAGTCCTAGAGCGGGTTCAATGAATTTTGGTTCAAGTGCACCTATGACATAATCGAATGGTTTTTCAAGATTATTTCATTCGGTTTTTTCCTTTAATAACACAATGATTCGTTCAATTCCTAGACCAAATCCAACACCAATTGCATCAGGTCCACCCAATTCCTTAATTAGTGAGTTATAACGTCCTCCGCCAATTAAAGTTGATTGGCCAATAAGTAGGTTTGAAGTTGAAATAAATTCAAAAACTACACCTTCATAATAATCAAGACCACGAACAAGATTCTTATTCACTTTGTACTTAATTCCGTTTTCATCAAGAAGATTTAAAAAGGTATTAAATTCAGTTTTTTCATTTTCATCTAAATAATCATTAATGTTAGGAGCATTCGAAATTAATGATGTTTCGATATCTTTATCATCAAGGATTCGTAACACATTAGAGTTAATTCGTTCTTGATTTAGGGTTGAAAGTTGATCTTTTATCCCATTAAAATATGTTTGCAAATCCTTAATTCACAGAGTTCTTTTTTCTTTAGTTGAAATGTAATTTATTTCAAGCACATAATCATTAATTTTAAGTTTAGAAAGAATACTATTAGCAAGGGCAAGCACTTCAAAATCCATGTAAATAGAATTGACATTCAAGTATTCAACTCCAAATTGATGGAACATTCTTAACCGTCCTTTTTGTGGACGTTCATATCGAAAACAAGGTTCAAAATACATTGTTTTTAACGGATATGAGGTTTTTAAAAGTAACTTATTTTCAATGACCGCACGAAGAACTCCCGCTGTTCCCTCTGGTCTTAACGA
Organism: Ureaplasma canigenitalium ATCC 51252; assembly: GCF_000712165.1. GTDB lineage: Bacteria > Bacillota_I > Bacilli_A > Mycoplasmatales > Mycoplasmoidaceae > Ureaplasma > Ureaplasma canigenitalium. Next base: position 40,728 of record NZ_KL544010.1, on the reverse strand, counting down.
AAGAGAACGATCCCCTTTATCTAAGAAGGTATACATTTCTTTATTAACAATATCAGATGTTTCACCACTAGACCTAGTAAAAAGTTCAGTGTGTTCAAAAACAGGTGTTTTAATTAAGTCAAAACCAAATAATTCGCCTGTTTTAAGGAGAATGTCTTCAAGTTTTTTTAATTGAAAGATATCATTCATATATCAATCAAGAGTTCCACGCGGTTTAATATAGCTATTTGACATCTTTTCTTCCTTCAAGAATTTGCTTAATTAAATTAATAAATAATGGATTCACTTTAAGTGGTTTTGAACTATATTGTGGTTCAAATAGAGCTAATGTTTCAAATCAGTGACTATCATTATTAACAATCAAAACTGGAGCATTATTTTCTTTCAACACACTAACAACCTTAAAGTGTTGGTCGTTTTTTAAATAGTCTGGGACAAGCATTTCTCTTGTTTTGAATCGTTCGCTCACGGTTTCATATTGGTAAATAGATCGACTTATACTATCGATATTTTGAATTTTGTAGGCACCGACATAATAGTGGTCAGTACTCTTGTTAATAAAAGGTAGGTTATAGATTGAATCAACTTTCATAAAATCTGTCTTTTTATCAATAGCAAGACGAATTAACGATGAATGACCAAGATAAAGTGTTCGTATTTTATGTTGTTTAATGACATCAACAACTTTTTGAAAATGATTAATCCCTTCCTTAATTGTTGTTTGTGAAGGAAAAATTAAAGCATCAAAACGTATTAATTCATCAACATCAACCTTAGATTCATCGGCAAGAGAAATGTATTCAGCATGTAGATTAGCATCATTCTCAATACATGCAAGAAAAAGCGATTCATAAACGCTTTTATATGCATCAGGAAGTGATGTATAGAGACCGACAATCCCGATTCTTATTTGTTGTTTCTTTTCTTTCTTAATTAGAGATGTAAACTTAATCCATTGATCAAAGTGATTAGTAAGGGGACAAATCCGAAAGTAATCAAAAATCGCATATTGAATTTTTTGCTCATATAAGATGTTTGGAACAAAATAGGTTGATTCAGCATCGTAAGCACAGAAAACATTGTCTTGGACAATACCACACGAAATAGCTAGTTTATCCTTTGTTTGTTGGTCAATTTTATAAGGTAAACGAAGAACAAGCAAATTGCACGAAAGCCCAAGTGAACGAAGGGTTTTAATACTATGCTGAGTTGGTTTCGTTTTAAGTTCACCAATATTCTGAAGGTCTATCAAAGGAGAAACATGAATATTCATGACATTGTTATAACCATAGGTATTTTTAAATTGGTAGATTGCTTCAAAAATAGGTGCGGATTCAATGTCTCCAACCGTTCCCCCAATTTCAACAATAACAAAATTTGGTTTTGTATCAGTGTTACATTTAATAAAATCAATGATTTTATTTGTCACATGTGGAACAATTTGCACCGTCTTTCCGTGAAAGTCGTTTCGACGTTCAGCTTGAAGGATTTGGTGGTAAATCTTACCCATTGTAATTGAGGAGTATTTCTTTAAATCAGTGTCAATGAAACGTTCATATGTTCCAAGGTCGAGGTCAGCTTCCTTCCCGTCACTTGTCACAAAAATTTCACCATGTTCGGACAATGAAAGATTAGTTGGATCAATGTTTAAATAAGGGTCTAGTTTTTGAATCATCACCTTGTATCCATATTCAACAAGGATACGGCCAATACTAGCGGCACAAACTCCTTTGCCAAGTGAAGAATAAACTCCACCGGTAACAAAGATAAACTTTGTGTATTCGTTCTTCTGCATTATATAATCCTCCATTCACTGATTGTGTTTCGCACATTCAATTCAAGAATTGCTCGCTCAAGGTGTTCGAGATCTTTAACATAAATCATAATTAAAGTGTCGTGCATTTTAGTAGCTTTATTCTTTTTAATATCAATTTTAACGATATTTGCCTTGGTTTTGGTCAAAGTTTGAGCCATCTGGTTACCGATTGATTCAGTTCATTTCCCTTTTACAGCAATCATTGCAATAAAAAATCGTGGTCGTTCTTGTAACTTCTTCATGCTTCATTCAATGACGATAATTTTAGCTTTTGAATTTTTTACTTTATGACAATCTGACCGATGGATTTCGACTTTGTTACGAACAATCTTTGCGACAACTGACATCCCAGGTACTTTTGTACAACATTTTGCGATTTCGAAATCAGTAAAAAAAAGATTCTCAAGTCCTTGAAAGTAAGAATTTCTTGTTAATCATTTTCAAGCTTTATTCTTAATTAAGGTAATGGCCTCATTTGAACGCTTCTTGTTCTCACTAAATACTTCATAAACAAGTTTTGAATCAATTTCAGCAATTTTTGTGTTTTCAATGAATTCCCCAATAGAAAGTACATTGAACTCTTTTTTAATTTTTTCTGTGATGTAATCAAGACTAGAAATCTTACCTTCAAGGTAAAATTCAGCATCATGTAGGAAACCAGTTAATGATGATTCCTGGTGTTGCAGGTACTTATCAAGGTGTTCCTTCATAAAGTTTCGAACCACTTCGTTGTTCGAAGCGGTTAATCAACTATTTTTAATCGTTTCGGTGTTATTTTCAGTGTAAGCAATTTTAATCGTATCTCCTGATTCAACATGGGTATCGAAGTGACTTCGTTCACCATTTCGGTAGATAGCAAGGATGTTAAAGAATTTATCCCGATCAAATTTGTAAGCAACATCAAGTAGAGTTGAACCATGTCCGACCGTTATTCATCGGTTATCGTTTAAAACAAGAACATCAAAGATGGTACCCATTGTAACTTCTTTAATTGACTTGATATCTTTTTCGGTTTTATTAATAAAATCACGAAGGAGTAGATTGTTAATGGTAAGACTAATTTCCTTGTTGTTAATGCTACCTTCTTTATATTTTCAGTGAGCAGCAAGACCATTGTTCGCAAAATAATCCATTCTCTGTGTTCTAATCTGGATTTCAGCTAAAGTATCTTCATAAGATATTGTCGTGTGAATAGACTGGTAGAGATTCCATTTAGGAGTTGAAATGTAATCCTTAAAAGTATTAATAATGTAAGTAAAATTAGTATGGATTAACCCAAGAGTGTGATAACACTTATAAACGTCATCAAGGATGACACGAATGGCATAAATATCGTGAATTTGTTTAATTTCATATCCACTTTCATACTTTTTATAGGTACTATAAATTCCTTTAATTCGGCTTTCGACACGTGCTTCAATGTTGTTTGCGGTGAGGATACTTTTAATTCTTCTAAGGATGGCTTCCCAAGTTTTTTGGTTCGTAGTTTGAAGATTATTAATAATGGAACTGGTTTTCTTAAAATTATCTGGATCAAGAATGGCGAATGACATATCAAGCAGAGCTGTTTTCACCTTATACATCCCAAGACGTCCAGCAATGCTAGCATAAATTTCAAGTGTTTCTTTTGCGATTCTTTTTGCTTTTTCCGGTTTAACAAAATTGATGGTCTGCATATTATGGTACCGGTCAGCAATCTTAATAATCATTGCCCTAATATCTTGACTCATCGACATAAATACTTGTATCGAATAATCTTCGACTAACTTTTCGACATCTAAATTTTTTCTTTGTTGTTTACTATAAAGACTTACTTTAGTTACAAACTTAACAAGTTGGTGGACATCCTTACCAAAAGCATTGTAAATCATTTCTTCGCTTGCTTCAGTATCTTCAAGTACGTCATGCAGCATTCCAGCTATTAAAGTATCAACATCCATATCCCATTCAGCTAGAATTCTTGTCGTCGCTATTGGATGAATAATATAAGGTTCACCTGATTTTCTTAATTGATTACCATGTCATTGTTTTGCGAACAAAAAGGCATCATAAAGCCTTTTTATTGCTGAGTCATCATACTTTTTTGTGGTTAATACATTTTCAAGTTCAGTTCAATATTGATTAATAATTTTTTCCATAATTTTTTTGTGTATAAAAGAAAAAACGACTAGTTTCGCTAGTCGTGGGCTTCCCTGATTATTTATTTATCAGTTTCGATTGTCTCAAGGACATATTCAGGTTCATCTTTGTCATTCTCAGGTTCATAGTTAGTTAGACGTACTGTGTCATCAACAGTAATTCCTGCACTAATAATTTCCTTAACCCCTTTAGTAAACACAAATTTAGGGACATTCTTTTCAGGAATAATGACATTTTCACCAGTTTTAGGATTAACCCCTTTACGTTCAGCACGATGTGAAATTTTAAACTTACCAAGATTACCAAAACGAGCTTCCTTACTAGTTGAAAGTTCAAGTAGTAAAAGCGATTCGTAAGTTTCCATAAACTTCTTAGCTTGTTTTTTATCGACTAGGAGCATCTTTGAAAGAGTGTCAATCATTTGTGCTCTGGTTTTAATTGGATGTTTTTCTTTTGACATTGTTGTTTACCTTTAATTTTAGAGAAGTCAAATTAAGACATTTTAATTGCGACAGAAAGAGCTAGTTCAACCATGTTTTTAAAAGTTGTCGCTCTTTCTTCTGGAGAAAGTGCCTCACCGTTTACAAGTGAATCAGAAACTGTTAGTAATGTTGCAGCTTTCTTGTTAAGGATGTGAGCATTAGCGAAAAGTCCGAATGATTCCATGTCAACACAACTTGATTTAGTTCGTTCGATGATGGAAGCTAGACTTTCAGCTCCATTGTTATAGAAAACATCACTCGCATGACAAGTACGAACTTTAACTTCTATCTCTTTTTCCTTAGCTGTTTCTTCAATTAGGTGATTTAATTCAGTCGACGGATAAATCATTCGTGAAGCATCTAGTTTATATCCGATGAGTTCAGCAAAAGTTGAATCAGAATATGAACGTTCAACAAGAATTACATCTCCAACTTTTAAATCATCTTTGTAAGCTCCGGTTGAACCTACACGAATGATGGTCTCAACATCATAAAACTTATAAAGTTCATAAGAGTAAATACCAACTGATGGAATTCCCATTCCGTGTGCCATAACTGAAACTCTTTTTCCTTTATAAAATCCTGTATAGCAAAGCGCTCCTCGAACATCATTTACAAGTAGAGCATCATCAAGAAAAGTTTCCGCAATTCATTTAGCACGAAGGGGGTCTCCGGGCATTAAAACTACTTTTGCTATTTCTTCCTTTTTCGCATGATTGTGTGGTGTCATAATTAACTTCCTTCTTTCTTTAAGTATATTTTAAACAAAAAACTAAAAAGCTACTTTAAAAACTTATCAAGTTTAAAAAACAAAGGTTTTTGGTCAAAAATAAGGAAAATTATTGGTATTTAATATCCATTAATGCTTTTTCATCAAAATTCATTAGGAATGTATAAATTAAATCAAAAGCAGCCTTGACATCATTCATTGAGCATACACCAACAGGGGCATGTAGATAACGTTGGGGAATACTAAAACCGATTGTTAAAGATCCTTCGTCTGCTCCATACTGAAGGTAAGCAGCATCTGTTCCACCACCTTTTGCTACATATTTATAGCAAGGGATGTTGTGTTTCTTCGCAAGGTCTGTTACATAATTAACAAGTTTGATATTGTTAATAATCCCACCATCCATAATTCTAATTGCAACCCCATTATCAAGACTGCAAGGTCCTTCAATTGAATATTCAGTGTCAAAAGATGCTGTGGTATCAATCACAATCGAAACATCAGCATTGTATTTTTTAGCAAGCACCTGTGCTCCGCGACAACCAACTTCTTCTTGGGTAGAACCTGCGAAATAAGTCGCGTTAATGTGTTTTTCGTTGTTTAATTTTTCCATTAAAAGTGAAAGAATGGCAACACTTACTCGGTTATCAACTGCTTTTCCAGCAAGTAAATCCTTGTTGTGAAAATTAACTTCTTGGTTCTTAAAATAAATTTCATTTCCGACAGAAATACTGTTTTTAATTGCCTCTTCTTTATTTTTAAAACCTAGATCAACATACATTTCCTTAACATCATAAGCTTTAGCTCTCTTCTCAGGGTCAAGGATGTGAATTGAAGTATGACCGATGACACCGTCATATGACTCACCCTTATCATTTATTAAAGTAATAGCGGAACCAATAGCAACATTCGGTCAAACTCCTCCTACATTTGTAATTTGTAATTGACCATTATCAAGGATGTTAGTCACAAGGTAACCAACTTCATCCATATGAGTTGCAATTAAGATTCGTGGTCCTTTTGGTTTGTCTTTAAAGCTAAAAGCGATGCTCCCTAGGTTGTCACGCTCATACATTACATTTAAGTTTTTTGCATCATTTTTTAATTCTTCAACAACACGGTCTTCAAACTTCGAAATCCCGTTAATTTTCATATATTTTAATGCTCTTTGTTTTAGTAAATCTTTCATAACTTCTCCTTCTATGAAATTCTTTTATTTTTAAAGGAAATATCCTTAACTGTTTCAATCCCTGGTAGAGATTGTTCCGCGATATAAGTAAGACATGCTGTACCCCCTGATGAAATAAAGTTCATATACTGATCTAAATCAAGAAATTCAGCATGGTTTGAAGTATCAATGTCAGCGAGAATGGTGTAAGCAATGTGTTCTGTTCTCCGTGCAAGTGTCTTCAAAATTTCAGTCGTCCCTTTTGAATAATTCCGGATATTTTCAATCATTCCAAAAGGACCATTAAATAAAATCGTTTTCGCTTTATTAATATGATACCTGATTAATTTAAGTGATCTTGGACCAATATCAAGACCATAAAGTCCATGAAGCCCTTCATCGATTTTTCGGTAAATTCCAGGAGTGTCACTAAAATCGGTGTTGCACTGAAAATCAAAACAAAGTAAAATCTTCTTTTCGTACTTCTCAAGCAAAGCAGAAATATCTTCAATAATCTCTTTATCAACCTTATTAAGACCGACATCATACCCTTGGGCATGGAGAAAGGTAAAAACGATTTGACCACCAATGATAACGAGGTCAGCACGTTGGCAAATAACATCAATAGCCTCGATTTTTTCACCGATTCGCCGTCCACCAAGAAGAGCGAGATAAGGTCTTTTTGGGAGGTCGAGTGCGATGTCAATGTGGTTCGTTTCGTTCATTATAGAGAAACCAATAGCACTATCTTTAGCAAATCGTGCCGTTTGAAAATTCGAAGCTAAGCGACGGTGTGAAATCCCGAAAGCATCTTCAACAAAACAATCTCCTAGACTAGCCCAGAATTTTCCAATGTCCGGATTTGAGAGTCATTCAAGACCAATATATTCGCCATCTTTCCAATCACAATAACGGGTGTTTTCAAGGACAAGGACATCACGTGGTTCCATTTTTGCAACCGCATTAATGACCTTTTTACCCGTGTTCTCTGGAAGAAAAACAACCCGGTTGGCCTTCTTTTGAAGACGGTTTCGAAGAGCATCAGCAACTGGTTTTAAACTATATTTATTGCTAAGGATATCATCGTAAGTTTTAATTTGACCAAAGTGAGAAAGAACGACCACCTTCGCATTCTTATTTAAAAGGTAAAGAAGAGTCGGAAGACTTGCTCTTAAACGCTTATCATTGATTAGTCGACCATTCTCAAAAAGCACATTAAGGTCAAGGTGACAAACGACAGTTTTATTCGCAACATCAAGGTCTCTTAAAATTTTTTTATTTAGATGGTTCATACTTAATACATACTATTATAAGGTAATATTTTTAAAATATTGAGCCCATTAGAAAGAATTTGCTTAACGGTTTTAATTAGGGTGTATCGTTGCTTTGAAAGAGATAGATTATCTAAATCAATGATTTTGCTATCCTGGTAGTATGTGTGAAGCATTGTAGCTAAATCATATAAGTAGTTTGTGATTAAATGGGGTTCAAAATTTTGAGTAGAGTTTACGATAGTATTCTCGTAGTAAGCAATGTGATTCAAGATTGAACGTTCGTGTTTATTCGTAAGAAGAGTCGCACTAAAATCAAGTTCCAGAGCAGTTTTCATTAAAATTTGATGACAACGTGCATGAGCATATTGAACATAATATAAGGGGTTATTGCTATCCTTACGAAGAGCGAGATCAACATCAATCACAACATGACTCTTCATCGAACTACTTCCAAGAAATCATCGCATTGCATCCTTACCAATAATAGCAATAAGATCCTTAATGGTAAGCGAATTACCACTTCTTTTTGATAGTTTAAATTCCTCGTTATTTTTAGTTAATTTCATAACCTGAGCACAAAGAACAATTAAATCTTCCTCTTTGTAACCAAGACAAGCATATGCTGTCTTCATTCTTTTAATATAACCGAGATGATCAGTTCCCCAAATATTAATTAATTGATCAGCATGATATGTTTTTTGCTTGTAATTATGGTAAATAATATCTGGTAGAAAATAAGTAAAGGTTTTATCAGTTTTAATTAAAACACGATCCTTATCGTCACCAAATTTGGTTGTTAATAACCAAAGGGCGCCGTCCTTCATTTCAGTGTGTGGAGCCAAGATTTTAAGGATTTCAGCGACACTCTTTTCATTTACAAGACTTTTCTCTGATGTGTAATGTTCGATGACAGTGTTCATACTTGCTAAATCTTTTTTAATTTCAGTTAGCATATAGTTTGTCGCAAAATCTTTGACAAAACAAGCAACATCCTTGTCAAGGATAAAACCATCATGAGAGACCGATGCATCCTTATATTGATCCTTTACTTGATGATAAAGAGCATCAGCTACATCATAAATTTCCTGACCGTGATAAGCATCGTCAATTAGTTTGACATCACGGCTTGTATACTTCTCAAGGTATCTTACAAGGGTCGAGTAAGCAAGTTTCTCAATTTGGTTACCAGCATCATTGACATAGTACTCAGTAATGACAGTATGACCGTTTAGTTGAAGAAGATTTTTAATCGTATCTCCGTAAATAGCATTAGCAGCATGAGCGATGTGAAGGTGGCCAGTCGGATTAGCTGATACATATTCAAGAACAATCGTTTTGTTTGTTTTTGAAAATTGACCATAATTTTGATTTAGTTCATTTACTTCATTCATTAACGAAGCATAAGTTGAAGAATGAAGATAAAAATTAAGGAAACCAGCACCTTGCACTTCAATTTGCTTGAAATGTGGAAGTAATTGTTCTTTAATGGATGATGCAATTTCAAACGGTTTTATTTTCAACTCTTTCGTTAGAATAAAAGCGATATTTGAATAAAAATCGCCATAGTCAATATTTTTTGCTTTATCAACAATAAATGATGGACAGTACCCGTAAAGGTCAACGACCACTTTCTTGATTTGTTCCTTAATTATTTCTGTCAACATATTTTTCTACCTTAAAGAATATTTTAAATAAAAAAATCAACCGACATGCAGTTGATTTAGCATAATTTAGTTTATTAATAAAGTTATTACTAATAACTACGATATTTACTAGCCTCTTTTGTTTTTTCTTTTTTACGTAGGCCTGGTCTTAAATAGTATTCGTGACGTTTTGAATCACGTTTTGTTTCATTAGAAATACGTTTAAATTTCTTTAACGCTTTTTCTAAATCACCTTCTACAAGGACTCCTCTAGACATTTATTCACCTACTTTTTTAACAAAGTCTTTTTAATTATACTAAATTATTAAGAAATATCTATAAAAAAATGATAGTAAATAGATATCTACCATCGGTATTCAATAAGATCGTCGGTATTCTTAGCTGGTTTCACATTCCATTTAGAGACATCCTGACCGTCAAGAAACATTAGTTCTGGTTTAATTTTTACAGTAATTTCTGTTAACGAATAACCAAGACCAAAGACATCAATTGCTGTTTGGTGTTTCTTAAACTTTCTTATATCTTCAAAAGTTAAATCACTTGCGACAACAATTTTAATGTGTTTACCTTCATTTCGGTCAAGATAATCCCGAATTAATTCGATCAAATAAGGACTCGTTCCAGCTATATCCATATTACGCTTATTATCAATTGCTATCTCAAGACCTTCATCGGTTAGCTCATCAGATAAATCAATTCGTACCGCATAAATGTCCTTAAAGTAATCACGAATATTCTCAAGCTCATTAATTACATTATTGCTAAAATCAATGATCGGGATAAGACGATTCTTTGGAAATTCAGTAAGGAAGGTATGACAAACTGAACTAAGTTCATTACTAAACATCGAAATCATATGGTAGGTCATACTACCACTTACATCAAATTTAGCACCAGAATCTTGAAGAAATTCAACCTGTTTTTCTGTTACAAAATTAGTGATTCCACCAACATATGCCGCATATCCATCATAAGGTTGCAATCGATAGTCATCGACATAATCAACCATAAAAACAATTTTCTGCTCATCATCAATTAAATTAAGTGCTTCGTGAGCATTAGTCGCGACACTGCTTCTTCTTGTAAGGATAGAGCTAATGATAGTAATTAAGTTACCGTAAATTTCATAAGGACCTTCAATTGAAAGTACCATTTCCTTACTTCTTATTACATACCCGTCCGGAACATATTTAATAGTTAGTTGTTTTAGTTCTTTTTTTGAAAGATAAAACTCAAGAAGACGGATTACTTCCATTGTTCCGCATACCATAATATTATTTTTATCATAGTTTAAAAACTGGGTGCAGACAGCGTGGTCGTCGATATACTCTCTCGCAAGAAAAGTTGTTTTTAAATCGTAACTAGGAGTATATCCATCATCAAAAAGTACTTTAGAGAACTTAAAGTCAATATCTTTTGTATTAAATTTCTCGAGTGGCATAGTTATTTATTTAAGTTTTGTTTATTGTCTTGTAAAGTCGGTTGCTTCATACCAAAAGTATTATAAAAAGTTTGACTAAAAACAGCAGCACCTGTTGCGATGACAAGAATTCAGTCACCTGCTTTTAGGACATTAAACTGGTCAGATCCATTAACAAGGAGAATATACTGTTCATTTGGATTTCGTGCTTTAATTTGCTCGTATTCATTAAGAAAAAGGTCGTATTGTGTAGTTGAAAGAATTGTTGATCAGATTCATCCTAGAATGATAAATCCAAAAAGAGCAAACATAAGTGCTTGTCAGATTAATTCTTTTCTTGTTCAATCTTTATTAAAAGTAATGATAAAGATTCGGTAAATCATTAAAGCGAGAGCAATCAGCATTGAAAGACTAGTTCCAATACCAATAATATATTTTGATGACTTAACATCAAAAGATCCAATTAATGAGCATGCGAAGCAAACAAAAACTAAGGCGATAATCACTAAGTTGACTATCTTCTTCATTCGAAAAGAAAGGTTGAATCCTTTTTTGACGGCATTATCCGCCATTTTACCAGCACTATTTTTTTCGACTAGATTTGTGTTGTCTTTTTCCATTACTGAAATATCTCCTTCAACAATTTATTTGGTTTTCAATGATTTAAATTAGATAAGGTTTTTAAATGAAATGAAAGTTCGGTCATGATTAAATGCTTCACCATTTCATCAGTGGCATCAAGGTCGTCTATTAACTTTTCAACATTAATCAATTCGGTTTTAATTTCACTATAATCTTCGATATTATCAACATAAGAACTAGTGACTTTAACCTTAAATTCATTATGATAAATACGATTAAGTTCATTATTAAAAACAACCGGTGGATGCTTATTAATGAGTGTGAGTATTCTAATTAAATATTTGTTTTTCATAAAATTATTAATATTATAATATTGTACATTAAGATTGTTTATATTAATAGTAGAGATTTAATTAACGATGAAATTTGACCCTAAAAATTCTCCGCGTGAGCGTTATTCAAAAACCATAATAGCGGATGAGTTAAAAGACGATGTCAAAATAAAAAATAAAGGCAAGAAAAAGTTGAATTTTCTTGCTAAATTTTTCATCGGTCTTTCCCTTGTTGTGATGTGTAGTCTTACCATCGTGCTACTCGTCTATACTCTAACTGAACTATTCCAGTATGCATAGCAATCGAATCTTTAGTAAGAAAACAAAACATCTTTACTTGCATGTTCCCTTCTGCAATCACATTTGTACATATTGCGACTTTAAGCGAATCCTGCGTAGTAACGACAATAAATCGTTGGTGCAAAATTATTTAGCAAATGTTGTTCGTTATTTTGACAATTTCAACGACGGTCAATTTTCTACTATTTACCTAGGGGGAGGAACCCCGAATTGTTTAACACACGATGAACTAGTTTTTTTGCTTGAGAAATTAAGTGTCAAAGCTGCTTTGGATTGTGAATTTAGCATTGAATGTAATCCGGATTTGATTACACAAGAGCAAATTGATATTTTTAAGAAGTTTCGTGTTAATCGAATTTCGATTGGAGTTCAATCAACAAATAATAGGATTCTTAAACAAATTAATCGAGTCCATACAATTGAAGATGTTTATCGGGCAATTGAGTTGCTCCACAAAAATCAAATTTTTAATCTTAGTCTCGACTTTATTTATAACTTAACAAATTTAACATATAACGATATCGATGATGTTTTTAGACTGGTTGAAAAGTATCAAATTCCACACCTTTCTTTTTATGCCCTTGAAATTAAAAGCGGTTCATTAATGAAAAAAATGGGTATTACCATTGATGTTGAAGAAGAAGAAAATCAATTGCTTTACATTAATCAACAGTTTGCTAAAAAAGGTTATCTCCGTTACGAAGTGTCTAATTTCGCTCGCTCCAAGAGCGACTTTTGTAAACATAACTTAGCTTATTGAAATATGAATGACTATGTCGGTCTTGGTTATGGAGCATATGGATTTGAAAATCAAATATCATACCATTTTGATAAACCACTTGATGAACCAAAATTAGTTATTAACGAAATTAGCAATGAAGAATATTACCAATATATTTTAATGATGGGATTAAGGTTAAATGAAGGAATTAATCTCGAAATTGAACGTAATACAAAAGCTTATCTCTTTTTTAAGGATAAGTTACAAGATGTATACATTGAAAACAACCACTTAAAAGCAGTTGATCTTAATTTACTCCATAATGCATTAATCAATATTTTCTAACTATCGCTTATGGTAAATACTTCCAAGGACAATACCAACAATTAGAATGGTTCCAAAAATAACAAGTAATCATCAGTAATTTCAGACAAACATCATATTAAAAATATACTTGGATTTTGCTTTATCCCAAGTAACTAGAATATAATGATTAAAAAGTTGTTTAAACCGGTTTAATTCGCTTTTTTTCTGATCATTTTTAATTAGAGCAAAAGCATCCTTACTGATTTCCTTGTTTTCTCTTCCTAGGTTTAAAATTTCTAAAAACTTATTCTCATAATCATCTCATTTAGTAAATAGTTTATGGTTATTTTTGACAATAAAACGAGCTAGTTTTTTGTAGGAAAATTGTTCTCCTTCTCTAGTGTAAATGTCTTCAATAATATAAGGAATGACGATAAAAAGAGCACATGCTTGATAGTAAGCATCAATAAGGGGAATGTCTTTTTTTTCTTCTTTTAAAAGTGAATTTAAAGTATCATTTAAAAATTGATATTTAGTGCTAATTGCTTTTATTTTTGCAGTGCTAATAATTTCCCTAAAAGATTTTTTTAAGGTTAGAATTTCTTCTTTTTGAATCTTATAGGTTGATTCGCGGGTGTCAACAGCTCCATTAAAACATAGATCCATAGCCTCATAGAAAGTCAACAAAATTACTCTCAACCGTTTGGTGATGTTCTCTAAGTTAACAATAATTTCTAGCTTTTTATTCATATTAGACCAAATAATATTTACTTAAACGCGATTTTTTAATCCGGTTTATTTTTTTTTTAACTTTTCATACACTGTGTCAATGGGCAACATGTTAGTTTCATCTTTATTTGCCTTAAAAACAAAGCCTACATCCTTGTTGTATTTCGGAATAATATGGATGTGGGTATGAAAAATAATTTGACCCGCCTGAGCATTCGTGTTTGAAAGATAATTAAAACCAGTAATATCAATAAATGTTTCTTCAAGATAAGTTGTCACATTTTTTACAAGTCGCATCATCCCATTTAAATATGTAATGTCAGTTAAACCAACATTCCGATAATGTTTTTTAGGAATAACTAATGTGTGACCATTACTCGCTGGGTTAATATCAAGAAAGGCAATGGCATGTTCATTCTCATCAATAATTTTTGCCGGGATTTGTTTTTTTACTATCTTACAAAATAGACAATCGATTGTTTGTTCAGCGGCCATTTTCCGTTCTCCCTTTTTCTATATTATAACTATTGATAGGAATTTTTTTGTCTTTGTTTAATAACATCCGCTTCAAGTAATTTTCCGTGCTTCTTTAAGTTATTCATTCATAGGGAAATTAAAATGACAACGATTAGTGCGGTTGAGATAAAGAAAATATGGAAGAGCGATTGAATAACGATAGCACCGACAATATACGAACCTTTCAAGTAGTTATCCTTATCTGGTTTAATTCCCATGTTTTGTTCATTCTCATAGATTGCTTCATTAACAATGTTAATTCGTCCCTTGATTCTAATTAATAGGATAAAATTAACAAAACTTGATATCGTGTATAAAATACCACCAAGTACCATTTGGCATATCCCAATAATATTAATAAGGAACGGACCAGAAATATTTTTAATTGAAGGATTAATAACTTCATTTTTAAAAGGAGTAATAACGAAACTATTTAATATTTCTTCAACCTTAGGTGAGATGTAAACAACATTTACTATATCATTACCCTGGTTGCTTGAAATCAAACCATTCTTTACTAAGAAATCGCGAAAGAAATTGTTAACCAAATTTTTATAAAGCAAGGAACTTCCTGTAATCAAAAATAGAACTAAACCAGCTAGAATTAGTAAGGCACCAAAAAGGTAAATAGCACCTGCTGCTTGAATTCCAACAGTGTCTTTTTTTAATCCTAAATAAAATCGTTTATTCATACTATTCTCCAATTGTAAATATCTTAAACTATTTATATGTGAATTTATAAAAAATAATCAAAATGAAGAGTAATATTCCAAAGAATTTTAATAGCACTAAAATCTGTGTTAATCAGAGTCGATTCCTTTCTTTCGTACACGGTGTAAAATCTGTTGATGATGTTAAAAAAATCATAAAAGAATACCGAGTAAAATATTATGATGCTACCCATGTTTGTTATGGTTACTGTATCCTTATCAAGAATGATTTAAGCTACTCTGGGAGCGACGATAACGAACCAAAGAATAGTGCAGTTATCCCTATTTTAAAAGCAATTAAGCAGTTTGATATGGTAAATACCCTAATAATCGTTATAAGGTATTTTGGGACTTCACTACTCGGTAAAAAACTTCTATCAAAAACTTATTATGATGTCTCATTTAAAGTGCTTGAATCACTTGAAAAACAACAAGTAACTAGAATGTATCACTATGAAATTAGTTTCAAAATTAATGACACTAAACTTTACCAAAAAATGATTAATCAAATTAACGAATTTACCATTATTAAAAAGGAATATAAGAGCGATTGTGTAAGAATTGAATTAAGAAGTAAAGACCAAATTAACTTCGATAATGATAAAATAACAATTAGATTGAAAGACTACGGATACTAAAATGACGAATCGTGATATCAACAAATATGTAAACCTAATTGAAAGTAGAAGTAAATATCGTTATTTCCGAGTAACAAAAATTTGTGCTCTATCCTTCGCTTGTATCCTTGTTCTTCTTATTGCTCTTTGTGTTATGAATACCGGGAATCATGGTCTTCTTTGGATTCATCTTGGAACACCAAAGTATGTCAGCATCATCGTTTTTTCCTTAATTGCTTCATTTCTTTTAATTGTGATTATCGTATATGTGCACCTAGTCAAAATGATTAAAAATTATAGCTATTTTTTGTTTTCTCATTATTCACAAAATAACGAGTATATCCTTGACGAAAAAAGAGTCATTAAGTTGCTTCTTTTCCTTAATCAGGTTGAATTTAGAATCGTTGATCTTAACCCAAAAATCATCGATCGGGAATTAAAAAAATACTTCAAGGACAAAGAACAATTCCGGCAATCAAACATAGATTTAACAACTCTTAATTAGTAATTAAGTTGATAATAATAAAGATATTTTTTTCGAAGAAAAAATAATCCTGGAAGCACAAATGCAATCACAACACTATTAAGAATGAAAGATATATAGCTAACAAGGGCATTAAAAGCAAGTGAGAAAGACCAGACTACTTTGTAGTATAAAACTCCTTGGATACTATAACTTAAATGGACACCAATATAAGAGAAAAAAGATAAAGCAATGGTCATTATTACCATAATAATAATCTTAATTTTTTGTCTAAAATCCCTTTTAAAAAGGCTAACATAAAAAATAAGATCAAGAAAAAGCAAAGGGAAAAAAGCGTAGTGCGGCAGAATGTAACCGAAAAAAATCTCTGATGAAAAACCAAAAATAAGCACTACAAAAGGGGTAATGATGAAAAACATTAGTTTGTAATAAAAATTCGGGATAAAGATTAAAGCAAGTGAAAAAACGGCCATCTGCAGTTGTCAACTATACCCATTTAAAAAGTCAAAATACTTTGTAATTGCTCGAGCAATGATAAAAATAGCAATGAACACACCACTTAAAGTTAAGTTAAAAATACTAGTCGAAGGACTCTTGTGAAATGTCTTAAAATAAAGCTTAATGTTTTCTCTCATCATAGTTATTTAATGGTAACTAAAAAAAGGTAACTTTGGATTTATTTTTCTTAAATTTTTTTTAAAAATAAAAAGTTAAATCTGTTATTTCATTTTATAAAAAGATATAAAACCTAAATTTTAAGGCGATGCACCACTTTTAAAAGTATGCAATTTTTTTAAAAAGTAATTAAATTCTCATCTTGGTTAACAACGGTTTTTAATTAGAAAATTAAAGTTTGTCATAAATAGGTAAAATATCATTACAAAAGTCGAATTAGGTAGGAATGGTAAAAATGAAAAATGAGTACGAAGTTGTATCGGATTTTACTCATAAAATAGGACTTAACAATCAAACTGATGGAACTGTTTTTATATATAAAAATAAGGAAAAAATGTCTAAAAAACCTGATGGATATTATTTTCTTGATGGTACTACATTCATCCTTGATGCTAAAGCTGAGGGAAAAAAATTTACCGGACAGTTAGAGGACTATATGAAGCAGGAGGCAAATCCTAACTTTATTGGTTTTAAATATAATGGCAATGTTTTTCAATGCTATGTTAAAGGGAAATTAATAGAACTCGAAACAGAAATAAAGCATGCAAGTTACTATGTAGAAACTTATTTTCCAAATAAGATAACACTTCCTGACGTTGTTAGTAAAAATGCAAAAATATTAGCAAACCGATTTAGAAATAGTGGAATTAACAAACAATATAACGTTCCTTTTATAGGAGCAGTTATGCTTTGTTTTAAATATAAGTACGAAATTAATATCGATAGTAGCACCACCAGTCTACTTAATTCTATTAAAGATGGAATAGAAAAAGTTATTGAAGACGAACCAATTTCAAAGAAGGAAAAAAAGACTTTTTTAAAATCAATTTTCGATGACGATACACTGCAAAGAGCAGATAATAAACATCTTGTTGAAATCGTTAAAATCATTTCTAATACTTATAATTTTATTAATGTTAGTGAACGCAGCGGGAAAGACACAATGAATGCTTTCCTAAAAGTTTTTAGAAGATGAAATTCATCAGATAGCCAAGAAAAGGGGGAAGTCTTTACCCCTGATCATATTGCTGAAGTTATGATTAAATTAATAAATTTAAACCATAACGACACTGTACTAGATCCAACATGTGGTAGTGGAACATTTCTAACTAATGCAATGTTTGAGATGATAAACCAAACTGATGATCTTGATAAGAAGAAAAGAATCAAAGAGAGACAAATAATTGGTATTGAAATCGATTCTTTTAATTCAACTTTAGCTTGCATTAACATGTTACTTCACGGTGATGGTTCATCGCAAATATACAAAGATAGCTGTTTTTCTAAGCTACCTTTAATCAACTCTACTTATAATAAAGTGCTAATGAACCCACCATTTTCACAGTCAACTCCTGAATTAGATTATGTCGAAGCCGCTTTAGATAATTGTCAAAAAGGAGGGTTGGTTGCTTCTATCATTCCCCTAACCGTAATTAGCGAATTAAAAAATCATCAAATTTTAAATAAACATAAAATTAGGTCAATCGTTAAATTAAATCGACAGGTGTTTCTTCCATCTGCCGCTGTTTGGACTGGCATTGTTGTTTTCGAGGCACATTCCCCACATAACAATGAAGATTATATTAAATCATATAATTTTGAAAATGACGGTTATGAACTAAGAAGGGGACAACACGGACGTATTAAAACTAACAATGTTGAATTTAAATTTGACAATTTTAATAATGTCAAAATCACTGATTCTGATTTGTTTTTCTTCGAAAAGAAAAACGGAAAAATAACCTTTACACAAGAAGTTAGAAGTTACTGTTCTTCCCTTTTGCTTAACGGTATTAAGGATGAAATTAAATATAAAATTAATAACGATGTAGAAGGTCTTGATAATAGTAACTGAAAAAGTTTTGAGATAAGAAAAATATTTAAGAATCTTTCTTCTGGTAAAGAAAAAAATAGCATCAATGACGGAAGCGGAACCATTTTTGTTTCAGCTAAAAAGATCAACGAGGGAATTGCTGGATTTAAATCTCACCCAAATAAAGTTTTTAAATGTGACGAAGACAATGTTTTATTAGCTGTCGTGACTCAAGGTGACGGTGGTTCTGGTATTACTTATCCTAAAAGCTATGATTTTTGTGCTTCTAACACAATTAGAGTGCTTGAACCAATTAACTTTAAAATGAATATATATACTGGATTGTTTATTGCTAAGTGCTGTAGTGTTGAATGATATAAAAAATATGGCCACGGAAATGTATGAAATTTTGAAAATGAATTCGTGCGTTTACCTACTGATAATAATGGGAATCCAGATTATAAATTTATGGAGCAATATATAAAGAATATTATGGTTAAGCATTAAGCATAATTATATTCTTTAATATCATATACTACTAATTAAAATCGCTATTTATAAACTAAAAATTAAGTGCATTAAGGTATAAATTAAGTTGATAACATATGGTATATGAAAATAAAGATGGCGGAAAAAGTAAACCATTATTACCCAATTTAGTCGACATTCCATTTCTTAATTAACTTTATAATCTAATGAAGATTTTTCAAGTCGAAGTCAATGCACTATTTGTTGTAAATAACGAAGTGATTGCTCGGTATCTATCTTCATTTCTTCCCTCACCTTTGTGAGTTATTTCTTCATCAAAAGAAAAAATTTTTTGCAGTGTTCTTCTTTCTTTTCATAAACAAGAACATTTTCAATCGTTTTGTTGTATGGTAAAATCATTTAATAAAAGGTTGGATTTCCACCTAAATTTAACATGGGATGAAGTATGGTAATTAAACGAGACTTTTATTTAAATAAAATCATTAGTAAAATGGGGAATAAACGAATAAAAATCATCACCGGAATAAGACGATGTGGTAAGTCGTATCTACTTTTTAACCTATTTAAGGATTACCTAATTTCATCTGGAATAAAAAATGAACAGATAATTAGTATTTCTCTCGATGAAATCGATAATATTGAATACCGAAATCCTTTTAAACTGAACGAGTACATCAAAAATAAATGCAACGATAAAACAAAGCAATATTACATTTTAATTGACGAAATCCAATTAGCAGATAGTATTAAGAATCCATATACCGACAAAGGAGAGCAAATCACTTTCGTTGATGTTTTGCTCGGTTTAATGAAAAACGAAAATCTAGATATTTATGTAACTGGTAGTAATTCACGAATGCTATCTTTTGACATCTTAACCCAGTTTAGAGACCGTGGTGATGAAATCCATATTCTTCCCCTTTGTTTCAAGGAAATTACATCACTTTTTCCTGATAAAGATAAAGCATTTGACTTCTATACAATATATGGTGGAATGCCATATATTTATAATCTTAAAACAGATGAGGAAAAAGGTCGTTATCTTAAAGACTTATTTGCTGAAACTTATATAAAGGATATCCTCGAAAGAAATAAAATCCAAGGCAATGGTATACTACTTGACATCCTAATTAACTTTATTGCTTCATCAATTGGTTCATTAACCAATCCAACTAAACTTGCCTATCGCTTTCTTTCAACCAATAAAATCAAAATCGCATCAAACACCATAAGCAATTATCTTTCTTATTTTAAGGATGCTTATGTTCTTTATCAAGCACACCGTTACGATGTTAAGGGTGGGAGATATTTTAATACACCAAGTAAATTTTATTTTTCTGATATCGGTCTTAGAAATGCAAGACTTAATTTTAGACAAATCGAAATTAACCACATTATGGAAAATATCATTTATAACGAACTAAAAAGGTATGACTACAATGTCGATGTCGGTCTTGTTGAATACGAAAGAAAAGAGGGCGAACAACGAAAAAAGGTGCAACTGGAAGTGGACTTCATTATTAATAAAGGACAAAAAAAGTATTATATTCAATCAGCACTGAATATTGATAATAACGAAAAGAGAGAACAAGAAATTAACTCATTATTAAAAATTAACGATTCATTCAAAAAAATTGTTATCGTTAAGGACAGTATTATTCCAAGGTATGATGAGAACGGTATTCTTTACTTAGGAATCAAAGAATTTCTTCTCGATATTAGTTTAATAGACTTTTAAACTAAAAATTACATCAATGATTATTTTAAGCTTGATTTAGAAAAGAAAAAGACGGTATAGACCGTCTTTAATTTGCTCTTTATTAAATGGGGCGATTAACGGGACTTGAACCCGCGAATACCTGAGTCACAGTCAGGCGTGTTAACCAACTTCACCATAACCGCCAGATTATTTACATATTTATATTATTATAACAAATGTTGGGCATTTGTTTAAGTAAAAACATTAGTTAACTAATTTTTTTAAAATTACAACTAATATATAAAATAACAACTAGTTTTGATAAGACTGAAAGAAAAATAAAAATGAAGAATAAGAAAAATCTAGAACATTTAAAAGCATTATGTGACTTCACTGATAATATCTACATCTCAAAAATGGGCAAGGAATATGTTCAAGCTTTAAATAGTGTTTTTAGTCTAGTCAATAAAAACGATCGTCCTTTTACGATTGAAGAAATACTTGAACAACCTACCCTTCTCGAGTTTTCTTTCGAAGGTAAAATGGACTTTAAATATATTTGCGATTTAAAGGCCAAACCGTTAATGATTATGGATGAAAAACGTGATAATGAAAAGATTATTGCAACTAATTTTGTCAATCAGAACGCAATCAAAATTTTTGAAGAATCATTAGGAGTTGCATATATTATTACAGCATTTATTGATGACACTGATTACATTGTCAAATTCGGTCAAACAAGAACCACATTTAAACTTCGATTAAATTCGTACAATTGCGGAGTTGTTAACAACTGACGAACAGCATCGACAACTAATATTAAGATGCTACAATCTATGGTAACTACTAGATTAACATTCCATCTTTATATTTTCGATTGCAGTGATGAACCATATATCCTTACATGATGTAATGAAACATCAACACCTTTCGCATCACCTAAATCACTCGCTGTAGAAGATATAATGGTGAATAAATTTATAGAACAATTTAAAAAAAGACCGCTTGCTAACATTCAAGCTAATGCTACATCAAAGAATTAATACTTAATTAATGATGTTAGTTTTTCAATTTCCTTTTTTTCTTTCATTTTCAACTTAACATTTTCTCCGTATCTAAGGTGCTTCATTACCATTATGTTATTAAAGTTTCCATATCTAGTAAGATGAACAATTAATTTGTAAACTGGTTGGATAATAATTTCAAGAAAATTTACAGCTTCATTCTTTTTGTTAAAAGCAAAATAACCAACTGATTGAGTAGTATTTACCTTCGTTTTAATGTAAGGAATATAATAAGTTGACAACGGAACAATAATTAACCACTGGTCAAAAATATCTTGTTTAATCTTCGAGTATCTTGTTTTTTTCGCAGTATGAATGGTCTCATATTGAAATTCATTATCTTTGATATCACTAAGTAAATCCTTACGAGTAAAGTTGTGTAAATCACAACGATAAGTAAATTTATTAACTTTATCAGTAATCATTTTAAGAATAATGTCTAAAATAGTTTGGCTAATGTAAAGAGGAATAAATTTTAGTTCTTTAGAAATTGACACATTTTCCTGTATATCTTTAATTAAGTAATTATTAATAACTTTTGTTTTGTTATCAAAAACACCTTTTTGTCAAACAAAGACTGTAAAAGAAGAACCAACACCAGTGAAATACTTCTTAACATCGTTGTCAATAACCAAAAAACTACCATTATTTAAAAGTTTATGTAATGTCTCATTATTATTGTTATATGTCATTCAATTATTAGGTGTGACAAAACAAAGATAGCCGCCATTTTTTAATAAGTCAATCGAATGAAAAATAAATTTATTAGACAAGCTTTGGTTTTTATTTCCTCCTCCAGAGTATGGAGGATTGGCCATAATAAGGTCGTATTGCAAATTAAAATTTTTTGGTAAATTAAAAAAATCACCACAATTAATATTTTTAGGATTCAATAGTTTTTTGCAGTTTTTAAATCTAACTTCATTTAGTTCATTGTAAAAAATATGATCGTTATTTGTTTTAGTCAAACAGTATGCGCCGAAATTGCCATTACCACAGCAAGGATCAAGTATTTTATGATTTTTTCTTTCCCAGAGTTCACTCGGAACATAATCTATCATCTTTTTTACACATAACATTGGTGTTGAAATATCATCGGTTGATTTAAAATGATAAGTTTCCTTATTTAAGTCGTTATAAAAAGAAAAAATTTCGTTCAAACTTTTATTTGCAATATAGTCATAGTTACACTCATAGTTACTCTCATAGTTGTCCTTGTTGATTTGAATATTTTTATTAACCTTTATTTCATTCGTATCGTCAATAATTAAATTTTTACTGAATAAAAAATCATTAATTTTCTTTTTAAGTTTGATGGTAGGGGAAAATTTATGGTTTTCTCATCGATTAATTGTTTCATACTTAACACCAAGGATATTAGCAATATCCTTTTGTGAAAGAAAAAGTTTTTTTCTTAAATTTTTAATAACAACTGAATAATTCATATATGACACTAATATGACATATTATAACTATTTACTGAACCTAATCATCATTAAAAACTTTTTGTAAAACTAAAAACTACTTTTTTAATCGCGACATTTTGTGCTACAAATTTCTTCTCATATTCGGTTTGAACATTGTTAATTAAATTCGGATTATTAATATCCTTATAAAGATCATAGGTTAAATAATGAATGTGATAAGTTTCCTTATCCTCCGTTAAAACATCATTAATTGTATATTCAAACAAACTATCGTTATCAGTCTTAAATTCAATTAGACCATTCTCTTTTAGTAAAGAATGATAAACTTCTAAAAACCTTGGATTAGTAAGACGTTTTTTCGTGTGTCTCTTCTTAGGTCATGGATCACTAAAATTTAAATAAATTTTGTCAATTGATGAAGGGGAGAAGTAAAGTGGTAGTTGTTCTGCATCAAGGGAAAGAAGAAGAATGTTGTTGAGATTTTGTTTTAGTAACTTTTTATATGCAATCAACATTACGGTTGGAAATTTTTCAATTCCGATGTAATTGATATTTGGATTAATCGTTGCTTTTTGAATGATAAAATCACCTTTTCCCATTCCAATCTCAATTTCCAAAACTTTATTTTGATTATTAAATAAACAATTTAAATTGTGGAGTAATGATAAATCATTGATAACATAACGATCCGCTTTTTCAAGCACCGGTTTCGCATTTTTATTGTTTCTTAATCTCATTAATCAAAATCCTTATGTGGTTCAAACTTTAGAAGGTCATTGAATCGATGTTGACGAAGAACTTCATATACAGCAATTGCAACCGTGTTTCCAATATTCATGCTCCGTAGGTTAAAAGACATTGGAACTCGTACTCATCGGTCTTGATAGAGTCTTAAAATATCGTGGTCAATACCTGTTGATTCTTTCCCAAAAACAAGGTAAATATCATTGTCTTTATAATCTGGATATTGAAAATCAGCTGGTGTTCTTGATCCGTATCGAGTATACAAGTAAAGTTGACAAGGACTAATATTATTTTTCATTATAAATTCATCAAAATCGTTATATTGAAAAATACTATTAACATCAAAATGGTTCGCAGAACTTCTTATGAAATCCTTGTCAAAACGGTCTTTATCAAAAATAAATCCGTAAGGACGAATAAGGTGCAGTTTACAATTAAATCCGATAGTAATCCGGGAAATGTTGCCTACATTAAGGACAATTTCTGGTTGAAAAAGGACAACGTGAATCATATTTTATTTTTCGTATTCCTTAATAGATGAGAGAAGAGTTTCCCTCTCCTTTTCATAAGAAGACAATTTATCCTTCTCTTTTTTAATTAAGAAGTCTTTTGCTTTATTAATAAAATTTTGATTAAGAAGAAGAGCATTCGCTCTTTCAATTTCGGCTTCAACAACTTTAAGACGGTCAACTAACCTTTGTTTTAACTCGTCGATATTAATGTTTTTTTCGTAAAATGTCTTAAGTTTAATCCCTTTAAAAATTAGTTCCAGATTGCTATTCTTGATCGGTTCAGTTGTTAAGACCGCATTCACTATTTTCAGTAGTTGATTATAAAGCGAAAGGATGTTATCGTTCATTATTTCATCATCTTTAAAACTAAAAATAAGTTGTACTTTATTACTAATATCCTGTTCTTTTCGTAGAACTCGAATCTTAGTAATAAGTTCCTTCAAGTCAAGCGGAAAACTTGAAACAGGAAGAGTTTGATAAGATGGATATGAGTGAAGAAGAATCGAATCCTTTATCTTAAAAATATTCAAATAAAGTTCTTCTGTAATCATCGGACAGAAGGGATGGAAAAGAATCAACATTTGAAGGAAAACAAATCTGAGAGTAGCTCTCGTTTCCTTTTGATATTGATCATCAAGGTTAAGTATCTTCGTTAGTTCAAGGTAGAATGAGGCAAAATCATCATAAACAAAATCATAGAAAATTTTAGTCGCAACATTAATGTTGTACTTATCAAGATTGTATGAAATGGTCTCGTAAATACTCTGGAAACGATTAAGGATATAAGCATTAATTGGGTGCTTAATCTGATCAAACTGAAATTGATCTTCATTACTCGTATTCTCGTTTACAAAAAGTGCTATGTTGTAGAACTTGTTCATAAAATTAGAAGCACTTCTAATTTTTTCTTCATTGTAATTAAGGTCTTCTCCAATCGTTGATGATGAGTAAAAGAATCAACGCATTGAGTCAAGACCGTGTTGTTCAATGATGTCAAATGGGTCGACTCCATTGTTTAATGATTTTGACATTTTTCGACCAATTGAGTCACGAATTAAACCGTGAATTAAAATATCATTAAATGGTTTTTGTCCTGTCAAATAAACACTAAAGTTAAGCATTCGACTAACTCAGAAGAAAAGAATATCAGAACCAGTCACCATACATTGGTTCGGAAAGTAACGATGAAAGAACTTATCATCCTTCATATATTTACTACAAAATAACGGTCAAATCCCACTTGAGAATCAAGTGTCAAGAACACTCTCATCTTTAATGTAATTTTCGATGTCAGCTGGTGGATTTACACCAACATAAACTTCTTTCGTTACCTTATGATGTCAAGCTGGAATTTCGTGTCCTCACACAAGTTGTCGTGAAATACATCAATCGTCAGTATTCTCAAGGAAGTTAAGAAGTTGAGTATCGAAACGGTTGGGATAAAAATTCGCTTTCTTTTTTTCGTTCTTTTGGATATTGATTGTTTCTTTCTTTAAATTATCCATCTTAATGAATCATTGAGTTGAAAGATACGGTTCAACAACTTCATCAGTTCGTTCACTAAACCCAACCGGTGATACAGTCTCTTCAATCTTAACAATATAGCCATTTGCTTCAAGTTCTTCAACAATATTTTTCCGTGCAACTAATCGATCAAGACCTTTGTACTTACCAGCATATTCATTAAGAGTACCGTCTTCATTCATAATGTTGATGTATTCAAGATGGTGCTTCTTCGCGAGTAAATCATCATTAAAATCGTGCGCTGGAGTGCATTTCATTACTCCTGTACCAAAAGTAATGTCAATGTAGTCATCAAGGATGACCTTCATTCTTTCCCCATTAACTGGGTTGATAAAGATTTTATCGTGGATGTTTTGATAACGCTGATCAGTTGGATTTACAACAAGATATCGATCTCCAAACATTGTTTCAGGTCTTGTTGTTGCGACTATAACGAAGTTTTTTTGATCTTCGGTAAAGTATTTAATATGGTAAAGTTTTTGATTAACATCCTTGTGGATGACTTCAATATTTGAAATTGCTGTCTTAAGTTTAATGTCCCAGTTAACAAGTTTAAGTGCACGGTAAATAAGACCATCATCGTACATTTTGACAAAAATCTTTTTCACTTGATCTCTTACATACTGATCAAGTGTAAAAAGGTAGTGGTGGTAATCAAAAGCAAGACCAATACCTTTAAATTGTTTCTTAATATACTCTTCTTGTTCGTTCTTTCAATTCGAAAGAAGACGAAGGAACTCTTCCTTCGGTAAATCATCTTTTCTTAGGTTCTTTGTTTCCTTTAGCACCTTTTCAAACTTAGTTTGAGTCGCTATCCCAGCATGATCGCTTCCAGGAATAATAAAAGCATCATACCCCTTAAGTTTCTTATAACGAACAAGAAGGTCAGGAAGACTAAAACCATATGCATGACCAATATGAAGGTGACCTGTCACATTCGGTGGGGGAAGAGTAATGACAAAGGGTGGTTTATCACTATCAATATCTGGACTAAAAAGTTTTAGGTTAGTTCAAAGATCCACCTTATTTAAACTCATCTGTTTGTGGTTGTATTTCTTCTCCATTGTTTTCCTTCTCCTTCTTCTTTTTTCTCTTCTTTCACCCGTCAATCAAGGGCAACTTTCTTCATTACTTTCTTAATTAAATCAATATTGACCTTAGTTTTTGTTGAGCAATAAATTAACTGGTCAAGTGAGACATTAAGTGCCTTTGCAATCTTTATTTTATTATTATCAAAATAAGATTTATTAGTTTTATCAATCTTATTTAAGATGACATAATGAAGGTAGTTCTGGTGTTGAAAAAAACGACTCATCTCCTGGTCAATATCGGTGATTACATTAATGTCAACGAGTTGAAAAACCGCAATCAAATTAGGACTCTTGGTCAGGTATGTTTCGATGATTCTTGTTAGTTCATCCTTCTTTTGTTTGTTAACTTTCGCAAACCCGTATCCAGGGAGATCAACTAGTCGAAAGTGGTCAAATTGAAAAAAGTTGATTAATTGTGTTCGACCAGGAGTGTTAGATGTCTTTGCAATATTTGAAGCAGCGAGAGCATTGATCAAGGAAGACTTACCAACATTACTCCGTCCAATAAAACAAATCTCTGGTGTCCTATCGGTATAAAAATGAGTTTCATTCGATGCTGATTTAAGAAATTTCGCCATAATTAAAGAAAAAACGCCGTCAAGCGTTTTTATTTGGTCCCCTTCGTTGCCCGGTGGTAAATTTCATTAACCTGCGCCTCAGTTGGTTTACGACCAACTTGGTTGTAAATCATTCTTATCGTATCCTTTGAAATAGGAGGATTCTTTTTCAATTGCGATTTAAAAAGTTTGACAGCAACAAAATAACCAATCACAAGCCCAGCGATTAAGAATAAAACAATTCCAACAGCAAGACCAATGATGGTAGGTTGAAAGGTGTTTTCAGCATCAGCGATGGCTTCCTGTTTAATTTTCTCGATATCCTCAGCGGCTGCATAGAGAAAAGATGTTACTTGTGAAAATGATAAAAATGACATAATAAACTTCCTTAATATTATTTAATTATAAATGAAAAAAATAACAAGATTTTAAAAAAATTTTTATATAAATTATAATAAATTCTTATATCAGTTAATGAGGTTTGATTTTGAACACCGTAAACAATAATGAAAACAATAAAGGTCTTCATCTCTACAAGACAGACAAGGAAAAAGGTCTGTCGTCTGATGAAGTTTCTTTGAACCAAACTAGGTTTGGTAAGAACAAAATCAAAGAAAAAAAGCGAGAGTCTGGTTTCGTTAAATTCCTAAAACAGTTCCTTGACCCAATGATTTTTCTTTTGATTATCGCTGGTGTTATTACCCTTGTGTTAGTCATTGCATACCCACCAGAGGAGACTATTGAACTTGCGGTTCAATATGCTGAATTTGGGGTAATTATGTTCATTCTTTTCTCAAATACCATCTTCGGTGCTGTCCAGGAGTGTAAAGCAGAAAAAGAAGCAGAAGCTCTTATGAAACTCGCAAGTCCAAAAGCTCGAGTCATAAGAGACGGACAAACAATCATCATAGATAGTGAAGATGTTACCATCGGAGACATAATCGTCATTGAAGCTGGAGACATAATCCCAGCTGATGCACTACTTTTTAATAGTAGTAATCTAGAAATTAACGAATCAATCATAACTGGTGAGAGTACGAATGTCATTAAGGATCACACGAAGGAAGTCGATTTAAACCTTCCCCTTGGCGACCAAATTCAACGAGTTTTTTCCGGTTCTCTTGTTGTTAATGGTACCGGAAGAGCGATTGTGACCGCCATCGGAAACGAAACCCAAGTTGGTTTGATTCAAAAAAGTATTAATGATGTAAAAAATGAAAAAACTCCACTTCAGAAGAAGATTGGAAAACTTTCAAAGATTATTGGTGCTTTTGCAGCTATGCTTTGTATTGCTGTTTTCTTCATTTATATCTTCCTTATCGGAAACGGTGACTGGGGACAGGCTTGACATCCTGCTTTAATTATTGCAATTAGTCTTTCTATTGCTGCTATTCCAGAAGGTCTTGTCGCTGTTATTTCCATTATTCTTAGCTATGGCGCTAAGAAATTAGCAAAACATCATGCTTTAATCAAACACCTACCTGCTGTTGAAACACTTGGTGGTGCAAATGTTATTTGTTCAGATAAAACCGGAACTCTTACTCAAAATAAGATGACCGTTGTTTCTGTTTATCAAAATGGGATGCTAACTGATCTTACAGATACTAGGGCAATTAAATTACTAACCTATGGGTCAATAGACACTAATGTTGGAATTAATATTAATTTAGACAACAATCTTGTTTTTGTAGGTGATCCAACGGAAACATCAATCGTCGAAGCACTATTTAAAAATAACATTGATAAGAGAGATTTAGATATTGAATACCAGCGTCTTCTTGAACTTCCGTTTGATAGTGAACGAAAGTTAATGAGTGTTGTAGTTAAGAAAAACGACCAATACCTTATGATTACCAAAGGGGCTATTGATTCCTTAGAACAAAGGGTCATTTCCGGATTTAATAACGATGTCATCGAAGCTAACCACACATATAGTAATCAAGCTTATCGTGTCCTTGGGGTTGCATACAAAAACTTAACAAAAGATGAAATCAATAATCTATCAACAATCAAAGAAGATAGTCTTTCTTTCCTTGGTCTCATCGCTATTATCGATCCATTAAGAGAAGAGGCTGTCGAAGCTGTCCGAGTCGCTATGGAAGCGGGAATTAAACCTGTTATGATTACCGGAGATCACTTAAATACTGCGGTCGCCATCGGTCGTCAGTTAAATATTCTTGAGAGCAAAGATGAAGCAATTACCGGAGTTGAATTGAACAAACTTAGTGACGAAGAGCTAAATGAAAAAATCGAACATCTTGCGGTTTATGCCCGTGTTAGTCCTTTTGACAAAATCCGTATTGTAAAAGCATGACAAAATAAGAATAAAATTGTCTCAATGACCGGGGATGGAGTAAACGATGCTCCTGCACTTAAACAAGCTGACCTTGGGTGTGCGATGGGGATAACCGGAACTGATGTCAGCAAGAATGCGGCTGACCTTATTCTTACCAATGATAATTTCGCAACCATTGTCCATGCCGTTGATATCGGTCGAAAGGTAATGGACAGCATTAAACGGGTAATTTGTCTTTTATTAACAACCAACTTCGCTGGTCTTATCTCACTCTTTTTTGGAATTTTAATTCTTGGGATAAATCCACACCAAAGTCTTCAAATTTTATGAATCAATGTAATCTCAGAAACATTACCAGGGATTGCGCTCGGTCTTAACTTCAATAGTTCAAACCTAATGAGCAATAAGCCGCTACCAAAAAACGCTCACATCGTCGATTGAAGAATGTGGTTGAAAATTTTATTGCTCGGATTCTTCATCGGGATGACATCAATTCTTCTCTTCTACCTTGGATCAAGTGCACAACTCGCTTTTGATTTCCACAAAATGCGTGAATTATTCAACTCCTTACCATTACTAAAAGAAGCATACAAATTAACACCAACGATTCATCTCAAGGAACAAATTGAACTAATCGAACAGTATGCTCGTGAAGGATCAACCTTATCCTTTATGTTTATGGGATTATCACTATCTTTTAATGCTATTTCCCTTCGAACAAACCATAGTATTATTTACGACAAAATAAAAGAAAGTCGCTTTGTTTACATAAGTTTCATTGTCTCACTTCTTCTCATTGCCTTTGTCACATATACCCCTGTTGTTAATAGCATCTTTAATATGTCACCATATACGATGAAGGAGTATAACTGACTTAATGTCCTTCCTTACATTTTCTTTATCATCCCTGTTTTCTTCTTTGAGTTCCTTAAGCTTAATAAGTATCTAAAACAAAGAAAAACTTTTACTTATAACGGATGAACATACCTTCAATACCAAACTGAAATAAAGAAAATAAAAAAGATGAAAAGAAATCAAAGAGACATTTCTCAGCATGATTTTTTAAACTCGCTCCTTCTTAATAACAAACTAAAATTGAAACTCCTAAAAGAACATTTAGTGTTAAACATTAAATAAAAAAAGTATTTCCTAACTCCTTTTTAAAAGGTGCGGAAATACTTTTTTCTCTATAAAGTTGAGTACTAACTATAATACTTCTCAAAGTAATCTTTTAATTTATCAATCGTTTTCTCTTTTTTCGTTACTCATGGACTTCGTTCCTCACCATCTTTTGCTATACGACTAACTGGTTTAATCACTTTAGTAATATCAGTCCCATACTCATTAAAGGTACCTGACATAAACTGTTTCTCAACGAACTTCTTGGTCTCCTCTTCTCTTAGGTCAAGTTCCTTAACAATCATACTTAGTTCACTTGTTTTTTCTTCAAGTATGAATTTATTTCAGTACTCATAAAGCAAGCTAGCGTCTTCTTCCTTCATAGTGTTAACCTGGTGTAAAAAACGCTCAATCAGATCCTTTTTTGATCGAAGAGAAGGACTTGAATTAATATACATTGGAATAAATAAAGTGATATCAATATTTTCTTGTTTCTCTACTTGTCCCTTCATGATATTAATAATATAGTCTATATTAATGTCGACAGACTTAATTAGTTCAAGCTCAAAAACAACATCATCAATCACACTCTCGCGACCAGGATGTTTTGCTCCCCGATATTTCTGGTGCAATTCAAGGTAAGTACTCTTATAGTCTTGTAGCCTCGAGTCAGGAAGGTATTGGTCGTTCTCAAACTCAATAAACTGTGACAATAAGTTACGGTATCGAAGAATCTCACTAAAGAGTTGGACAAATGCTTTTTCATCCTTCTCCCCGTTTCAATGATAATAAATGTGATCATTGAAACGAAGTCTTAACTCATCAACAAGTTCCTTATACCCTTTAACATAGTGACCAAACTCGTCATGGTAGCCATTATAATAATCATTAAAGTTTCTTAAAACGATAATTGCTGTATCAAGATTATCAGGGTTGGTAAACATTTGAATAGTATTATTAACAATTTCCTCAGATGTGGCAAAACAAACAACATTTCCATTAGACTTAACTTCGTTTAGTATCCGGTTTGTTCGAGACATCGCTTGCAATAAACCGTGATAATTAAGACGTTTGTCTAACCAAAGGGTATTTAATGTGGGTGAGTCAAACCCGGTCAAAAACATATTAACAACAATTGCAAGATCAAGCTGACGTTTCTTTAGTCGTAGACTAAAGTCTTTATAATAACCATTAAAATTTTCACCATTGGTTGAATAAGAAGTGTTAAACATCGAGTTGTAGTCATTAATCGCACCTTGAAGAAAAGCACGATCTGAACTATTCAAATTACTTGTATCTTCGTTATTTTCATCATCAAGAATATCGCAATCATCAACACCTTCGTTTGGTGAATAACTATAAATTAAACCAATCTTAAGTTGTTTACCACTTGGGTTATCCTTCATTTGCTTTCGAAATTCATCGTAATAGAGCTTCGCTGCTTTAATCGAAGAACAAGCTAGGATACTATTAAACCCATTAAGGTCACTCCGCACTTTTTCACCATTATCTATGTTCGTTGTCTTAGACGGACATCCTGCTTTTGTCAATCGGTCATAATCCTTTAGGATAAATTGAACATTTGACTTTATTCTTTGTTCATTCTCCAGGATTTCAAGTGTAATAATATTTGCAACTTCCTTATCCTTGATGTCCTCTTTCACCTTGATGGTATTAACATACTCAATCCGGAATGGAAGGACATTCTCATCCCGGACTGCTTTATCAATCGTATAAGTATGAAGACAAGCTCCGAAGACATCCTTTGTTGTTCGGTAAAGATGTTGGGTTAAAGAAGCATTACTATTTTCATCAAAAATAGGTGTTCCGGTGAAACCAAAAAGCAAATATTTATTAAATGCTTTTTTGGTAATTTTTTTATGGAATTCCCCGAATTGCGAACGGTGACATTCATCAAAAATTAACACAACATTTTTGTTATATACAGGATGATTAGGGTTATTTTCAATAAAGTTATTTAACTTTTGAATGGTTGTTACAATCACCTTTTTGCTAGCATCATTGCTTTCTAGATTCTTCTTTAATTGTTCTTGGTTTCTGCTCCCTAAAACACTATCTTCACAATAACGGTTATACTCCTGCATCGTTTGGTGGTCAAGATCCTTCCGGTCAACAACAAAAAGCACCTTATCAACATCAGGGTTTTCTTGTGCCAGAGTCGATGTCTTAAACGAAGTCAAGGTTTTACCTGACCCAGTTGTGTGTCAAATGTAACCACCTGCATCACGGGTACCTTGAAGACCAGTATTCAAAGATGTCGTAATCTTATTAATAATCTTTTCAGTTGCGACAATCTGGTATGGTCGAAGGACAAGCAGTTTATTTTCTGTTGTTAGAACACAATACTTAATAAGCACATTTAAAATGGTATGACGTGCTAAAAAAGTTGATGCGAAATCAATTAAATCAAAAATCAAATTATTCTTGGTATCAGACCAATACATCGTAAATTTAAAATTATTTGGAGCATTATTAGAAGAACTTACCCCACCTACAAGCGAATTTTTTCGAGTCGTATTTGAATAATATTTAGTATAAGTACCGTTTGAGATTACAAAAATCTGCACATAAGAAAAAAGATGATCAAAAGATTCACGATAACGTGTAATTTGATTAAAAGCTTCCTTTAGATGTACACCTCTTCTTTTTAACTCAATATGAACAAGGGGAATACCATTAACAAGAATCGTCACATCATACCGGTGTGATGTTTTACTATCATCATTAACGGAGCGATATTGGTTAATAATCTGTAAGTAATTATTATGAATATTTTGCTTATCAAGAATCTTAATATTCTTTGTAGTACCATTATCCAAAGTTAAGTTATAGACATAATCTTTCTGAATTTTAAAGGAATAATCAGCTAAGTTCTGATTTTTATTTAATAAGTATGAAGAGAGAAAAGTTTCATATTCAGCTTCACTAAATCGATAATTATTTAAACGTTCAATTTGTTTTCTTAAATTAATCTTTAAATCATCAATATGGTTAATGCTAAGATACTCGTATCCTTGACTAATTAATTGATCAATTAAAGCTTGTTCAAGTTCTCTTTCTGTTTCAAAATGACGATTATTACGAAATGTACTATCACTTTTAAATTCCGCAACAACAGTAGAATAATCATTCCAAGCGAGTGGTGTTTTCTCTTTCATATTAATCCTTTCAATTAGCATTTGAAATCAAATATTTTATTTAAATAATAACTATATTGTAACTTAGAAAAATCAATCAATTTAGGTAACCCATTTTTAAGGTCATTAACAAAGTTATTAAACTTGTCTAAAATAGAAACAATCTGCTTTTGTACTGTGATCGGTGGAACTATGATGTCAAGTTCAAGGACAAGAGACATATCTGGGTGTTTTACACTTGCTCCACGATAACACTCGCTAATAATATCAATCCTATTTAATAAGTAGTAATAAAGAAATTTAAGATTGATTGTAGAAGGGTCAATTAATGTCATAAGAATATTATTGCTATCGATAAAGTAACCTTTATGGTACTTAAGATAAGCCCTTCCCCCGGTTGGAATCGATACAACTTCTCCGTAGTTAATGTTTTTATCACTATCGATATATGTTGTATATCCATCAAATTGACCACTCGAAAGAAGACGAACTGTTCCATTTGTGTCTATTGGATATTGTTTCAATTTTTCATTTTTAATGTGTTTAAAAGGAAAGATAGTTTTTTGCTTATTCTTATCAATTCCTTTAAAACGTCTATCAAAATAAACAAGTTGGTAAAGTTTTTGAACTGTAAAATTATTTTTTATATGATTACTTTTACCGTTTTCTATTGTTATTTCATCTTTAGATAATTTAAATAATAAATCATCAATAAGACTTAGATATTTATTATTTAATAGCCCCCCCCCGCTTGAATTCTTATCAAAGTCTAACAACAGACTTTGATAAGATTCGTACTGTTTCTTTCTTAGATTAATCTCAAGCGGGAGACCAGTGGTGATGTCTTTTGAATAAGTTTCAAGTTGGTCGAGAATAGTAACTATTTTGTTTTGGATAGAAAGGGAAGGAACGGGGATTTTAATGTTTTCAACTACATTGCTCATTAATTTAGAATTAATACTTGATTTATTAACAAGTTTAGGAAAAACGATTTTGGCAACATAGGATAAATACTTTACATTTAAAACTGAAGTGTCCTTAATCTTCAGTATTCCGCAAACATTGGTAACCGAAAACTTGCCATTCCTATAAAACACAGTTCCAGCATAACCATCAGTTGTTCAGGTAACATATTCACCATCAAAATCATAAGTGCTAATCTTTCCAAGAACCCCATCATTTAATGTTTGTGATGAGTAGACTGGGAAAATACCTGGATTTTCTTTGATGTAAGGTTTTGAGTAAACTTTTCCTCGAGTGATATCGCAAAGTTCACCAATTTTATAAAGTCTAACTTCTCTATTAGATAACGAGAGTTGGATAGTTAATTTATTAAGGAGTTCTAGATAGGCATTATTTAATTCCCCCCCCCCCCGCTTGAATTCTTATCAAAGTCTAACAATATATTTTGATAATATTCGTATTGTTTCTTTCTTAGATTAATCTCAAGCGGGAGACCAGTGATGATGTCTTTTGAATAAGTTTCAAGCTGGTCGAGAATAGTAACAATTTTGTTCTGGATGGAAAGGGAAGCAACTGGGATTTCAGTTTCCATTAATTTTTGAAAATGTCTTGCATATTTCCCTGTTTTTTGATAAAAATTCATCAAAGCATAATAAAGAAATTTTGGGTTTATTTTCGTTTCATCGGCTTTTAATACTTTAATACCATCAGCACCTTGAAAAAACGGAAAATCTATGTATTTAAAAATTTCTGTATGATCACCAAAGATAATATATTTAGCTTCTTCAAAATTTCCTGAAATTTCATTAGTATATCCTGAAATATAATTTGCACCTTGGTCTACAACCGGAAAATTACCATTTTTTAAGTATTTGTTTTTTAAGATTTTCTTTTTGGCAGTAATGCATTTTATATAATCAATATCCTTGATCTTTATAAATTCAAAAAACATATTTATATTTTGATCAATAATTGGATTTGGGTAGTTTCCCTCTTCCGGTAAATACTTTAAAATCCGGTCTAAAAGATCAGTATTGTTATCAAAATCAAGGATTTTGTTTAAGTAGTAACTATACTGTTTGTCACGTAGTTCAAGTTCCTTTTCAAGTTCCTTTTCAAGTTCCTTTTCAAGTTCCGTAAATTTATCCAAAATTTCTACTATTTCATTTTGGATGGAAAGAGGAGGAACATTAACCATCATTTCACAAATTTGAGACATATCTGGATGCTGAATTGATGAACCACGAAAACAATTTTGAATAAAATTAATGCTATTAAGAAGGTAATAATAAAGGAATTTTAAATTAAGTTGATTGTTGTCTTTTGAAGACATAAGGATATTTAAACTATCAATAAAATATCCTTTGTGATATTTAATAATGGCTGAACCACCTGAAGGAATGGTGATAATTTCTCCAAAATTAATGTTAGTATCGTCTTCTTTAAAGTTTGTATACCCATCGAATTGACCAGTTGAGAGTAGTCTTACATCACCATCAGGTGTTAGTGGATATTGAGTTAATTCATTTTTGGATATATGTTTATAAGAGAGAATATCTTCTTTTTTTTGATGTTTAAAATCCTTAAACTTTTTATCAAAATTAACTATTTCATATAATTTGAATTTTTGATAATCAAACTTTGTACTTACTAAATTTTTAACTTTTTTCAAAAGTTCTATACTACTCATCTTCTCTACCTTCAAGCATCTCAACAATTTCGTCAATCCTTACTCGAAGGTCATTGATATTCTTCGCAACTTCTTTAAGTTTGCTATTTAAATCATTAATATTAATGTGTTCTTTTTCATCATCGCTTGAAACATAAAGATTAACTGATAAATTAAAATCGTTAGCTTTTATTTCCTCAAGGGAAACATAATGACTAAAATTATCTACATCGTTTTTGTTTCGTACAGCATCGACGATTTTATCGATATTTTTTTGAGTCAGTTTATTTGTTTTTGTTTCTTTGACAAACTCATCTTGAGCATTAATAAAAAAGACACCGGTATCCTTTTTGTTTTTTCTTAGAACAATAATACATGTCGAAATCTCAGTTCCAAAAAAAAGATTAGTTGGAAGTTGAATAACGGTGTCAAGTATATTGATGTTTTCAACAAGATATTTCCGGATTAACTTCTCACTCTTATTAACCCGGTAAAGAGTTCCAGGGAAGGAAACAATAGCAGCTGTTCCAGAAGACGAAAGATGGTTAACCATATGAAGAACGAAAGCAAAGTCGGCATATGATTTAGGAGCAAGCGGTGCGACAGCAAAACGCTCATCATTCGCAAGCAACGGATTGGTATCACCATCCCATTTAATGCTGTAGGGGGGTTCGAAACGATGGCGTCAAATGGTTTTTCATTCATATGTAACGGATTTAATAAGGTGTTACCAAGACGAATATTAAACTTCGAATAATTAATGTCATGAAGGAACATATTAATCCGTGCAAGGTTATATGTTGTCAAGTTAATTTCCTGTCCACTAAAGGATTCCTCAACATTATCTTTACCAAGGATTTTCGCATACTTAAGAAGTAAAGAACCAGAACCGCAGCACGGATCGTACACCTTATTAATTTTCTTCTTATCTCCTTTATTGGGATCATTAAAGTCAATTAAGGTAAGTCTTGCAAGTAGTTCAGAGACCTCTTGTGGGGTAAAAAACTCACCACCTGATTTCCCAGCTCTTGAGGCATACATAGCCATTAGGTATTCGTATGCATCACCAAAGACATCAATCGTATTATCCTTATAGCTTCCAAGTTTTAAATCTGCGATATGGGTAAGAATGTTAAGTAATTTCTTATTTCGCTCGTTAACAGTCGCTCCAAGACGATTATTATTGGTGTCAAGATCACTAAAAAGTCCACGGAAATCCTCTTCCGAAGGAGAACCAATCGCAGATGCTTCAATTTCACGGAAAACTTTATCAAGTGTTTCATTTAGGTTCTCATTTGTTTCACCATTCTTAACTACATTAACGAATAATGAAGACGGTTTGATGAAAAAACCTTTTTCATCAATAATCGAATTGACAAAATCCGAATCTAACACACGACTGTCTTCGATATCTTTGTAATCAAAATCAGTATTTCCAGCCTCGTGTTCTTGGTTATTGATATACTCGGTAATATTTTCTGAAATAAAACGATAAAACAGTGTAACAAGGACATACTGTTTAAAATCTCATCCATCGACAGCGCCACGTAGGGTATCAGCGATTTTTCAAATTTGGTTGTGAAGTTTTGCTCGCTCTTCTTCCTTTTTATTTTCCTTTATAGTTTCCTTTTCCATCCTTACTCCTTCTTATTAGATAAAACTATTTAACCTAGATAATGCATCATACTTAGTTTTTTTATCATTAACTAATATAATCGTATTATATTTATTCTTTTCTTTATCATAAATCAAACCTTTCCATATCAATCAATTATTCATACATAAATAATTGAAGTATCTTTATCAAAGAGATAAAAAATCTTACTTCTAAAGCATTTATTAACCATTAAAAAAGGACATACGATAAAAAGAATCATCCTGGAGACCTTACCTATCTCTTGTCTAGGATGAGAATAACTTCAAATCAAGCTAAAAAATCTTTCTAGGTAAACATAGCATTTACTTTAAGTTTGATTCACTGAAAGGATTCAAAAACTAAAAAGGATGAGAAAAATGTTTCTCATCCTAGACTGTTATTAATAAAAGGAATCTACTATTTTATTTCAATGTCAAAAAGGAACCTTGATGATGAACAGGATTTCGCTTTTTACTATTATGCTTCTTTAATATACTACTTACAATACAATAAACAATCATCGTAAATACAACTGGGGTTATTGAAAGAAGAGTAATAAAGATTTTTCCAACTGAATGTCTTACATACAGCGGTGTTTGATAAACATAAATAGGACTACCAACATATGAAATAATCGTGATAAGATAAATCAAAATAAGAAGGGATAAAATGGTGATTACAAAATAAATTTGATGCTGTTCTTTATATGTGACATAGTTCTTGATCATAAAGGATAGTAATAAAATAGCAATGAAAGCAAAGAAAACAAGATAGTAGTATCCAAGTGGAAAGAATCCCCAATAAGATATTAGTGTAAATTGTGTGTCGGGACTAAATTTCGGATCAATTGTTTTAACTTTTATATCTTTTAGAGCAAGAGAAAGAATTAAGACTAAAACAATATTAATAAAAATTATCTCAAGTGAACATCGTAGCAATTTTTTAATTTTTTCGTTTTGGATCATAAAAAGACTCTTAATTTAATCTTACTTGTAGATTAGAACCAAAGTGGAATCATTGACGATATAATCCCGATACCAAAGGTAGCGGCTATTTTTTTTTCTTATTATGCTCCTTTTAATTATGTTATATCACTAAAAAAATTAATGGTTTAGTTCTTGTAACCATTATTGTAGAAAAAGACAAAACTCCAGTTCCACCTAGCAAGAAGGAATTAGATTCATCAACAAGTAATCAGATTCCCGATGTCGATGATGACTACAAAGACCTTGATGCTGAAGATTTAAACGGTAAACTTGACCTTGAAGATCCTACGGTGGAAACCGAAGAGGATGCTCCTCCACCAACCGATGCTGATGAAAGTAAAACAATTCTTTACATTAGGAAAGTTAAAAAACCGATCATTCGGATAAGAATGAACGGA
Organism: Ureaplasma canigenitalium ATCC 51252; assembly: GCF_000712165.1. Lineage (GTDB taxonomy): Bacteria > Bacillota_I > Bacilli_A > Mycoplasmatales > Mycoplasmoidaceae > Ureaplasma > Ureaplasma canigenitalium. The sequence continues at coordinate 918 of NZ_KL544010.1, read as the reverse complement.
AAGACGGTTTCACTCCTAAGAATGAAATTTACTAGCCCTATGAAAGTCAAAGGGAAACAGATTAAAATCTCCCTTGTTGAGGAAGCGGAGAAAGACTCGATTGGTGATGTTTCATCCTACACTAGTGATCCAGCTACGGTCAAAGAAGACGGAAGTGTCGACTTTCCTTTTGATACCATGAAAATCCGAGTAACCTATAAGGTCGTTAAACTGGAATGTGTTGATGATCCTAGTATTAATGACCAAATAGATACTGATGAAAATAGTAAATCTATCCAAGCTCCACAGGAAAACCGACCAACCTTCAATACCTTTGATAAGGGTAGAGAAGCGGAGGAAATAACCGCTTCTGATGTGATTACTACTAACATCGTAACTGACTACGGAAAAGACTTTAAACTAAGTCGTCAGTCAGCATCCGGCTCTCGTCCTGGGTTTTACAATACTACTATTTATCTCTATAAAAATGGACGAGAGTTTACCAACTTAAATAAGAACTACCGAGTGACCGTTACCCTAAAACAACGACCAATCGGGAATGATACACGAACATACGAGGCCGAAAGTACGATTGACCGAAAACTGTACAAGGATACCCAGATATCTGGTCTCGTTCATGCGAACGGTGGTGCTCTTGTTAAATGGTACCTTCATAACAAATACGGTTCTTATATTGCGAACGAACGTTGGTTTGATTTAATTGCTGTCACCATCTATAAAATTGATCCGGAGAAAAACATCTTAAACAAGATTAAGACGATTGATTTAAAAGCTGAAGGAATTATTGTAAGAAGTCAAAATTCCCATGCTAACAATGAACACTTCCCTCATGCTTACGATCCCGATGGTGGATACCTAAACCCAACCATCAAGGGTCCACGGGACAACATTACTGATGAACAAATTAACGAAGTACTT